>CAMKKZ010000017.1 GCA_946413525.1 uncultured Oribacterium sp.
AATTTAGGGGTATTCAGAATGGCCTTTAGGCCATTCAACCGTACAGGTGGAATTTCTCTGAAATGAAATTCTCTGAAATGAAATCTCTTAAATCCAGAGGGCGGACATAACACGAGAAGCTTCTGAATGCGCGCGTGCAGTCGCCAGGCGACTGCGAATAGTTATAAATGTTTGCAAATAGCAGAAGACGGACAGAATGAAAAAATGGTATTTATATAACAAGAAAGCGGATTTCAAGGCGATCGCCGAGCGTTTCGGCATCGACCAGGTGACCGCCAGGATACTTCGTAACCGGGATATCGTGGAGGACCGGGATATCGATCGCTTCCTTAATGGGACGCTGGAGGATCTGTATTCCCCCATGCTCCTTCCGGACGCGATCCGCTGCATGAACCAGTTGGAGAGGGCCGTGAACGAGGGCAGGCGCATCCGGATCGTCGGGGATTATGATGTGGACGGAGTGATGGCGACTTATATCCTGTACCGGGGATTGACAAGGCTTTCCGCAAAGGTGGACTATGAAATTCCGGACCGGATCAGGGACGGCTATGGAATTAATACGGAGATCGTGGACAGGGCGGCGAAGGATGGCATCCAACTTATCCTGACCTGTGACAACGGGATTTCGGCGATTGAGGAGCTGAGGCATGCCAGGGAGCTTGGTATTACAGTTCTGGTAACAGACCATCATGACCTTCGGAAGACTCCGCCTGAGGCGGGCGGGCGGGACATCCTGCCGCCGGCTTCCGCCGTTGTGGATCCGAAACGGGCGGACAGCCGCTACCCCTTTTCTGAAATCTGCGGCGCCGTGGTGGCATGGAAGATCATACAGCTTTTGTACCAGAAGAAGAATCTTCCTCCCGGGGAGGGCGGGGAATTCCTGCCCTTTGCCGCGATCGCGACGGTATGCGATGTGGTACGTCTCCGGGATGAAAACCGCATTATCGTGAAACACGGACTGGAAAGCATTCCCGAAACGGAGAATCCGGGGCTGAAGGCCCTTCTTAAGGCGCAGGGGCTGTCTGAGCAGGAGAGGATCTCCGCTTATCATGCCGGCTTTGTTATCGGTCCCTGCATTAACGCGGGCGGGCGGCTTGAGAGCGCGAAGACCGCGCTTCGGCTTTTCCTGTCGGAATCGGAGGAGGAGGCCTGCAGCCTGGCGGCGCGCCTTAAGGAGCTGAACGATGCCCGGAAGGATATGACGAAGCAGGCTTGTGAAATGGCTTTTCGGGCCGTGTCAGAGCATTACTTAAGGGACAGGGTCCTGGTGGTGTATCTTCCCGCGCTGCATGAGAGCCTTGCCGGCATCGTGGCGGGGAGGGTGCGGGAACGGTTTTACAGGCCGGCCTTCGTGATCACCGACGCGGCGCCGGAGGGGGCGGAGGCCGGCGTGCCCGGGCGGCCGATGGCAAAGGGATCCGGCCGTTCCATCGAGGGATATCCGATGTCGGACAGACTTGCGGAGCTTTCCCATCTCCTGACAAAATTCGGCGGACATCCCATGGCGGCCGGCTTCTCCCTTCCAAGGGAAAATATAGACATTTTCCGGAAGGAGCTGAATGCCCGCTGCGCCCTGACGGAGGAACAACTGCAGGAAAAGCTGTGGATCGACGTGCCCATGCCTATAGATTATGTGAAGGAAAGCCTGGTGGAGGATTTTGAAAAGCTTGAACCCTTTGGAGCCGGGAATGAGCGTCCCCTTTTCGCCTGCAAAAACCTGCTCATCCAGGATGCCAGGGTGATGGGGAGGAACAGGAACGCGGTGAAGCTCCGCCTCCTTTCGTCCGGCAGGACGCAGATGGAGGGGGTCATATTTTTGGACGGGGATGCATTCCTCAGGGAAAAAGGGGCGAATTCCCTTATAGATATTGTTTACTATCCTTCGATTAACGAGTATAATGGCACGCGGAGCTTGCAGCTTGTCATCAAGGAATACCAGCTTCATAGATAGAGCAGATTTGCCTCGCAGGCGGTTCGCCATGTCAGAATTCAGAGCGGTCAAAACCCACTCTGATAGATGAGCCGATTTGCCCCGCAGGCGGTTCGCTATGTCAGAATTCAGAGCGGCAAAAACCCACTCTGATAGATGAGTACGCGGAATGGTTGGGTTTGCATAAAGACATAAAGATATAAAGAAAGGAAAAGGAGAGAACGGCGGATGATTAAGGAGATCATGGATTATTTGGCGCAGGCGGATCCGGAGGTCGGAGGCGGCATTATCCGGGAATATGAACGGCAGCAGAGGAATATCGAGCTGATCGCGTCGGAGAACATTGTTTCGGCGGCATGCATGCTGGCGATGGGCACCGTGCTGACCAACAAATATGCCGAGGGTTACCCGGGAAAGCGGTATTACGGAGGCTGCGTCCATGTGGATGAGATCGAGGCTCTGGCCATTGAGAGGGCGAAAAAGCTGTTCGGCTGTGATTATGCCAATGTGCAGCCTCATTCCGGAGCCCAGGCCAATATGGCCGTGACCATGGCGATCTGCGAGCCCGGGGACAAGATTCTGGGAATGTCCCTGGACGCGGGAGGGCATCTTACCCATGGCTCACCCGTTAATTTTTCCGGTCGGTATTTCCAGATCATCCCTTATGGCGTGAATGACGAGGGCTTCATTGATTATGACAGGCTGGAGGCCCTGGCTCTGAAGGAAAGGCCGAAGATGATTATCGCCGGCGCGTCCGCCTATCCCCGAACCCTGGATTTCAAGCGCTTCCGGGAAATCGCGGACAAATGCGGCGCGGCCCTGTGGGTCGATATGGCGCATATTGCCGGCCTGGTGGCGGCCGGAATCCACCCTTCTCCGATTCCGTATGCTGATGTCGTTACCACGACGACGCACAAGACCCTGAGAGGGCCCCGGGGCGGGCTGATTCTCGCAAATGAAGAGGCGGCGAAAAAGTACAATTTCAACAAGAGCATTTTCCCGGGCTGCCAGGGCGGACCGCTGGAGCATGTGATCGCCGCAAAGGCCGTTTGCTTCGGCGAGGCTTTGAAGCCGGAATTCCGCGTATACCAGGAGGGTATCGTTAAAAACTGCAAGGCCCTGGCGGAGGCTATGAAGCGAAAGGGCTTCCGATTGGTTTCCGGAGGGACGGATAATCATCTGATGTTGGTCGATCTCACGAATTTCGAGGGCGTTTCCGGGAAGGATCTGCAGAACCGCTGCGATGAAGTACGCATTACGCTGAACAGGAACGCCATTCCGAACGACCCGAGGTCCCCCTTCGTGACGAGCGGGGTGCGTATCGGCACGCCGGCGGTTACCGCAAGAGGCTTTAAGGAAGAAGATATGGCGCCCATCGCGGAGTGCATCTGGCATGCCGCCGTGGACTTTGAACATACGAAGGATGAGGTTCTGGCCATTGTAAAGGAACTGACGGAAAAATATCCGGTTTATGAGGGGTGAATCCTTAGAATCGCTGAGGGCTTTCCCGCGCAGGGAAGAAGCGATATCGCTTGACTCGTGGAAAGCAAAGGATCTGAGACGGGAGTATCCCCTGTTGGGTTCGGGAGTTTTTATCATGCATTAATAATTTCAGGAGGGCATGCAAATGAAGGAAACACTTGTTCTCGGCAACATTATCACCATGGATCCAAAGAAGCCCAGGGCTCGGGCAGCGCTTGTCAAGGACGGCGTGTTTGCCTATATTGGCAGCGTGGAGGAAGCCAAAAGGCTTGCCGATGCTGACGCCAGGGTGCTTGATTATGGTGAAAACTATATCTATCCTGGCTTTATCGATGGCCATGCCCATGGATGTTTCGCCGGTTACCGCACCGTAGGACAGGCGAACCTCGCAAAGGCCGGTTTGAAGACGGATTACCCGAAATACCGTGAGATAATCAAGGAATTTATAGAAAAGAACCCGCAGCGCGAGATCTATCTTGCCGCGGGTTGGATACAAAACGACGAATATGTGAGCAAGGCTTATCTTGATGAAATTTGCCCTGAAAAACCGCTCATCATGAACACCGGCGACGCGCATTCCTGCCTCCTTAATACAAAGGCGCTGGAGTGGGCCGGCATCGATGCTGAATATGCGAAAAAACACGGCACTGACCTGGTGCATGTGGATGAGAATGGCGATCCGGATGGCTATATCTGTGAGTCGCCTGCTTTCGAGATTATCCACAATGTTCCCGTTACCGTGGAAGATGCAAAAACTTATATTCTTGCCTGGCAGGATTTTGCCTTCTCAAACGGCCTGACCGCCACAGCTTTCGCCGGGGATGATCTTCGTTTCCCGGAAGCGGAGGCTTACTATGAGCTGGAAAAGGAAGGGAAGCTCAAACTCCGTACTTATGCTAATGTGATCGTTTCTGACAATCCTGAGGATCCGAAGGCGGAGATCGCCCGCATTTGCGAAGACCGTGTTAAGTACAGCAAGGAATATTACCGCATCATCGGCGCCAAGGTGCTTCTGGACGGTGTGATTGAAGCCCATACGGCCTGGATGCTGGAGGATTATGCGGATCAGCCCGGCTATCACGGAGTAGAGCGCTTCAATGACCATGACAAAATGGTGGAACTGATAAGCGCGGCAGACGCGGAAGGGCTTTCCGTCCATGCTCACTCTGTGGGAAGCGGCGCGACGCACTTCATGCTGGATTGCATCGAGGACGCGGAAAAGATCACAGGCGATATGGATCAGCGCAACATACTGGCTCATCTTCAGTATGTTGAGGATGAGGATATTCGCCGGATGGCGGCAACGGGCTCCATAGCGGCAGTCCCGCCGCTTTGGACGGCGAAGATGTCGGGCGGTTATGATTTGGAAGCTGCCTATGCCGGCAAGGAATGGGCGGATAAGGCTTACCCCATCAAGTCCTTCTTCGACGCGGGCGCCACCGTGGTCTTCCATTCGGACTATCCGGTTTCTCCGATCATGGATGTTAAATTAAGCATATATATGGCGGAGAAGCGCGGGCTTCCGCAGTCACTGATGAGCGGAGACACCACGCGGAATACCGGGGAAGCGATCAATCGCGAGCAGTCCCTGCGCGCCTTGACGATTAATGTCGCGCGCCAGTTCCGGGAGGAGCATCGCATGGGTTCCATAGAATACGGCAAGCTCGCCAATATGACGGTTTATGACAGTGATTTTCTGCTTGATGACATCGAGAAGGTCGTACAAGCCAATCTCATTGCCACTGTCGTGGACGGGGAAGAGGTTTACACAAACGCCAAATAAGCAAGGATAGATAAATAAGAGATAAACAAGATAAATTAGATAAAATAGATAAATTAGAGTTGCAAAATTTTCAAAAAAACACTTGAATTTATCAACAGCCTCTGCTATAATGCAGAGGCTGTTATGACGAGGTGTGATAATGGTAGTCGGCCAGCCTGGAAAGTTGGTGCCCGCCCTGCGGGTTGTGAGTTCGAGTCTCATCCTCGTCGTTTATATAAAGCGGACAAGCGGAGATTTTCCACTTGCCCGTTTTTTTTATCGCAGGGGCGGACTGCGAAAGGAAACATTTCGGCTTACGCTGAACGTAGCCTTGCGGGCGGGTAGGGCGCGATTTCATCTCCCTGCTCGATTCGCAGAACCGTCGCAAAGAAAATCCTGCCTTGCGGCAATAGCAGCCTCCGATTGAATAAGGGAGCCTGCATTTTCTACGCAGAATAATTTACTAATTTGAAAAAGTAATGTATAATCATTAATGAAGTTCATGAAAGGAGGGATTTCCGGTAATGCTTGAGTTTATGAAACTGAGGCTGGATGGCTCAGGAGTGGGAGAAAGCGTGATAAATATCTGGATGAGGGACGGGCGCCTTCGTTATTCGTATGACCGTTCACAGTTTGATACCCAGCCGCCCCTAATCGTCAAAGTGCCGCAGCGTATTGCCGATGATTTTCTCCAGGGGCTTCAGAGTATTCATGTGAACAGATGGAAGGGTTTTTACCAGCCTCCGAAAAATTCAAAGAAGAAGCATCTGAGGGATGTGAGCTGGATGCTTCTTTACAAGGAGGAAGAAAAGGAGCCTCTCCAGTTTGGCGGAGAGAACGCCTTCCCCAAAGCCTGGGATACCTTTTTCGGACTTCTTAGTCGTCTGGTCAACGAAACGGAAGCCATGCATCTCAACAAGATTGGGAGGGTGGAATTTTGTTTCCGTCATAATAAGGAAATCAGCGGATTTAATCCCGTCATTGGCGAAGAGGTCACCCGTACTATCGCGTTTAGCGAAACGTTGACATTGGATCGCGGTGAAAAGAAAATCCTTTACGTCAGGAGCATCGGTGAAAACACGGTTGTTTCTCATGAATACAAGATACCTGAAATTATTGATTATCTTCTGGGAAACTGTGAGAGATATTTCCGCGATTTTCAAAAGGACGGGAAGATGAATCCGGATCCGGGGAAACCGCAGGTATCGGTGTCCATTTATTTTCGGAATGGGAAGGTGCAGGCTTTCCGGCGCAGTTATGATCGTTACGGCGTGCCGGATGACTGGGATGAGCTTCTGGAAGACATTCGCGGGACCATATCCTTTTACGGGCTGTATGGTTCCCTCTTTGATCCGGGATTGTATCAGCATGGTGTGAAGAATGGGGAGCATATTTATTTGAGCTGCATACAGGAGCCGGATGGGGAAAGCCTGTTTTATCGTACTCTGGACGATACCCTGGAAGTGGGGGATCTGGTCATTGTACCGGGGGACGGCCAGGTTGAGAATGAAAGAATTGTGATGATATCTGACATAAGGTACTACACGCCCGAGAATGTGCCTTATCCTTTGGAGAAAACGAAGTTTATTCTCAGGAAATTCGATCTTTTCAATCCCGAAGAGTGGAATGAAGGAATCACAGGAGACGAGGATGATCAGGATTATTATACCAGTTGACGAATCTTGTTAATTAAGGCGGCCTGGGCTGCTTTGATCCCTGACATGCAGACGCGCCAAAGCGCTGTCATGGTTCGTCCGCGGGTATATGAGAGATGAGAGCGGATAAAGGAGAGACGGGGATTGATCATTTTAGTTGACTTTGAGAATACCCATGCCAGTGGGATGGCCGGGTATGAGTATCTGAATGATTCGGATACGGTTGTGATGTATTACAGTGATGAGAATTCCGCTATATCGAAGGGGGTGGTTGACGACCTTAAGACAAGGGGCGTGAATGTCCGCATGGTCAAGCTTTTGAAGCAGCACAGCAACGCGCTGGACATGTATATCGCGTCAACAACGGGCATGTTTCTTGATACTGGGGAAAAGATATGCATCGTGTCCAAGGACAAGGGCTATTCGGCTGTCAAGGATTTTTGGCACAGCCTTCGGAACGCGGAAATCCTTTTGGGGGAGACAATTGAGGAATGCTTTCTGAACGCCGTGGGGAATGACGACGAGCGCATCCGTAACGCGAAGGAACGGAACCAGAAGGTGCTTCTGACGGATTCCTTTGAGACGATGAACAAAATACCGACACGGCCTACCCTGAGCCGCCAGAATATGCGAAGAAGAAGAAATCCTTCTCTGGATACCACCAGGAACCTGGAGCCTGTGGAGATCCTGCCCAACCCCCTTTGGAATCCGGGGCAGCAGGACAATCATGGGAGCGTTTCGGAGAATGACGGCTACGATGAGGACAATCATTATATAGCCGCGCCGGGCGGACGCAGGCAGGAGCCTCCGGCATCGTCATCGTTATCCTCATCTGCATCTGGAGAAGCAGGAGGGGCTGGGGGATATCATGCCGCGATGCAATCGAAAGGCGTTTCAACAGTTTCCGAGAATGCCGGACGGCTTGAATCCGCAACAAACGGCCGCTCATTGGAACGATCGAAAGCCATTTCAACAGAAGGGAGCGGAGGAAATTCCAATATTCCGTCCAATCAGGACGCGGGGCGGTCAAGGATCAATCAGCCCAGGGAAGAATTGAATGCCGCGGGCATGGCGGACAGGAGGAACAGGCGGGATGACGCAAGGCATTTTGCGAATGACCGCAGGCACCGGGATTCCCGAAGAGCCGGTTTCCCGGGAACGGATACAGATGAGGAGTTCGGCAGCAGAATAACGGACAAGGGCAGGGGCGATAAAGACGGAGATATTACTTTTGATAGCAACATTAATAGTGGCATAAATGGAAGTATTAATAGCAATATTAATGGTAATAGTAATAGTAATATTAATGGTACTATTAATATTAATATTAATAGTAGCAAGGATGGGGATTTTCAAGGTGTTTCCAATCTGCCGGAGGGAAGGCGTGGCGAGGAAGCGGAGCGGATGTCTTATCCCGGTACCCAGGGGAAGGACGTTGCCGCGGATGGCAGTGATTCTTCCGGGCAGAAGGGCGCTCTGTCCCGTCCTGCCTTGAATAAGGGCGCGGCTGAAGATGGTCAGTCGGCGAGGGGCAAAAATGTGAATTCGGGGGAGGACGGAGGGCGGCAGAGCGTTCAGAAGCCGGAATCCGGCAGGACGCTTTCCGAAGCAGCGGATGCTTCTTTCGCAAATCATGTGGGACAGGCCGGAAGATCCGATGCCGCGTACACGGGTTCTTCCGGAAAGGGAGGCACGTCAGTCTGGATCAACTCATCGTCAAGATTGTCTTCCGTGACCAGGTTGATTCCGCGCATTAATCCGAATCAGGTGCAGTTTGTTTATGACCCTGCTACCGGAAAGATGAAAAAAGTCGGAGATACTGCAGAGGATTCCGCCGTTCACGCCGATCAGGCTGGGCAGGCAGATGATGCCGGTCATGAGGGGAATTCCAATAATGCCAACCGCGCGGATCAGGTAAATCAGGAAGATCGTGCCAATCGCGCAGATCAGATTAATCAGGAAAATCGCGCTGATCGCGCGGATCAGGTTAATCAGGAAGATCGCGCCAATCGCGCGGATCAGGTTAATCAGGAAAATCGCGCTGATCAGGAAGATCAAGCCAATCATAAAGATGGTACTGATCGTATTATTGATACAGGCAACAAAGACCATTCCGATACTATTGACGCGGTTGATTCCGGGCATAGAGGCAAAATGACTGATCTTATTGATAATGTCGATCGCGTTGATCATGTCAATAATGCCGATCATGCCGATAATGCCGATAATGCCGATAATGTCAATCGTGTTGATAATATCAATAATGCCGATCATGTCGATAACACAGATCTTATTGATCATGTCGATAACTCAGGTCCTATTGATCATGTCGATAGCACCGATTCTATTGATCATGACGATAATGCCGATCATGTCAGTTATATTGTTCATGCTGATGATGTTGCTAATGAAGCCGGTTCTGTTGAATTAGCTGGAGAGTCGTCTCGGAAAGAGGGCGCTTCTCCCATTGGAAACAGTGGTGATCAAGGCAATAATTCCAATGATTCTGCCTTTGACGAAAAAGCGAATCTATCGGGACAAGCCTTTCCTGCTGCAGTTGTGCCGCTGCCTGGTCAAATAGGGGACGCCGCTGCCTACGGCCCAAATTCAGAGGATGAAAAGGAAGCAGGCAGTGGAAATTTGGAATTTCCTCTGGAAAATGAGGATGATTCGGAGCCAAATGCTGAAAGCGGATTGCTCAATAATGATTCTGAGGATATCGAAGGACAGCTTCCTGTTTCTTCTGAAAATATCGTGGGTCAGATCCCCGTTTCTTTTGAAAATGTCGAGGGTCAGCTCCCGGTTTCGGATGAAGACGGGCATCAGGCGTTTTCTGACGGGGCGTTGGGGATGACGGAGGATCATGGGGAATCAGAATCCGATAATCCTTCTGGTATGGGCGTTGCCGCGGAAAAGGATAATGCAGCCGAGATGGCTAAGAACATTTATCCTGATGACATTTTGTCCGGCGAGATGTCCTTGTCAGATGCTTCTGTTGGAAACGGCCATGTTGTTTCGGAAGAGAGCAGTGCTGAGACGTTGGCAAATTCGATCGGAGATCTTAATTTTGATGAGGGAAGAGGCGATCCGGTTCAGGAAGTTCTTCCTGGAATCATGGACGTGGAAGGGGATGATGAAGGGAATGATTCGGATGCTGTTTCCACGTTTGAAACCCCTTTGGAATCGGAGCCTGCGGGCAATGCTTCCTCTGAGAATCTTGCCGTGAATCCATCTCGGACGTCAAGAAGCCGGAGGAAAGCTCAACTGAATTCAAAGGGCGGCCCGTCTCAGGCCAAAGATGAGAAAAAGCGGGGCAAGACCAGGAAGAAGACTTCGAAAGCCGAGAATGTAGTGGAAGCCGCGAATGATGGGGCAGCCGGGATGACTGATTCTAATGAGGAGCAGAATTCCGCCAAAACCACTGTCCAGGAGGGCAGGGAGGCAGAGCCGTCACAGACTGTTCAGTTTGATCCGGAGGATTTTTTTCGGAAATACAGTGCAGGGGTAAATACAGTGCACCAGTACTACCTTAAGATTATGAAGACCTTTGGAAGGGCGGAAGGCAGAGTCCTCTATGACTGGACAAAGAAATTGATGCAGGCTGAGGTGAAGCGGAAGAAAGCCGAAAAAGCCCAGACGCAGGACGCGGGGGACGAGAACGAGGGTACGGAACAGCAAAACGAGTCCGGCATCAGCGTTTAAGCGGCTATATGTCGCTTTGACAGAGGAACCATGTAGCCTGCGATACCGCGGCTGTTTGTCGGGGATTAAAATGGCCCAAAAACCACTCTGATAGAGCGGCTATGCAGCCTGCGACACCGCGGCTGTTTGTCAGGGATTAAAATGGCTAAAAACCATTCTGATAGAGCAGCCTTATAGTTTGGTTTAATAAACTCAAAATTCAGAATATGAGCGAGTCGGCAGCGGATTGGTGGGAAATGCATCCTTCCAATCCGCTTTTTCTGCATTATCAGCATTGAGAATGATTTTCATCGAGCGGGGTGCCCTATAGCCTGCGATACCGCAATTGTTTGTCAGGGATTAATGCGGCCAAAAACTATTTTGATTTTGATAGAGAAGCCATTTAGATTGCGATATCGCAGATGTTTGTCATGAATTAAAATGGCTCAAAAAACACTTTAATAAAGGACTGTGAAAGCTATGTAAAAAAGCCATAAGAAATCTTTTATATTTTACGGCGGTTGCCTATAATATATTTACGAAATATATATTGAAGGAATGTCCATTGATCCAGGGAACCGCATAACATGAAGACGACATAAAAAAATAGAAAATAAGTGAAAAAAGCCTTATGAAAGTATAAAGAAGGTATTGTGACGCCGTTATGTTGGTGCTGCGGGGATATTATGAGGATGTTGTGAGGACATTGTGAAGATGTTATGAGGAGGCCGCTATGAAGAATTTAACTGCTCTTTTGTTGCTTTTAGTGCTCGTGGCATGCCCCGGTTTATCCGCGCTTGCCGGACATCAGACTGCTCTGGAAGCTTTCAATGCCCTGATGTCGGGAGGGGAGACATCGGAAAATGGGCAAAAGACTACTGAAACCTGGCTGAACGAGATCTTGTCGGAGTCAGGGATGTATCCGGGATCCAATCAGACAAAGATTAAGGAGATTAAGGAGGAAGAACTTGCGTCCCGTCTGGAGCCATTGTCAATGATTACTGACAAAGACATTGCCGCTTACGCGTCCAGGCATGATTTGAAGGTGGCTCTGGTGCGAAATGCTTATTACAAGGCCCTGGCGAATGCGCTTGACGCCGAGATAAAGCTTCACCCCGCCACGGAAGAAAAATACCGGGATGCTCAAGTGATTCTATCTCTTTTTTTGGAGCGGAATCCGAATTCACAGGACAAGGCATCCATGGCAAAGGTCAGGGAGCAGATGACTTCGGAGTATAGCGGGAAAATCGCGGAGCAGAGCGGACTGCCGGTACGGTTTGTGGAATTTCTCATTATGAACGAAAACTGGAGAGACGACAGTTGGGAAAACGATGAGGACTGGCGCATAGCAGCAGGCTGGAGCGTCTCCAAGGCGGAAAGCTTTCCCGATATCACCATCGGAAGCAGGGATGCGGATGGTTCTACTCGGATTGCGGATATGCAGGGGCTTCTTATCAGCCTGGGATACCTGAAGGGCAAAGCAGATGGCATTTTCAGTCCTCGTACCCAGTCGGCCCTGTTGGAGTTCCAGCTTGCGAATGGCCTCAAGGCATCGGGTACCTATTCATTTTCTGATTATGAGCGGCTGATTTCGAAGGATGCGGTGGCACGTTGGGATTACCATGATGATTTTTGGGATTCCGATGATCTTGACAGTTATAATACGCCTGGCCGAACAGATACTCCGGATAAATCAGATGCGTCGGATCAGACAGATACTCCTGACCGGACGGATACTCCGGATAAATCAGATGCATCGGATCGGACGGATACTCCGGACAAATCGGATACTCCGGATCGGACAGATACTCCGGACGATGACTGACGAAATATGACAGGGAATAATGCCATGCCCGTGACTTTGTCCCTGCTCCTTCTCTCTGCCTCCGTACTGCTTCTCTTCGCGCGTCCAGAGGCCGGGACGGGGGCTGAAATAAAGGATCGTAATGAGCTGGACAAAATAACGTTCTCGCGGGAAATGATTCCTCAGTCGGAGGATTCCGTTTTTCAGAAAGGTTCTGTTTTCCGGGAAGGGCGTTTCGACTTGCCGGTTCTGTCCGTTGTCACCGAAAAGGAAGGGATTCCGGGAGATGAGGGAGAAAAGGGAATACTTCGGATTTATGAGATGGATACGGAGGGGGAGCCCGGCATTACAATGGAATCGCCTGTTGAAATCAGTATCAGGGGAAATACCAGCAGGTATTTTCCTAAAAAAAGTTATCGGATGAAGCTGCTCAACAAATCAGGGCAGAAACGAAATCGTTCCATTGCCGGGCTGCGTTCGGATGATGATTGGATTCTGAACCCCATGTATTCTGATACATCCAAAATACGTGAGGCGGTAAGCTACTGGCTTTGGGATGAGGTAAATTCAAAGGGGCGATATGCAAGGAGCTCGCGCGTTCAATTCGGCGAACTTTGGATGAACGGACAATACTGGGGGCTGTACGGCATCCAGGAGCGTATAGATCGTAAACAGGTGGGGGCGGACAGGCAGATGGGCATCCTCTACAAGGTCAGGACAAACGACAGGCCTTCGGTTGAGGAGCTTTTGAGATGTGAAGATCCCGAGCGATGCCATGGCATCGAGCTGGTTTTTGCCGGCAGCGCCGTTACATCGCCATGGCTGCCAGCGGCTGATTATATAGCATTATTGGAAGGACGGGATCCGCCGGGGAATTCCCGCCTTTCCCCTGAAAACGTGGTAGATTACGCGTTGTGGGCCACATTGGTGCAGGCCAGGGACGGTCATTTCAAAAATCAATTCATACATTGTGTATGGACAGGTGAAGGCTATGAGTTATACCGTATTCCGTGGGATCTGAATCATACGCTGGGGGATCTTTGGAATGGAGATTCAGCGGAAACAAATTTTCTTGAATATGATATCACAAATCTTGCCCTGGATGATATAATGGACAAGATGATTATCGGTGATGACGCCATGCTGCATGAGGCAATCAGGACACGTTGGGAGGAACTGCGGAAGGGAGGCCTTTCGGAAAACAGAATATTGTCAATGGCTGACGAATTGTTTGAGAGGCTTTACCTTGCCATTTTGCGGGATAGTGAGAGATGGCCTGCCTGCGGTATGGGCGATGGGAATGCCACTAATATCCGTGATATCGAGGACTTTGTTCGTGTCATGCTGCGTCGCATGGACGGATGGACTGCGTCGTTGAGCTGAGATAAACCATATTAACAGAGCGGCCGGCTTTGGGGATTGCGATACCGCATCTGCCAGTCGGGCATTAAGAAGGCTCAAAAACCATCTTAAATAGAAGGGCTTTGGAGATTGCGATACCGCATCTGCCAGTCGGGCATTAAGAAGGCTCAAAAACCATCTTAATAGAGGGGACGGTAATTCATGGCAACTATCTGGATCGTTGAGGATGATCCGAATATCAGCAGATTAATTGAAATTAGTGTCACAAAAGTCGGGCATCAGACAAAATGCTTCGCTGACGCGGAGGAGCTTGATCTTGAGTTGAAAAACCGGGCCGTCCTGCCTGATCTCATGCTGTTGGATCTGATGTTGCGCGCGAAAAGTGGCTTTGACGTGCTGAAGGAATGGAAGGCCGGACTTCGAACGCGCGCCATCCCCATTATCATCATCTCCGCGCGGAGCGTGGAACGGGATAAGGTAATGGGACTTGAGCTGGGGGCGGAGGATTATATTACCAAGCCCTTCGGCGTGCGGGAATTGCAGGCGCGTGTGCAGACAGCGCTGCGAAGGCTTAAGCCGGAACCGGAACGTCTTGCCATAGGGGATTTGACATTGTTTCCGGAATCGAGGGGAACTTTTGTGAACGGAGTCCGGGTGGATCTCACCGCAATGGAATTTGACCTGCTTTATTACCTGGCCTGCCGTCAGGGGCAGACGGTCACCCGGGCCGCATTGCTGAGGGATGTATGGGGATATATAGGAGACGGTGATACCACGCGCACAGTGGATTCCCACATCAAGACGCTCCGATCAAAGCTTAAGGATAATGCCGGGAAGCCGCATTTAATAGAAACCGTGAGGGGCACGGGATATAGGTTTTCGTCTGAGGATCCGGGCAGATGTGATACGGTACCTGTTGATCAGGAATAGTGGATCAGGAACTCGCTTTGACATAGTGGATAGAAACCACTTTAATAGGGGAGGGGACTTGAAGAAGGAACTGGAAGCCGTTTATTGGCGCGGGATATTGATTACGCTTGCCATGGCGATGCTGGTCATCGGTGGTATGGTAAAGCTGAAAATGGATGATACCCGTAACAACCTGAATGCCATTTTGTACGCCGCTTCCAGATGGACTTTGGATTCCAACGAGGATCTGCAAAGTCTGGCGGAGGATATCGCTGGGGTGCTGCCGTGTATGCGGGTTACCTATATGATGGATTCCGGACTGATTCTTGCGGACAGCGAACAGGATGCAGATTTTTCAACAAACCATTACAAAGATAAAGAGATTACCGCCGCCCGCAGGGGAGAAACAGGGCGGCAGTTTCGCATATCATCGGAAAGTGCAGCATTGATTCTGTATATGGCAAAACGCATAGCACCACAATTGATACTGAGGGTCAGTTACCCGGTACTGGAGGTGGCCGGGATGCTGCTGATTTACGGTGTTCTGCTGTTGCTTGTGTTCCTCGTGTTTTACCAGCTTCAAAAGAGAGCCATTGCCCGCTTCGCGGAAAAGCAGAGCAGGCAATTTGATGAAATACGCAAGCTTCTGGATGGCGAGACACAGTACGTGGAAGCGGTATTTCCGGAGTTCAAGCCTTATCTTGACGGGATTTCCTATCGCATAGGGCGCCTGAAGGAGGATCGCCAGGAAATCCTCCGAACGATGAACCTGCGGTCTGATTTTGTGGCCAATGCGAGTCATGAGCTGCGCAGTCCCCTGACATCCGTAAGAGGCTATGCCGAATTGCTGGAGGAGGGGCTGGCCGACACGCCTGAGGAGCAGCTTCTATGTATTCAGACTATACGGCAGGAATGCGACCGTATGTTGACGGTTATTGATGATATCCTTCGGCTCAGCAAGGCAGAACGGGGAACTTCGGATTCGCCCGGGCGGAGGGCTGCCGCGCCTTTCGCCGAGGAGATACGGAAGGCTCTTTTGCCAAGGGCGGCAAAAAAAGGCATAGACATCCGCATTTCCGGAAACATGGAGATTGAGGCATCCGAAAAGGATTTATGGGAGATTTTTTACAACCTCATGGACAACGCCGTTCGCTATGGCCGGAAGGGCGGATATGTCAGGGTAAGTCTTTCGGAAGGACGGATTGTGGTGGAAGACAATGGTATAGGCATTGATGAAGCGCATGCAGGCCGGATTTTCGAGCAGTTTTACAGGGTTGAAGATGCCCGTAATACGGATGAGGGCGGTACAGGGCTGGGCTTGTCCATTGTCAAAGCCATTGTCGAACGGCGCGGCGGTACCATAAGTGTGCGGAGTCATCCGGGAGAGGGTACAAGCTTCATCCTGGAATTTGCTTCGGCCAAACCCATTTAGATAGATGAGCCGGTTTGCCCCGCAGGAGTTTCGCTATGGAATAGGGGAGAAATAGGAAATCAGGGCTTGGAGGGTCTGTTAGGACAGGGAGGGGTAATGAAACGACTGCTGTTTTTCTCTATTATGATGTCAGCGCTTTTGCTGCTTCCCATGAGGACCTTTGCCGGCATCTGGAATGAGGAACATGAAGTGCGCTGTCAGGAGAATCGTTTGAACTGCCGGATTCTCCAGATTGTAATGATGGGCAGCTTTGACTGCTGCTCCCCGGAGGACGGTGTAAGCGTACGGGTGCTGTCAGCCGCATTTCCCCAGCTATGCGGTATTTCGGAGGAAGATATTGAACATTTATGCAAGGAGTTTGGAGCCGAAAAAGAGGATGTGCTTGAAAATTGGCACATTGCCCTGGCGAACGCGTTATGGGCCGACATTCTTGCCGAGGGGGTGCCGGAGGGGGGCATGAATCCGGCGCGGTTGATACTGCTTTTGTTTCTTGATCCTTCCAGAGAGTCTGATTCGGAGGAGCAGATGGCGCAGATTCGCAAGGGGATGACTGATGACACATTTCGGATTATTTCGGAAGGGGCGGGTGTCCCGGAGGGATTTGCCCGCTGGCTGATAGGGGGCGATGACTGGCAGCTCCATCGGGCCGCTCTCAGTAAGGAGAAGGGATAGGAACAGATTGGATGGGCAATTGAATGGGCAGTTACAACAGTTCTGTATAAAGCTATTGAAATATCCATATGAATGTGTTATTTTCATATTCGGCGGCAGGATAGGTAACAGGGGAGGGATTCAATCACCCGGATTCCTAGCTGCTGTCAGAAGGATGAACCGTGGTGGACGAGCCCCGTTTCATACGTTTCCCGGTGTGCCGGGTTTACGTATGGGGCTCTTTTTTTGTTTTTTTACATTTTTCAGGAGGAAAAGAAATGAAAAAAACACTCGCAATGCTTTGCAGCTTTATGTTGGCGGTTAGTCTCCTTGCCGGCTGCGGTGGTTCTTCCGTTTCATCGCCTGCTCCGTCCGCAGCAGAGTCCGAAAGCACCGTAAAGGAAACGGAAGAAACTTCACCTGAGGCGGAATCAGAGGCAGATACAAGTTCGGCGGCTTCTCAGGAAACAGAAGAGAAATCAGAGGACGATTCGGCCAATGAAGCCGAATCAGCCGAAGAGTCCGGTCAGGACGCGGAGGCTGAATCTTCCGCATCGAAACTTGGGGATGCGCCCGAGGCTCCGGAGGTTTCCGGGGAATCAGGCGAGGAAGCCGGGGAGACAGAGGCTTCCGCGGCAGCGGTTAACACATCTATTCTCATGGAATCGGATGACGCCATGATCAACACATATTCCCTCCTGGCAGTGAATCCGGATTCTCCCTTTGAGGATGCTGACGGGAACCCGGTGGATGGAGTGGAGATAAATACCGAAGGCGCAGCCGCGCTGATTGAATGGTTCCTTTCTGACGAAGGTTTGGAGCTGGCGGAGAATTTCGGTCAGGAAGAATATGGAGACAGCCTTTTCTACCTGCTGGAAGGCGCGCCGCGTTTTGAAGGTGAGATTAAGCCTGCTACGGATGAAACGGCAAAAATCCGTCTGTCCACCACAACCTCGGTGAATGATTCCGGCCTTCTGGGAGCCCTGCTCCCTGTATTCGAAATGGAGTATGGCTATACCGTGGAAGTTCAGTCCGCTGGCACGGGCAAGGCCATTGCCGCCGCAAAATATGGTAATGCGGATCTCATCCTTGTACATGCCAAGTCCCAGGAGGAACAGTTTGTTGCGGACGGCTTTGCCTATGTCCCGGAAGGCTTTGATACAGAGCGCCTTTCCTTCCTGTATAATTTCTTCGTCCTCTGCGGACCGTCTGACGACCCTGCCGGCGTGAAGGATTGCGCCAGCGTCCTGGATGCTTTCAAGGCAATCGCGGATGGAAAGTTTGCCTTTATCTCCCGCGGTGATGGATCTGGAACGCATACAAAGGAGCTGTCCCTTTGGCCGGAGGAACTGGGCATTACCGCTGAGGCTGAGAGCTTTGCCGATTATACTGATTGGTATATTTCTGCCAATGCCGGCATGGGTTCCTGCCTTGTGATGGCTGAGGAGATGAACGCCTATATTCTTACGGACAAAGCCACTTTCCTGACCTTCCGATCCAATGGCGGAGTCATGTAGCTTGTGATGACGTAGCTGTTCAGCTTGACTGAACGTTTACATCCTTTAAAAAAGTTAACTATTCAGCACCCTATTCGCAGTCGCTTTTGGCGACTTCATGCGCGCATTCAGAGGCGCTCCGCGCCTTGTCCGCCCTCTGGATTTCAGAGAATTCCAAAAGGTGCTGAATAGTTGAAAAAAAGGGGCGTTTTGTGCAATCTGCCATACAGAAAGCAATTGAATTGATCCTGTCGGGAGACAGGGAACTGGGCAACATACTGCTGGTAACGGCAAAGACCTGCGTTACCAGCTCTTTGATTGCCCTTTTTATGGGTGTGCCGCTGGGGATTCTGCTTGGGGCGTGGAACTTCAGGGGCAGGCGGTTTCTGGTGATTATTATGCGCACCCTGATGGGAATGCCTCCGGTGGTTTGCGGGCTTGTCATGTACATCCTGTTTTCCGGGGTGGGTCCCTTTGGCAGATACAAGCTTCTTTTTACGGTAAACATTATGATCATTGCGCAGGTGGTGCTGATTACCCCGCTGGTTATTGCGAATATCGAGACATATGTGTCTGCCATTGCCCCCTTGGTACAGGAGACATCCATTGGTCTTGGTCTCCGGCCATGGCAAACCCTGATGCTTCTGGCGAATGAATGTATTTATCCGATTTTCTCAACGTATCTGCTGGCCTTTGCCCGTTCCATTGCTGAGGTAGGCGCCGTCTCCATGGTCGGAGGGGCCATAGCCTGGAAGACCAATGTCATGACAACTGCCATTATGCTCTATACAAACAGGGGAAGCTTCACGCTGGGCATTGCGCTGGGCATCATCCTTATGTCGATATCGCTGCTGGTCAATATTGTTGTTACGGTAATGCAGGGGAGGCTGAACAGATGAAGATTTCGGCATGCCGCAAGAGCTATAGAGGGAAGACGGTGCTCCAATGCCCGGAGATGGAATATCAGCCGGGACGAATATATGCCGTGGTGGGGCCAAATGGCAGCGGCAAATCCACTTATGCCAGGCTGGCCGCAGGTGTGATTAAAAAGGACGGAGGCGGCATGGCGGTGGTATCCCATGAAAAGCCGATTTGCCACGCAGGCGGTTCGCAATGTCAGAACTCAGAATGGAGAAAAAACACTCGGATAAAAGAGATTCTTTATATGCCGCAGAAAAGCTTCCCTTTCCGTATGAGCCTCGAAAAGAATATCCTTCTTGCAGGAAATGATCGGCAAAGGGCGGCGAAGCTGATGGAAAGTCTTCGCTTAAGCAGCCTTTCCGGCAGGAGGGCCAGAGAGCTTTCCGGCGGGGAAACGGCGAAGATGGCATTGGCAAGAGTCCTCATGAAGCCCTGCGCCATGCTGATTCTGGACGAACCCACCTCAGCTATGGATATGGAATCAGCTATTGCCGCGGAACAGTTGATTCATGAATATACCATGGAAACAGGCTGCTGCGTGCTCTTCGTCACCCATGACCTTTCACAGGCCCGCAGGATGGCAACGGACGCGCTCTTTTTCTTCCATGGGGAGCTTTGTGAATTTGGTCCATCGGAAAAGGTGCTGTATGACCCGGCCCGTCCGGAAACCAGGACCTTCCTTGAGTATTACGGAGGCCTGGGTCAAAAGTGAACGCGAAAGCTGATAATGGTTAGGGAAACGCTGATTAAATCAGCATTTCCTTAAAAATGAAAATCGCCGCTTTTCCCGCCGCTCTTTTCCACGAGATGGATGTCATGGATGGACATTCTCTTGTTGATGGCTTTGCACATATCATATATTGTAAGCAGCGCTACGCTGACACCGGTGAGCGCTTCCATCTCGACGCCTGTTTTTCCTTCTGTCTTTACGGTGCAGACAGCCCTGACCTCTTTCTTTTCGGGAATCAGTTCGAAATGAAGAGTGGCATTGCTGAGATTCAATAAGTGGCACATTGGGATGAGTTCTGCCGTTCGCTTGCATCCCTGAATTCCGGCCACCTGGGCCACGGTCAGCACGTCTCCCTTTTTTACAGTTTTTCCTGAAATTGCGTTAAAAACTTCGTCTCCAACTGCGATTCTTCCTTCGGCTGCCGCCTCCCGATGTGTTATTTCCTTCTCGGATACATCCACCATCCGGGCGTTGCCCTGGGCGTCAAAATGTGTAAAATCCATATTCTCCATTTTCCTCCCCTATTAGAGTGGGTTTTTGCTACTCTGAGTTCATGACAAACCGATGCGGCATCGCATCAGCAAGGCTCCTCTATTGGAGCAGGTTTTGGCTGCTTTTATTTCATGACAAGCCGATGCGGCATCGCATCAACCAGGCTCTCTATCAGAGTGGGTTTTGGCCACTCTGAATTCTGATATAGCGAAGCAGCGAAGCGCCTGCGGGACAAACCGGCTCCTCTATCAGAGTGGGTCTTCACCGCTCTGATTTCATGAATTCTATCACCCAGTATTATATCATGTTTTATCCTATTCGTAGTCACGAAAATCATCTTGACGAAAGAGGATAATTTGGTACATACTTTGACTTAATGCCGCAGGCGTTGAGTCCCATTTGTGTCGCGCCAGCGGCACAAATGAAGTATGAAAAGATTGCTTTTCATACTTATAGGTATTCAAGTAAAGTTTATACCTGGCTTTTTCCGCAGCTCAAAGAATGCTGCGGAAAAAGCCATCTGGGACGACAGTAAATAGCTCGCTGAATAGAGTTGCGACAATTTATCGGAAAGTGTTGTGGAATGATTGATCAGTTCGGGAGAGACATTACTTATATGCGGCTGTCCGTGACCGACCGCTGCAATCTGCGCTGCCGCTATTGCATGCCGGAGGGCGTGGAGCTGGTGTCCATGAAGGATATCCTGACGTATGAAGAGATGCTGGAGATATGCGCTGCTGCCGTGAGTCTTGGAATAAGGACCTTCAAAATTACGGGAGGCGATCCGTTGGTGCGGAAGGGCTGTGCCGGCTTTATTGCGGCGTTGAAATCTATTCCCGGCGTGCGCGAGGTCACCATGACTACCAATGGCGTTTTGCTGGATCATTATATGACTGAGCTTCTTGCGGCAGGTCTTGATGCGGTGAACATCAGCCTTGACACGCTGGATCCCGGGCGATTCCGGGAGATTTCGGGCCGTGATGAGCTGGACGCGGTAAAAAAAGGAATTTCCGCCGCGCTTGACGCCGGCATAAAGGTCAAAATCAACACGGTGCTTCAGAAGGGCGTAAATGACGATGAGTGGTTGAGGCTTGCCATGCTGGCAGAAGATCGCAGGCTGGATGTCCGATTTATAGAGATGATGCCCATCGGCTTTGGGAGGGAGAGCGAAGGGGTTTCCAATGAATTTCTCCGCGGAGAGATGCTGCGGCTCTTTCCCGCTATGAAGGAGGATCTGTCAGTCCATGGAAACGGCCCGGCAGCTTACGTAAGAATCCCCGGCTGGAAGGGAGGAATTGGCTTTATCAGCCCGATTCATGGGAAGTTCTGCGGGAAGTGTAACCGTGTCCGCGTGACATCCCAAGGGAGGCTTAAGCCCTGCCTCTGCTTTGGGGAGTCTGTAAATCTCATGACAATCCTCCGGGGCAAGGAGGACGCGGACAAAAGGAAGAGGGCGCTGGAAGCTGCCCTGGAACAATGTATATATCATAAACCCGGCCAGCATTGCTTTGAAGAGCCGGAAAAGATCAGCGAAACCGCCCGCATGGTGAATATTGGCGGATAAAGGGAGGATGTTTGTATTATCCGAACAGTGCGCCACCCAGGCTTTTCTTATTGCATTTCGGGCAATAGTAGACATCCACATGGAACCAGTTGAGGTCGAATGCTTCTCCAACGGGATATTCGCCAACGGCAAGTTCCATTCTTCCCTGGCAGTAAGGACAATATTTTGCCGCTGTTTCGGTGTGATTTGCTGATGCGGTCATTTTTGCCATGTTAAGTGTATTCATAATTATTTCCTTCCTTTCGATTAATAAATAAATCATCTGAGCAATCATAAGTGATGAGTAATCCCTAGCGCTCACGAGCAATCAATGACGATCATGTAGGATTTATGATGACTATGATGATTGTGTGAGGTTCATGACGATCATTTGTAGTATTTGTAGTTCATGACAATCATGTGGACAATTCAAGATATGAAATTGTTCGTCAATCACTTACAGATGCGGTATGTTACTCTTTTCGGGCGGCAAAGTCAAGCGAGGACCTGGCAGCAGGATTGGGGATATTCACTATTGATTTTCTAAGGGATGTTTGAATTCGGCGAAAAATTTCCGCTTTTACCGCCTGCTTTTGACCGGGGAGCTTCTGTGGGTTTGTTCCATGAAATCGTTTTTCTTGTACAAATCGCTGAAATGAGAGCCTTGGATTTTCACAGAAATGGTGGTAAAAGAGGTCTGTTCCGAAAAAAGAACAATGAGCGGCTCTTGTTTATATTGAGTTTTCATTTTTTTGCTTGATGCAGCAAGCATTGAGTCCCATTTGTGCCTGGTCAGCGGCACAAATGAAGAATGAAAGGCTATAAGGCTATATATAATAGAAGTGTTTTAGAAGTATTTTAAAGGCAGGCTGTTTATGGATGAAAATGAAAAGATTGTTGGTATGGGGAAGGTTCTGGCTGTATGCGTGAGCGAAAAGAAAGGAACACAGAAGAAGGAGGTTCCCGAAGGGGTTCTCAGGGAGGACTGGGGGATTGAGGGCGATGCTCATGCCGGCAAATGGCACAGGCAGGTGAGCCTGCTTTCTTTTGAGAAGATAGAGGAATTCCGGGCAAAAGGCGCGGAGGTGGACTTTGGAGCTTTTGGCGAGAATCTGGTTGTGGACGGCTTTGATTTCCGAAGTATTCCGGTGGGAACCCGTTTTCGAGTCGGGGACGCGCTGCTGGAGCTGACCCAGATTGGGAAGGAATGCCATAGTCACTGTGCTATCTACAAGGAAATGGGCGACTGCATCATGCCCAGGGAAGGCGTGTTCTGCAGGGTTCTGAAGGGCGGCGTTGTAAAGCCCGGCTCCGTGGTCTGCCAGTATGCCTTGAAGCCGGATCGTCCTTTTACAGCCGCGGTCGTCACATTAAGCGACAAGGGCGCAAGGGGAGAACGTGAGGACAAAAGCGGTCCGCTTATCCGGGAAACATTGGAATCCCAGGGATACGAGGTCGTTGAGACGCTTCTCCTGCCGGACGAGAAGGCAAAGCTTGAATATGAATTGAAACGCCTTGCGGATCAGAGGCAGGTAAATGTGATTTTCACTACCGGGGGTACCGGCTTTTCGGAGAGGGACATTACTCCGGAGGCCACCATTTCCGTATGCGACCGCATGGCGACCGGAATCGCGGAAGCCATGCGCTATTATTCTCTGAAGATCACGCCAAGGGCAATGCTGAGCCGCCAGACTTCCGGCATAAGGAAAAAGACGCTCATTGTCAATATGCCCGGAAGCCCCAAGGCATGCCGGGAGGATCTGGAATTCATTCTACCTTCCCTTGCCCACGGCCTGGGGGTTCTCAGGGGCACGGATGGAGAATGCGGCTGACAGTGATCTTCGGAGTGCCGGTGCCCTGGCCCACGGGGAAGTTTTGTGAGCGGGAGAATTGAGATCGTTACAGAACTCCTTGTACTTTACCTCTGTTTAAGGGGATGCTGTATGAGCAGAAGGTATAAGAGTGTTATAGAACGCCCTGTACTTTGCCCTGGCCTACGGAGATGTTGTATGGGCAGAAGGTACTGACAGGTGGATGTTCATGGGATGGGAATGCTTTATCCTGATGATGCGGCAGGCATTGAAGCCTGCCGTGTCAGCGGACGTGCGGGGAGATGGGGATGATTTATCTTGATAATGCGGCAAGCTCCGGCAAAAAGCCGGACGCAGTCTATGAAGCTGTTGCGCGTGCCCTTCGGGAGTGTTCGGGTAACCCGGGGCGATCCGGCCATGCCGCATCGCTTGCGGCGGGAAAGGTGGTTTCCGACACAAGGATTCGATGCGCCCGGCTTTTCGGAGTGCGGGATGCCTCGCGAATCTGCTTTACGTCAAATGCGACGATGGCGCTCAATATGGCGATTTTTGGCGTGGTACGCCCCGGGGCTCATATTATTACCAGTTCCCTTGAACACAATTCCGTTTCCCGTCCGCTGGAACAGCTCCGTTCTCTGGGTACGGAGCTTACCGTGCTTCCCGCTTCTTTGGACACGGGCGTGGATCCTGATGATGTCCGCGCCGCGCTCCGTCCGGATACGGCCTTGATTGTAATGACGCATGTTTCCAATGTTACGGGCACTGTGAACGATATCCTGTCCATTGGCCGCATTGCTACCGAGTCAGGAATTCCTTTCCTTGTGGATGCGGCACAGTCTGCCGGGAGCAGGGACATTGACGTTAACCGGGATCATATAGATTTGCTTGCTTTTCCGGGTCACAAGGGGCTTTTCGGTCCGCAGGGCACGGGAGGGCTCTATGTCAGAGAGGGCATTTCCCTTCGCCCCCTGATCATGGGCGGAACAGGCAGCTTTTCGGAGCAGCCGGAGCAGCCTGAGCGTATGCCGGATCGTCTGGAGAGCGGTACGCTGAACGTTCCCGGCCTCGCCGGGCTCGGGGAAGGAATCCGCTTTTTGCTGGAAGGAAAAAGCGGAGGAAAAGATAGAAGCATTAAGGAAGATGGTATTAACGAAAGAAGCATTAAGGAAGATAGCATTAAAGAAGAAAGTATTATAGAAAGAAGCATAAAAAAAGAAGGCATTAGTAAAGTAAGCATTAAAGAAGAAAGCAATAAAGAAAGAAGCAGTGAAAAAGGAAGCATTAAGAATACAGAGATTAGGGAAGACAACACCATGGTCCGGCAAATTTGGGAAAAGGAGGCGCTGTTCCGGGCAAGACTGTACGAGGGACTTTCCGAAATCCCGGGGATAAGGATCTACGCTCCCGGCCCGGGTCATGATGCCGGCTGCGTTCTGTCTTTCACTTTGGAGGGAATGGAAAGCGCTGAAATGGCTGCCGAATTGGATGCGGGCTTTGGTATTGCCGTTCGTGCCGGGCTGCACTGTGCCCCGTATGCGCACAAGCTTCTTGGTACGCTTGGGAGCGGCGGAACCGTCCGGGTGAGTCCGGATTATTTTAATGAAATGTCGGAAATCGAAGCGTTTCTTGATGCAGTCCGTCTGATACGGGATGATAATGTTTAAGGGAAGTCCGTTTTGACAGGAGGAATTTTTATGATTCCGGAACGGTATTCAAGGCAGATATATTATAGGCATATTGGGAAAGAGGGGCAGGATAGGCTTTCGCGTTCTACTGTGGTGGTGGCTGGCATGGGGGCGCTGGGCTGTGTGGCCGCGAATGAGCTTGCAAGGGCCGGAGTGGGTCATTTGCGCTTTATCGACCGGGACCTTGTGGAGTGCAGCAATCTGCAGCGGCAGGTGCTTTATGACGAGGAGGACGCAAAGCAGTCGGAGCCAAAGGTTTATGCTGCCTGCAGGAAATTGCAGGCCGCGAATTCCGAGATCAGGCTGGAGCCGGTCTTTGGGGATCTGAATGCGGGGAATGCGGAGACGATCCTTTCCGGAGCTGATCTCATCGTGGACGCGACGGACAACATGGAAACCCGTTACCTTATCAATGAATACTGTGTTGAGCACCGGATCCCCTGGGTTTATGGCGGCACTGTGGGGTCCGAGGGGATGACCGCCTCGTTTCTCCCGGGTGGGCCGTGCTTTTGTTGCTTCACCGGGCATGGAGATGCTGCGGGGCAGACGGCCGGGAGAACCTGCAGCACTGCCGGCGTCCTTAATTCACTGACGGCGGTCGTTGCCTCCCTTCAGGTGACGGAGGCGCTGAAGATTCTGACCGGTTCCGATGCCGTACGTCGGAACGCCCTTTTCCTTGAGCTTTGGGAGAATGACTTTGTCCCGCTTCCGCTGGAAAAAAATCCGGATTGTCCGATCTGTGTCCATCATCGTTATCAATACCTGGGGAATGCGTCAGGAACCCGGGCCATCAGCGTTTGCGGCCGGGATGCTTACCAGGTCGTGCCCGCGACAGAAAAAAAGCCGGATTTTGAAAGCCTTAAGGAAAGACTTTCAAAATCCGGTCTGGGAAATGTCGTCGTGAAATCCTATTATCTGGAATTTTCCGGTCCCGAGGCCTCCTTCCGGCTTTTCCCGGACGGACGCGCCATTATCCGTAACTGTGAAACGGAAGGCCGCGCAAAATCCATTTATTCAGAGTACGTCGGCGGGCTGTAGGCCTCCGCAGGGCTTCTTTATGAACAGATTCTCTGATCAGGCGTTACGTCATGCAGGAACGCAGAGGGGAAAAAAGCGTTCTGATGGAAGGACCGATTTGCCCCTCTGGCGTTTCGCTTTATGCCGGAACTCAGAGGGAAAAAATAAGCGTTTTGATAGAAGAGGGCAGTCCTTTTTTAGATGTTCAAAACTCTGCCCAGGCTG
Organism: uncultured Oribacterium sp.; assembly: GCA_946413525.1. GTDB lineage: Bacteria > Bacillota > Clostridia > Lachnospirales > Lachnospiraceae > Oribacterium. The sequence goes on from CAMKKZ010000017.1 coordinate 26,589, forward strand.
CCTTTTCCGATATTATTCATGGCTGCTTTCTTTGCCTCGGAAGCCTTGAGGAGCTTGTCGGCATGGAAGTTCCTTGCGGCTTTTCCGCGTTCCTTGCCGAAGAGTTCGGAGATGTCTACTTTCCGAATTTCGCCGCTGGACTTATCGGCAATCTCAACATTTCGCGCCGGAGCGGCCTTCAGCTTCTCCGGATTCAGTTCGAATCCCATAATGGCATCCGCCATGGCGAGACGGTCCCTGCCCTGCTGGGATTTGTGCATCTCGATTCCGCCCTCCATCTGCCTGCGCTTCGCGAAGGTGTACGCATGGGCGGCCATCCTCATCACCCTGCAGCTTTCCTTCAGCTTTTTCAGGTCCTCCGCGGGATCAATGGAAGGCTTGCCATCGATTCCCATCCCTTTCGTTACGACATTTTCATAGTCCTTCATGAATTTGTCGAAGCTCTTTTTCATTTTGCCGAACTCGCTGGAATTGAATGCGGACAGGCTGTGGCTTGCCATTGCGTTCCACTGATCCTTCAGGGTGTCCGCATAGCTTTGGAGTTCCTTGAATCCGTCGAGGGCATGCCTGGCCTCATCTTGGCCCATATGGGCAATGTCTTTGGCTGCTTTATTCCCGGCAGCCGCATGGATGTTGTCGATCAGCTCGCCGTTTTCATTTTCCGGATGACCGGCTTCTTTTGCTGCCTCGTTTATTTTGGCCTTTTCCGCCTTCAGGATGTTGTCGCTGGTCTTCACGCATGAGAGGAAGACATTGGCGCCCTTATTGAAGTCGATGGACAGCCCTAATGAATCGGTAAGGCTGGACACTTCCTTTGAAGGAGTATGGGGAGGGAGGCCGAAGGACTGAAGGATCGTATCCGAGAAGAGCCGGCAGGTACGCCCGTTCCCATCAGCAAACAGGTGCTCGGACAGGGTCATCTGGTAGGCGTAGGAGGCCAACTGGATCGCCTGTGTCTTCCGCAGGGCGGGATCCTCTGTCTTCCGTATCCGGTTCATATAATCGGCAATGTCATCCAGCGTGCGGAAAGCGATTGCCGGCGCGGCGGAGGGACTTACGCCGCGAAGCGTTCCGGCAACGACGGAGTCGCCCCTGAATTTGCCCCCGTCGGGATCGTTTGCCCTTGCGCTTACGTTAAGGTCCGTAAGGGTGTTGTACAGGTCCGCAAAGGTGATGGGCTCATCGCCCTTTGTCATTTTGGCCTTGAGCTTTGAGGAGTGGATCCTGGACACCTCCGCGCCCATATGCAGGCCGAAGGGACTGAACTCGGCCTTGTCGATTTTTTCCTGCAGGTACTGTATCTTTTTCTCCTTTGCCGCGTTCTTCATATTCGCGTTGTCCCTGACTTCCTGAATCTGCCTCTTTAAGTCGTCGATTTTGGTCTTCATGGTGCCGGAATTACCCGTGCGTCCTTCATAAAGCGGCTTCACGCTGTCCGCGTCCGGGTTGTATTCACCGATGTCCTCAACGCCCTCCAGGGGCTCTGTGGCGAGCTTGAAGGGAGAGGACGATTTGTCGTATTCCTTATTGTTATCCCGATACTGACATTCCGCGTTAAAGAGTTTGTAGAAATTGTAATCTTCCCACTGAAAGGCCAGGTCGCCATAGAAGTATTTGTTAAAATAAGGATTGTTCTTGTCTACTCTGCCGGCCGCTTTTTCGGATAATTTTGTGAATACACCATTCAGAAAGTCCTGGACGGAGATTTCCTGATCGGAATTTACGGCTTCCTCAAACTGTCCGCTGATGTCCGCGAGACCCTGTTCATAGACCTCGATCAGCGGGTCGTAAAAAGTCGAATCATTGCATCCCGCACTGTATGTGGACATCTTCTTCTTCATGGATTTCAGCTTCTGCACATGGGCGTCAAGAGATCCCTTTACCATGTCCAGAATTGCGTTCGTGTTTTCGGTTGACAGTTTTTCATTACGATTATTGAACAGAGCCATTTCACTTATACTTCCTTTCGGTATTTCTTTGGTTTTGGGAATCCATGTCTTTGCTGTCTGATTCCTGTTTTTCGATTTTTTATGTATCTTACGAAATGCCTTTATTTTCTATCGGAAGAGGAGGTCAGCAGACGAAAATCCTCTTTCGATTTTATAAGGAAGGCCGTAATGTATTTGATTGACAGGATTGCTTCTTCCTTATGCCGCGTACTATACCACAGGATGTGTCATGAAAGAGTCACAATACTTAACCGAAATTTTGAAAAATACTTGTCTGGAATTCTGAAATCTGTCGCAGGACAGTTCAGATGTGACGGCTCATAGAGATATCAAGGCTTCCTTCCAGTACACCTTTTTCATTTCTTATCATTTTCACAGGCGTATGAGGGAGAACAATGTTATCTGCAATTTGAAAAACAAGCCTACCTGCGTCCCATTCATCCTTTTTATTATCGGGTTTCCGTTCACCTAACCTGGCTTTGTAAATCAAAGGCTTTGTTGGTTGATCAATTGACCGAAATTTCTCTTTTTCATATGTGGTATATGCATGAATTTGCGTGATTTCAATCCCAAGAAAAACAGCGATCGAAAGTGCCATAAGATAGCTTGTCCTTGATTTATAACGGATACTAACCCATTCTTTGTCGTTTACGGTTGTTTTCATTTCTATGATATGTAAAATCCATTTGCTGTTTATATGTTCAAAAATCAGATGGTCTGATTGCTTGCCCATTCCATTTATTGGGTCTTCATTCAGGAAGTTGAAACCAACCTTTTTGTCGAGGTTTTCGATACACAAATTCTCTCCTATACCACCAATATGCAATATGCTTTGCCCTTTTGGATCATCTTCTCGTAAATCATAATGATCAGAATGCATCTGGAACAAATCCTTTTTTAGTAAATGATCCAATGCAAACTGTGTTCTTTCCGAAAACATGACTTTATTCCTCTCCTTGAAAATCATACACTTCATCTACCATGTTTTCAATTGCATCGTTAAATGTTGGAACAGAAAATCCAAAGTTACCTCCATCTAATATGCGGAGTAGGGTGTGGCCGTTTTCTTCCTGGTCAAACTGGTACATGGAAGTATCTGTTTGAGAAAGAATATCCTGTTCTTTATAATTGTACTTCTCGATTAGGGCCTTTTTGTTTGGGCTTTGCCTGAGCATAATCATATTGTTAAAATGCTGAAGTATTGTGTCACTGTGGGTCGTTATCCATACCGGTATTCCGCGATTTACCAGATTGATAATCAATCTGGCCATTTGCTTCTGAAGCTGGGGATGTAAATGAGCTTCGGGTTCCTCAATAATCAGGCTCTTAAAGTCAATATTCGATTTGAATAGAAGAAGCAGGGGAGAAATTTCCGTCACAATGCTGGAGGAAACATAGAGAGGAATAGCATGTTCTTCGCCATCTGGTCGATACATGATTTCAGGAAGCGCCGTTTTCTTGACAAGCACTTTGCCATGCGTCATCTCTGTTTCAATAAAATTCGCAGCCCATTCGGCCGTTGGTTTCAGCCTGGCCGTGGAATCAAATTTCGTAACGAGTTGAAGAAAGTCAACATAGGGCAGTGTTAACGCACTGGTGTTGCCTTCAAATTCAGGAGAAAAAGATTGCTGCAAGGAGGTGTCCACCAACTGTTGATAGGTTAACATGAAGCCTGTACGTGATGCCGGAAGATATACCGGCTCGCCCATGCGTCTCCCTTTCACAATGGGGGTAAAGAGTGGTGAGGCAATGCCTTCCATGAGGATATTCCAGCAGATATAGGAATTCATGCGTAGAAGTTGTTCCCGTGTATTCACCTCCTGTGAGGGAAATCTTAAAAATGTGGCACCAACAGAATAACGCTGTCCTTCGGGCTCCCAGAGGAGTTCCAGCTTCTTATTACGATGATAGTCACGGATTTCAATCACATTGGCTTCCACGTCATAATTAAAAATTCTCTTGAGGAGGTAGTTCTTACTGGTTGTAAGTAACTCATTGAACCATTGAACATAGGCATCCAAAGTTTCTGCTTCGAATGTGGTTTTTGTTCCAATGTGTGCTTTTAACCACTTTTCACATTTTTTATAGGTCTTCGTATCGGACGGGGATTTTGGAAAAATATCCTTGCCTAGCGTCAGGATGCCCCAAAGCAAGCTCATCAAATAGCTTTTCCCGCTGTTGTTATCGCCAACAAAGCACATGAGCGGACTAAGCTGCACATCAGCGGATTCGATTTTCGCCAGTTTCTCTATATGCAATGTCCACCGCTTATCCATGATATACACCCCTTGTCGAAAAGAATGTCAGAAAACAGTATACATTGTACCATATGTCCATGTTGGTAACAAGATGGAATAGGACGTTGGGGGCTGAATAGTTACTGTCATTCTGGAAATTAGGAAAGCAAAAGCTTTTAATTTATGAAGTAATTCTTTCCTTTGTTTTGTTGTTTTGGTATAATATCGCAGGGGAGGAAAATGAATCCGCCCCTGTTTTGATTGAATAGTTGTTGGATTTTTATTTTTTAAATGAGGAGGACCTTTGATGATTTTTCATTTGTGCCGCCTGGCGCGACACAAATGGGACTCAACGCCTGCGGCATTAAGTCAAAGTATGAAAGGCAGGCCTTTCATGACATCTTGAAAAAATGTGCCTTCAGGTATGTTTTTTCAGGATTTTTCATTGGCATTCCTTATGCCGTTGTTAACCTTTTGCGAGGACTTCCTGAGAATGAATTGCGATTGTTTTGCATAATAGAGGAAGGAATAGAATATGAAGGCGGATCAGATTATCAAAAACGCGAAAATCTTCACGGCGGATCAGGACAAGCCGCAGGCCACAGCCCTTGCGGTGAAGGACGGCAAGTTCGTCTATGTGGGCGATGAGGCGGGTCTTTCGGACTATGAGGGGGCCGTCACGGATCTTTGTGGCAGGTTCATCATGCCCGGCATCATCGACAGCCATGTCCATGTCACCATGGGCCTTGGAAATGAATACTCGGAAATGGGGGAATTAATCCAGTGTTCCGGCAAAGAGGAGATTCTGGGCTTTATCACCGACTATGTGCGGAATCATCCCGGCCAGGATAAATACAAGTTCTCCCTGGACAAAACATACCTGAAGGGAGATGAGATCGTAAAGGAGGATCTCGACGCGATCTGTCCGGACAGCGAGCTTTTGATTGAGGAAGGGGAAGGGCACAGCATCTGGGTGAATTCCAGAATCCTTGCGCGGCACGGCATTACCGATACTTCACCGGACCCTGTGCCGGGCCTCAGTTATTATGTACGTAAGGATGGACATTTGACCGGAAATATATTTGAGGGTGCGGCGGAATTGCCTATTCTGCTCAGTCATGCCATGAATCTGACTGACGAGGAGATCGACAAGGGGCTCCAGCGCTGGATCGATTACTCGGTCGGTGACGGCGTGAGCTGTGTCTTTGACGCCGGCATTCCGGGCTATGGTACGTTCCATGAGCGGGTTTACCAGCGTCTTCGCGAGCTGGACAGGCAGGGCAGGCTGCCGGTTTATGTGGATGGCTGTTATGTGATCTCGTCGCAGCGGGAGGAAGCGGAAGGCATGGAGGAGTTGAAACGGCTCCGGCGCGAGTATCAAACAGAGCACCTGAAAATCCATACCCTGAAGATTTTTATGGATGGCACCCTGAAGCCTCATACCGCGGCCATGGTCACGCCCTACGAGGATACCCATACGACAGGGATCACCGCCTTCACGAAGGAGGAGCTTTGTGAGATTCTCATAAAGCTGAACGAAGAAGGGCTGGATATGCATCTGCACACCGTTGGTGAGGCCGCGTCCCGCGTGGTTCTGGACGGCGTGGAGCTGGCGAGGAAGGAGCTGGGAGACAGTTTCCATGTGAAAGTCACGTGCTCCCACCTGTGGGTCCAGGATGACGCGGACATGGACCGTTTCGCGAAGCTTGGCGTCATCGCAAATTTTACACCTGCGTGGCACAGCGGAAACATCGGCGGAAAGCCGTATGAGTTTTGGAGCATCCTGCTGGGTGAACAGCGCGCGGCGAAAATGTACCGCTGCAAAACGCTCTGGGATACGGGCGCTCTGGTGACCTGGTCCAGTGATGATATCGTCTACGATCAATTTACTACATGGAGCCCTTACCTTGGTATGGAGGTCGGCATGACGCGCTGGATTACTGAGAATACCAGGAATATCGATTGCTACCGGACCGTTGAGGAATTTGCTCCCGCCAGCGAGAAAATGAGCATTGAGGAAATGATCCTGGGCTATACGATAAACGGCGCGAAGCAACTGGGCATCGAGGCGCAAAAGGGCTCCATCACCATTGGCAAGGACGCCGATTTCCTGGTGTTCGACAACGACCTGCTGACAGCCAGGCATGAAGGTTTCAGCTACAACAAGCCGAGGGATGTGTATTTCTGCGGAAAGAAATTGAATTGACGCGTCCGCAGCATTCCTTGTTCTTGTGCTGCGGAAAAACCCAGGTATAAACTATGCATCAGCTTTGCTTAATGTCTGCTATTTCTCTGACTTTTTCGGCCATGGCGAGACCAAGGGCTCTGTGCGATTCTTTTGGGAAATGGACACAGTCGATAGGAGAGGCGGAGGCATAATCGCCGGTATACAGATAATGGACTCCGTTTTCTTCCGCCATGATCCGGTACTTTTCTTTCAGGAGACAGGATTCCTCATAATAAGCCTTCTGATACATCCGGTCATAGTCAGGATGCACGGGCGCGGGGGCGGCGATCAGGATTTTCACCCCATCAGGGAAAATGGGCGTTCCCGCGTCCGGGACGGCCTGAAGCATGCGGGTCCTACGGATCAGCGCGGCGGCACTTTTGGCGGAATAGTCGGAATTCGCCACCGTCAGATCGTTAATCCCCAGCGCGATGATCAGGAGATCGAGAGGTTTCTGGGAAAGCAGCGCGTAGGGGAGTCCTGACTGTCCGTTTTTGCATTCACTCCAGGGGAAATCAAAGCTGGTCGTTCGTCCGTTCAGCCCGTCCTCTATGACATGATAGTTTTCTCCAAGGGCCTCTGCCATAACGCCGGGCCAGCGTTCGTTGGGGGCGTAACGTTCCCCGGTGCCTGGTGTATAGCCCCAGGTATTGGAATCTCCGAAACAAAGGATATTTTTTTTCATTATCGTTCCTTTCAATTTGATAATGTATTAATGTGTTAATGTATTATTGTATCGAATACTTCCCACGCCAAAATAGTCTGAAACACAGTATGTACAAGGGCTTAAACGCTGAAAATGCTCCTCCGCTATGAATGATTTTGTCATCTTTTCAATTATAGCACAAGCAGCTTGTGTTTGTACTATTTTTGCAAGTTTATGATCCGGGAAGATGAGATTACTCTGGAAGAGAGGGAGGTTCCTGTTGAAATATATAGATGTGGTAAGAAAAAAGAAATGATACCTTTGAAAAGACACGACTTTGATGAAGATGATCTCATATACATCCTGAAGGAAATTGAACAGAATAAGTATAAGGGCTGAAAAGCTCTTGTGCCTCTCGCAAGGAGGCTTTTTATGAAATACTCTTATACTGCTGTAATAACCCCAAATGATACGAATACAAAATTCTGTGTTCGTGTTCCTGACCTTCCCGGTTGTGTCACATCCGGGAAGAGCCTTGAGGAATCTATTGATATGGCTGTCGATGCCGCCAGTGTTTGGCTTGTTTCCGCCGAAGATTTGGGGGATTCCGTCATTTATCCGACTCCTCAAGACGATATACCGCATAATCCCGGAGATATCCTTTCAATCATTCTGATCGATACGATCAAGTATCGTTCAGAAACGGATACCCGATCCGTTCGAAAAAATGTTTCTCTTCCGGCCTGGATGGCTAAGCTTGCAGACAAGCGTGGCATTAATTGCTCTCAGGTCTTGCAGGAAGGTCTTATGGCCAAACTCGGTGCCTGACTCTTTGATACCAGCGGTGACCTTAATGGTCACCGCTTAATTCATACTATGACTTAATGCCGCAGGCGTTGAGTCCCATTTGTGCCGCGCCAGAGGCACAAATGAATTCTGAAAGGCCTGCCTTTCAGAATTGACTTAATGCCGCAGGCGTTGAGTCCCGTTTGTGCCGCGCCAGAGGAGTTTACTTTTCAGAATTGTCTCTCACAAGTAAACATCAGGATTTTTATTTTGCGCTGCTTTGGTAAGCGGCAATTCTCTTTGCTATGTTGTCCCTGATATTGTTGTAATAGAAGGTGTAGTCGCCGTTATGGAAGCTCTGGGGGCCGAAGAGTTCGGTCATTTCCATAGGGTCATAATTGGCATTTGTTACGACAACGCCGCGATCCGGAACCACCTGGGCGTCGGCACCGAGATCACCGATCTCTGTTTCACCGGTTTTTTCATTTGCTACGAGTGAGCCCAGGTTCTCGCTCGCCGCCGCGTATGTGTCGTCAAGTTTCCAGTTCAGCGGATTTATGCTGATTGCATTCGGCAGTGTTGCGGCATTCGGCGCGTTTTCCTCCACATTTTTGGGACCTTCTACATTCCAGCTCACGATGACGCCCGTGTCGCTTTCGCCGGTCGCGAATTTCAGGTGCGGGTTGGCCTCGAGTTCGTCTTTCGTGACGGAGAAGCCTATAACGTATGCGGCCACCATGCGATCGTAATAATCCGGATGATCTTTGAAGTAGTTCTGAAGTACGAGCGTGCAGATCGCCGAGCCCTGGCTGTGACCCGCAAGAATGAACGGACGGCCCTCGTTGTAGTTCTCGAAATAATAATCCAGTGCCGCGGTTATGTCATCATAAGGTGTGCCGGAAAGTGCCGCTCGAATGTCGCCGGTCTTCCTCCAGGCATCTGCCTCGAGCCGGAACCCGGCCTGGCGGTAGTATGGCATGAACAGATTGGTGGAGTCTTCGTATACGCTTGCCATGTACTTGTGATCAATGTTCTTAACGCCTTCCAGCATTTCCGGGTTGTCGAGCGGGGCATAAACGGGATCGCCTTCATTTGCGCCCAGGTATTCCGTCGGGTAAACAAAGAATGTGTCAACATCCTTGGTGATTTCCGGTATCTTGTACCAACAGGATGGCTGGGAATAATCGGGCGCGCCGCTTTCTAATGGCCCCTCACTCATATTAGAAACCTTGTTCGCGTCAGGTCCTTTGCTTTCTTCGGGAACTTTGCTTTCTTCAGGCATTTCGCTTTCTTCAGGTGCTTTGCCTTCTTCGGGCATTTCGCTTTCTTCGGTCGCTTTGCTCTCTTCAGCTACCTCGCTTTCCCGAGGCATTTCGCTTGCGTCAGGTACCTCGTTTGCATCAGGTACACCATTGCAGGCCATCAAACTAAAGGCAATAATAAAGATCAGTGTAAATGCGACAATCGGCTTCTTCATTTTTTCCTCCTTCTTCTTCATACAAGCCATTCATACTATGACTTAATGCCGCAGGCGTTGAGTCCCATTTGTGACGCGCCAGCGGCACAAATGAAGTCTGAAAGGCTTGCCTTTCAGACTTGACTTGACGCCGCAGGCGTTGAGTCCCATATGTGCCGCGCTAGCGGCACAAATGAAGTCTGAAAGGCTTGCCTTTCAGACTTGACTTAATGCCGCAGGCGTTGAGTCCCATATGTGCCTCTGGCGCGATTCTTGAAGTATTATAGAAATGCTTCTGTTTTACCGTCAATGGGGGCTCCAAAATATTACCACTTATTGCCACAAATGTCGATGCAAATTGTATTTCCGGCAGAATCGCGGGAGGGCGTGGAGGGCGCGACATTCCGGGCCTCTTGTTGAGGGAGATTCTTTATTCAATCTTAATTCTCCGGAATGCTATTCTAATGCCATCTTAGCAAGTTGCGTTATAAAATGATGTCGTAGTTAACGAGGGGCCTTGATGACGCGATGCCGTATCACTATGGTATTGAATCAGAGGGATCATAATCCACTTTGACAGGGGAGGGAAATCTTATGGCCATACGATTTTTTCGAAAAAAACTGACATCCTTCCAGATCGTCATTATTGGCTTTCTGGGGCTGATCCTGTTTGGGGCGTTTCTCCTGATGCTCCCAATATCCGTCAGGGACGGGCATGGCGCTTCGGTAGAAGACGCCCTGTTCACCTCAACATCCGCAGTCTGTGTCACGGGCCTTGTTGTAAAAGACACGGCTACATACTGGACGGGCTTTGGCCAGGCAGTCATTTTGATGCTGATCCAGATTGGCGGACTGGGGGTCGTGCCTGTTGCCACATCCATTGCCATGATTTCCGGGAGAAAAATTTCACTGTTCCAGCGAGGCATGCTTCAGGACAGCTTCTCAGCCCATCAAATCGGCGGAATCGTAAGAATGACCGGATATATTATAAAGATTGCGCTGACTGTTGAAGTATCCGGGGCGCTTCTTATGATGCCTGTGTTTTGCAGGGAGTACGGAGTTTCCGGAATTTGGTTGTCGGTGTTTCATTCAATTTCCGCCTTTTGCAATGCCGGATTTGACATTATGGGGGATAAGACAGGACATTTTTCCTCTCTGAGCTCCTATGCGGCCACTCCGGGAATCATTATACCGATCAGTCTGTTGATCATCATAGGAGGTATCGGGTTCCTTACTTTGGAAGATATAACCCGAAATAAGCTTCACTTTGACGGATATCGGATGCAGAGCAAAGCCGTCCTTGTCACAACCGGGATACTGATCGTTGTGCCTTTATTGCTTTTGTTCATTTACGAGTATTCCGGGAATCCTGTCAAAGAGCGCTTTTTGCTTTCCCTGTTTCAGGCGATAACGCCAAGGACCGCGGGCTTTAATACGGCGGATCTCAGGGTCCTGTCGGGAGCAGGGAGAATCCTGTTGATTGCGCTGATGCTGATCGGAGGCTCTCCCGGATCGACTGCCGGAGGGATGAAAACAACAACCGCAGCGATACTTTTCGCTAACTCTTCCGCGGTTTTTCGCAGGAAAAAAAGCGTAGAGCTGTTTGGAAGAAGGATTGAGGACAATACGGTCAGAAATGCCGCAACGCTTTTCACGATGTACCTTACTCTGCCCATGATTGGCGCTGCCGTTATCAGTATAGCAGATAATCTTCCAATCGGGACTTGTTTTTTCGAAACGGCATCGGCCATCGGAACGGTCGGTTTATCGTTGGGTATTACGCCTTCGCTCAGTCTTGTTTCGCGCCTGATGCTTATTCTTTTCATGTTCTTCGGACGGGTAGGAGGGCTTACATTGATTTATGCCGCCATTAATACTGAAAGCGCCGATATATCTTTGAGACCTGTAGAGAAGATCATTGCGGGATAAAGGAGGCGAAGAAATGAAATCCATACTGCTGATAGGTATCAACAAATTCGGAACCTTGATTGCAAAGCAACTCCATGAGCTCGGACATCAGGTTATGGCCGTGGATCGGGATGAGGCTCGAATAAACGCCGTGCTTCCTTTGGTCACTGACGCGCAGATAGGCGACAGCACAAATGAAGCTTTCCTGCGCTCTCTTGGCATCAATGATTTTGATGTGTGCATCGTTACGATAGGCAGCGATTTTCAAAGTTCGCTGGAAACGACCTCGCTGTTGAAAGAGTTAGGCGGAAAACTCGTTGTATCACGTGCCGACAGAGATGTTCAGGAAAAATTCCTGCTACGGAATGGGGCGGACGAGGTTATCAATCCGGAAAAGCAAATCGCGGAATGGGCCGCGATACGTTATGGCTCGAATCATGTTCTGGACTTTATCCGCCTTGATGAGGAGCATGCCATATACGAAGTATCCGTTCCGGAGAATTGGATCGGGAAATCCATCGGACAGATCGACATACGGAAGCGCTATGGGATCAATATTATGGCAATCAAGCAAAACGGGAAAATGGCTCTTTCGGTAACACCGGAAACGATTCTGAGGGAAAGCGTGACTATGCTTGTTCTCGGAGAGCGCAAATCGATGCGGAAGTGCTTTAAAATATAGTGTTTCAATATGTATATAATATATTAGATATTGGATATAGGGCAGCGTCTGTGATAGAATAATTCATAGAAACTATTCAGCACTCTATTCGAAGTCGCCTTTGGCGACTTCATGCGCGCGTTCAGAGGCGCTCCGCGCTTTGTCCGCGCTTTGTCCGCCCTCTGGACTTCAGAGGGTGCTGAATGGTTACAAATAATAATTAAAAGGAAGGGGCGAAGAGATGGAGTCGATTTTGGAAAACAGAGAACGAATCCTCGTATGTCTTTCTTCCTCCCCATCAAACCGAAAGGTCATTGATGCCGCGGCAAGGATGGCAGAGGCCTTTCACGCGGAGCTTTCGGCTATATATGTGAAGCCACCGAACAGTGAAAGGCAAGTCTTTCACTCTTCATTTGTGCCGCTCGCGGGTCACCAATGGGACGCCGATGCCTGCGGCATCAAGTCAGGGCATGAAGGGCAAGCCTCCCATGCTTCATTTGTGCCGCAGGAGCGTCACAAATGGGACGTCGATGCAAGGAATGATGATTCTCCTGAGGCAGACCAGCTTCGGCTTCAGGGCAATATACAGTTTGCGGAGCAGCGCGGCGCCGCGATCATCACGATTACCGGGGACAGCGTTCCTGTCCAGATCGCGGAATATGCCCATGTTTCCGGTACCACAAAGATCGTTGTGGGCCAAAGCGGCGCAAAGAGGCAGCACTTCTGGAGCAAGACATCACTGACGGAGCAGATCATTCTTAATGCGCCGGATGTTGAAGTTTATATTATTCCGGATTCTTCGGCGGAAATTAAACGGCAAAGCCAAAGGCTGAACCTGGCAGAGCAGATCCTTCCGACATGGAAGGATTCCCTTTTTACGCTGCTGCTTCTCATGGCTTCTACGGGTATCGGCCTTCTTTTCACCATTGTTGGTTTTTCTGAGGCAAATATCATTACAGTCTTTATCCTGGGCGTTTTGATTATCGCCGTTTTTACCGTCAGCCCAATTTACAGCATTGTAAGCTCTCTGGCCAGCGTCTTGCTGTTCAACTGGTTCTTTATTGAGCCAAGGTTCAGTTTTCATACCTATGAGCCGGAATACGCGGTTACCTTTGTCATCATGCTCGCATCCTCCCTGATCACGGGGACGTTGGCAAATAAACTGAAGGATAACGCGCGACATTCCTCCCGCGAGGCTTTTCGCGCAAAGGTCCTTTTTGATACGAATCAGTTGCTTCAAAAGGCTGGATGCACAGATGATGTTATACGTATTACCGCGCAGCAGATAAAAACGCTGCTCGACCGTGATGTCATAGTTTTTCCTATTGACAGGGGCGGTAAATCCGGAAATGTCGCAAAGCTGGATACCTCGCCGTTTTATATCAGGACTTCCGGACAGGATGAAGAGGAGGCGGAGATTGCCGAATGGGCTTTTCTCAACCAGACCGTTGCCGGAGCCCATACGGAAAAATTTGAAAACGCGAAATCGCTATATCACCCCATTAGCATTAACGGATACTGCTATGGCGTAATTGCTATTTATTTGAATGGCGAAAGCCTGGAAGCGTTTGAATACAGCGTTTTCTCTTCGATAATAGGGGAATGCGCCCTTGCGCTGGAAAGCCTCAGAAACGCGGCTGAGAAAGAACAGGCGGCAACGGCTATGCGGAACGAACAGCTCCGATCAAATCTGCTGAGATCGGTATCGCATGATATCCGAACCCCGTTGACGTCCATCTCGGGGAATGCAAGCAACCTGATGACGCATTATGAACAGATGGATACGGAGACGCTGAAACAGATCTTCTCAGATATCTATGATGATTCGGAGTGGATGATCAACCTTGTGGAAAACCTGCTTTCAATCTCGCGTATTGAAAATGGGCAGATGGATCTTCACCTGTCTCTGGAGCTCGTGAACGATGTGATTGAAGCTGCCCTGCAGCATATTGATAAAAATGCTGCGGAACATCGCATCCTCCTTCAGTTGAGCGGTGACGTTCTGATCGCAAGGATGGACGCGCGGCTGATCACTCAGGTATTGATCAATCTGGTCAATAACGCCATAAAAAATACACAGAGTGGCTCGGAAATAAGAATACGAAGCGAGCAGGCCGGCAGCAGCATTTATGTATATGTTGAGGATAATGGTCCCGGTATTTCAAACGATATGAAACCTCATATTTTCGAAATGTTCTATACGGGACAGAATGAGGTTTCTGATGGCAGAAGGGGGATTGGGCTGGGACTTGCCTTGTGCAAATCCATAGTAGAGGCTCACGGGGGGACGATAACTCTGACAGACAACGTCCCTGCCGGCTGCTGCTTTTCTTTCTCGCTTCCGGCAGGAGAGGTGACGATCAATGAATAAACCAGTAATTCTTGTTGTTGAGGACGACGCGCCGGTCCGCAACCTGATGAGCACAACCCTGAAGACACATGAATATAAGTATCTGACCGCGCCAACGGGCAGGGATGCCATCATGCTGGCATCGTCTCATAATCCCGATGTCGTGTTTCTGGATCTTGGACTGCCGGACATGGATGGCGTTGAGGTGATCCGTCAGATCAGAAGCTGGTCAAATATGCCGATTATTGTCATCAGCGCCCGGAGTGAAGATGAAGATAAAATAAACGCGTTGGATGCAGGTGCTGACGATTATCTGACAAAACCTTTCTCTGTGGAAGAGCTGCTTGCCCGTCTGCGCGTTACGATCCGCCGCCTTTCGATGATGAATAGCGGCAGCGGCGCCGAAAGCTCTGTCTATACGAACGGGAAACTGAAAATAGATTTTCCCGCAGGATGCGCATTCCTAAACGAAGAACAGTTGAAACTGACGCCGATTGAGTTCAAGCTGCTCTGCCTTCTTGCCCAAAATACCGGAAAAGTCCTGACGCATACTTATATAACACAAAAAATATGGGGGCGGAGCTGGGACAATGACATTGCTTCTCTTCGCGTCTTTATGGTTACGCTGCGAAAAAAACTCGAACTGCCCCATGACTCTCCGCAATTTATCCAGACACATGTCGGTATAGGATATCGGATGATGAAGACGGAATGATGAAGACTCCTTGTCATTCCGTCTCATCTGTCAGAGCGGTTTTTATTGTAATAAAAACACATCAAATCCAGTCACTTCCAGGATCTCCCTGACTTCCCGGCTTACATTGACCATATGAAAGCCCTTATCCTGTTCAAGTTCTTTATGCATGATCATCAGGACACGGAGGCCTGCGGAAGAGATATATTGCAGCTTTTCCGCGTTTATTGTTATTGAAGTGAATTTCTTATCGCCGGCGGCAGCCTCATATTTTTCCAGAAGCTCCGGCGCGGTAATTGTATCCAGTCTTCCGCTTAATTCAATGGAAAGCTCCTTATCCTTAACCGATATAGAGGCATTGAATTCCACATTCTCTTCATCCATCGCATCCTTTGTTTTTGTGTGTTCTCCCTTCTTCAGGGTGAGCCTCCACATGTCAAGTCCACGGTAAGCCTCCCTTAAGCCCTGGAGCGCGTTGCTGTCGCCGGATAATGAGACCAGCTCGGGAAGCAGGTCGGCAAAGGATATTTTCTCAAGAGAAAAGCCATGCTCATTAAGGAAGGCCTCTGCTTTCTTTTCCCCGCCGTCAAACAGACTGTTATGTCCCAGCGTTGCATCAGACATTTTGTTTGCGGCATTTTCCGTAAAAGAGCTGACGGCCGCAGGGTCATCCTTAAATAACACGCCAAAGGTCGCCATGTAAATCGCGGTATTTGTCATATCTCCCGTGATCCAGCTCCCGCCAAACCTGCTCAGGATCCTGTTCATGTTATTTAATACGGAAACTATCTCCGGTTCCGTGAAATACCCAAGGAGCCCGTCCGTTACAATGCAGACTTCCCCGCTGATATTCTCCAGCGCTTTGCTCAGGGACTCATAGTTTGTAGCATCCACCCCGTAATACATTACCGAGCTTCCATATTTATCCGGAATAAGCCCTTTTACAATGCCGCCGATTTCATCAGCGACAAGCGGAAGGTCGAGGCCGATATAATTGAACCCTTTTTTTGCGGCAAACAGTGCCCTTGGAGTATACCCGGAGGGGAGATCTATGATATTGGGCTTGTTTTCCCTTAAGATAAGCTGGTTGCTGATTTCATATCTGGCCTCAAGGCTGGTGGAAAAACCCTTTAGCATAAGGGGATGTGCTTTTATCGCGCCGGATTTTATCTCACTCAGGTCCATTTTGGACACAATGGCGACAGCGTCCTTATTACCTGCATGCGCAAGCGAGGACGCGGTTCCTTTTCCCGTGGTGAAGATGGGATTGACTCTGGCCTGAAGCTCTTTGTTTGACATAAATGCTCCTTTCATGCATTGACTTAATGCCGCGGACATTGACGTCCCATTTGTGACGTGCCAGCGGCACAAATTAGTATGAAAGGGCAAGCCTTTCATACTTCATTTGTGCCGCTGAAGCGACACAAATGGGACTCAACGCCTGCGGCATTAAGTCAAAGTATGAAAGGCCTGCCCTTTCATACCTGAACAATCAATACTGTATTTTCTGATTATAACAAAAAATGGAAGTAAAGCAAATGAATAAAGGAGATGTCTGGGTTTCGTGCCGAGTGGATATTATTTGGGAAAGGGCCAAGGAGAATTGATTCCGATGCCTGAAAAAGAAGATAACGCCTGAACGGATAGTCCTGCGCAGGGAGCTGATATCCGCCCCTGTTGTGTTCGTTATATTGACTATTTACGTCCTTTTTGCATATACTAAAGAAAAAGACGCAAAGCCCCTCATTTCCTCATCTCAAGCAATGCGCGAAGGCGCATGACCTCTGCCTCAGCGGCGTCAGCTCGTTCTTTTTCTGTATCAGCTCGTTCTTTTTCCGCGTCAGCTCGTTCTTTCTCCTCGCTTATAGCCTCTCTGCGTTCTCGTGCTATGTATTCTCTCCAATCCATAAACTGCCTCCCCACCTCGGGATCCCGTTTTATTTCCTCGATATAGATTTGAATCTGGGAGAGCTTCGAAGTGCAGGCATTTTCCGGCCTAGTGTCGCTTAAGTATTTGAGCAATACCCGCAAATCTTCGGGAGGATTCCCCTTACTACCGTTCCTCCCTTCATGTGCTCTGGGAGGGTTCCGAAATCAGCGCGTTTTTCGCTGTCGGCCTCCCGGCATGTGTTATTCAGTTTTCTAAAATGGGAATAATGGCTCGACAGAGCTGAAAATGTCCCGAAACGGGACTTACTGACTGCGGAATTGCGTCAGAATTGATTTTGTTAGTTTAATCTATTTCAGGATGACTGTCAAGTCTGATGTCACAGGGATAGCCATTACTGGGAGGATTTTGGCGACTTCCGCCGGTGGTCAAGTCCGATGGCACAGGGATAGCCAATGTTTGCGATCAGAAATGCACTCCGTGTCCCGTCTTGTCCTTTCGGGCTTTGAAGCCTTGAGGGCGCGGAAGCTCAGAAATGCCTTGACTTCAAGGCGCGCTTGTGAATATCATTATACCATATAGTATTTGTTCGGAATGTTCGGAACAGGGTGTTGATCGTGATTGCTTGATGTGGAAGGAGTCATTCGATATATGGACGATGTTCAACAGAGGAAGGCGGCGAAGGAATTCGCGGCATACTGGAAGGGCAGGGGCTACGAGAAGGGCGAGAGTCAGAAGTTCTGGATGTCGCTCCTTTCTGATGTTTATGATGTAGCGAATGTGGCCCAGTTCATAGAGTTTGAAGACCAGGTGCATCTTGACCATACGTCCTTTATTGACGGCTACATTCCTTCCACGAAGGTGCTGATAGAGCAGAAGGGCTTTGGGAAGGATCTGGATAAGCCGATCAGGCAGAGCGATGGCTCGCTGCTGACCCCTTTCCAGCAGGCCAAGAGGTATATTACGGAGCTTCCCTTGTCCAGGCATCCCCGCTGGGTGGTCACCTGCAACTTTTCCGAGTTCCACATCTACGATATGGAACGGCCCGGCGGCGAGCCGGAGAGGATAATGCTTTCCGAGCTGGAGAAGGAGTATTACCGTCTTTCCTTCCTGACGGAAACGGAGAGCGTCCATATCCAGCGGGAGATGGAGATCTCCATCAAGGCCGGCGAGGTCGTCGGGCTTTTGTATGACGCGTTTCTCAAGCAGTATAAGAACCCGGAGAATCCGGAGACGCTGAAAAGCCTGAACAAGCTTTGCGTTCGGCTGGTATTCTGCCTGTATGCCGAGGACGCGGGCATTTTCGGCAAACACCTGATGTTCCACGACTACATGAAGCAGTTTTCGACAAGGGATATGCGGAAGGGGCTTGCGGCCCTTTTTCGTGTGCTTGATCAGAGGCCGGAGGACCGTGACCCATACCTTGCCGATGATGACCCGCTGCTCTCAGCGTTTCCGTATGTCAATGGCGGGCTCTTCGCGGATGAACAGATCGAGATTCCGCCGTTCACGGATGAGATCCGGGACCTGCTTCTTAATAAGGCGTCCGCGGATTTCGACTGGTCTGAGATCAGTCCGACCATATTCGGGGCCGTTTTTGAAAGCACCCTGAATCCGGAAACGAGGCGTTCCGGAGGCATGCATTATACCGATATATCAAATATTCACAAGGTCATCGATCCGCTGTTCCTCGATGATCTGAGGGCAGAGCTGGAGCAGATTTCAGGAATGTCGGTTGTGAAGACAAAGGAGCGGAAGCTTCGTGAATTCCAGGGCAGGCTTGCGTCTTTGATTTTCCTGGATCCGGCAGCAGGGAGCGGTAATTTTTTAACAGAATCCTACCTCTGTCTTCGCAGGCTGGAAAATGACGTGCTGCGGATTCTGACCGGCGGGCAAATGATGATGGGAGATGAGAACATCAGTCCCATTCGGGTCAGCATCAGGCAGTTTTATGGAATCGAGATCAATGACTTCGCCGTTACGGTGGCCAGGACGGCGCTGTGGATCGCGGAGAGCCAGACGATGAAGGAGACTGAGGATATCGTGCTTACGCATCTGGACTTTCTGCCTTTAAAGGCCAGTGCCAATATCGTAGAGGGAAATGCATTGCGGATGGATTGGAAGGATGTGGTTTCAAAAGAGAAGCTTTGCTATATAATTGGCAATCCACCCTTTTCCGGCGCGAGGCTTATGGGCAAGGAGCAGAAGGCCGATGTAATTGCCACGTTCCCGGGCTGGAAAAATGCGGGCAATCTGGATTATGTATGCTGCTGGTACAAAAAAGCCGCCGAGCTGATGGCCGGCACTTCCATCCGCGCCGCGCTGGTATCCACCAATTCCGTCAGCCAGGGGGAAGCCGTGGCGAATTTGTGGAAGCCGCTTTTTGAATCCGGCGTACACATTGACTTTGCCCATCGCACCTTCCGCTGGGACAGCGAGGCCAGCATCAAGGCCCATGTGCATTGCGTGATCGTCGGTTTCAGCACCGCCCCGAACAGTAAGCCGAAAACCCTGTACTCGTCCGAGCGCCCACAGATCGTCAGGAACATCAACGGGTATCTTTTGGACGCGGAGAATGTCTTTGTGGAAAGCAGGCAAAGGCCCATCTGCAACGTTCCGGAGATCGGAATTGGCAACAAGCCCATTGACGGCGGCTTTTATCTCTTTGAGAAGGATGAGATGGAGGATTTCATCCGGAAGGAGCCTGCGGCCGCGCCTTATTTCCACCCCTGGTACGGTTCAAGGGAGTTTATCAATCGCTGCCCCCGCTACTGCCTTTGGCTGGGCGGCCTGAGCCCGGCGGAGCTTCGGAAAATGCCGGAGTGCATGAAGCGGGTCCAGGCAGTGAGGGATTACCGGCTGGCCAGCCCCAGCGCCGGAACGGTGAAGCTGGCGGACAGGCCCACAAGATTCCATGTGGAGAATATGCCGAAGGGCACGTACATTATACTTCCGAAGGTATCATCGGAAAACCGAAGATATATTCCTATGGGTTTCCTGTCCCCGGATAATCTGAGCAGTGATCTGGTATTCATTATCCCCGATGCCACGCTCTATCATTTCGGCGTCCTGACTTCGAATGTCCATATGGCCTGGATGCGGGCCGTCTGCGGCAGGCTTGAAATGCGTTATCGCTATTCAAAGGATGTCGTCTACAACAACTTCCCCTGGCCTGTCCCTGCGGAGGAGCAGAGGGCAAGGATCGGGCAGACTGCAAAGGCCATTCTGGATGCCCGCGCCCTGTATCCGGACAGCAGCCTTGCCGACCTCTATGACGAGCTGAGCATGCCCCCGGAGCTGCGCACCGCCCATCAGAACAACGACCGCGCCGTCATGGCCGCTTATGGGTTCCCAATCAAGGGCTTCACGGAATCCGATTGCGTGGCGGAGCTTATGAAGCTGTATAAGAAGATGACTACATAAATGATTTTCCATAACTATTCAGTTAGCTCCTCGCGCTTGCTGCGAGGAGCGTATGAAAGATTAGGCCGATCTGAGTCCTGACATACTGAACCACCTTCAGGTCAGGAACTTTATACCGTATGGTTCGGCACTTTCGACCGGCGAATTATTGATGAAAAGGACATTTTGAATATTATTGCATGCATAATCATGGTTGGGATTAGCTGAGACAATATAAATTATCGGGGGAATATAAGGTATAAAAGGATTAGAGGAAAATGATAGAGATTGAAAAACTTCAGGAATTCTATAAAACTGATTCTGTTTTCATTACTGAACACGCCGCGGAACGTTATCGTCAACGAGGCATAAAATTAAAGGATGTTAGAAGAGCAGTAGAAAACGGTGAGATAATAGAGCAGTATCCTGAGGATTATCCTTTCCCGAGTTGCTTGATATGTGGGAGGGATGAAAATGGCAAAGTGATTCATGTGTGTATGAGCGACGAGGGGACGGTAAGCAGAATCATAACTGCATATTATCCTGATATCACGAAGTGGGACGGTGATTTTAAGATACGAAAGGAGACTGAAGGATGAAATGCTTAATTTGTAAGGCAGATGGGATGATTGAAACAACCAGTACATATTTTGCGCAACTTGGTAATTGTTATGTGATTATTGAAAATGTACCTTGCCGTAAATGCGTACAGTGCGGAGAGGCAGTTTACCCAGCGTCTGTTATGGAGAGAATAGATGAAATTCTCGAAAAGGTCAGAAATATCGCAAGCAAAATTTTTATTATGGATTATGCAAAAGCGGCTTGAAATAATAATGAAAGTGGCGGGAAAGGGAAATTGGCTATGGACGTGCTGTCAATTCGGAAGCGTCCATAGCCAATATTTATATTCAGAAATGTCCTCCGCATCCTGCCGTGACCGGATACTGAACGATTACAAACTGAATATTATATCCGCAGCAGATATGTCGGAAGCAGATTTTGACAGATTCCGCACAGATCCTGGCGCTGTATTGAAAATTATCAAGCATCAGAATGATAAGGCTGATAAGATAATTGAAGGGACCAATCATAGAAAGATCGTCCCGGATACCGCGGAGGTCCTTTTGGATATTTTCGGCATTGGCATGGAAGACCTGCTCATGCAGTTCTGGGGCGCGGGATGTCGGAAGTGCCTTGACTTCCAGCCATGGAGCCTCAGGCTCCGGCTTCCCGTCCCTTAATTTAGCAAAATCCGTTTTATCCCGTTCGTTTAACGCGTCACTTTCGAGAAGGAAGCCGTGGCGTCTGATCTCACTGGCAATCTCAGATCTTAAAGCCTGGAAGGCTGACTTTTCATCCCCGGTTTTCGCGAACTTCAGGGTCAGGAAGATCAGGGGATATTTTCCAATCATCGAGGTGTATTTTTCTCCTGCCTCCATAATCTTTAGTCCCGAAAAAGTCCGGGATCAGACCCCTCCTCAAAAAAACAGCGGAGCACGTCAAGAGCAAGCGTTTTCCGCAGGGATAGATTCGTGATATTCACGCAAACATAATAACAAAGTGGAAACAGAATTCAAGTCACGGAAAAGAAGGTAGTATACTCATGACCGTACTTGGCGAATCCCGTAGGGATTTTGACGCGCTTTTCCTTAGAGCGCGTCAAAACCTATAACTATTGCATCAGCTACAATACAAATTCTGCTGAATACTCTTGAAAAAAAAGTCAGGGCTTGGTACAATCCACTATAAGCAGAATATACCAAGTAGAAATGGAGCATAATGTAGTATTTATGGCATCTGAGATTCGGAGAGCATTCTGGCAGGATGTTCGGAGGGACAAAGCCGGGCCATTTTCGGGCTGACGCATTTGAGGCTTAAAAGAAAAAGAGCCTGATCTGACGTTACAGACTGTGAAAGGGGGTGATGATATGGCATGGGACATTACAGGGCATGTTATAGGACACGAATGATATGGATGTATGGGACATGAATGTAATGAAATGAAATCCGGCAGATTGTTTTGATTTTCATATTACACAATAGGAATTTGTGTTCAGAGCTGCCTTTTTGTGTCAGTTATGTGTTTTGATCAGACATGATTTGATTTCAGGGTGAAAAGTCGGGAGGAATAACTGCAATGAAAAAAAGGGAAAGGAATTCCAGGATGAGGAGGGCCGCCGGACTGCTGGCCCTGTGGCTTTGCGTGGTTATGGGAATGTCCATGACTCTGCTTTCTTATGCTGAGGCGGCACAGGGAGGTTCCGACATAGAGGGAGCGGAGAGTCAGACTGGATTGTCAGAGGAGGTATTCTTAACAGGGGAAGAGGGAAATTCCGCTGATGAGGCCAATGCTGCGGGTCTTGACGAAGAAGCCGATGAAATGGCTGCAATAAATGAAGAAGATGAGTCAGAAGACCCGACCGACACGGAATTAGATGGCTCTGCCGAGGATACCGGAGAGGCTGAATTAGATGGCTCTGCCGAGGATGGCGGAGAGGCGGAAATAGATGGTTCTGCTGAGGGTGCCGGAGAGGCGGAAGGCGTAGCGGAAGATGTCTTTGACATGGCAGAAGAAGACCCTGACGGCAATCAGGATGAAGAGGCAATGACCGATTCTTCCGAGGCGGCGGGATCCGATGATGTTGAGGTCAAATCTGATGAGGGCGAATCAGGGGAAGCCGCGGAGGGCGACAATGACCCGGCAGAAGTGGGCGATGCCGAAGAGGCGGAAAATCACAACCCGATGGAAACGGGGAATGATGTCGTTGGATCTGACGAGCTTATAATGTCGGATGATACCGAAAATGGCAATGGGTCCGGCGAATTTGAGACAGGGGATCATGCCGACGGGGCCAGTGAAGTTGAGACAGAGGATCATGCCGGCGGCGCGGACGGGATAGACGAGGCAGCCGGGAAGGATGCCTGGGAAGAAAGCGAAAAGGAAAGTGAAGACGGATACGGGGCAGGGGAAAATGCCGGAGCGTCTGAAGAGGGGGTTTTCCCTGAAACAGAGGATACGGAGGATGCCTTTGATTCGGCAGAGGATGGGGATGGAAATGGGGAAGATCCGGGTCTCCTGGAGGATTCCGAAGCTGAAGAGGCAGATGACATGTCCGGGGAAGAAGAAACGGACGAAGTAGACGCGGATTCGTCCGGAAATGACGAGGCCGGCCTGTTTTCCGAGGAAGCCGGCATATCCGATGCTGAGGTTCCCGCTGAAGAGGCTGCGGACGGGACAGACGCCTCCGTTGAAGAGGCTGCGGACGTGACGGACGCCTCCGCTGAAGAGGCTGGGGACGGGACGGACGCCTCCGCTGAAGAGGCTGCGGATGGGACGGAATTCTCCACTGAAGAGAATGCGGATGGGACGGATGCTTCCGCTGAAGAGGCTGCGGACGGGTCGGACGCTTCCGATGAAGAAACCGCGGCTGAAGGGTTCGATGAAAGCGGGGAATTGCTTTCCGAGGAGGCGGAAGTTCAGGATCCATCAGAAACAAGCGAGGCAGAAGAAGAGGTTTTGGAGGGAGAAGGCCAGAAATCGGCAGGAGGAGCTGAAAAGGGTACCGATGGGCAACAGACGGACCAGGACATGATCATCAGCTATAAAGAATACCTTAAAAACAAGGCCGAAAAGGACAGCGCCGGGCTGATGGAGGAAGAAGAGGAAGAGGCTGCCGAACTGATGGCGACACAAAGCAAGGTGGCTTATATCCCCATGTATAATTTCTGGAGAGTCGCAAGATATATCACAGGGCATTGTCAATATAATTCAAGCAATTATAATCTGCATATTGACAATGGATATTATTACATAGACCTTGACTGCTCTGTTCCGGAGGTGACCTCCTTCCAGAGAACAAAAGCTCTAAACAGTAATCTTGACACATATGACGTGAGTGGTATTGATAGTGAGTACGAAATATGGATAAATTTTTCAAATGGTGTGCTGCAATGGTATTCTGACGCGGATGTGATTAAGTTCACAGATGGTGACATGAGCTTACTGTTTAATGGATTCACGGGGCTTCAGCGGGTGGATTTCGATGGAATTGACGCCAGTGAAGTGACGAATATGCAAGGCATGTTTCAAGACTGCTCCAGCCTGCTCAGCTTTGACCTGACCGGCTTTGACACCAGAAAAGTGAAGAGCATGGAGGCCATGTTCTATGGCTGTTCTGATATCCGGGCCATTGATTTAAGCATGCTGGAAACCAGGGAGCTTGAAAATGTCAGCGGAATGTTTTACAACTGCAGCAGTTTGAACGCGGTAAAGCTCAGCGGGCAATTCACGACGGCAAGGGTTACAGACATGTCCTTCATGTTCCGCGGCTGCAGCAGCCTGAAGAGCATGGATCTGAGCGCCTTTGACACACGCAACTGCACAACCATGCAGGCGATGTTTTACAATTGCGAGGATCTGGCAAGCCTGACGCTGGGCGGCAAGTTCATCACCTCGAATGTGGAGCAGATGGTTTCAATGTTTGAAGGGTGCAAAAGTCTTGCGGCGCTGAATCTGGGGACCTTCAATACCGCCAAGGTTAAGGATATGACTTATATGTTCAAGAACTGTGAGGCACTTACAAGCCTTGACCTGAGCAGCTTCGATACTTCCCGAGTTACGGACATGCCGGAAATGTTTTATCAATGCTACAAGCTCCAGACCCTGACCCTTGGAGATGGCTTCAATACAGAGCATTGCATCAAATTTGATGATATGTTTTCGTATTGCGGGAGTCTTCGGACGATCTATGCCGGGGATGGATTCGTGACAAGTGCCCAGGCAAATGAATACGAGTATATGTTCACATCCTGTGACAGTCTTGTGGGCGGGAATGGCACCCGTTACGATGATCAAGAAACCAGGGGCAGCTATGCCCATATAGATGTTGCCGGAAATCCGGGTTATTTCACAAGATACTGGGCCGTGAGGGTGAGCAATGTGACGATTTCAAGCACCGCGTCCTCCGTTGCAAAGGGCGCCACGTTGCAGCTTACGGCTTCCGTCAGCCCCTCCAACGCCACGGAAAAGGGGATGAGCTGGACAAGCAGCAACGCGGCCGTCGCCACGGTGGCGTCCGGCCAGGTCACGGGTGTTTCTCTCGGGACGGCGGTCATTACCGTTACAACAACGGACGGAAAGAAGACGGCCTCCTGCACGGTGACCGTTACGGAATCGATCAACTCTGATACGATAAGCCTGGCTCAGAAAAGCTTTACTTATGACGGCACAGGCAAGACTCCTGCCGTGACGCTCGTTCATAATGGGAAGACCCTGGTGCAGGGTCAGAATTACAATGTGAGTTATTCCTCCAATGTGAATGCCGGTACGGCTGTAGCTACGGTTACGGGGATCGGATACTATACAGGTACGAGGACGATCAAATTCAAAATCACAAAAGCCGCGCAAAAGCTTACGATCACAGCTCCCAAGAAGAACGCCGCGCTGTCCGTGGGAACGAAGCAGGATATCACGGTCAGCGGGGCGCAGGGCAAGCTTTCCTTTAAGAGCAGCGCGAGTACCGTTGCTGCAGTAACTTCAAAAGGCGTCTTGAAGGCGAAGAAGGTAGGAAAGGCCACCATTACTATCACGGCAAAGGCCACGGACAATTATAAAGCGGCCTCCGTCAAGCTGCCGATCAAGGTGACGCCGGCCAAAACGTCAAGCCTCACCCTGACCATGCAGGCTTCCGGCGTGAAGCTTTCCTGGAAGAAGGTTGCGGGCGCGACAGGGTATTATGTCTATCGAAATGGAAAAAAGGCGGCCACAATCAAAAAGGCCTCTACGGTGAGCTATGTCGACAAAAAGGCCAAGTCGAATGGCGCGAAATACCAGTATCAGATTTATGCCTATGCTTCCACGGGAAAAGGGGCGGCCTCAGCAAAGAAAACGATTTATTTCCTGACTGTGCCGAAGATTACCGGAGTCAGAAATTCCAGGGGAGGCAATATCGATATAGGTTGGAAGCAAAATCAAAAGGCAACAGGCTACCAGGTCAAATATGTTGTGGATGGCATTGAAAAGACAAAGACCATCAAGAAGGCAGCCACGGTTTCAGCGACCCTGGGCAATCTGGATATTGGAGATACATACAAGATATCCGTGAGGGCTTATAAAACGGTGGGGAGCACGAATTATTATTCGCCATGGTCGGCAGTGAAAAAGGTGAAGGTTGTGAAGTAATTATAGAAGTAATCATATAAAAAGGAAGCGGAACGCCGCGTTTTGCCCCTTTCCTACAGTGGGTTTCGGCCTTCAAAGGACGAAACCCATCCTTGTGAATTCTTTGTGATTATATTATGGCAAGCGCGTTTAAAATGCGTTTGCCATAATTTGCATATCGGGGCATCCAGAATGGCCTTCAGTCCATTCAACCGTACAGAATGATTTTTTGATTTCAGAAAGGAGGTTATAGTGCTTCATTTAAAACCGCCTGTTTCTATCGCTGCCGCCACGTTCCTTGCATTGTTCATTTCTACAGGCGTTCTGTCTAAAGCGGGCAATGCCGATAGCACGCGGCATGCCATAAGTTCGGCCAGCTCCTCTGAGCTTTCCGTTTATGAGGAAAAGGCATGGCTGGGCGGAGGGGATGCCGATTCTTTGCGTCACGCATCGTCAAATGACGCGTTATATGATGCCTCCGCTCCGAATGAAGAGCCGGGTTGCCCCGCGGGCGGTTCGCTAGGTCAGAATCCAGGGCGGGAAAATCCCGCCCTGATAGAAGAGGAGGAATATGACGGCGCGGCGGCGCTCATGGATAGGCAGGTTCCGCCGGGCGGAACGCTAATCGCGGTGAATCCATCCGTCAATGGGCGGGGAAGCTTCAAGCTGGATTATGATGGAGGGATGCTTGCCGGTGATTCCTCTGCAGCAAGGGATGACGATTTCATTCCTCATTGCGCCATGCATGATGCCCCTCCGATTCTTGAAATTTCAGAGTCGGATGACGCGGTTTTGCATGAGGCTCGAACATATATGCTTGAAGAGCGGATTACGATTGCCGATGATTCCCGGGGGTATGAAAACACGCTCGTGGAACTGGAATGCGCCGCCATAGGTGATCATTGCACGGTCTGGTCTGCTGTCAGGGAGGCCGATGCGCCAATTTCCGCTGCCGACGCGAACGCCCTCGCGGCGGGCTTCGACAGCAAGTACGAGATGATGACGAACGTCTTTGGGGAATTCCATGATGCCGATGGCGACGGGAAGGTCGCGATTTTTGTCTATGACATTGGCGCCGGAGATGACGGGACAGCGGGATACTTTTTCAGCCTCAACCTTTTTGATCGGGACGGCTTTCTTGGCGGCTTTAATCTGAACTTTGGAAAGGCCTACAGGCAATTCCAGTTTGGTATCGACTGCATTCACATTGATTCGCCATATCATAAGTGGGGCCGGGAAGACGGAATGAACGAAGTCCAGACCGCGGTACATGAGTTCCAGCATCTCATCAATTTCTCCTACAATGTCCGGGCCGGTGACTTCGATCATTATATAGAGTCTTTCGCGAACGAAGGCCTGTCCCGGGCATCAGAGCACCTGTGCTTTCCGGATGAATGCTCCACGGACAATGTAGACTACTTTAACAGTTCGGATTACTCGCCCGGATCGCGGCTTTTCACTACGGATTCCCTTTCCTATGATACCTACACGAATTCCTATTTCTTTTTCCAGTATCTCCGGACGCGCTATGCGGCCATACATGGAAATGAGGGCTATGGCCTGTTCAAGGACATTTTTTCCAGACGATTCAAAAGCGCTTACGCAAAAAGCTGCATTCAAGTCTTATCCGAAGTATTTGACACATCGATCGGGGATCTGGTAACGCAGTTTTGGGGGGCAATGCTGATTCATGACGAATCCGGGATCTATGGCTTCGGCGGAGAAGCATGGGCGGATGCCATATCGCCGGCGTACAGTGAAAACAGTGATAATGAAATTTCAGAGGGAGGGGCCAGGTTTTATGCCGTTCCTGAGTCAGATGGGGAATACACGATTTCCTCCGCCGACAAGCTCCGCTTCCTTCATGCGGCTTCATCCTTTTCGGATGCCGGAGAAAGATATGAGATAATGGAATTGGAGGATTCGGAGGATTCGGGGAATACAAATGATCCGGATGATCCGAATGGCAAGGGCGATTCGGGCGATAAAGGCGATTCGGGTGATTCGGAAGAAGGTGGCGCCGCGGAGTATTTGGAGGAAGGCGAGGCCATCCTGGCAAGAGGCCGAAGGATTAATTCTGCCTTCGAGCGAATGGACGCGTTCAGGAATGTGACAAGCGTTGCCTGGGACAAAGGGGCCATGAACGGCGGCGTTGCCATTCACGAAGGCGGAGTTCCTGTATATGTCAGAAATGACGGTAACGGCTGCCTTTGCTTTTACTCCGAGGCAAAGCGGATTTTCGCGAATCCGGACTCGGCCTATATGTTCAGCTCCCTGGAACATGTCCTCGATTTTTCACCGCTCCTCAGCCACATTGACTTTTCGAAAACAAGCGATATGGAATGGATGTTTTCGGGCTGCGCATCCCTCCGGAGCCTGGATCTCAGCACGTTTTCAACAGGGCAGGTTACGGACATGAGCAACCTGTTCAATGACTGCAGCTCGCTTCAAAGCCTGCATTTTGGCAATAGCTGGACAACTCAGAGCGTCCAGGATTTCGGCTGGATGTTTTCAGGGTGCGATTCCCTCAGGCATCTGGATTTGTCATCCTTTACCTTCGATTCGGCCATATGGTGCGCTGACATGCTGGACGGCACATCTTTAATAACGGTCAACACGCCGAAAAACCTCCCTTATGGCCTGGGTATTGGCTTGAACGCGTCTTTTTATGCGGAAGGCGGGGAGCTTTTTACTGAATTGCCGGAAGGACTTGGCACAAGCATAACATTAACGCAAATCCGTCATTACATCAGGGAAGTAAGGATCAGCGCAAATTCAATATCAATGAAAAGCGGGGAGAACGCCGTGATTTCCGTGGCAACCGTGCCAGTCGTGAAGGAGTGCAAGGTTGAATGGAAAATTGACTCGGAAATCGCTACAATCCGGGCTGATGGCTTGTCCGCAACGATACATGCCCGGAACGCGGGCGCGGCCACCATCACCGCAAGCATCGGCAACGGAATGTATACAGCTTCCTGTACAATCTTTGTATCTGATTATTCCAATAACAATAATGATAATAATGATAATGACAGTGATTATAATAATAATGATAATGAATTTGATAACGAATTTGATAATGACATTTCGGGTGCCGAAGTCGATCTTTCCGAATCTGACTATGTATATAATGGAAAAGGGAAGAGACCATCCGTCACAGTTTATTTAAATGGAACAGAACTTCGAAAAGGGACCGATTACACGATTAGGTATTCTGATAATATCAATGCCGGCACGGCAAAAGTGACGATTACCGGGAAAGGGAGCTATACGGGATTCAGGACGCTCACATTCAAGATAGGGAAAGCGGCTCAGCCGTTAACGGTAAAGGCAAAAAAAACAACGATCCCTGTGGCGCAAAAAATAACTTTGACCGTCTCCGGCAATATCGGAAAAGTCAGCTTCAAATCCGGGAACACAAGGATTGCAACGGTCAGTACAAAGGGTGTAATCACTGCCAGGAAAGTCGGAACGGTCAAGGTCACGATAAGCGCGGCCGCTGAAGGCAATTATAGGAATACAAGCAAAACGCTGACAATCAAGGTCACGCCTTCCAAAACATCAAAGCTTACGCTCGCAAATACGGCAATTGGTGTCAGGCTGACATGGAAGAAGGTGAGCGGGGCAAAAGGCTACTATGTGTACCGGAACGGGAAGAAGATAGCGACCATCAAAGAAGCCGGCACGGTAAGCTATGCCGATAAAAAGGCAAGGAAAAACGGATCGTCTTATCAATATCAGGTATTTGCGTACGCCAAAACAGGAAAGGGCGCCGGATCCGCGAGGAAGACAATATATTACCTGGCTGCTCCGAGGATTATCAGCGTGGCGAGCCCTTCCGCGAAAAAGATCACGGTAAAATGGGAAAGGAATGATAAAGCTGATGGCTACGAGGTGAGATATATGAGAAACACTGCCGGGACGGGCAGGACGAGGAACATAAAGAATAAGGCAATCGTCAAAACGGTTCTTTCAGGCCTCAAAAAAGGCAGAATCTACAAGGTATCGGTCAGGGCCTATACGGGAGTCGGAAAAACGAGGCATTATTCCCCGTGGTCAAAACAAAGGAACGTAAAGGTCAAATAGGGTGAAAAAGGGGAGGGATCCATGTTCCGAAACAGGAGCATAGGACTCTCCCCCGATAAGCGACGTGTCAAACTTAATTCCTCATGTCAAGCAATGCGCGAAGACGCATGACCTCTGCCTCAGCGGCGTCAGCACGTTCTTTTTCCGTGCCAGCGCGTTCCTCAGCGGCGTCAGCACGTTCTTTTTCTGTGTCAGCGCGTTCCTCAGCGGCATCGGCGCGTTCTTTTTCCGCGTCAGCGCGTTCCTCAGCGGCATCGGCGCGTTCTTTTTCCGCATTGGCGCGTTCTTTCTCTTCGCTAATGGCCTCTCTGCGTTCCCGCGCTATGTATTCTCTCCAATCCATAAACTGCCTCCCCACTTCGGGATCCCGTTTGATCTCCTCGATATAGATTTGAATGCGGGAGAGCTCCGGAGTGCGGGCATTTTCCGGTCTCGTGTCGCTTAAGTATTTGAGCAATACCCGCAAATCCTCAGGAGGATTCCCTTTGGTACCTTTCGTGTACAAAAACAGTGTTGCGGCGCCGTCGTCATATTCCATTTCCTGAAGCTCGGCGCATTGATTCCGGATGGTGTAGACCATCCTGTCCTCACCGAAGGGATCGAAGGTCGTGATGAAGATCACCCATACGGCAGGAAGTTCATTATAATTCCTTCCGGACCGGAGAAGCCTGGAATCAATTGAGGAATGGTAGAAGCGGGCTCTCCGGGGAAGGTTTAACCGCAGCACAAGGAATGCTGCGGTTAAATCCTGAAGAAATATGCTTGAGGGCATATTTCTTCAGGACGCATCCCTGTGGGATGCGCCAAATACGGTATAAACTATGCTTGATGCATAGTTTATACCTAAGTTGATCTCTCTCCGCTGATTTGTTTTCAGGTTCCAGGTCATAGATGCTGCCCGGGAGGACCTCCGCGGATTCCTCTTCGATATAGGCGTCCAGCCGGACCCCGTGGAGTTCCCTGCCTGGCGGCAGGATAACCCTTTCGGGATTGATCCTTTTGATTTGGATGTCACGTTGGAAAATCGTTTTCAGTATCGTTCCGGCAAGCAGTGGTCCGGATTTTTCATTGTCCATGGCAACGCCGAACAGGAAGCTGTCCGTAAGGTTCATGTCGGCGAGATTTTTATTATGGTTCATGTGTTCCTCCCTTCATGTGATCCGGGAGGGTTTCGAAATCAGGGTGTTTTCGCTGTCAGCCTCCCGGCATGTCTTATCCAGTTTTCTTAAATGGGAATGATGGCTCGACAGAGCTGAAAATGTCCCGAAACGGGACTTACTGATTGCGAAATTGCATCAGACATCAGAATTGATGTTGTTAGTTTAATCTATTTCAGGATGTCTGTCAAGTCTGATGACACAAGGGACGGAAGAAATAAGGATAGATGGTTACTGTCCACTAATCATTTTATTTGCGGAATGGGCTTGAAAAAATACTTGAAAATTGTTATTCTACAATTAGTGGATATCAAACATTGTTTTCATACCTTCCCTACCGGATGTCTGCAATATTCGTCACCTGTACGGTTGCCATCCAAAGCGATATTTTGATACGGTTTACTGTAATCAAAATATCGCTTTAGATGAGTAACCTACCCTAAATGAGCAAAACGATTTGTGAAGCAAATCGTTAAGTATGCGAAGTGGGCGGTTTCGCAAATTCAGGGGCATCTAGAATGGCTTTCAGGCCATTCAACCATACAGGTGGAATGTTCAGCATTTATGATTCGGAAAGCATCCAGTCAGGACGTCCGGTGGGATAAAGCCGGGGCTTTTTGGGCTGGGATAGATAATTGAAGCTCCTGATTTGACTTGTTGCCGGTGATGTTTAGTTTGGCTGAATACTTGCTGTTTCTCTGCAGTGCCTAAAAAGTGGAAAGGAGAAAGTATGACAAAAAAGACATTGCTCATGTTCCTCGCTGTATCGGTCTTTGTATCATCTTTTCCATTGCCTGTGTCTGCGCAGGGCAGCCGTGGGAGGTCTCTGGCCGGAAATGTATCATCATCTTCCACGCTTTCCGATGCCCCTTTGCTGACGACAGAATCGGAAGCATTGCCCGCCGTGCCAGTGCTCTTTGAGGACGATGCAACGCATGAAGAGTCCGGGGAGGAAACAGGGGAGAGAGGAGAGATGGGGGAGATTTTTGAGCATCCACACGCGAGGGCGGAACAGGCCGCACCCCTCGATCAGGCGGAGGCATCGCTTCAGTCCGTAACGATAGCAACGCCAAGTGACATGGATCAGGTCATTATTTCCGGCCCCCTCGGTGATAATCTTACGTGGACGTTGTATGTCGGGGGGACGCTGGTCATCTCCGGGACTGGGGATATGTATAATTATCATCCGAATTATGGTTACCCATGGTGGGGGCGTCATGGATATATCGATTATAGAGATAGCATTACATCTGTTATAATAGATAATGGCGTGACAAGCATCGGATGTTATGCCTTTCAACACTTATCCAATCTGACAAGCGTGACGATAGCTGAAGGCGTAGCAAGCATATCAGAGGGCGCATTCACTATGTGCGATTCTCTTACACATGTTGCCTTGCCAGACAGCCTGATTAGTATCGGTTACGATGCGTTCCATTCATGCCCTTCTCTTACTCATATTACCTTGCCAGAAAATCTGATCAGCATCGGCTTGGGCGCATTCGCTTCTTGTGGGCTTGAGAGCATCATCATACCAGACAGTGTAACAAGCCTGGGCGAGTACGATTATTTTGGGGGTTTAGAAGGCACTTTTTTTGATTGTAATTCCCTAATAAGTGCCGTTATTGGGAAAGGCGTGAAGAGCATACCTTACGGGGCATTTTGGGGGAGCGGCTTTAAGCATATTACTATACCCGACAATGTGATTATAATTGGCGACAGTGCATTCTCTGGCTGCGATTCGCTGGAGAGTATCAATATACCTGACAGCGTGACTAGCATAGGGGAAGCTGCGTTCTGTGACTGTAGCTCCCTGAAAGGCATCACCATACCTGACAGCGTGACAAGTATAGGGGAAGCTGCGTTCTGTGGCTGTAGCTCCCTGAAAAGCATCACCATACCTGACAGCGTAACAAGTATAGGGGATCATACGTTTGATAATTGTAGTTCCCTGGAAAGCGTCACCATACCTGACAACGTGACAAGTATAGGGGATCTTGCGTTCTATAATTGTAGTTCCCTGGAAAGCGTCACCATACCTGACAACGTGACAAGTATAGGGGATTATGCGTTCTTAAGTTGCAGCTCCCTTCAAAGCGTCATTATACCTCGCAGCGTGAGCAGCATAGGGGATGGCGCATTTGATTGGTTGATGGGTGATTTTCAGATATACTGCTTCGGCGGCAGTTACGCTGAAAAGTACGCTCAGCAAAAAGGCTTGAATTACACAATTCTTTTTGATGAGCAGCTTCTGTATGCGGAGTCTGTCACTACGAGCAAGGCTTCCGGCATGAGTGTCGGAGATGTGTTTCTGCTCCGTGTTTCTTTCGGTCTCAATCCGTCTTTGCGGAAGGAGGCGGAGCTTTTACGCGTATCTTTGCCCGAAGGAATTTTTCCTGTCACGGAAGAAGTCTCTTTGAACGGCAAAACGCGCAGCCTTACAACGGAGGAAGACGGCACCGTCGTTTTTGACATTGCCGGCATGCAGACTGTCACCGCATATCTCTATTGCACTGCGACGGAGCCGGGCATGCATACGGTCAGAGCGACTGCGGATATATGCCAGAACGGAGGGCAGCCGGAAACGGTAAATGTAGGTGAGGTTTCCTTCCTTGTGGATAAAGCACTGTTAAACCTCCCGAAGGTGACAGGGACTCCTTCTTTCACGGTGACCGGCAAAACTTTGCCGGACGCAAGAGTTGATATCTATGACAATGATAACGAAGAGCCTGTCGGCACGTTGACGGCAAACGCTGTGGGAAGCTTTGCGGGCGAGGTCGAGCTTGCGGAGCCGCTTTATTCGTATTCCTACCATTTCATCCATGCGGTTATTTCGGGAGGCGGTCTGCCGGAGGGGGAAACGATTGTCAGCGACGACAAACTGGTAATTTATGAAGACGATCTGGCTGATGTGCAGCTGTCGACTATCACGATGTACAATGATGGCGGCCTTGACAGGATCGTCTTTGATTTCCAATCCGATTCCACGGTAACGCCTTATTATAATTTGACAACGGATCGCTACTCGGCCAGCTTTCAGGTTGAGTTCACCGGTCAGGGTACGGACAGGCTGAGCGATGTATATGTGATTACGGAAAACAGCGGAGGAGTGAAAACATATGTTCCCATGGCCTATAATGCTGAAAAGGACGTATGGATTGGTAGTCATAACTATACATCATTCAATGATGCCCCGGTTCGTGTGAGCGCGTCTTATTCCCTGCTTGATTCCAGCTTGAACTATCCCCATGATGAACAGATGGTGGAGGATTGGACAAATATCCTTGCCGATGAACTGGAGGATGTTGCTTCTGCTTTTACCGAACTCTCTACAGTGGCATTGAACGAGGATGATGAAAGAACCAGATACGATGAAGAGAGCAATACGCTGTTTCTGGTGATGAGCACTGAGGATCCGGATCACCCGGGGCAAAGAATAAACACGAGCATTCTGTCAATACAAGCGGAGGAAATCGATGTTTCGGGATTTACGTCGGAGACATTGCTTCAGGATGGTTTTTTTGATGAATCAGAAGACGAGGGGACGCATGAACTCTGGGTGAAATCAATCATAGAAGATGAATGCTATACTTCCATTACGATCGATCTGACGTCCGGAATGCGGTATATTGAAAAAATAGAGTTGCTTAATGAGCAGGCAGCGCAGCTGATGGACAATACCTATGTCGAAAAAGGCCTTTTGGAGACGTTGTTAGGTTATATTCCTATTGTGGGAGATTATTGGAATGTGGGTATTGATGCCGCTTATGGATTTACCAATGTGTATATTATTGGTCAATATATTAACGGTAATCTGGCCGTGTTGAATGACAGTATTGATTTCCTGCAGGATTATCTTGATAAGGGGTGCCCGTGTGGCACCAGATGTAAATGTGAAGATTGTCCGATGACGGAAAAAGTCGATGATTTTCAGAGAAGACTCCTGAAAATCAAAAAAGAAACCTCTCAATATAAGGTAAATGGAGAGTATGAGATCGTTAGACAGATATTTGAAACTCTGGTTACGCTCGCCGGTGATGTAGTGATGCTTAAAGCCGGCAAAGATCTTGATAAATTATACAAAGCAAACAGAGGTCCCCTCCCAAGAGGAAGAAGTATTTCGAAGTACATAGAGCTGCTCGAACAACGATCAGCAAGCAGAAAATATGTGAAAGAAGCAAAGAAAGTACTGTTTCGCCTGAATATCACAAAGGATGTATTGGATTCTTTTGTGCCGGAAGCAGTAACATTTGACATCGCGAAGGAGTACCAGAAAATCAATGACGAAATAGACGCGCTTCGGGAGGAAATGGCGCAAGCTCTGATCTATTGCCGTCAGCAGAAGGAAAAGAGTGAAAATGACCCAGGGGGCAATGATGGAAGCAGTGCTATGGATGATTTGGGAAATCTTGCAACGAATCCTTCTTTGCAGCAGTCGTCCGTCTCGAAGCCGGTTAGCTATATCATCGACCCGTCCGGATATGTTTATGAGGCAGTGCCTTCAAATCGGATTGAAGGGGTAACAGCCGTCATCACTTCTGAAGCCGATGACGGCACACCCTGGAACGCGGCGGATTACGACCAGATAAATCCGCAGATCACCGGCACGGACGGAGGTTATTACTGGGATGTGCCTCCCGGGAACTGGAAGGTCAGCCTGTCCAAGGACGGCTATGAGCCTGCTGATACGGCCATGCACCCGAACTCTGTTGATGGCTGGTTGCCGGTACCGCCGCCGCAGATGGAAATCAATGTGCCGATGGTCTCGACTGCCGCCCCAACGGTGCAGATGCTTTTGCCATATGAAGATCGGATCGAGCTTGTTTTCTCTCAGTACATGAATATTGAAAGCGTACAGGGCGCCGTGGAACTGAGCTGGGAAAATAATTTGGTGGCGGCTGAGATTGCGCCCCTTGACGCGGAGGGCACGATGGAGCCGGTGGAGCGCGATGAGTCAGGGTCGGTTGACCCTAATGGAGCCGAGGACGCGGCAGACGGGCAAGGTAACGGGCAAAACGGCGGGATTGCTCCCGTTGAAGCGGAGGACACGCCTGACGGGGCCGTACAATTTGCCAAAAGGTTTTCCATTGTACCAGCGGAAGGCGATATGTCTGGTGATTTGGCCGTTTCCGTGAAAACAGACGCTTTGAATTACGCAGGGACTCCGTTGGAGACAGCTTATTTTTCGGATTCCTTTGTCGTAATTCCAAGACCGGAGGAACTTAAGGCCCCGGAGACATTGAACCTGATCTTTCAGGAACCAGGCATTCTGGATATCCAACTTGAACCCGCCATTGACAATTACGCGCTGACAGTGGAAAATCTCAGCCCCGCAATCCTGAGTGTTGAAACAACGACAATAAAAACAGACGTTGCCGGAAAAGCCACGTTAGAAGTCACGGGGAATATGCCGGGAAACGCGAAGCTTCGGGTCTTTGACGCGGCGTCCGGGCTGGACAAAGCAATAGATGTGAGAATTTCCTTGAAAACGTTTTCGGTCAGTTACAACGCAAATGGCGGAGACGGAGACATGCCATCGGGAAAAGCAACGCAAGGTCGAGCGTATATGTTGCCGGCCTGCAGCTTTCAAGAGCCTGAGGGCATGCATTTCAAAGCATGGAAAATTGGTGAATTCATCGTTCGCGCAGGGGAAAGCTATGTCTTTACGGAAGATACGACTGTCGAGGCGGTCTGGGAAAACGTCATGTCTGTAATCTGGCTGAACGGTGACGGTTCGCGGCTTGACAGCCAAACCTACTACGAGGGGCAGACGGAACCGACCACTGACAAGACTCCGACGAAGGAGGATGATTCAGGAAGTGTATATGTATTCTGCAATTCGTGGGAGCAAAGTTCTTCTGGGAATACGAAGACATATATACCGAGGTTCGCCAAAATAGCATTTGACAGTTCGGAAACAAATGCGCCAGGCATTGGCATTTTGAAAAACCTGGAATCAGCCGCAAAGACTGTCGTGCTTTACACATCGGATTCTTCCGCGCGGATCTACTATACGCTTGATGGGTCAATGCCTGATCCGGCTGAGAAAACCACCATGCTTTATGAGCAACCATTTGAGTTGGAAAGAACTACGGTTGTTAAGGCTATATCTATTAAGGGAAATATCAGCAGCGCAGTATCTCTTATGAAGGTGTTCGTACAGACACAGGAGGAACTGGAAAATGTGAAATCCCTTCTCGTCGGGGAAGCCGTTTTTTCAAATGCTGACGGTGAGATCGTTGAGGGCTTGGGAAATATCGGGGCGGACAGGAGAGTTATAGTTTCCTTAAATGCGGATTTTGCAAGCGAACAAACGGATATTGCCGTGATAAAAATTTTGCTTGCCACCTATGATGCGCAAGGACAAATCGTTGGGCTTCAGTCGAAAGACATTGAGGTTTGGGATTCTGGTATAACATTTATTGGAATATTCGACTTGCCCAACGGGAAAGAGATTGGTTCCGTTCGTCTCTTTACAGTTAGCGATAAAATGATACCTTTGCTTAACGCGAATT
The DNA here is from genome assembly GCA_946413525.1 of uncultured Oribacterium sp. Lineage (GTDB taxonomy): Bacteria > Bacillota > Clostridia > Lachnospirales > Lachnospiraceae > Oribacterium. Next base: position 64,711 of record CAMKKZ010000017.1, read on the forward strand.
TGATTCAATGAGATTCCCGGATAAGAATGATTGAGCATTTTTCCGGCTTGATTGCAACTCTGAACACTTTCATTTATCAGAGTGGGTTTTGGCTACTCTGATTCAATGACAAACCGATGCGGCATCGCATCAGCAAGGCTCATCCATCGGAGTGGGTTTTGGCCGCTCTGAGTTCAGACATAGCGAATCGCCTGCGAAGCAAACCGGATCTTCTGCTTTGTTTCGTGAGTCTTAATGAAAGAGGTGAGGAAGGGGAAGTTGGCTATGGATGTGTTGTCAATTCGGACGCGTCCATAGCCAATATTTGCGTTCAGAAAATGAAGAACCCAGAGGGCGTTATATTTGTATATCGCTGATTCCCGATCATAGGAAAGGTATCCGAGGTGGATGAGGAAGGTGAAAGCGTCGCTCTTGGTCCGAAAGGAGTCCAGCGTGTTCAGGCAATGCCTTTGGGAATACTCTTGTCATTTACAGCATCATCGTGTATTCTTGATGTGTAGGTATAAACTATGCGTCAGGCATAGTTTATACCGTATTTGGCGCATCCCACAAGGATGCGTCTGAACATAATATATGCAAACATATTATAAAAAACTAACTATGGGAGCCTTGCTGATGCGATGCCGCATCGGTTTGTCATTAAATTAGAGTAGCCAAAACCCACTCTGACAGGGGAGGAGAAGCAAATGAACTTTTTAAACAGCGGAGCCGGATACGCGCTGTTTGCGAAGGAGGCTTTTGCTGATACTTATGTAGATAAGACGATGATGGTTGATGCGCTTTACCGTTACGCAATGTCAGTCTGTAATTACATTTCTGTCACAAGACCCAGGCGCTTTGGTAAATCTGTGGCCGCGAATATGCTTGCCGCGTTCTTTAATAAAAACAGCAGGGAAAAGAGCCGGAGACTCTTTGAACGATACCAATTAGGAACACTTAAAGATGGGCAAACTAAACTTTGCGCCGCCGATCCGGACGGCCTGGAGGCCAGAAGATTGTGCTGGCCCATGCAAGGCAAACTGGACGTGATACGTATCAACATGATTGATTTATTTTCAGAGTCAGTTCAGTCGTATAAAGCTTTTCTTTCAAAATTTGTTTTTTTATTAAGGGAGGATCTGCGCCAGCAGTATCCGGATATGGATTTTTCAAGCAAAAAGGATATTTCGGATCTGCTGACGCAGACCGGAGATTCATTTGTATTTGTGATAGACGAATGGGACGCTATCTTTGAAATGCCGTTTATTACAGCGAATGACAAGAGAGCGTATATTCTTTTTTTGAAGGCACTTTTGAAAGACAAAGCGTATGTACATTTTGCCTATATGACTGGTATATTGCCCATCGCAAAATACACCAGCGCTTCTCCTTTGAATATGTTTCGTGAATTCTCTGCTTTCAAGGACAACCAGTTCTATTCATACTTTGGCCTAAGCAGGAATGAAATTGAGGAACTGATGGAGAGGAAAGGCTTTAAACAGCCTTCCATAGAAGAGATGACACTTTGGTATGATGGCTATGTACGTACACATGATGGGGTGAATATGTTTAATCCTGAGTCTGTTGCCTGCGCGCTGACGGATGGAAAATGCGAAAGCAATTGGACTGGAACAGGCCCCATGAATGAGGTCAAGGATATTATTCGCCATAATATCCAAGATCTGAGGGAAGATGTTATCCGTATGGTTGGCGGTGAAACACTGTCGATTGAGCTTTCAGGTTTCAGCGTAGAGAAGGAAAAGGTAAGCAGCAAAGATGTAATTCTTTCCGCAATGGTTGTCTATGGATTCCTCAGCTACTTTGACGGTGAGCTGCGGATCCCGAACCATGAGCTGCTTTTGAAGTTTAAGTCAGCATTGCTTTCACAGGAACTTGGGCTGAAACAGACTCTGGATGAATCCAAACGTCTTTTGAACGCCACATTGGGACAGAGAGACAGGGAAGTAGCGGCACTGATAGAAAATCTGCATACGGAGAAGATTCCTTTCTTTGAGTACAACGATGAAAATTCCCTGGCCTGCGTGGTGACTATGGGGTATCTGGCGGCACTTGACGATTACCGAATTACCAGGGAAGATAAGGCGGGAAAGGGATATGCGGACTTTACGTTTGAGCCGGGAAACAGAAGTTTTGTGCCGATCATTCTGGAGCTGAAGTATGATCACTCGGTGAAGAACGCGCTGAAGTGTATAAAAGAAAAAGATTATATCTGTCGATTCCGTGATTATCCCAGGGTATTGCTGGTTGGGATCAACTATAGCAGGAAGACAAAAAAACATACGTGCAAAACAGAGCTGCTTAGTGCTGAAGACTTTTTAGCGTGAGTTCCAGAAAAAAAGCGAAGGCGACTGAGAACAGGATGCTGAATAGTTATTCTTTTTTGTCAAGATGAAAACAGGATATTATAAAGATTTCATTTAAAAATTATAGATTTTTCAACCGGAGAAAGCAAGACGCGGACTATAATTTACACATTTTTTCTTGATTCAGCGTCATAGAGTGTTTATACTGACATGCAGAGCTTGAGCGTCTGATCAAGCATAGTTTATACCCACAAATCAGAATTTGAACGGAGGTTATTAACGTGGAGAAAAAGAAAAATGTCTGGAAATGGGGAGTTCTGATTATTATTATCCTTGCTGTTGGCGCTGTTGGTTTTCTGATTGGTCAAAATATATCGGCTTCAAAGTATCAGGCGGAAAAGGAACTGGATTACAGGCTCAACCGCAGTGACCTGGATGGGCTTGGTGAAATTGACGGAACGATCTATGTGACAGGACATAAAAGCCCGGACACTGATACAGTCGGCAGTTCTATCGCGTACGCGGCACTGCTTCAGAAACTGGGATATGACGCTGTCCCGGTCATCCTTGGTGACATTAATAATGAAACCAGGTATGTGCTTGAGAGTGGCGGCATAGATACTCCGAAGCTGCTGGAAGATGCCTCCGCCTGTAACATGGTTCTGGTAGACCACAGTGAATATACACAGTCGGCTGAGGGGCTTAAGGACGCGAATGTGCTTAGCATCATTGATCATCACGGTGATGGAAGCGTAACAACGGGAAAGCAGCTTATTTACGACGCAAGGCCATTTGGATCGACAGCAACGATCATCTGGCTCCGTTATCGCAATTATGGTATTGAAGTGGATCAGAAGATCGCGTATGTCATGGCTGGATCTATTTTGTCGGATACGCAGAATTTTCAATCGGACACAACGACCTTTGCGGACCGGGAGGCGTTAAAAGAACTGTCACAGATAGCCGGTATCAGCGATCTGGATGCCCTTTATCAGGAAATGTTTAAGGCATCGATCTCATATGAAGGCATGACGGACGAGGAGATTTTCTTTGATGATTACAAGGAATATGAAAGCGGAGGAAAAAAGTATTCGATTGGATGTGTGAACGCGTATGATGAGGACATCGCGGGAGATCTGGTCGAACGGATGGCCAAGGTCATTCCGGGGACTCTGACATCGACCGGAATGGATATGACATTCGCGCAAATCAGCATTTTCCATGATGGTATTTCAATTACCTATCTTGTTCCTTCCGATGAGGCTGCCAAAGAAGTGCTTCAAACCGCCTTTGGAGAGAAGGCGGTTTATGACGGACTTTCTTTCAGGCTTGAACCGGGTATTTCGAGAAGGCAGGTGCTGGTTCCGGCAATCAATGATGTTTTGGAATCGCATCCTCAGGAGTGAAGTATCGTATAATTTGTGAATAGAAGAGAAATAGGGGACGGTTCCATGTTCTGAAAGCGGAACATGGAACCGTCCCCCATTCTACCCCAAAACGTAACTGCTCAGGTTCCCTGAGCAGTTACATAAACTGTAAGTATTAACTAGTCATTCTGTTTTTCTTACATCCCTATTATAGCACCTTAACTGTCATAAAAGCATCACAAAAATAGATTATTATGAATATTTTGTTTGAAAATCTATAGGCCTCTTTCGGTCTGAACCTGGGGCTATCCGGACCGGCATATTCGGAAGGGGACACGGCATCTTAAATTTGACGTAACTGTTCAGACAAGCTGAACAGTTACGCCCCGGGCGTGGCGCTTACGCGCATTTCGAGTACGCCCGAGGCAGGCTTTTCAACGCTTTCATACGCGCCTCGCGGCAAGCGCAAGGCGCTAACTGAATAGATACAATTTGACTCAACGCATGCGGCATCAAGGCAAAGCATTAAAAACAAGTTTATAAGCTGATACGGCGATATTGACATATATTTGGATGAGATTATAATCTAACATTAACACATCGGTATATTGACAGGTACAAGAGGAGCCGTATAGCTCGCGATACCGCAGATGTTTGCAGACAATTAAAATGACCCAAAAACCAATTTAATAGAGGAGCCTTGTGGCTTGCGATACCCAACTGTTGGTCAGGAATTAAAGCGGCCCAAAAACCATTTTAATAGAGGATTTAGGCAGGCAACAATGTCTCCCGCTCAGCCAAAATGCCAGGGTGGCGATGAGAAATTATGTGAAAAGGGAAAGGACGTTTGCCTGTATCGGGGGGCACGGAATGGATAATTCTATGCAATATGGAATGACAAAACTGATGGCTGATTATGCCACTGATGGCAATCTGACTATGGCGGAGGCGAAGTCAAAATTGCAGGCCGACGCGTATATCAGAACCGCGAATGAAACTCTCGCCCGGTATTGCGGAGTGGCAGACAATGACCTTATGACGCTCAAAAAAAGGGTTTCGGGGCTGCTGTCTGATTGTGATCCTTCCCAGAACAGAGATTCAATCGAGAGAAATGTTCGCAGATGGGTCAATGAGAAGGTTCAGTTTATCAGCAGGGAAAATGCTTTGAAACTGGCTTTCGCGTTACACTTATCGGTAAAAGACGCGGAAGAAATGATGTGGCGCTTATGCGGCGAAGGATTCCATTGGCGTGACCCGCAGGATATTGTTTGGCTGTATGCCCTGGGACATGAGATGGACTTTGCCGATGCATGCGCTTTATCTTCGCGGATGGCTCCCGCTTATCGGCTTCCTGAAGACGCGGAAGATGAGCGGGAGACGATGACCGAAAACATAAAGATGCAGGTGGGACAGATCCAAAGCGAGGATGAGCTTCGGACGTTCCTGAAAGAAGCGGCTCCTCATCTTGGCAGATTACACAATACCGCGTATCAGTTGTTTACTGATTTTATGGAGCTCCTTAAAACCGCGGACGCGAAAGATAATCTGCCGGCAGACCGAAAAATGCCCGCGAACGAAATTGTCATCACCTATTTATACAACAACCTTATACCGCAGGGCCGGAAGCTCAAGGCTTCCAAAAGCGTGGACCAGGCTGAAAAAGACGCGATAAAGAGGGATATCCAACAAAACTGGCCTGATGAGTATGCTCTTTCCCGCATGGCGAACCGGGAAACGGATGTAAGCAGGAAAGTGCTGATCCTCCTGTTCCTTGCCTGTGATGGGGGAGAAACAAAGTATGGGGATTTTTCCGATGAATCAAGGGAGGATATATTTGAGGATACCTATGCAAGATTAAGCAGCATGCTTGCCGACTGCGGCTTCCCGCCCCTCGATTCCAGAATTCCGTTTGACTGGATGATTCTCTATTGCATGGTCGCGGATGATTTTGTTGATATTGATGAAAATATTCCTCGCTTCCTTTCTGGGATATTCCAGCTTCCAGAGGAGCCTTGCTGATCTGATATCGCAGATGTTAGTCGGCAATCAAAATGGCCAAAAACCACTTTGATAGAGGAGCCTTAATGATGCGATACTGCATCGGTTTGTCATGAATTCAGAGTGTCCAAAACTCACTCTGATAGGGGAGGACATTGAAGAATAGCTGACCTTTGCCATTCGGAAAGCGCTTGCAATGCAAAGAAATGAGGAGTTTTATTCTTAAGGGAGCTTGAGTGTCAGAACGGCAAATTTCTGGAGCAGGAGGCATGAATGACTATGATGGATAGAAGGGAAGCTCTTCCAAAGGGAACGGTTTTGAATTTTCCCGGAATTGCCTGTGAGATAGGAAATGAGATTGGACGCGGTTCGAACGCCCTGGTTTATCAGGGCAGTTACAGAGATGCTTTGGAGCGGGATCGGTATCATCGCGTCCTTATAAAGGAGCTTTTTCCCTTTCATCCTCAGGGGAAAATATATCGGAATAAAGATGGCCGCGTTACTATCGAAGCCGATGCGGAAGCGGTTTATCAGATGCACCGCCTCAGTTTTGAGGCGGGAAACAGGGCGCATCTCGAGCTTCTCGAAAGCTGCCCCGAACAGATTGGGGCAAATTTGAATACGTTCTCATTAAATGGAACGCTTTATTCAATCCTCGGTGTTAGCGGCGGTGAAAGCCTTTCGAAAATTCAGAAAGTACCTGCCCGTTCGCTGCGCTCATGCGCTTCAAGAATGCTGGCAGTTCTGGACGCGCTGGAAATTTTTCATGCTAACGGGCTGGCCCATTTGGATATCGCCCCGGATAACATCATGCTTCTTGGCAGTGGAAATCGGGAGAGGGCTTTGCTCATAGATTTCAATAGTGCTATGGCGGTTGGACTGGCCGGGCAGAAGGAGTCAGCGGTCTTCAGCATTAAACAGGGTTATACTGCCCCGGAGGTTCGTTCGGGCCGGCTGAAGGACATTGGCTTTGCCTCTGACATGTACTCCCTGACTGCTGTGCTCTACTGGATGATAGCCGGGAAAGCCCTCAGCAATTTTCAGATGATCCGCGCGCTGCCGCCTGATGTTTCGGAATGCCCCTGCGTCGCGGGAGAGCCGGAGACGGTGAAAGCATGGACGCGTGAAATCTTGAGGCGTGGCTTGCAGACCCTTCCGACGCGCAGATATAAGGACACATGTTCCATGCGCCGTGACCTGGAGGAGCTGATCGACCGCATAGATGGCGTAGGCATTACACACTGGGCACTCTGGGAAGCCGGACGCGCGCAGGTGGAACGCATGGTCAGGGAGAACCCATCTCTGTCATTTATCCGTGATTCCGCGAATCTCTTTCCTTCCATGGTGAAAGGGCCGATCTTCCCTGCAGGCGTTTCGCTATCTCAGGATTCAGAGCGGTCAAAAGCCACTTTGACAGATGAGCCGATTTACCCTGCAGGCGTTTCGCTATCTCAGGATTCAGAGCGGTCAAAAGCCACTTTGACAGATGAGCCGATTTACCCTGCAGGCGTTTCGCTATCTCAGGATTCAGAGCGATCAAAAACCACTTTGAAAGATGATGTAAGGAAGGCCTTTCCTGCGTCATTTGTGCCGTTGGAGAGTCACGAATGGGACGTCAATGCCTGCGGCATCAAGTCATATCCTGCCGATGAGTGTATAAGGGACGCGGAGGGAAATTACATGCTCCTGGCGGGCGGAGGCATGGGCAAAACGACTTCCCTTTTGCGTGTTGTATTCTCTGAGGGAACGCGGTACGCGCCGGACCGGCCGGCGATTATATATCTTTCCCTGTACGGATACCAGCCTGGGGATACTTCTTTCATTATTGACAGTATTTTGTATGGGCTGCATTTCCGGCCCGAAACCCATACCTATGAAGACGCCCGAAAAGCATTGTATGAGCTGATAGACGAACCGATAAAGACCGGGAATGGTGAAGGCCCGGTGCTGCGTCTTCTCCTGGATGGCTTGAATGAAGTCACCTGTGACCCAAAATTACTTCTTGATGAAATTAATCGCCTTGCCGGCATGCGGGGGATCAGAATCGTCGTCGCAAGCCGGGCGAATGAGAAGGTTATTTCTTTTCCGGAGCTTCAGCTTACGGAACTGACAGACGATATGGTGAAGGAAACCCTGTCCAGGGAAGGCCTGCTGCTGCCCGAAAGCATGGATATGCGAAGAGCTTTGCGGACTCCGATGCTGCTGTCCATGTACGTTAAATCGGGACAGATAGGGCAAAGCCAGGTAAGGGTGAAGACGGAGGATGAACTGTTAAGGGCTTATCTGTCCTCTTTGAAGGAAAAAGCGGTGCGTGATTTGCCGGAACAGACGAACAGGCGCTGGCAGATTGACGTGGCTTTGGACTTCGTTCTTCCTGCTATAGCATCTGAGATTAACAAGAGGCAATGTGGAAGAAATGATAAGGATCTGCTTCCAATCGTAGATGAATGTTACCGTATATTAAATGGCCGGCTGTCGAGACGATTTTTCCCGCAGTGGATTGGCCGCACGGCATCCATTCGAGGGAATGCCAGGAATTCCGAAGAGTGGTATGGGCAGATAATGCATGACATTCTGTGGAAGCAGATGGGGCTTATCGCGCGTGACAATCAGGGACGCTATGTTGTTTCACACCAGCTTATAGAAGAATACCTGCTTGAACTGGGCAGGGAAAACCGGCAAAGGATAGAGCGTTATCATTGGCTGCGGGCAGCAATCATCTTTGTTTGCCTGTGCGTTGTGGCAGCCTTCTCGGCTCTTTTTTATAAGACGTATATCGCGCCTCCGCCATATGATGAAGCATATGCCGTGAATGTTATGTCCCGGGCTTTGGACGCGTACGTCACTGCCGGAAGACAGTACGAAACGATCTCAAACCTGACGGAATGCGCCATCAATTCTCCGAAGTCCTTTGAGGATCAATTGGGGTTGTATAAAAATGCGCTCCCATATAATACAGGAATGTCCAGGGACAGTTCACTTCAATATCTGGAGAGCATGCTGGATACGGGGGAGGTCATGCCCTGGTCAAACAAAGCAATGGATGAAGACGCATACATAAAACTGATCAATCTGCCTTTGGACAGGGCGGAGGAATACCGGCTGTTTGTCTCGGTTTTGGAATTTGTGATGTCTGATGAATATGCTAACCGTTATTATGGTGAACAATATCCGAAACTGCTTTTGGAGGTGCTGGAAACGGACGCATATATTTCTTCTGAGTTATATCAGATAGCGTGTTCCCCTCATTTGGCAGGTAAATATACGGATCACACCGTAACGGCGGAGTCCTATGCGGCCTTGTTTTCTTCGGTATCAAAGCAGAATGGACATTTAACCGGAGAAGATGTGAAGCAGTCACAAGAAAGCCTGACAAACTTTGAAGGGAAAAGACGTGAGCAATTGGGCATGCTATATCAGTGCGGGGCTTTCGCCGCGTTTGAACAGCGGATGGCCTGACGCTGAGTATGACAGGTGGAAGCAGGGGAGCCTTGCTGATGTGATATGTCATCGGTTTGTCAGAATTCAGAGCGGTCAAAATCCACTCGGATAGAAGAGAAGGAGGAAAACGGCAGTGAAAAGAGCGCTTCTTTTACCTATGGTATTCGCTATGCTTTTGACATCGTGTCAATCCGGGCCTGCCGTGGAAGCTGAGACTGCTGCTTTAAAGGCTGAATCAATTTCAGAGTCGGCGAGGGAAGAAGGCGGGCCTGCCGCGGAAGCCGGGACTGCTGCTTCAAAGGCGGAATCAATTTCAGAGACGGCGAGGGAAGTAAGCACGGCAGAAACAAGGATGATGCATGATCTGCTTATGTATATCCTCCAGCATGAAATTATATACGCTGATATTCAATGGGCTTTGGACGCGTTTGACCGCTTTGACGCGCAAAAAAACTGGGAGAACCTGCAGCTTGCAAGATCCAGTCTTGCTATTGCAAGGCTGGATATATCGAAGCATGGTTGGCGGGATTCGGAGATGATGCCGGAGGATCAAATTGAATTGATGAGCCGCGGCGTGGATGTCAGTTTTTTGGAGAATGCTGAATCCATGTTTGAGGGCGAAAAGACAACTTTGATGAATGAGTGTCTTAATCTGCATTATGACATTATGGAAGGCGTTTATCTTCAGGATGACTGGGAACTCTGCAAGCGGTATGTTAATTTGCTAAAAGAATTAATAGCTTGCGACATTCAGTATTTGGCAAATACCGCTGATTGGGTTTTGGCGACATTGAATGAAGACGAGATTACCGCAAGATTCAATAAAGTTATGGATGAGCATTGTCCTTTGACTCGTGCTCATCAGGCCGAGGCGCCGGAAAGCCCTGAAGCAATTGAAGCATTGACGGATTCCCTTGTTGATCATATGGAGGATCTTCTTCTTGAGGAGTCAAAGATAATTGGGGCGCGAAGTAACCGGCTGAATGCTATGACTGAAATGATCGAACAGGGAGATTTTGTAAAGATAGGGAAAAATATGCTGGAGATTACGGATATGCCACTGTCAATTCCCTATCCAACCTGGTTTAACGATGAGGATATATTTTATTATTGGCGGGAAAATGGGGAAATCGCAAAAACACCAATTCCCGGGACAAGTCTGGAAAGGGTCCCGGATGGCTGCAAAATAAGTATGCCGGACGTGACAAAAGAAGAGCTTCTGGAATATCAGAATGAGCTGGAGGCAGCAGGACTTCCATGCGTCGGTAGCTCGGAGGATGATGGAAAGCTGAGTATTATATATGAGTATGAAGACAGTAAGTTCGCGTTCATTTGGGAAGATGGCAGCGTGACCATACTGATGAGGGAGAATCCCGTCAATTTTGTTCCGATATGGTATTACCCTGCGCGGAGGGCCATGAAACGGTAGCCATTTCAGCATGCCACGGCAATAGGCGGCAATTTATCATCAAACCCTTATAAACACTGCGTTTGCGAGGGTTCGTGCTTTCGATTTAGACCACATTTAGACCATCTGAAAGAGCGGAAATCGGTGTGGTAGCGGTAATATAGGAGGTTTCTATGATAAGAGTGTTATTCGTCTGCTGGGGCAGTATTCGTAGAAATCTTGAAAAACCGAGAGATTTCGGTACTTTGAGGGACGTTCAGAAGAGAATTTAGACCACGTTTAGACCATTTAAAACAGGAAATTTACAGTTTGGATTTTAAGTGGGAGCCGTGTTCGGAAAAGCTATAATGTAGACAATTACACAACC
>CAMKKZ010000018.1 GCA_946413525.1 uncultured Oribacterium sp.
ATTCACCTGTTGCAGATGGCATCTTCTCCATCATCTTAAATATACAGTTTTTCTCGAGAATAACATCCGACCTTTGGTTTAGTATGCTATGCTATCCGATCCACCACTCCGGCGTCAGTTCTCCGAGTGTCACCACTTTATCCTGTTCATAATCCAGCATGATTTCGATGTCTTTGTATGTCGTCGGCATCAGCTGTACCATCAGCTCCCGACAAGCCCCACAGGGAGCGCCGGTCTTGCCGTTTGACATTACTGCCAACACCTTGCAGATCTCCTGCTCCCCGTTCGTCAGCATATTGAAAATAGCGTTACGCTCCGCACAAATGCCGAGCGTCGAGCAGGTATCTACACACACTCCGGTATATATCCTTCCTGAAGTAGAAAGGATGGCTGCAGCCACGCCGCCTGCCTCAATATAATCTGATATCTTCCTGGCGATGGTGGACTACATCACCGTTCACAGAAAGAACGACATCCGGGTGACCTTCAAGGACGGCACCGAAATCAAAGCATAATCCCATAGACACAGCAACGCCTCTGAACCACGTCGGCTCAGAGGCGTTTTCATTTTTGTTCCGTTGTTCGCTCTTTTGCAGAAGTTATATGCTTTGTATCATAAAAGCGTTCTGTAAAGGACAATATGTCACGCTCTATGTGCTTCTCCCCAGTCGCACATCTCACCAAGAATCGGGATCAGCGATTTGCCTTTTTCGGAAAGACTGTATTCCACCTTCGGCGGGATCTGCGGATACTCCTTGCGGCGGATTAACCCGTCGGCTTCCAGTTCCTTCAGCGTGCTGCTGAGCGTCTTATATGAGATTTCACCGATATACTTTTTCATCTCATTGAAGCGGACAACCTCATAACAGGCGAGGGTATACAGGATAAACATTTTGTATTTGCCCTGTATCAGAGACATCGTATAGTTGAAGCCGGTATCCTCCAGCTTATGATTTGCAATGCAGTCAGCAGCCATTACACTATCCTCCAAGTAAGTATATAACCTAAATGTGCGTACTTGATTTATTCCTGACGCTGGATATAATTATAGTATGAGTAAAGCGGAAAGTCAATATGCTTTGCTCCGAAAGGAGTTTTCTACATGAAAAAAGACTTAGGCTTAGTGCAGGCGGTTTACCCAATGCCGGTGCTGATGGTGGCGGCATATGATGAAAACGAAAAGGTCAACGTCATGAACGTAGCGTGGGGACAGATCTGCGACGACGATAAGATCATCCTCTTCATCGGCGAGGGCAAGCGCACGTGGCTCAACATCAAGGCAAGCAAAGCCTTCACCGTCGCTTTGGCTGACAAAGCGCACATGGACGTTGCCGACTTCTTCGGTATTGCTTCCGGCAACAAGATCGACGATAAATTCGAGCGTACCGGCTATCACGCCGTAAAGAGTGACAAGGTCAACGCGCCGATCATCGAGGAGTTCCCGGTTGTCATGGAATGTGAGCTTTTAGAGTTCCTTCATACCGACTATGTTGACGGAATCGTAGGAAAGATCGTCAACGTAAAGGCCGAGGAAACAGTCCTCAGCGAGAACGGCAAGGTCGATCCCGAGAAGCTGAACGCTCTGATGTTCGATCAGTTCCAGCACGGTTACTACATGACCGGTGAAAAGGTTGGCAAGGCATGGAATGCCGGTGCCGCACTCATGAAGAAATAATATAGAAGGAGTTTTCAAAAATGGAAAAAATCAATCTGCCGAAGGCGTCTTCTCTGACGTCACCGAATCCCGTAACGCTCGTCTGCACCCAAAAGCCCGATAGCACTACGAATCTTGCCACGGTTTCGTGGTGGACGTATCTTTCCTTCAATCCCGCAATGATCGCCTACGCAATGGCCAAGACCTCCTTCAGCGGCGAAATGGTGCGTGAAAACAAGAAAGTCATTCTAACGATTCCCGGCTCCGCCATCAAGGATGCCGTCATGGGCTGCGGCATGTCCACAGGTCGGGATACCAATAAGATCGAGAATCTCGGCATCAAGATGCAGAGCGTTCCCGGCAGCGATATTCAGATCCCGGAGCACACCCGCGTTGCGATCCAGTGCACCCTGAAGGAGTTCCATGAGGTTGGCGATCATTATCTCTACATTTGCAATGTGGAGCAGGTCTTTACCGATGAGAGCGAGGAAGCTCTCTTTGCGTGGAACGGCTATGCTAAGATCGCCACAGCGAAGCAGGGGGAATAAAGAATGGTTAAAACAGTATTGTCTGTAGACGGTCTCGTTTGCGATATGTGTGATGCGCATATGAATGACGCCATCCGCAGGGCATTCAAGGTCAAAAAGGTAAAGTCTTCTCACGCAAAAGGTGAAACGGTCATCATCACAGAAAATGAGCTTACCCGTGAGGGTATAGAAAAAGCGGTTAGCGAAACAGGATACAGAATCCTTTCTATGAAAACGGAGCCTTACGAAAAAAAAGGCTTGTTCGGATTCTGAGAAATGTACACAGGCGGCGAGGTTCGATCTTCGCTGCCTGTTTTTATATTTACCTCATTTCATGACGCAAGAAGGTAAATAAATCGATGAATAAAAACAGCCGGGACACCCCGGTTTCCGCAACTTACCCCTCAAACGCCAACTTCCCCCTCAGGCGGCAAAATCGGCGGAGGAATAATTAAATTGTATCAATCTCGGTGTTTTTATATCTCTTAAATTTACACTGAGGTATCTTTCTGCTCAACCCCTTTCTGTACATTCATCGTTTACATTTTGAATTATACAGGAAGCTTGTGCCGTGGGAAAACCCGCAAAAAGTCAAGAATTCGTTTATCACAAATCCATTCTTTTATCAAGAGTTAATCTTTAAGACCTCGTTAATAAGCTTTCGTCTGGTTAAAACTGTTCAAAATAAAATAAAGACGGAAGTACCTATATTTCAGTACTTCCGCCATAAGATTTGTCTGCATAGAATTCTTATCTGACTGGCTTCCTGCCGTTTAATTGGAATTCATCATGGGCTGATGTGATTCTTAGCCTAGGAAAGTTTGGACAAAAGGCAAGCCATCTCAATATTGTCCGTTTTTGGGAACATGTCTACGGCGCACATCCTGATCACCCGGTACCCCGCCTCCTGAAGGGGGACGAGGTCCCGGGCCAGGCTGGATGGCTTGCAGGCGACATAGACCATCCGGCTGACGCCGTAATCTATGATCTTTCGAAGCGCTTTGGAATGCACACCGTCCCGGGGCGGGTCCAGTATGATGACGTCCGGCTTTGGAACATCCGAAAGGCTCCCGTCCTCCCGTATGAGCCGCCCCCCCTCGCCAATGATTTTCAAGACATCTCCGGCAATGAAGCTGCAGTTCCCGATGCCGTTCAGCGCGGTGTTTTCCCGGGCCGCCTTCACCGCCTCCGGCACGAGCTCGATCCCTACGGCCTGCGATGCCCGGGCAGCCATCAGCTCCGTAATGGTGCCCGTTCCCGAATAAAGGTCGTAAATCACCGGCAGGCGGCCGGAATGAACCGGATCCACCTCCCAGGAGGCGTATTCCCGCACCTTCCCATACAAGAGCTCGGCGCCCAGGGAATTTGTCTGGAAAAAGGAGAAAGGGGTGATCCTGAAACGGAGGCCGAGGATTTCCTCAAAAAAGAAATCCGCTCCATACAATGTCTCCGTCCCCTCATCCTTAATGGCATCGGAAAGCGCGTCGTTCCTCGTATGGAGGATGCCGGCAAAATGCCCTTCCAGCTTTCCCTGCCCGCAAAGGCCCAGCAGGGACTCCTTCCAGCCTTCCAGAAGGGACTCCTCCGTTCCCCCAAGCCCGGGATCCTCCCCCGTGGTTACAAGGTCGGCCAGTATCTCCCCCGTCCTCTCCGCCCGCCTCACCAGAAGATGCCGAAGATACCCCCGGTGGGACTTCTTGTGGAAATAACTAATACCCAGGGCGGCAAAATAGTCCCTTGTTCTCTCAAGAATGAATCCGAAATCCGGATGGGGAAGCAGGCAGCAGTCCGCGTTCAGGATATTGAAAAAGCTCCTCCGCTGGTGCAGGCCCAGCGTGAGCGGCCCATCCTTCTGCATATCGCCGAAAGTATATTCCATCTTATTCCGATAATGCAGCGCTTTGGGGGACGGGATAATCCCATCGTATATATAATCGTCCCTGATGACAGGCGAAAAGAGGCTGAGGACGCCTTCTTCCTTGGTCCTCAGCTCCTCCTCGTATCCTATGCCCTGATAACGGCATCCGCCGCACTTATCCGCATTCTCGCACAAGCCATTCATTGCTTACGACTCCGGCACGACGTCCGGATCCTCTTCCGCCTCAGGACCAGACTTCGACTCGCCGTCTTCCCCGTCATTATAGTCCTCATCCTCCTCGATATCATCGAAATCATCAAAATCGTCAAAGTCATCGTCAGGAGATATGAAACGATAAACAGCATAGATAAAGGCGCAGGCTGCGGCAACGACAGCCAGAATGGCGATGAGCTGCATCAGCCTTTTTTTGGAATCCTTGTCCTCCTGCTTCTCCACAAGGTATTCCATCATCCTGGAATGATTCAACAGGTCCTCGGCATGCTCCTTTGTCGCGGCAGCAAACTCCTGGGCATTGCTCTTCAACGCTTCAATATCAATTTTTTCCATTTCCTGACCTCCTTTATTATGGTTTTGGAGCCCCATTAATTTCCGACAAACGGCTGCGGTATCGCCAGCTACATGGCTCCTTTATCAAAGTGGTTTTGGCCGCTTTAATTCCCGGCAAACAGCGGCGGTATCGCAGACTACATGACTCCTCATTCCTGAAAGTATAACATTGATAATGGACAATTTCCATAAAAAGAATAAAGGCTTTATCCAATCTTCTTTAATTTCGCGAAGCTCGCCAGCATTTTTTTCTGTCCCGCCGTGTCGAATTCAACCGTCACCATGAAGTCCTTCTTGTTTTCAGCAATCTCCTTCACCGTGCCCTCCCCGAATTTGACGTGGGAAACCCGGTCTCCGGCGGCATAATCCAGGCTGCTGAGCATCTGTATTTCAGAGCCCTTCCGAATATGCCCTGCCAAAATATTGGCGTCACTGGGGTTCGAAATCCCCCTGCGGAAGCCGGGACGGCTTTTGGCCTGCGCTGCGCCCGCCCCGGAAGAGGGGGAATCCTTCCCGGCCCCCTCAAAGGAAGCCCTTCCGAAAGACTGACCACCGCCGGTGAAGCCCCCATATCCGGCATTGCCGCTGCCTTTCCAGCCATATGATCCGGGTAAATCCATGTACCCGTCATCTGAATCATACCTCCCGCGGTCAAGGCCGGGCAGAAGCTCCTTCCGTACCAGGTCGTCGGGCATTTCCTTCAGAAACCGGCTCGGCGGGAAGCTCTGGTACTGTCCGTTCACCATGCGGGACCTCCCCGAGGTCATCATAAGCTCTTCCCTCGCCCTTGTAATTCCCACATAGCAAAGCCTTCTTTCCTCCTCCACCGCCTCGGGGGACTGCATGGAGAGGAAGCCCGGAAAAAGGCCCTCGCTCATGCCCGCGAGGCAGACCCTGGGGAATTCCAGGCCCTTAGAACCATGAAGCGTCATAAGGGTGAGCGCGTCCTTCGAATCATCGGTCCGATCAATATCCGAAATCAGGGAAACCTCCTCCAGGAAGGCCGGGAGGGAGGGGCTTTCCGTCTCCTGCTCGAAGCTCACCGCCTTGGAAATGAGCTCCTCGATATTTTCAAATCTTGTCTCCGCCTCCGTCTTCCCCTCCGAAAGCAATTCCTTGGCATACCCCGTATCATCCCGGATTGATTCGATGAGCTGCCGGAGGCTACATCCCGAGCCGGGTTCCGGATTGCCATGCGACGCGCCGGCGAAACCCGCGGCGGACGCCACTGGCCCCGATTTTACCGCACTAGCGACAGAAGCGGCGCCTGCCACCGTCCCCGATTTTTCCGCATCGGCGGAACCCGCGGCGGACGCCCCTGGCCCCGATTTTACCGTATTGGCGACAGATGCGGCGCCTGCCAACGTCCCCGATTTTGCCGCATTAGCGGAAACCGCGGCGGACGCCCCTGGCCCTGCTGTTCCCGCTCCGGCGGCATTCGCGTTTCCCATATATCCCGAAGCCGACAGCCTTTCCCGCCATCCATCTATGAACGCGGCAAATTCCTGCATCTGCTTTTCGCCCTTCCCGCGGATGCCCGCCTCCCGGGCATGGCAGACAGCGCTATACATTGTCATCGGCTCATCCTCCGTGGAATAATCCAGGGCATAATTCCTGAGCTTCGCAATCGTGGTTTCCCCGATGCCGCGCTTAGGCACATTGATGATACGTTCCAGAGAAAGGTTGTCTGATTCATTGGCAATAAGCTTCATGTAGGCAAGGATGTCCTTAATCTCCCGCCTTTGGTAAAAGTTCACGCCGCCAACCATCTGGTAAGGCACGTTCATCTTGATGCACTGCTCTTCAAGAAGCCTGGACTGCGCGTTGGTCCGGTATAGGACGGCCTGGTCATGATAGGGGCGGCCGCAGTCCTTCACGCTCCGTATAATGGCGGCAGCCTCTTCCGGGGCGGTGGGATACTCGTGGAAAAGAACCTCGGCGCCGCCCTTTTTCTCCGTCCACAGCCTCTTGTCCTTCCTCCCGAAATTATTCCGTATCACGGCATTCGCCACGTCCAGTATCCTGGATGTGGAACGATAATTCTGCTCAAGCTTGATGACCTTGGCGTTCGGCCAGCTTTTTTCAAAGGAAAGGATGTTCTCGATATTCGCTCCCCGGAAACTGTAGATGCTCTGATCATCGTCCCCGACCACGCAAATATTCTGGTATTTCCCCGCAAGCAGATAAACGAGCTGGAACTGTATGTCATTGGTGTCCTGATACTCATCCACCATGATATAATGGAAGCGTTCCTGGTAATAGGCGAGCGCCTCCTGGTGCTTCTTCAGAACTTCCACTGACCTGAGAAGCAGGTCGTCGAAATCCATGGCATTGTTGCTCCGCAGGCGTTTTTCATATTCCAGATAGCAATCCGCCATCCGCTTCTCCCGCAGGTTCCCGCCCGCCTCCTTCTGGAATTCGACAGGGTCCGTCCCGGAATTCTTGGCGGATGAAATCCTTGACAATACTTCCCTTTCCCTGAAAAGCTTGCCGCCATCCAGATTAAGGTCCTTGAATATCCCTTTCATGACGGTATTCTGGTCGTCCGTATCATAAATGGAAAAATCCCGGGTGTAGCCCAGGAGGTCGGCGTAACGGCGGAGGATACGCACGCACATGCTGTGAAAGGTGGATACCCACACGTCCTTTGCCCGGTCTCCCGAAAGCTTGTTCACGCGTTCCCGCATCTCCCTGGCAGCCTTGTTGGTAAAGGTGATGGCCAAAATGTTCCATGGCATGACGCCGCAATTTTCCAAAAGATAGGCCACCCTGTGCGTCAGCACCCTTGTTTTACCGGATCCTGCGCCGGCCAGCACCAGAAGGGGTCCCTCAGTGCACCGTACGGCCTCAGCCTGTTCCTTATTCAAAATCTTGTCAAGATTGTCCATTGCTTCAAAAACCTCCAAAGCTTCCACCCCAACCATTCATACTTTGACTTAATGCCGCAGGCGTTGAGTCCCATTTGTGACGCGCCAGCGGCACAAATGAAGTATGAAAAGCTTGCTTTTCATACTTCCAGTCATGGGGTCCCGCCCCACAGAAAAATCATGAAAGATCCTTTCATGATTTTTTGTCTTTTATTATCTTTAATCGTCCACATAGTTTGCAAAACTATTTCTTGTTGCCAATAGGTGATTATGTTATACTGGAGAAAACCACTGTTTATTACACTCTAATTATTAGTGCCCTGTTTATTACAATCTTTTTGTTAGCACCCTATTTAACTCTATTTATTATACTCTTTTTGTTAGCGCCCTATTTAACTCTATTTATTATACTCTATTTGTCAGCACCCTATTTATTACATTCTATTTGGTAGCACCCTATTTGTGGCCGCACCTGGCGGCTGGTTGTTTTCGGAACAGAATGCTATGGACGATAATATTATAAATGAAATAATCAAATACCTTGAAAGCCTTCACCCGCTGCCCTCCGAAGATGTGCCTGACATCCAGCTTTACATGGATCAGGTGACAGGATTTATGGAGGCCAGGCTTTCCATGCTGAAAAGGAACCCGGAGGACAAGGCGCTGACCAAGACCATGATCAACAACTATTCCAAAAACCGCCTTCTTCCGCCGTCCGAAAAGAAGCGCTACTCCCGGGAACATCTTCTCCTGCTCCTCTTCATCTATTATTATAAAGGCATCCTGAACCTCTCTGATATCTCAGTCATCCTCGGTCCCCTGGAAGATAAATATTTCAATGGAACCAGCCCTCTGCGCCTGCAGGATATTTATGATGAAATATTTTCATTGGAAGACCGGGGGATGAAGGATCTGATCAATGACATCCGCAGGAAATATGACATTGCCAAAAACACCTTTCCGGAATCCAACGATAAAATCTCCGCCCTTTCCGGAGAGGATCAGGAAGAACTCCGTCTTTTCAGCTTCCTTTCCGAGCTTCTTTTCGATGTCTTCCTGAAACGGCGCGTAATGGAAATGATCATTGACCGGATCAGGCAGGACACAGCCATGAAAAAATCGGCCATGATGAATCAGAATACGTCAGCAGAAAAGCGGATGAAGGAAAAGCGCAGGAATTAACTATGCATCAAGTATATCTATGCATCAAGCATAACCATGCATCAGGCATAACCATGCATCAGGCATAACCATGCATCAGGCATAACCATGCATAAGGCATAACAAGGCATTAAGCATAACTATGCATCAGGCATAACCATGCGTCATCAAGCATAGCTGCCACCATTGGACGACTCCAATACGAGGCTGTACCCGCCCGCGCCATGACGCAAGGCGCGGTTGACGCGGGAAATGGTCGCCGTAGCCGCGCCTGTCAGGTCTGCGATTTCAAGATAGGTCCGTCCCTTCAGGAGCATTTCGGCAATTTCAATCCTTTGAGCCATAGACAGGATTTCATTAATTGTACACAAATCCTCAAAAAACCTTGCGCATTCTTCCCGGCTTTTCAAAGATAAGATTGCGTCATACAAGCGGTCAGGCGATCCATCAGCCTGCCTTCCCCTGTTTTCCATATAATTCTTCCCTTACCCTCGCCCGGGCCCCCTTCGGATGCCGGGTCAATCTTTCCATCCAATCGGGACGGGTCTCCTTGTATCAAAAACCTTTGTCACGTCCATAAGGTCAGAGACCCTGTTCTTGCCCCCGGAATAAGCCTCATACAGACGATACCCGTCCAGGTTCCTCCTTCCCTGGCGCATGAAGTTGTCGCCGAACTGAACCCAGTATTCATTCGAATCCACATTGCAGAAGTACCGGAAGCCCGCCGCCTCCAGCATATTGAACTTCTCATTTCCATGGTCATAGGGGTGCCAGTCCTTGATATCCGCCCCAAAGGGGTAGAGGAGAATGTCACAGGGTGCCGGAAGGAGAGACTCCACATTCCTCTCCCAGCGATCCGTATCCTTTGTAAGGGCGGCAAGATCCCTGGTCGTAAAATTCACATGTCCCCAGGAATGGGAAGACAGCTCATAACCATCCTCCACAAGGGCCTTGGTCAGCTCCCTTACCGTCTGACGATCCGCCTCCAGGTTTTCGTTTGGCGTGTTATTCGGGTCATAGAAGCCGGAATTGGGATCATAGCTCTCATCCGTCCTGTATCCCAGCACGCCGTTATACCCGGTAAAGGCGATGATGGCCTTATGCCCATGATAGCTGAAATCCGGATGCTCCTCAACAAATCGATCCAGGATGGGGACAAGGTCGTAGTCCCCGATGCTGACGGTGCCGTCCCTTTCCGTATACTGCAGCTTCAGCTTCCCGTTCTCGTCCAGCACCATCTTGTCGGCAAAGCCGCATCCCTCCATATATTCATAGTAACATACATCGTCCTGAGACATGACGAAGGGCTTCTTCCCCTCCGGCAGCATGATCTGCTTCTGGACCATGTGCTCCTGCCCGTTCTCGTCCTTCTGAATCTCCGCAATGTCATGAAGCCCCACCAGCACGTAGCCCCGGGCGTACATTTCCGAAAGGATGGCCTCAAATTCAGGGATCGAGGTCATGACCTGGTTGAAGTCCTCCCCCCTTGGATCATCCGTCAGGGCCAGCTCGGGATCCACAATCAGGATATGGAAGAACACATGGGTGATTTCACTATTGTTTGCCGGCACAAGGGTGGCCTTTGTTGCCTCATAGCTCTCAATCCTGCTCTGTGCCTCCGGATTCTGGGCAAATGGAGAAGAATTGATCAGTTCGATTGCGCCATCATAATCATAATGCATCGCCATCCTGTCACTTTGGGCGAATAGCTGCCCCATCTCTTCCTCGGACGGGGCGGATCCGCCATCCTCGCCTGCAGGCTCCCCTGATTCTCCAGTCTCCCCGTCTCCTCCCCCTTCCGGCATTTCCCCTTCGATCTGTTCCTGTTCCGGGGCAGGGCCAAGGGGCGACTCATTTTTCCTTTTGTCCAGCCAGTGCCGGATGCCAAAAATCAACATGAAAATAAGGTCCGCCACAACCAGGATGATGATCAGGGGAACGAGCCAGCGGTTCTTTTTCCTGTCCCCTGGCCTGCGCCGCCCTGATGATTTCCTGCCGGCAGACTGTCCGCCCCTGCCCCTGGTCGTCATGCTGCGGCGTCCATTATTCCCGGCTGCCGCCTCTCCAATCTTTCCGCGAGCCCTTCCGTAACGATCATCAACGCCGGCGCCATTCCTTTCAGGATATTCCTCGCCATAGCTTCCGGGTCTTTCCGCGTCATATTCATAACGACTGCCACCCTGCTCAGCCTGCTCACCCTGCCTGTGACGGCCATCCGCGTCATATTCATAGCGACCGCTGTCCTGCGCAGCCTGCCTCCGACGGCCATCCGCATCGTATTCATAGCGGCCGCCAGCCTGCACAGCCTGCCTCCGACGGCCATCCGCGTCGTATTCATAGCGACCGCCGTCCTGCTCAGCCTGCCGGCGATTGCCATCCGCGTCATATTCATAGCGACTGCCTGCCTGCGCAGCCTGCTGCCGACGGCCATCCGCGTCGTATTCATAACGACTGCCTTCTCCCCTTTTATATGACCTGGAATCATTCAGAACATACCGGTCTTCACCCTCACTGCTATAATGTCCATTCTGTTCGACGGCATGACGCCCAGAGTTCTCCCGATCGTAAGAATCCAGGCCATCTTCCTTCAAAACTCCCGTTACCCCATTTCCATAAGGGTCTCTGTTGGAAATCCTTGCATTATCCTCAGAAAAGTTCCTGCTTTCCATGCTATAGCGATTCCCTGAATCTTGCTCATTCCTGTTGAAACGCGGTCTTCTCACTCTGCCTGTACCCGAATCCGGCCCATTTGCGCCCGCGGCCAAAGGATCAACGTATTCCCTTCCCCCCGAAAGGCCGACTTCATCCTCAGGAATTCCGTTATAACGGCTGCCAGCTCCTCCCGAAAAATCATCCTCAGCAACGGTTTTTGTTCCCTCTATACTATTCCTTTGGTAATGCCTCGGAGGCCTGCCTCGTCTTTTTGAATTCTGATCCTCCATTTTTCCCTCCCTATTAGAGTGAGTTTTTGCCACTCTGATTCAATGACAAGCCAGTGCGGTATCTCCATCAACAAGGCTCTCCTATTAAAGTGGTTTTTTGCCCCAAGCCTTAACATAAAATGCCATTAAGAACTTATAGTATACCACAAATTCATCTCCGCTACTACTAATATTTTCAAGCTGAGACGAGGAAGAATCCTTCCGGCATGAAAAGTATCTTTTGCACCATGATTTTGGGAGGATTTAAAAATATTAAATTCCGAAAACTGTCTTGAAAACGTTGGAAAGTATCCGAAAATTTTTCGAGAAGCATATGTTTGCTGCTATAATCGAATATAAAAAACAGTCTTAAGGAAAAATACATAAATAATTCAAAACAAATTATAATATCTCAAAACAATTTAAAATGATATAACCGTTTAAAATGGTAGAATTAATTTATCATCTCATTATTCAATAAAGGAATAGTAAAACAACATCTGGAAAACAGCAACGCAACAAAGGAAAAACAACGTAATTGCAAAACAACAAAGCAATAACAACGTAATTGCAGAAACAGCAAAGGAATAGCAAAGGAATAGGACAATCAATATGACTAAGAAAGAAGTATCACCTGCCGTGATTCAGCGCCTTCCTCGTTACTATCGGTATCTCGAAGACCTGATGGATCAGGACGTCGAGCGAACCAGTTCCAGAATGCTTTCCGAAATCATGAACCTGACTGCTTCGCAAATCCGACAGGATTTGAACCAGTTCGGCGGCTTTGGACAGCAAGGATATGGTTACAATGTCAAGAAGCTTCATGATGAAATAGGGAAGATACTGAACATTGATAAGGAGAACTGCCTGATCATCATCGGCGCGGGAAATCTGGGAAAGGCTCTTGCCAATTATGATGGCTTCCGCAAAAGGGGATTCCGAATATGCGCCATCTTTGATAAAGATCCCGGACTGACAGGGAAAACTATCGGCGGCCTGGAGGTCTTATCCATGGACCGGCTGGAAGACTTTATAAAAGAAAATAACATTCGGATCGCCGCCCTCTGCATACCAAAAGAATTCGCCAGGGATTTGACCGATGAACTGATCCGGATGGGCATATCAGGGATTTGGAACTTTGCCCATCTGGATCTGGACGTGCCCGATGGAATTCAGGTAGAAAGCGTACATCTTTCTGAGTCGCTGATGCGCCTTTCCTACAAGGTGGGAGAACTTTACCATAACGGCGATGAAAGCTGACACAGAGGCCCTTTGAATTTGATACATCCTGACAAAACATTTTCATCAGTGTAAGGACATCCTGACAAAACATTTCCATCGGCATATCTTGTCCGGTTTTGCCACATTTTGACAGGTTTTGTCAGGATGACTCTTCTCGAGAATTTTCGGAGAGGCTCTTTTCACTGCGGTGCCTGGGCTTTTTTCCATTCCGGCAGCCCCGGAGTCATATACTCCTTTCCGATTCTCTGAATCAGGTGATGCGCGTCAGCCACCGGATCATAATTGCTCTTTGGCGGTTCAATGTGGATGGCCTCCACTTCCTTTCCCGCAGCGCCTTTCGCGTAATCAAGAACCCTTCGTTCCATCTTTTCCGCGGATACATCCTTCCTGTAAAAATACAGCCCTTTGGTCTTTCCGGCTCTGGCCATCTCATAGCAGACCACACGGAAAGACGCCTCGATATCCGGGTCGGATCTCATTTCCCCAAGAAGGCTCTCCGCCTTCCCCTCCTCCACAAGGATGCGCAGCGCGACCACATGGTCGTCCTTGCCGTACATGCCGGCCATATAGTTCCTATAGGGGGACCGCCGCATATTTTCAAAATCCTGCAGCTCCTGACGGCTCACCTCCCCCTCGTGAAAGATGAGCATGGTATTCGTCCGTATGGCAAAAAGGCACAGACAAAAGCCTCGTTTCAAGAGCTTTTTTCGAAGCATGTACAAATCCTTATGCGGAATGGACATCATATCATAGTATTCATTTTCCCGCATGTCATAAAGGGCCGCGCCATCCATTACGATAATCGGGAGATTTATGCGCAGGGCGCTCATCTGCGAAATCATGAAAGAGGGAGCCCACCTGGTTTCCAGACAGATTTTCGCTCCTTCATCATAGAGTCGGTTCAACTCGATCATGACCCTTGACGGCACCATGGAATATCGGTCGGCGGCGATATCGCGCAGGCGGAGGAAGAATACTTTCTCCGGATGACGGATGGTGGGAAGATGGACCCCGTTAACAATGACGGCCACGCACACACCGATAATCGTGTCGAAAATCCTGTCAAAGGTCTGCTGCAGCGGCGCTTCAACATCCGGATAGGTGATGATGACGCAGAGAAATACGATCGCTGCCAGGCTTGCGCTGTCGGAAATGCGCAGGGCCACGCAGGTATATAGCACTGCGGCAACCCCGATCGTCATAAACAGATAAACCAGCAGCATGTTCGAGTTAATATGGGGCGCGTATTGCATAAGGAGCAGGAACAAAAGCCCCCAGATCCCTCCCATGACCGTGCCAATAATGCGGTTCCAGGCCGCGCGCATGGAGTCCTTGTCATAGGGCTGCATACATATTATGGCGGCAATGGTAGACTGGCTCGCCATTCCGCGGTATCCACGCAGGATATAGATGACAAGACAGATGAATACAGCCGCTGCCGTCTTGATGATACGGAGACCTAATGGCGGAAAATGCCCATGCCTTATGATTTTGTTTTTTATTTCCATAACCCTTTGACCTCCTTTTCACCCGGCAGAACAGAATCCCCACACCGGCGCCCTGCTGTTCCGAGCCACCGCGGAGCCGGCCACTACTTACAAGCTGCTGACCGTGGACCGGCATGCCGTTCCGAGCCGCTGCAGAGCCAGTGCCCCCCTTCGGGACGACTGACCAATGCGGAGCCAGCTCCCCCTTCGGGACGATTGACCACTGCAGAGCCAAGCGCCCCCTTCGGGACGATTGACCGCCGCGGAGCCAGCACCCCCTTTGGGACGATTGACCGCCGCGGAGCCAGCGCCCCCTTCGGGACGATTGACCGCTGCGGAGCCAGCGCCCCCTTCGGGACGATTGACCGCCGCGGAGCCAGCGTCCCCTTCGGGACGATTGCCCGCTGCAGAGCCAGCGCCCCCTTCGGGACGATTGCCCGCTGCAGAACCAAGCGCCCCCTTCGGGACGATTGCCCGCTGCAGAGCCAGCACCCCCTTCGGGACGACTAACTGCTGCGGTTCAGAAAATAGCCTGTCCTAACCACCAGTATAAAAACTAGACAGGGCATGAATGCCCCCCACTGGAACATTCATGCCCTGGCAGCCCCGGAAATTCCGAATGCCGAACAATTATATAGCAATTATCGAATAATTATAATTTTCAAATTATTGCAATGATATTATCGAATAACCGTCATTTGATTGCAATGATATTATCGAATAATCATCATTTGATTGCAATGATATTATCGAATAATCGTCATTTGATTGCAATGATATTATCGAATAATCGTCATTTGATTGCAATGAAATCATCAATCAATCATCGAACACTCTTTACGTAATCGTTGTTCATTGATCAATCAGTTATCCAAGATATTTCTTCAGGGTAGCCCTGACCGCCCCCGGGCCGGCCAGCTCCTCCAGGAAGAACGCTTCCACCCTGCTGCCGATTCCGGCCGCGTAGAGGTCGCTGCCGAAAATATTTGCGTTGGAAAGGATGGGCTGCAGCTTCTCATGGATTTCCTCCGCTCCCTGCCCCGCGCCCAGCTTGATTCCATCCAGCTTGCCGGTCAGCTCGTCCAGCATCGGGTCAGAGGAACGTTCGAAGGCCTTCCCCTCATCGTCCACTCCAAGAAGGTAACGGAGCCATCCCGCAATGGCCAGCGGTATCGCTTCCAGCTTCTTTGCGTCTCCATAGGCCGCCACATAAGACTTGATGGTCTCGCCATAACGGATGCCCACCTTCTGAGATGTGTCCGTCGCGATTCGCTGAGGCGTGTCCGGCATAAACGGATTCGGAATGCGGACATTAATCACCTCGTCCACGAAATCCTTCGGGGAAAGGATGCCCGGATCCGTCACCACCGGCATGCCCTCCACGGGGCCAATGCGGTGCACCAGCTCCCGGAGCTCCGGATCCTTCATTTCATCCGCAATGAGCGTATATCCGAGCACGCAGCCGTAAACCGCCAAGGCCGTATGAAGCGGGTTCAGGCAGGTGGTCACCTTCATCCTCTCCACCTTGTTGACCGTATCCCTGTCGGTCATATAAACGCCAGCCTTCTCCAGCGCCGGGCGCCCATTCGGGAAATGATCCTCCACCACCAGGTACTGGGGGCCTTCGGCATTGACAAAGGGAGCAATATATGTACGCTTCGAGGTAATGACCGGGGCCATGTCCTCAATGCCCAGCTTCTCCAGCTCCGCCTGCACGGACTCCGCCGGGCGGGGGGTAATCTTGTCAATCATGGACCAAGGGAACGAAACCTGCTTCTCATCGGAAATCCAGGTAATGAAATCAGCAGGGACATGCCCCTTCTTCTCCCATTCCCCGGCCATGCCGAGGACCGAGTTGCGCAGCTTCTCCCCGTTATGGGAGCAGTTGTCCATCGAGACCACCGCGATCGGGTGCCTTCCCGCTTTGAAGCGCTCATAAAGCAGGGCTGCCACGATGGCCATCGCCGCACCCGGCGCCGAGGGTCCCCGGTCAATATCGGCCTGCACGAAGGGGAAGAACTTCCCGTCCGCGCCCTTCAGGGCGTAACCCTTCTCCGTGATGGTGAAGGAGCACATCTGGAGGCCGGGATTCGTGAAGATTTCTTTCAGCCTCTTCCATTCCGCTGTCTCCGCGCCATCCTTCGCAGCCTGCGCCTTAATCGCCTCAGAAAGGGATCCGATCACCTGCTTCTCCGTGGAACCGTCCGCCTTCAGCGTAACGCCCAGCACCAGATTGTCGTAAGGATTGTAAATCTTGTCCACCACGTCGAAATCAAAGGTTTCCACACAGGTAATCCCGCGATCCGCCTCGCCCGAAGCCAGCAGCTTATCCGCAATGCCGCCCAGGAAAATGCGGAAAATATTCCCGATTCCGAAATGCACCCATACGGGATTCTTCTTTGTCGCTTCCGTGACCTTATCTATATCATAGCCGGGAAGGGCGACTCCAGCCGCTTCCCAGGCTGCCTTATCACGAATACCTTCTTTTGTCAGTTTCATAGTTCCTATATCATCCTTTCTGCCACCGCCCCGACAGCCATCCGCTTCAAAGATCAGACCTGCTTCAAACAGGCTTTCTTCGAGCAGGCTTTTTTCAGTCAGACCTGCTTCAATCAGGCCTTCTTCACCGCCCTTTGACTTACATCATGGGCGGCGGGATCTCTTTCGATGAATTTCAATAATCAATCCTTATTTCGCTGCCTTATGGCTCTTGTCAATCGCTTCCCAAAGTCCCTGGATATAGGTGGCTCCAAGGGCCCTGTCATAAAGGCCGTAGCCCGGCATGGCTTCCTCGCCCCAGATCATGCGGCCATGGTCCGGACGGATGGGGCCGTCAAAGCCCGTCTCATAAAGCGCGCGAACGATTTCATACATGTCGAAATTCCCATCGCTGGAAATATGGCAGGCTTCCTCGAAATCGAGCGTATCCGGATTTGTATCATTAAAATGAAGGTTCCGGACATGGGCGAAATGAATCCTTCCCTCCAGGACGCGGATCATGTGCGGCAGGTCGTTCTTCAGGCTGGTGCCGTAGGAGCCGGAACAGAAGGTGACCCCGTTGTGCACGTCGTCAACGGCCTTCATCAGGCGAAGGATGTTCTCCTCCGAATTGATGATCCTGGTCAGCCCGAAAACGCTCCAGGCGGGATCATCCGGGTGGATGGCCATCTTGATGTCATATTTATTGCAGACCGGCATGATGGCCTTCAGGAAGTAGACCAAGTTGTCAAACAGCTTCTCGCCATCCGTATCCTTGTACATTTCAAAGAGTTCCTGCACCCTGGCCATCCTCTCAGGTTCCCAGCCTGGAAGGACCGTGCCATTTGCCATCTTCTCAATGGACGCCGCAAGGTCATTGGGGTCGATCGCGTCGATAGCTTTCTGGCTGTAAGCCAGTACGGTGGAGCCGTCCGCGCGCACCCTTGCCAGCTCTGTCCTGGTCCAGTCAAAGACCGGCATGAAATTGTAGCAGACCAGACGGATGTCCTCCTTGCCAAGGTTTTCCAGTGTCTGGATGTAATGGTCAATGTACATGTCCCTGTCCTTGTCCGCAACCTTGATGGAGTCACAGACATTCACGCTCTCAATGCCGGAAAGGCGGAGTCCCGCATCTTCAATCTCCTTCTTGAGCGCGCGGATGTCCTCCGGCTTCCAGACCTCCCCCGGCGTCGTGTCATACAGCGTGCTGATAATGCCCGTCACACCGGGAACCTGGCGAATCTGTTTCAGCGTCACCGTATCAAATTTCGAACCATACCAACGCATCGTCATTTCCATATTGGCAAACTCCTTTCATTATCTACATCAATTTAATTTATATCTATTTCATTATATCTATTCAGCGCCCTCCGGATTTTAGATCAACGCCTCTGGATTTCAGATCAACGTTCCTGGATTACAAATCAACGCCATCCGGATTCCAGATCAACGCCCCTGGATTCCAAATCAGCGCCATCCGGATTTCAAAAAATTTCAAATGGAAAGCATGCCGCCCACATTCTACCATTATAATCTATTTTTCTCAAACAAAGTATTGCGGATATTTTTCCATGAGGACTTCTTTTTCCTTATGGTGTCTGGACAAATGCTGCTCCATCCGCTCCCTTGCCGAGGGAAAATCCCGGCGGCAGACCGCATCCAGAATTTTTCCATGATCCTCCACCACATCGGCATGGTACATGGTTTCCATGGAAAGGGTACGCAGCCGGTCAAACGCCCTGGTCACTGAGCGTACCTTGTCAAAAACGCGTCCTTTCCCAACGGAAAGGAAAAGAAGTCGGTGGAACTGGTTGTCCAGCTCCATCAGCATCCCCGTATTCTCCTCCCTCAAGCTGATTTCCTGTTCGGAAAGATTGCCTCTTAATTTCGCAAGAAAAATATCCTCTATGCCCTTGCAGCACAATTCCAGCACAGCCACCTCCGCGGCCAGACGAAGGAAGCCGGATTCCTCCAGAACCTCGTAATTGATCCTGGTAATATAGCTCCCTTTCTGCGGAATGGTTTCCACCATGTCCATCTGGCTTAGTTCAATCAGAGCCTCCCGCACCGGAGTGCGCGAACAACGTAATTGTGCGGAAAGCTCCGCTTCGCTGATGGCCGTGCCTGGAGGAAGCTGCAAATGGATAATATTATACAAAAGCGTTCGTTCCGCATAGCTCCTGGCCGTTTCCCTGGGCAACCTTTCCAGAATCTCCATCCTGTCCCTCCCGGTCAGTCCCAATTGCAGGCATCTCTCGATGCAGCTTTAGAATGCTTCTCTGAAACATGCGCGGAAAAGAAAATATTCCCGCGCGTGTCTCGTTCATGTCAATCATGTCAAGACATTAGAACGTAAGGACGATTTTCCGAATGGAAGGATCCCTTGAATCATTGAAGTCGAAGGCCTTCTGCGCGTCCAGGAACGGGAAGGTATGAGAGATCTTGTGATCGAGATCGAGCTTCCCTTCATTGACCAGGTCGATGGCAGTCTGGAATTTCCTGTTCTGGAGCCTTGAGCCCCGGATGTCCAGTTCCTTTGACGTGATTCCGAACTGCGTCACCTCGGTAGGCGATACCGAGAATCCCATGGTAATGACGCGGCCCGCGTTTCCGGTCACCTTGATCAATGTTCCCAGCGAATCCTTCGTGCAGGCGCAGTCGATGGACAGCGTCGGCCCATAGGCATCGGTGGTATATTCCTTCATTTTCTCTTCAATGTTTTCCTTAAGCAGGTTGATGGTATAATCCGCGCCGTTCTCCTTCGCTTCCTTCAGCTTGTCGTCCACGACGTCGGCCACCATGATCTTCGCCCCGCTCATCTTCGCGATGCTCAGCATCCTTGTGCCAAGAGCTCCTACGCCCATGATGAGCACCTCGTCCTCCGCGGAAATCTCCGCGCGGGAGCAGGCCTGGATGGCGATCGTGGTCGGCTCGATCAGAACCGCGTCCTCATAACGCAGCTTATCCGGCAGGAGATAGCAGTCCGTATCCGGGACAGCCATATACTCACGATAACCGCCGTCAATGTGCACGCCACGGACCCGAAGGTTCTGGCAGACATTCGGCCGGTTGTGGCGGCACGCGTAGCAGTGGCCGCAGCACGTTACCTGATCGATAATGACACGATCCCCTACCTTCACCTTTTTTGCCGAAGGCCCGGTCTCCACGACCTCGCCCACCATCTCATGCCCGATTACTCGGGGATAAGTGGCGGCAGCATTCGTCCCGTGATATATGCCCACATCAGAACCACAGATGCCTGCGGCCTTGATCTTGACCAGGACATTGTTCTTCTCATCAATTACCGGCATATCCATGTCGATAATCCTGAGCTCCTCCGGTTTGACAATCTGTACAGCCTTAATTTTTTCCATACTTCCTTTATCGCCTTTCTGGACAGGTATGATTTGAATGCGACAGTTCAGTCCAGCCGAACAGTCACATTAATGGATTGATTCAACGAAAACCAGGCACTTGCCTAAAATCAGGTAGTTGCCAAGAATCAGGCACTTGCACGAAATCAGGTGGCTGCCTGAAATCAGGCAGCTACCCAAATTCAGGCGGCTGCCTGGAATCAGGCAGCTACCCGAATTCAAACGTTTGCCCAAAATCGAGCAAAAGCCAAAAATAATCTTATCAGCCCATGATCAGGTTTGCCGCGCCAACGGTCAGGGCAGGCACATAAGTCACCAGGGCAAGGACCGTGAAGTTTGAAATGAGGAAAGGCACCAGAGCCTTGACATTTTCCGCCAGCTTGTTGCCTCCGATGGCCGTAGCCGCAAACAGGCAGACACCCACGGGAGGGGTCGTAAGGCCCAGGACCAGGTTCATGACCACGATGACGCCGAACTGGATAGGGTCAACACCGACCGATGTCGCGACCTGCAGGAGCACCGGGAAAAGGATCAGCTCCGCCGCGATGGTTTCCATGAACATTCCGACAAAGATAAGGAACAGGTTGATAAGGAGAAGCAGCAGGTACTTATTCCTCGTGATGGAAAGCATCGCGTCCGCGATCATGTTGGGGATCCTCTCCTTGGTCATAATATACGCGAAAACATTGGCAAAGGCCACGAGGGCCATGATGGCGGCCGCGCTGGAAAGCGTGGTCTTAAGGCAGCCGTAGAAGGACTTCAGGGTCATCTTCCGATAAATCAGGAAGCTGACGATAAGGCCGTAGGTCACGCAGACGATGGAAGCCTCCGTCGGAGTCATCACGCCGCCCATGATGCCGAAAAGGATAATGAAGGTCATGATGATGGCCCAGATGGCCTCCCGGCCGGCATGGAACATCTCCTTGATGGTCGCCCTCTTGTCCCTCTTCGGATAATTGCGCTTAACCGACTCGTACCAGCAGACAAAGCACATTCCCGCGCCCATCAGTATGCCCGGCACAATGCCTGCCATGAACATTTTCGAAACAGAAAGGCCGGTCATGGTCGCCGCGATGATCATGTTCACCGAAGGAGGGATGATAGGCCCCATGCAGGAGGACGCCGCGGTAACGGCCACGGAGAAGGGCACATCGTAGCCCTGGTTCACCATCATGGGGATTTCAATTCCCCCAAGGGCCACGGTATCGGAAAGGGCCGTGCCGGAAATGCCGGCAAAGACCATGGATGCCGCCACATTGGCATAGGCAAGACCGCCCCGGAAATGCCCCAGGCAGGTCTCCGCGAAATCAAGAAGCTTGTCGGAAATTCCGCCCACATTCATCAGGTTCCCGGCAAAGGTAAAGCCCGGGATGCAGAGCAGCGTGAAGGAATCCATGCCGCTGAAAAAACGCTGGGCGAAGGTGGAAAGGGGCATTCCCGCCCCGATGAAGTAAACGCAGGACGCGATTCCGAGGCTGAAGGCCACCGGAATACCTATCGCAAGACAGACAATGAATACAATAAACAGCGTTGCAATCATGATCCCATTTCCTCCTTTGCCTCATTAACCTGGCGTTCCATGCCCGACTCCTGCTCCTCCTTTGTCTCCGGCTTGTTGAAATCCCGGAAAAGCTGATACAGCCTGATGACAAGGCTGATGCAAACGAAGCCGTAAAGCAGGACCTGTGAGAAATAAATATACTGCATCGGGATCTGCATCGCCGTGGAAACCATGCGGAACTTGATGAAAGCGAAAGTAGGCACCGCCCTGAAAAGGATGAAGCCGCTGAGAAGCAGCATGGCCATCTTGATCAGAATGTCAATCGCCTTGTTCACCTTGTGCAGGCCCCTGGCTTCCAATGAGTCATGGAGAAATTCCACATTCACGAACTCATCCTTCAGGATGGCGACGCCGCAGCCAAAGGCGACCATGTAAATGAAGGTATACCTTGCCGCTTCCTCGGTCCAGGACGGGGCGGAGGAAAGGAAATTCCGCGCGATGACCTGCACCATAACGCAGACGCAGAAAGCAAGGAAAAAGAATCCGCCGATTGCCGAAAGGACCTCACGGTAAATGGCAACCAGCCTGTCAAAATCATTTTTCTTCATGATAATAGACTCCTATAATTTCAATTATGACGGCACTGCGGTCTTCCTTCCAGCGGTACGGCGGTCCCGTGATGATAGGACAGGGTGATAAAATCCCCTGCCCGCCCGCAAGCCGCCGGTTGCCGCAAGGCAACGTCCCCAAGGTCTTCCTTGCGGCGGCTTTGCTAAAAAAACAGAAGCCGGCAGCTTTTCAGGCCGCCGGCTTCAGCATTATCCGCAGAACGGCTTATCCATGATCATGCCGTAATATGCCGTCTCTTTCAGACATCGATCAGGCCAGTGCGGAAATCTCTTCGTAAATCTCCTTCTGGCTGTCCGTAAGGATGGGAAGAACACCAGCGATCATCTTGTCGGCGAATTCCTTCGTATCGACCTCGATGAACTCCATACCCTCTTCCTGAAGCTGCTTCTCATAGGCTGCCTCGTTCGCAAGGAAGAGCTCATGCTCGTAATCCTGGCAATGCTTTCCGGCATCCAGAACGACCTGCTGCAGATCCTCGGGAAGGGCATCGAACTGAGCCTTGCCCATTGCGATATAGACCCATGCGCGAAGGTGCGCGGTCTTGATGAGGTACTTCTGAACCTCGTAGAAGGACTGGGTCTGGATCATGGCATAAGGGTTCTCCTGCGCCTCGATGGTGCCCTGGTTCAGGGACGTGAACACCTCATTCAGAGCCATCGGGGTGGGCTTCGCGCCAATGGCCTCGAAAGCGGCCACGGTCATCGGGGACTGAGGGGTCCGGATCAGAAGGTTCTGGCAGTCTGCCACGGACTCAATCTTCCTGTTGGATGTAATGTAACGGGGTCCCCTGGTGAAATAGCCAAGCACCTTCATGCCGCTCTCTTCCATCAGGCCTTCCAGCTTCTTGCCCACTTCGCCGGTCAGCACCTTCTCCATCTGCTCATCGGACTGAATCAGGTACGGCATGCCGATCATGCCAAGATCCGGCTGGTAGGTCTGCATTGACTCACCGGTGAAGGTAAGGTCGCAGCCGCCCTGCTGAAGGATGGAAGCGATCATGTCAACCTCGGAACCAAGCTGGGAGTTGGGATAGACCTCAACCTTGATCCGGCCATTGGAATTCTTTTCGACCTGCTCCTTGAAATCAAGGGAAGCCTGGTGCCAGGAATCGCTCTCGGCATTGATGTGACCGATGGAAATCGTGAATTCCGCATTGCTGGTGTCCACGGCGCCCTCTCCGGAATCAGCGGCCGCAGCGGCCTCGGTCTCAGCGCCTGCCGCCTTCGTCTCCGGAGCCGGGGCATCGCTGCCGCCGCAGGCTGCGAGAGACAGTACCATGGCGGAAGCCATCGCCAGAGCAATCAAACTCTTCTTCATAATATTATCCTCCTAGAAATTCCGCGCGGCACGGCCGCGCCTTGAACCCGTACACTTTGATTGTGTACTAGTATACCAGTTGAGATAACTATACACAGATTTATCTTTCATGTCAATATCCAAAATCATTTTTGTTTCAGATTAAGAAAGAATCATGTAAGGATCATGAAAGGATCACTAAAGAATCATGAAAGAAATCCGGCAGGTATCCGTATGAACTCATCCCTTATTTCCCTTTTCCTGCCGGGCGCCGGATCACAATCAGCTCCTTCAAGTTCTTTACGATCTCCTCCTGGGAAAGGGAAGCCTGGGATGAGGAAGCCTGGGAAGGAGAAGCCTGAAATGAGGAAGCCTGGGAAGGGGTGCCGGCATTGCCCCTGCCCTCCGCGGCCACGGTCTTCAAAAAAGCAATCAAGCCCTTTTCCGTAAATATTTCTTCGGGATGCCTTGTATTCAGCGTCACGTTCCGATTGGTAAATACGGCAAAAACCTTTAGGGGGACAGACCGCATTCCCTTGCTGTCCATGGCCGCCCTGGCCAGGGCGTACTGCTCTTTGTTCCCCTTCAGGGGATTCGGGATCTCCGTATCCACCCCGTTCATATGCTGCACAAAGCGGCCTTCCTCCATTTCCGTAATGGTGCCGGAGAAGCCAAAGCAGTTAAAGGCATAGACCGCCCCATTTTTCATCACGATCAGGGCGGCCAGCCCTCCCAGCTTCCCCTTCCATTCAATAGTTGCCGGAAAAAAAGGGACGCATTTGTTCCGTCTTGAAAATATCATCAGCGTAGAGACAAGCTCCATCAGCTCATTTTTTCCCCCATTATGGAGATGGGGCTCCCTGCGGTTCTTCCTGTCCCGGCTGTACTTCTCCGCCTCTTCCGCCGTCATTTCCTTCTTCCGCAGGCTGAAAAACAGCATGCGGTACAAATCCTCCACCGTAAGCCCGGTCCTTGCCATGATCATCGGGATAATGAAGATGAGCAGAAGGGCCAGGATCAGCGGAAGAACCTGGTCAAATGTAAAGGCCATACGAAGCGGCATCATACGAAACATGGCATCCCCTTTCCGTACCAAAGGCATTTTCACCTTTTGGCAATAATAGTTTTATAATTTGTTTTCCCCGGACTTGGCGGCAACGATGTTGTCGGCCTTTTTCCCCATATATTTCCTGACATCGATCACCGCAAACGCCATTTCAAAAAAGCCCAGAGCAATCACAACTGCCCCGGCAATAAAATCTCCACTCATGGATAATTTCCTCCTTTTTCACATGTCTCCCTGTTCTTTTTTGACACAGCTCCAAGCCCTTGTTTCTTTCGAAACAAAGACCCAGGCATACCGCGTCCAAATGCATCATCGCGATCCATATAGCTCAAAAGACAGTGAAAAAGGAATTACCGACACTGATCCTGCTGGTGAAAGATGTACGTTACAATGTAATTTTTTCGGAAAGAAATGAATTCCTGAAAGATGACAATGACCCATGCCCTCAATATCAGGGCAGACGTGACAAGGGGCAGGAAAAATAAAAGCGTTTTTTCCGCCCTTCCCTGCCTGTTCTGCGGTCGAATCCGCTTCTCAACAATCCGGTTCTCAGGATGTCCGAGGGCCAGCTCGTCCGCCTTTTGCAGTTGTACGGGCAGGATCTCGATAGGCACCTGCAGGAGAGGCGCGGAGGAAGCCTGGATTTCCTGGCTGCCCTCGGGAGAAATCGCCAGACCGTTTCCTGCATGAAGGCGGAAAGCAATGTCATTAAAAATGAAAAGCAACGCAATGCAGGCAACAGCCAGACTGCGCCACAGAAGGGTGGCATGATATTTATTATTCATATTATGCTGCCTGTCCCCCCGCATCTTGACACTTGCCTCCCTGAAAGTTCCGAATAATTGTCAAACCGATTCAAAAAGAAACACTGAAATCATATAGGACATGAATGTTCCTGAAGGAACATTCATATCCTATAATATTTAATCGTTGCATGTCAATGATTCATTTAATCCTCCACGCCTATGTTTCAGGACACATGTTTCAGGGCTCGTGTTTCAGGGCATGATTCATGTTGTAACGAAGCAATGCCATATCGCGTCAGCGAGGCTTCCCATGCAAACGGGCAATAAGGCAGCAAAAGGCAAATAAGCGCCTGCTTTTATCTTTTTCTTGACTCTGATATAAGGCAATACTATAATAAGTAGTATTAAAAACCACATTGCGGACAGGTGGAAAGGCGGCTTCAAATGGAATACACAATTATAGGCGATAGCTGTTCTGATTACACGAAGGAAATGAAGCAAAATCCGATTTTCAGGCTGATACCACTGACCCTGATGATCGGAAACTACAGCGTGATTGACGATGAGAGTTTTGACCAACTGGATTTCATACGCCGCGTC
Source organism: uncultured Oribacterium sp. (assembly GCA_946413525.1). Classification (GTDB taxonomy): domain Bacteria; phylum Bacillota; class Clostridia; order Lachnospirales; family Lachnospiraceae; genus Oribacterium. Next base: position 25,976 of record CAMKKZ010000018.1, read on the forward strand.
AAGGCCTCCCCGATTGGTCCCACAACGGCCTGCCCCTCCCCCGAGGCTTATCTCAGGGCTTATGAAAATGCCGACGCGAAGGAGATCTACGTGATCACCCTTTCGGAGCATCTTTCCGGGAGCTACCAGTCAGCGAAGGTGGCCGAGCATATGTTCATGGACAATCACCCGGACATGATGGGGAAGAAGCTTCACGTGTTCAGTTCGGACACGGCCAACGCCGGACAATGCAATCTTTGCATAGAAATTGACGAACTCAAACGAAACGGCGCGAGCTTCGAGGAAGTCGTAAAGAAAGTCACGCAAAAAATCGATGTGATGCAGACCTGGTTCGTGCTGGAATCCCTGGAGACCCTGAGGAAAAACGGCAGGCTGTCCAGAGTCAAAAGCCTGCTGGCCACGGTGCTCAATATCAAGCCCGTCATGGGAGCAGACCATGGCGTGATTGTAAAAAGGGATCAGCAGCGGGGAATCGGCAAGGCGCTGAAACGCATGGTGGAGATGGCCGTGGAAAAAGCTGGCGGGCCGGAGAAAACAAAGGACCTGCGCGTCGTGATCGTCCATGTGAACAACCCGGAAAGAGCCCTCTATGTCCGCAGGCTGCTGGAAAAGGCAGCTCCATTCCGTGAAATCGTGACCACCGAGGCCATGGGAGTGACCACAGTATACGCGAATGACGGCGGCGTCGTCATTGCCTTATAATCGGATTTATACTGTAAGCACTATGCCAGGCACAAAAAGACAATCGAGCAGGGGTGATGAAATCCCCCTGCTCGTCCGTGAGCCGCCACTTTGCCGCAAGGAAACATCTTCCTTACGGCGGCCCTGCGATAAAAAAGCCATTGCCGGAGGACAAAAGCTCCTTCCGGCAATGGCTCTTCTTTTTGTCAGGACGCATCCCCCAAATATTCCTCATAGATATCAAAGAAATTGGACGCGGTGCTTTCCGGGTGTTCGGAAAGGTCGATTTCATTCCAGAAAGCTTCCCGGAAGCGGACAATGTGCTCGTCCCGGAAAGCGTGAAATTCAGAAAGGAACGCGTTCGACCGTATCGACCTTTCCAATTTCTCCTTCCTTTCCTCGGTGGCGCCCTCGTCATAGTCATTCAGGCATTTCAGGATGTAGTATTTGCCGTCCATTTCAAAAACCGAGGATATCCCGTTTTTTTCCAGCGAAAAGGCCTGCCTGTAGAATTCATTGTCCTGCTCAAACCTTGATAGCTGAAGCTCCGTTACCTGCTCCTCCGATGACTGCCTGGCAAAATAGGCAAAATTTGCCCCCTCCTTTGTCACGTCCTGGTATAGCTGCTCCGCCGTTCCCCTGTCAGAAAGCACGATTTGCTGTACGGTAATGACCTTGGCATCGGAATCGGAAACCTCAAATTCCACATCGTCCAGGATGGTTTCAGCCGTCCTCTGGGCGATATAATACTCCTCATAGACGGTCGTCACATCCTTCTGGGTACACCAGTCCATCAGCGCGCGGTCTTCCTCCGACAAGCCTTCATAAAACGCGGCAGCAGCAGCACGAATCCTCTCCTGCTCCTCCGTGGTCAGCGGCATCCCCTTTTCCTTCGCCATGAGGTTCAGGGTTTTGATATCCTGAAGAAACTCCTTCATCCTGGCCACAAAGTACGGTCCGTAAAGGCTTTCCCTCTGTCCCTTCAAAGGGACAGACCATATCTCCGTCCCCAAAAGGCTCTGGTAACGATTCCGTTCCGAGGCAATGACCACCATCGCCTCGGCCTTGGAATAGCCGGGAATGCTCTCCGTCTTGCCGGTAATCTCAATTCCCTTGCAAGAGCTGAGGACAAGGGCAAAAAGAAACAAAATCACAAAAAAACGCCAGGTTCCGATATGCCCGGAACCGCGCCAGGCGGAACTCGCCATCTTGCCCCCCTCCCTCTCAGAACATTTTTTGCCGCCCTGATTCAACAAATTATCGTAACTATTCAGCACCCTATTCGCAGTCGCCTTTGGCGACTGCTCATGTGGGCGTTCAGAGGCGCTCCGCGCCTTGTCCGCCCTCTGGATTTCCGAGAATTCCAAATGAAAAGCAAGCTTTCCATTTGGAATTCTCGGAAATCCAGAGGGTGCTGAATAGTTACAAATTATCGAATCGCCCGCAACGCGTCTTCCGTTTCGGCATTTTCAAATAATGTGGTACATGGCGCCCATGATATAAGCGATGATTATTCCAAGGATTGCGCCTGCCAGTACCTGGAGCGGGGTATGGCCCACATATTCCTTAAGCTTTTTCTCAAACTCATCCTCCTCCCAGTCAAACGGATTGTCCAGAAGGATCTTGTTCAAAATCACGGCCTGCTTGCCTGTTTCCCTTCTCACGCCGGTGGCATCATACATCACAACGCTTGAAAAAACGAAACAGACAGCAAAATACGGACTTTCCAGACCATACTGCAGCGCGGCAGATACCGTCAAAGCCACAACAAGGGAAGAGTGGCTGGAGGGCATGCCGCCTGAACCAGTCATCCTCTCCCAATTGACGCTCTTATTAAAGTAGGCATCGATTGCCGTCTTGAGCACCTGTGCGGAAAACCAGCCCATCACAGCAGCCATCAACATGTAATTAGCCAATAGCGCATCCAAAAAATTCATTCCTTCTTCCCCAGCTAACGCTTCCCTTCATTCATTATTTGTAACAATTCAGCACCCTCTGGATTTCAGAGAATTCCAAATGGAAAGCTTGCTTTTCATTTGAAATTCTTTTAAGTCCAGAGGGCGGACAAGGCGCGGAGCGCCTCTGAACGCGCGCATGAAGCCGCCAAAGGCGACCGCAAACAGGGTGCTGAATAGTCACCATTATTTACCATTATTTATCATTCATTATTCATAATAAATAACCGGACTTTCCCACGGCATCCTCTCTTGTGCCGTGGGAAAGCCGATTGAAACCTTGAATTGGCGTGCCAAGACAGCGCGGCAAGCCACAGGCAAGGCCAGGACTTGATAGCCCGGCGCGGCTAGCCACAGGCAGGGCCAGGACTTGATAGCCCGGCGCGGCTAGCCACAGGCAAGGCCAGGGCTTAATAGCCGATCAGCCAGTCATACAGTTCCTGATACTTCAGGGCGGAGGAATGCCATGAGAAATCCTTCAGCATCGCCCTGTCCACCATCTTGTTCCATTCCCTCTTCCGGTCGTAATAGATCCTCTCCGCGTAACGGATGGCGCCCAGCATTTCATGGGCATTGTAATTCGTGAAGGAGAAGCCCGTGCCGCTGTCCTCGAACTCATTGTACGGCTCCACGGTATCCTTCAGGCCGCCGGTCTCCCGGACAATGGGGAGCGTCCCGTAACGCAGGGCGATAAGCTGTGAAAGCCCGCAGGGCTCGAACAGCGAAGGCATCAGGTAGGCATCGCAGGCAGCATAAATCTTGTGGCTGATCTCATTGGAATAATAAATCTGCGCGGAAACCTTGTCATGGTATTTCCAGTCATAATGACGGAACATATTCTCATACTGCTCATCCCCCGTTCCAAGGACGACGAACTGTATGGCGTCCTGGCAGAGCTCGTCCATGACGCACTGGACAAGGTCCAGCCCCTTCTGATCCGTCAGACGGGAAACCACGCCGATCATCATCCGGCCCGGATCCACCGTCATGCCCCAATCCTCCTGAAGAGCCTGCTTGTTCTTGAACTTTTCCTTTCGGAAATTCTTCTGGTTGTAATTCTTGACAAGGAAGGGGTCGTGCTCCGGATCCCATTCCTCATAGTCTATGCCGTTCACGATGCCCCGGAGATCATGCTCCCTGGCGCAGAGCAGGCCGTCCAGCCCCTCCCCGTAGAATGGCATCTTGATTTCCTGCGCGTATGTGTCGGACACGGTCGTAATGGCATCCGCGTAGACAATGCCGCCCTTCAGGAGGTTCCCGTCCTTCTTGCATTCCAGCTTGTCCGGCGTGAAATAGTAATCCGAAAGCTGGGTGAAGCGCTGGATCGTCTTCACGTCCCACACGCCCTGGAACTTCAGGTTGTGGATGGTGATGACGCTCTTGATGGAACGGTAGAACTCCCCGCCGGCGAAACGATCCTTCAGGAGCACCGGCACCAGGCCGGTCTGCCAGTCATGGCAATGGATCAAATCCGGATGGAAGTCCAGAAGCGGCAGCGCGGACAGAGCGGCATAGCAGAAGAAGCAGAACTTCTCCAGGTCCCAATACCAGTCGCCGTAAGGCCTGTCTCCGGAAAAATAGGACTCATTGTCAATGAAATAATAAGTGACATCCTCGTAGACATACTTCAGGACGCCCACATAACGGGATATCCCCAAGTAATCCATGTAGAAATGGGTGACATATTCCATCTTTTCGCGCCATTTCCAGGGGATGCACATATACTTCGGGATAATGACCCTGCAATCATAATAATTGCGGTCAATCGTCCTGGGAAGGGATCCCACTACGTCCGCAAGCCCCCCCGTCTTGATAAACGGGACCGCTTCGGATGCAAGAAATAAAATATTCTTCATAAGCAAAACCTCCTTGAGCCTTGATATATCATAATATTTATAGTTTACTATGATTATCCGTTGTTCGCAAGAAGTTTAAGTTCTCTTGCATTGGCAAGCACGGTTTCCGTGAGCCTCCCTCCGGCCAGAAGCCTGGCCAGCTCCCTCACGGATTCCTCCCCTTCCAGTTCCCGGATCCCTGTGCGGGTCTTGTCGCCCTCAACGGTCTTTTCGATGACAAAATGAGTATCGGCCTTCGCGGCGATCTGGGGAAGGTGCGTGATAAGGATGACCTGGTGGAGGCGGGCGATCTTCTTCAGCTTGTCGGAAACCTTTTCCGCCGTCCTCCCTGAAATTCCCGTGTCGATCTCATCAAAAATCAGCGTGGGAATCGAGTCCGTATCCGCAAGCACCGTCTTGATGGAAAGCATGATCCGGGAGAGCTCGCCGCCGGAGGCGACCTCGGAAAGGGGGCGGACCGGCTCCCCGGGATTCAGGCTCACCATGAAGCGCGCCTCGTCCCTCCCGTTCGGTCCCGGCTTTGGCAGGACGGAAAAGGCCATGTCGAACTGCACGGAAAGAAATCCAAGCTCCTCCATTTCCCCGCGTATCCGGCCACACAAAAGCTCCGCCCCCCGCTTCCTGATCTCGCTCAGCCTGGAGCAATTATCCAGAAGCTCCTTCGACAGGGCCGCGCCCTCCCGGCGCAGCCTTTCCCTGCTTTCCTCGTAATGCTCAAGCTCCGCAAGCCTTGCCTTCTTTGCCTCCAGGGTCTCCATGACCTTCCCGACCGTCCCCCCATATTTCAGAAGGAGGTTCCTCAGAAAGTCCAGCCTCTCCGTCACGGCCGTGGCCTCTTCCTCGTCAAAATCATTTTCGTCAAGATAATGCGACAATTCCCGCGCCGTATCGCCCGCAATGCTCTCCAGGTCGAACAGGCTGTCCGCCGGTCCCTTCAGCCCGCCATCGTATTGCAGCGCGTCCTGCAGTTCCCGCACGGCCCTCGAAAAATCAGCGCCCTCCAGTATCCGGAGGGCCTCCGTGACGCTGCCAAGGATTTTTTTCGCGTTCTGGAAACGGCGTGCTTTTTCCGAAAGCTCTTCCTCTTCCCCCTCCCGGAGCCTGGCCGCCTCTATCTCGCCAATCTCAAAGCGGAGGAAGTCCAGCTCCCTTTTGAGCTGTCCCTCGTCCATCTGCAGGGATGCGTATTTCTGACGCACCTCCGAATAACGCCTGTAGGAGGCCGCCACGGCCTCCCTGGCTTCCGCCGCCTCCCCGGAAAGAAAGGCGTCCAGAATGCGGAGGTGCGACCCCTCCTTCAGAAGGCTCTGATGCTCATGCTGGCCATGAATGTCTATGAGCAGCTCCGTCACAGAGCGTAATTTTGCCACGGTGGAGGCCTGGTCATTAATCCGGATTTCCGAACGCTTGTCCGTAATCTTCCTCCGGATGATAAGCTGCCCATCCTCCGGCTCCACCTCCAGCTCGTTCAGTTTTTTTAGCTGTTCCTCCGTGAAGTCCGAAAAAACAAGCTCCACAAAGCCGCTGGACTGACCCTTCCGGATCAGATCCTTCCCGGCCTTTTGCCCAAGGGCAAGACCGATGGAATCGAACAGGATTGATTTTCCCGCGCCCGTCTCCCCGGTCAGGATATTAAGGCCCGGCCCGAACTCCACATCCGAAGAATCAATCAGGGCCAGATCCTTTACATGGAGATGATTCAGCATCCCTCTCCCTCCATTTTTACTTATTCGTAATTGCGCATTTTGCATTCAATATTATGCATTACCTATTCAAAATTGCGCATTATATATTTCGAATTTGGGATTGCGCGTTATATATTTCGAATTTGGGATCACGCGTTATCCCTCATTGCGGTTTCACAAGCTTCTGGATCTTCTCAAGCATGGCCATGGCATCCTTTGGCTCCTTCAGAGCGCACATAATCGTATCATCCCCCGCCAGCGTGCCTACAAGCTTTTCAAAATGAAGCTGGTCCAGCGCCGCTGCCAGCGCGTTGGCCATGCCGGACATTGTATGCACCACCAGGAGGTTCCCGGCTGTATCCATGGAGATCAGCCCCTCCCGCAGAACACGGACATACTTCTCACGGCCGTCCGCCCCGTTATCCTCACTCCCCCGGTAATGATGCTTTCCGTCCGCTCCCTTCGTCTTAAAGAGCTTAAGCTCCCTGATATCCTTGGAAAGCGTAGCCTGCGTTACCTTAAAGCCCTCCCCTTCCAGAAGCTCCTTCAGAGTCTCCTGTGTATCCACCGTTCGGAGCCTTACCAGCTCCAGAATTTTGTCCTGCCTGCTTTTTTTCGTCATATCACCTTACTAACCTCTATGCCCCGCCGCATTTTCAGAATCTTAATGCCTCAAGATGTCGCGGCGAAAGCATCGAGTCAGGGGACGCGCGCCTTTATACAGGCTTCATTTTGTCCCGGAGTATTTTCATAAAGCTTCGCCTCCCAATCCTGAGCAGCGTCGTCCTCTCCCCGGCCTTCCTGATCCGGACAAGATCCCCCTGCTCAAGCGGGCAGAGCTTCCAGCCGTCAAAGGCCGCCACCTGGCTGTCGGATTCCACATGTATTTCCAATATGCTGGAATCGTCCATCACTACGGCCCGGCCATTCAGGGAATGGGAGCAGATCGGTGTCATTACATAAACAGGAGCCATCGGGGAGACGATCGGCCCCCCCGCCGAAAGATTGTAGGCAGTGGAACCGGTGGGCGTTGATACGATGAAGCCGTCCGCCGCGTAATTCATGAGCTCCTGACCATCGCAAAAAACGCTGAAATGGAGCATATTAATGCCGACCTGCCTGGAAAGGAGGATTTCATTCAGTGCCAGGCCTTTCTCTATCCTGCAGCCGTTCCGGATAATCTCGCCATACAGCATGGCCCTCTTGTCCAGCTCATAACGACTGGCCAGCAGCGCGCTGAGGGCGCCGGGTATCTGCTCCATTTCCATCACCTCCGCAAGATACCCAAGATGGCCGACATTGATCCCCAGAATGGGAATTGCCTCCCCCTGGAGGATTCCCGCCGCCCGAAGGATCGTGCCGTCCCCGCCCAGCGTGATCAGGTAATCCGACCCAGCCAGTTCCTCCCGAGTATACGTTTCGGTCACGAAAAGGCGCGCCGATACGCCATGCTCCCTGAGAAAATGAAGCACGGTGTCAGCATAGGCATGAACGCCTTCCTTTTTCCTGTTGGCGATAATGGAAATATTCATAGACACAATTTATAAACATTCAGCCTGGTTGCATCAATTTAGTCCTTCATTCCTCACGCTAAAGCGCGGCATGGGAAAGCTCAACAACTCTCCGTACCATGGAGTCCACCCTCGCCGAGGCCTCCTCCCCGGCCATTCCGCCATCTTTCCCGGCGTCCTCATTTCCTTCTCCGGGCTTCGAGGCTTTTCCTCCGGCGTCCACGCCTTTTTCCCTGGCCTTTCCGCCATCTTTCCCGGCGTCCGCGCTTCCTTCTCCGGGCTTCAAGGCTTTTCCTCCGGCGTCCACGCCTTTTCCCCCGGCCTTTCCGCCATCTTTCCCGGCGTCCGCGCTTCCTTCTCCGGGCTTCGAGGCTTTTTCCCCGGCCTTTCCGGCCTCCCCGCCTTTCGACAGCCAGAGCAGGTATTCGATATTGCCCTCCGGCCCGCGTATCGGCGAATAATCAAGACCCCTTACTGAAAAGCCGGACTCCTCCGAAAAGGCGATAATGCCTTCAATCACACTGCGGTGCACGTCAGGATCCCTCACAACCCCCTTTTTCCCTACCTGCTCCCTCCCCGCCTCGAACTGCGGCTTGATAAGGCAGACCATCTCCCCCCTTTCGGACAGGAGATCGGCCGCAACAGGAAGCACCAGCCTGAGGCCTATGAAGGAAACGTCAATGGAGATGAAATCCGCCGCCTCCCCGATATCCTGAGGCCTGACATAGCGAATGTTGCGCTTTTCCATGACAACGACCCGCTCGTCATTCCTTAATTTCCAGTCGAGCTGCCCGTGCCCCACATCAATGGCGTAGACCCGGGAGGCGCCGTTTTGAAGCATGCAGTCCGTAAAACCGCCCGTAGACGCCCCGATATCAATGCATACCTTCCCTTCAAGGGAAAGGGCAAAACAGGAAAGGGCCTTCTCCAGCTTCAGCCCTCCCCTGGACACATAACGGAGCTCCGTGCCGCGGACGCTTATCACGGCTTCCCGGGGAAAAAGGCTTCCGGCCTTGTCTTCCTTCTGCCCGTCCACATATACGAGGCCCGCCATGATGCATCTCTTCGCCCTCTCGCGGGAAGGGGCAAGCCCCCTTTCCACCAAAAGCACGTCCAGCCTCTCTTTTCCACCGCCGGAGCCGGGGACATTCCCCCGTTTCCCACGGGAACCGCGGAGCGGGGGGACGTCCCCGGTTCCAGTTCCGAACTGCATACTCCTACCCTCTTTCTCCCCTATTAGAGTGGGTTTTTGCCACTCTGATTTCATGACAAACCGATGCGGTATCGCATCAGCAAGGCTCCCCTGTCAGAGTGGGGGTTGACCACTCTAAGTTCCTGACATAGCGAACCGCTTGCGGGGCAAATCGGCTCTCCCGACGGAACCCGGGACGCCTGCTCGTTCCATAGCGACGCGGAACAAGGCAGTGCCCCAGGCTCCGCCGCCCCCGTTCCGTTAATCACTCAAAAAGCTCTTCCTCCAGCCTTTGGATAATGGAGTCGGAATCGATCCTCAGGCCGGCCCTCAGCTTTGTGACATCGCCATGCTCGACATAATTGTCCGGCAGAGAAATAATGACGACCCTGACCTCCGGATGCTGCCTTTGCATATAATCCAGCACCGTTTCGCCAAAGCCGCCCCTCCGCACATTTTCCTCCAGCGTAACAATCGCCCTGTGCCCCTTTTCCACCAGATCGTCCAGAAGCTCCGTATCCACCGGCTTCACAAACCTCGCGTTGGCCAGGGTGAAATCCCGCCCCCTCGCCCGCTCCTTTTCACGGATATGCACCGCGGTGGAAACCATGGATCCGGCGGCCACCATGGCAATCTCATGCCCTTCATAGAGCATCTCCCCCCTGCCAAGGGCAATGGGCGCCCGGAAGTCGGAAAGCTCCTGGTAGGCAGTCCCCCGGGGGTAGCGTATGGCGACCGGCTGTCCCAGTTCCAGGGCGAAGGCAAGCATATCCCTCAGCTCGTTGGCATTTTTTGGCGCCATGACCGTCATATTCGGAATGCTGCCCAGGTAGGAGTAATCAAAAATGCCCTGATGAGTCTCCCCGTCCGATCCCACAAGGCCTGCGCGGTCTACCGCAAAGACCACCGGCAGACGCATTATGCAGACATCATGCACGATCTGGTCATAGCCGCGCTGCAGGAAGCTGGAATACACGGCCACCACCGGCTTCAGCCCCATGCTGGCCATTCCCGCCGCGCTGGTGACGGCATGCGCCTCCGCGATGCCGACGTCGAAAAACCTTTCCGGGAAAGCCTTCTCAAAAGCCGCAAGACCCGTTCCGCCGGGCATGGCGGCCGTAACGGCCACGATTCTCTGATCCATCCCGCCCAGCCTGACCAGCTCCTCGGAAAAAACGTCCGTATAATCCGGCGCTGTCTTTGGCTTTTTCGGCAGGCCGCTCGCGATTTCGAAAGGCGCCACGCCGTGGAAACGGTCCGGATGCTGCTCGGCCGGTGGGTAGCCTTTCCCTTTTTTCGTCTGGACATGCACCAGGACCGCGTGATCGATCCTGGACGCCTCCCGGATGACCCTCCGCACGGCGGAAATATTATGCCCGTCCACCGGACCCAAGTAGGTTATGCCCATGTCTTCAAATAGCATGCCGGGCAGCAGGAGCTGTTTGATGGAATTCTTTGTTCTTTGGAGATACTTGACCAGCCATCGGCCAATGACCGGCACAGACAGGAGGAAGCTGCCCACGGAAATCTTGAATTGATTATATCCTCTGTCGGAACGGATGCCGTTCAGATATTTTGACATCCCGCCCACATTCCTGGAAATGGACATATTATTATCATTTAGGACAATGATGAAATTTTTCTTCATGCGAGCCGCGTTGTTCAGGCCCTCGTAGGCCATGCCGCCCGTCAGGGCTCCATCCCCGATCACCGCCACGACCGAAAAATCCTCCCCCTTCAGATCCCTGGCCTGAGCGATGCCCAGGGCGGCGGAAATGGACGTGGAACTGTGGCCCGTATCAAAACAGTCGAAAGGGCTTTCAGACCGCTTCGGAAAACCGCTGAGGCCGCCGTACTGCCGGAGGCCGTCAAAATTATCCTTCCTTCCGGAAAGGATTTTGTGCGTATATGCCTGATGTCCCACGTCCCATACGATACGATCCCTGGGAAGGTCAAGCGCCAGATAAAGCCCGATGGTCAGCTCCACCACGCCAAGGTTTGACGCAAGATGCCCGCCATACTGGGAGGTCTTTTCGATTATGAATTCACGAATTTCCCCGGCAAGCGCGTTCAGTTCCCGCGAGGAAAGCTTTCTCAAATCCTCGGGTCCGCGAATATTTTCCAGAAACACGCAGCACCTCCCTTCCCGGCACAAAAAATAACGGGAAAACCCACGTTTACGGCAAATTCACCTGTCCCGATGTACCAGGGATTCAAAAAGTGACAAGAGGAAATCCCTCTCCCCCCCGTCCAGTCCTTCGGAAGGGATGGAACACAGGAGCTCCCCGGCCTCGGCGGAAAGTCTTGCCACCTCCGCAGCCGCTTTTTCTATTCCATGCAAAGTAACGTAGGTGGTTTTCCCGTTTTCCTCGTCCGAGTGGACAGGCTTTCCCAGCGTGTCATCGGTAGATGTCACGTCCAAGATGTCGTCCTGAATCTGGAAGGCAAAGCCCACCCTCTCCGCCACCCTGCGGAGCACTTCGATATCCGCCTCGGGGGCCCCGGCCAGCACGGCTCCAATGGACAGGGAGGCGGCAATCAGCCTCGATGTCTTCAAGCTGTAAATGAAATGAAGCTGATCCTCGGACAGTGCCTTCCCCGTCATTTCCACATCCACGACCTGACCGCCCAACATGCCATATACCCCGGAATCATGGGAGAGGTAATATACCGCTTCCATTGCATCACGCATATATCGAAGCAATTGCCCCGCCGCGCCCGGATTCCCATCCTGAGAAAACGCGGCCCACGGCTGCCCTTCCCGAGAAGACACGGCTTCCGGCTGCCCCTCCCGGGAAGACACGGCTTCCGGCTGCCCTTCCCGAGAAGATAAGGCTTCCGGCTGCCCTTTCTGAGAAAACGCGGCCCACGGCTGCCCTTCATTCTGAGAAAAGGCCTCATACTGCCGTCTCACAGCGGCGGAAACAGCCTCAAAGGCATACAGCGACAGGGCGTCACCGCAAAGAGTGCCCATGTCCACCCCGTACTTAAACCATACGGATTCCCTTCCCCTGCGGTATTTGTCATTATCCATGCAGGGGAGGTCGTCATGGCAGAGGGAAAAGGTATGGATCATTTCCATAGAAGCCATGGCGGCTTCCAGCACGGGCCTCATAAAGCCGTCCCTTGCGGAATCCTTTTTGAACAATTCATAGGCAGTCAGCATCATCAGGGGACGCAGGCGCTTGCCGCCGGCCTCCACCGCATAGTGAAGGGCTTCCATGACCCTTTCCTGCTGCCCCTCCACCGCCGGGAGCTGCCTCCTGATGATATCCTCGCATAACTGCGTCCTTTTTTTCATCTCAAGAGAGAATTCCATCTTCATCCAGAACCTTTACCTGTTTTTCAATCCTGTCAATACTGTCATTTGCTTCCTTCAGGAGCCCTACGCCTTTTTTGTACATCTCGAAGGACTTTTCCAGGCTTTCCTCTTCCTCCAGCTTCTGCATCAGCTCATCCAGTTCCTGGAAAAGCTCATTCAGGCTCTTCTTCTTTGTCTTCGCTTGCGCCATCCGGTCCCCTTCCCTATCCAGTCCACATTGCTCCATGCCCCGTCAACATCTACAGAATAAAGTTTGAATGCTGCGGAAAAATCCGAACAAAGAATGCCTGGAAAAACGCGGCCACCCGGCTGCGCCGCTATACGCTGCCGTCCTCCGCGGGGCAGACCTCGGAAACCCTGCTCAGGAAATAGCCATCCTTCAGCGTGGTCCTGACATCGTCCCCTTCCTTCACGCTGCTTATTGAGGAAATCCTCCTTCCCCCGGCATCCTGCACATAGCCAAAGCCAGAGGACATTTTCCGGAGCGGTGATGCCGCTTCCAGCCTCTCACAGAGAATATCCAGCCTATGGCGGCACGAAAGGAGCTTTTTTTCCAGCATTGCCTTCATTTCTTCATAAGACTCAGCCTTTTTCTTTGCCCGTTCCATGGCAGCATCCCAAAGCCGGCGGAGCCTGCCCTCCATCTCAACGCAGTGCTGCCTTTCCGCCATGAGCACCGTCAGGGGATTGAATTTCGAAAGCTGCAGGCGCAGAACGGAATGACGCTGCCTCTCCCGGGACAGCTTTTCCATCATGGTGGCGGACAGTGCCGCTTTCAGGGAAACAATCTGCTCAGAGAACCTGGCATAATCAAAGACGGCCAACTCCGCCGCGGCGGATGGCGTAGGAGCCCGCAGATCCGCCACAAAGTCCGCGATTGTCACATCGGTTTCGTGCCCGACGGCGGAAATGACCGGCGTATCCGCGTTAAAGATTGCCATGGCCACGCTTTCCTCATTAAAAGCCCATAAATCCTCGATGGAACCGCCTCCGCGCCCCACGATCAGCACATCCAGCCCCATCCTGTCCAGGCGCTCGATGCCGTTCACAATGGAAGCGGCCGCGCCGTCCCCCTGCACCAAAGCAGGGTACAGGAAGAGCTCCACGTAAGGGTTCCGCCTTTTCGCGATCTGGATAATGTCCCGCACCGCGGCTCCTGTCTCTGCCGTGACAATGCCCACCCTCATGGCATAGGGCGGAATCGGCTTTTTGTACATGTCGTCAAAAAGCCCCATTTCCCGAAGTTCGGCCTTCAACTGTTCAAAGCGAATATACAGCTCGCCAATGCCGTCCATGCTGATCCGCTTTGCGTAAATCTGGTAAGACCCGCCCCTCTCGTACACGCCGATCCGCCCCGTACATAACACCTGCATGCCGTTTTCCAGACGGAATGAAAGCCCGCCCCTGTCCCCGGCAAACATAATGCCCGATATCTGGGAAAGCGGATCCTTCAGCGTGAAATAAATATGCCCGGACGGATGGTATTTCAGGTTGGACAGCTCCCCCTTCAGGGTTATATCAGATAAGGCGAAATCATTAGAAAAAACCCGGGAGATATAACGGTTGATCTCCGAAACCGTATAAGCTTTGCCGCTCATGGATTGACATCCTGCCCTACGCCGCCGGTTTCATTTTCCGAAGAACGCGTATCTGCCTGACTTTCCGAAATGCGCCCATCCGCTGACGAATCCTCCGCCCTTCCGGCGTGAGATGGCTGCTGCCTGTTAAGCACGATATGCAACTTCCTGCCCTTCCGGCTGCCCTCCCGAAGTTCCCCTTTCCGTGATGACCTCTCCTGTCCCGAGCGCACAGGACGCCTCTCCTTTTCCGGACTGACGATACGCCCAAGCACTCCATTGACGAAAGAACCCGATTCATCACCGCCATAGCGTTTGGCCAGTTCCACGGCCTCATTAATGGAAACGCTCTCCGGAACCGTTTCATCATAACTGATTTCATAAAGGGCCAGGCGGAGGATTGCAAGGTCTGTTTTGGACATCCTCCGGGTGGTCCACCCCTCCGTAGCCTCGTTCACCTTCCCATCCAGCTCCGAAAGCAGCGAGAGAACCTTCTCCACATCACGACAGATTCTTTCCCTGTCCTCTTCCGACACGCGCGATAGCAGCACCGTCCTGTCCCCATCGTCATAATCCGGGGAATCAAAATAAGCCCGCAGCTGCTTCCCGGAATCCTCTCCCGGATAGAACTGCGAAAGAAAAAGGAGCTTGAATTTATGATCTCTTTCCTCGCGCCTAGTCATTATCTTCCGTCACCAAACCCGCAATCCTGATATCCACATTTTTCACTGAAAGCCCCGTCATATTCTCTATGGCTCGGCTGACCTTCTCCTGCACTTTCTCAGAAACCTTTGGAATGGGATAGCCATATTTCACGGTCAGATTGAGTGCCACAGAAACACTTTCACCATCAATTTCAATTTTGACTCCCCTGGACAGATCCCGGATGCCCATCCTGGAAATGATCGCGCCGGACCAGCCGCCGGACATGGAATCCACGCCCTCCACCTCCGTGGCGGCAATGCCGGCTATGATGGCAACAACCTCGTCGGCAATAATGACCTCCCCGTTCTCGTCTTTTTCATAAACCAAATGTGTCTTTCTCTCTTCTGCCTGCTCCATTTTCCCTCCCTGTCAGAATGGCTCCTGCCCACTCTGATCATATGACAAGCCGATGCTGCATCGCGTCAGCCAGCCTCCAGTCCGAACGGCTTCCGCCCACTCTGATCATATGACAAGCCGACGCGGCATCGCGTCAGCCAGCCTCCAGTCCGAACGGTTTTCAAGCCTTCCTGATTCCCGGCAAGGAAACAAGTTTCCCAGACCGGGCCTCCCCGTTCCTTCAGTTGAGTTCTCCTATCATACCATTTTGCCCGGATAATGTAAAGTGGGAGCGGCATTTACATATTCTTGAAGGATATCAATGAAGGATATCAGCAAAGATCAAAGGCAAAAGTTTCGTAAATCCACCTGTGGAAAGCAAGGCTGTCATTCGGCTTGGTCAGCCTGAAAATCACCAGGGTTTTGTTTTTTTCTCCGCTGACAGAATGCCACTCGATTGATTTATATTCCGCGGGGACAACGATCTCCCCATCTCGGGAAAGGACGCCCTGTTTACCTGATTCATCCGTAACAATCATGAAGCAATCCTCATACAAGGCGGAAACATCCTTGTAGCTTCCATACTCCGCCTCGACTTCCACAGATTTTTTTCCCTCCTTTTCGACAAGCCGCAGCAATGCGGCATGGCCGTCAATTACCGCCGTCAGCATTGGCGAATCGGAATCAATTGAGAAATGTATTTTACTGTCCGCTCCCAAAAAAGGGTAATCTCCTTCCTCATCTATCAAAGCCCATGTGCCATTGGAGTTCTTTACGCAGGCGACCCCGAGCTCGGGATCAAAATCACAGGCGTCCAGGAACTTTCTTGTCGCGCGCTGTCCCGAGGAATCAATAAAATAAGCAAAGAAGGGGTCTTCCCGCACAAGGGCCATCCCGTATTCAAAATCCGAAGCATCGAGATAGATGGCCGGCGTGAGCTCATTACCGGCATCATCCCGGTAACCCAGAAGCCCGTTCTCCCCGATATACCTGTAAATGTCAGGATATTCCGACTGATGGGATTCCGCGGACTCTGCAAATTTATGCGTCTGCCCGTTCCCGGCTTTCGATCCGGTTTTCATCGCCGACACGTCTGTTTCAAATTCCGGCCTGATTTCAATCGTTGGCTCTTCCGGATCAGGCTCAGTGCTGATTTTAATCACCGGCTCTTCCGAATCAGTCACCGTACTGATTTTAATCACCGGCTCTTCCGAATCATCTGCCGTCCCGCTTACAATGCCCGCTTCTGTTTCGGCAGACGGCCCAAAGCTCATCATATATTCGTCTATCCGTTCAAAATACTCCGCCGCCCTGCCCTTGCTATAATCACGGGCATCCTTCTCGCACTCCTGATAAAAATAATCATAAAAGCCTCTATCCTCAGCATCCACGTAATGCAGGAATTCCTCTTTGAATTTGGCCGCATTGGAAAAAAAAGAGAGCCCTTTTGCCTCCTCGTCCAACTTGTCATACACATCAACGACACGGTACTGCATGGCATGTCTGGCCTCATGCGCAACCGTCTCCACGAAACTTTCCGAAGAATAGTGTATAAGCCCGTTCAGGTTCAACATGATCTGATGCCCCCTATCGCTATATGAGCCCAGGAGAATTTCCTCAAGATTGTCGGCACCGACCTTCAGCTCATGAGGGATGCCGAGGTGTATGCGCTCGATATTTGCCACCGTCCGTAAAACATCCATTTTTTCCCCTACAGTCAATGTCCCCCAGACTCCGCTCCGAAGCTTTATCAGCGTTTCGATGTTATTCTCGATGGTCTGCCCTTCCCCCTCGGACTGCCCTGCCAGGGCGGCTTCCGGCAGGATGAGGGTGTAGCCCATAATTTTGTTCATCCCGATTATCAGCATGACGAAGAAAAGGGCCGTACACATGATATTCCGGACCCCCCGCATGGTCAGGAATGCCCGCCACATAAGGACCTTCCGAATTCTCCCCCTGTTCCGGATCCTCCGGCAAAAAACAAGCGCCGCGTATGCCAGGGCAAAGACCAATGCGGCCAGAATGGACGCCCTGACAAAGCTCCCGCTGACAGACAGATAAGCAAGGACCGTATAAATACCAAATCCGCCTGTAATATCGAAGAACACGCTGAGGCTGTTCCGCTCCCTTTTCATCCCAAACAGGATTCCGACCAGACAGCATGCCAGGACGATTCCCATCAGAATAAGCCTGGATTCATCAGCCGTACGGGAATCAAGGCATCTGAACAAAAGAGCCTTATAGCAAATCCATCCAATAATCAAGCAGTTAACATGGGAAATCGCAAATCCCACTTTATCCTTCGTATTCTCACCGTACATACAGATGCCTCCTTCCTAATTTATTTTTTGATGATTCGGCGACCCATGGATATCATCCCCCGCCGCATTAATACGGCGCGGCATGTCCTGATACATCTAACACATTCGGAATCCCATGATTATCAGTCTCCGTTCCGGCAGATCAGTTCTGCCATTTTCAGAATCTCGTCATGAAGCTCCAGATTCTTTTTCCACTTCTCATCCAGAGCCCCGTATCCGACAAGCGCGCCAAGGATGTTCCCGGTAATGGCGCCCGTGGAATCGCTGTCCCCGTTATGGTTTGCCGCCGCGATGATGCCTGCGGAAAAGTCCCGCCGATATCGCAGGGAGCAATAGACCGCGATGGCGAGCGCCTCTTCCCCGACCCATCCCTCTCCGAGCTTGTGGATGTTTTCGATATCCGGCCCGTCATTTTTCGAAAGCGCAACGGCCAGGGACGTGATCTCCTCCATCCGCCTGAGCTCATTCCCCCTTAACGCGCGGAAAATCTTTTTCATCGAGCTTACGGACTGCCGGACGATTGACTCAAGATCCTTCTCCGTGAAAATCAGCTCATGCACTATATGGGTGAGCATGGCGGCCGGAATATATCCGAGCGGGCTGCCATGGGTAATGGCGGCGATCTGGGCCGATTCCCTTTCCAAAAGCCCCAGGCTGGTCCCCCCGAGCATCCCGACCGGAGCCGCCCGCATCACCCCTCCGCAGCCATGGCTGTCATTCGGATGGGCGACAATATAGTCCGGCTTGTAGATATTGTCACGGTTTGCGTACAGCGCGCCAAGGCAGGTATTGCCTGGCGCGCGCCGTCTGTAGAGCCCCTGGATGGACAGCAGGAAGGAGTTCCCATCCGGCGCGTACTTCTCCTCCTGGGTCTTCAGCCAGTCAAGATAGGACCTGGCCACGAAATGGCGCGGGTGGCCGTCCCCCTCCGACTCGAGGTAATGGACCAGCCCCTCCGCGGTAAAGAGCGTCATCTGCGTATCATCGGAGATCCTCGCGGCA
The DNA here is from genome assembly GCA_946413525.1 of uncultured Oribacterium sp. Classification (GTDB taxonomy): domain Bacteria; phylum Bacillota; class Clostridia; order Lachnospirales; family Lachnospiraceae; genus Oribacterium. The sequence continues at coordinate 44,119 of CAMKKZ010000018.1, forward strand.
CCGTACAAAAGCCTGTACTCCTGTATCCCGCCTTCCCCGTATTTTTCAAAAATGCTTTTTTCATCCAAAAACTCAACGGCATATCCCAGAGCGTCCCCCGCCGCCCCGCCGATAAAGCATCCCCGTATCTTGTCCTTTTGCTCATCAGATAATTCGGACTGCCTGAAAATCGTATTGCACACCATGTTCCCCTTTCCTCCCTCCTCCCTCTTAACAGAGCCATTTTGAGCCTTGTATTATTACATTTCGGCAATCCTGCGCTTCCCATAATTTATTCCGAAATATATATTTCGAGACGAGGAATGCTGCGGTTAAATCCTAAAACATTTGCCCCACACACGGCAGAATTCCAGAGTCCCATGGTATTGAAGTAATGTAATTATTTGTGTTATACTATTCAGGTACTAAACAAAGACGCATCGTTTACTCCAGAGTTTGACTGCAGTACAAAAATGCCGTAGTCAAATCCTGAAAAACACGCCTGGATGAATATTTTTCAGGAATCCGAAACGATCGGATAATCATTATGACAAAGGAGGGTGAACAGTATGGCAGTTAATTTATCAAAGGGACAGAAGGTAGACCTGACAAAGGGAAATCCCGGTCTCAAGAAAATCCTTGTCGGCCTTGGATGGGATGTCAACGCCTTTGATTCCGGCGGAGATTTTGACCTGGATGCCGCGGCCTTCATGGTCGGTCCGGACGGCAAATGCCCCAGCGAGAAGGAATTCGTGTTCTACAGCAACCTTAATCATCCAAGCGGTGCCGTCAGCCACCAGGGCGACAACCTTACCGGCGCGGGCGAGGGGGATGATGAGCAGATCCTTGTGGACCTCAGCCTGGTACCGGCCAACATTGACAAGATTGCCTTCACCGTGACCATCTATGACGCGGACAACCGCCGCCAGAACTTCGGCCAGGTTTCCAACGCCTATATCCACCTCATGGACCAGGTCAACAACGTGGATCTGATCCGTTACGACCTCGGGGAGGATTTCTCCATCGAAACGGCCGTGGTCGTGGGCGAGCTTTACAGGAACGGCAGCGAATGGAAGTTTAATGCCATCGGCAGCGGCTTCCAGGGCGGTCTTGCCGCCCTTTGCGCCCACTATGGCATCCAGGCCGGCTGATTCAATGGACGCATAGGTCGATTTGCCCCGCAAGCAGTTTGGTGTGTCAATAAATCAGCTACAAATAACGTAACAAAGCCGCCGTCCCCGGAGAGGTAGAAAAACCCTCCGGGGACGGCGGCTTGATTTTCAATCGGCGGGCCCGGGCTTACATCGTGGGCGCCTGGACTTGATTCGCATCTTTCTTCACATTGGCATGCTCCCTGACAATGCCGGCCTTCCTGCGGCGGAAAGCGGCGCGCACTCCGGCTCTTTCTTCCAGCTCCTGTAAGCTTACAGGCGTCCTCCTCCGTTGACTGGCGGCAGCGCGGATCTCCTCTGCCTTTTTCGGATCGACCAGGTTCAAGATACCCAGGGCTCCCGCAAACCTGTCTTTCCCGGCCTTTGTTATCTGCTCTTTCATCCTTCCGTTACTCAGGTATTTCTGGCAGGCATTGGAAATCTTTTGAGCGCTTTCCGCAAGCGCCCTTTTCTCCATGTTGTTCAGTTCCTTTTTGCCGGTAAGCTCCGTGAAGGTCTTCAGTTCGGACATCATATTTTTATATTCCTTGCTGTCTCCGAAAAGTCTCCAGCTTCCGTTCATCATGTCATAATAATTCAAAAGCTTTTCCTGAAATTCAGGCTCCTTGCTTTTTTCAGCGAAGGCCATCTTTTCCCCCATGTATATGGCCCTATTCATCATGCCAAAGTTATCTTTCCCCATCTTTGGATAGTCCCCAAGCAAAAAACAGGTGCTTTCTACTGCTGCCTTTATAATCTTCGGATCTTCACCTGCCATCGACTTCTTTATTTTATCAATGAATTCAGGATCGTTTACATTCACATTTTTTAAATTTTCCAGGAAGGTCTGGCTTTTTTTCGCGAGATTCTGGAAAAATTCGCTCTTTTCCTCGTAGGACTGGAAACCCTCCTCAGTTTTGCTCTTGCAAGCTTTGGAAAGCTGCTGCATCTCTTCTACCCAGCCCTTGTAAGGCTCGGCCATGTTTTTTATTTCATAATCCGCCCCGAAGGCGTCATTCGTGATGCCATCGAACTGGGCGGAAAAATTGGACAGAAACACCACCTCCTCATTCGTCATATTCTTCTGAAGCTGTTCTCTTCTCAAAGAGATGTTAGCGGAAGCTGTTGACAAATTGTGATGTTTATCACTTAAATATACACCATGAAGCACCTGATTGAGATTCGTTGTGTTATCCGTTTTCTGAAAGAATTTTTCCATCGTTTCATACGGTATGGAAGCCACTTCCTCTCCGGCTTTCTGGAGCCTCTCCAGCTTCTTATCCATGGCATTCAGGTATTTGTTCTCATCGAGCTTCGCCATCGTTGCCAGGGACGTATTCTCAAGTCTGAACGTGAAATCATAATAGTCATTATAGGCTTTAAAATAATTAATGAATTTCTCGCTCACAGGCTGAAGATCCGGATCATTCTTCAGCATCGCGGAAGTCGGCATATGTTCAATCTGCTCAAAGATGAAGGTACTGATTATGAATGTTTCATCGGACATATGATCCAGCGCGTTCTCTTTGTCGGAAGTATAGCGCCTCATCTGGATTTCGTAATATCTCAAATACTCATAAAGAAAAGGCTGCCTTTTACTGAGTCTATCATTCTTCAGCATTTTCTGTACAAGCTTCAACGAACTATCCATGGCCTCCTGCCCCGAGCGGGCTATATCTTCATTGATAGAACCGTTTTTGAAACCGTTAGGAAGATCAAGCGCAGGATATTCTAAATTAACTATACCTTTAGTAAGCGTCCCCATAATGTCTTTATTCAGCTGATCATCCCAAATAACGATCAGCTTATTGATGTCGTCTCTGTATTTCCAAAGACCCTCCCAATTATAAAGTACACTCATAAGACTTTGAAAAATTCCAAACGTGGCAATTGAGTAGTGCTTCATTTCAATTTCCTTTCAAGTCTATCCCAATGTAAAAACAAATTCATTATACTTTGTGATGCCGCCTTTTTCAACTGATAAAACAGCTTTAACCGCGGCACAGGGAATGCCGCGGTAGGAACCGGTACCAAGTATGCCTGATGCATAGTTAATACCCAGGTATAAACTATGCATCAGGCATACTTAGTACCGTATTTGGCGCATCCCACAGGGATGCGTCTGAAGAAAATATGCCTTCAGGCATGTTTTCTTCAGATTTTTCCGCAGCATTCCCTGGCTGCGGAAAAACCCAGGTTTTTCTGCGGCCAGTGAATGCCGCAGACTCTGAACGATTTCCTGGAAAATGGATCTGCCCCGGCTTCAGATTGCCCCGCGGGTAAGGACTGCCTTGTTCCGAAGCACCGGATCCATGCTGTTCCTCGCGCTCTGACGCACAGCCGCCCTCCGCTTCTCCATCGCCTCCCTGAACTCTTTCTTTTCCGGATGAAGCGCGTCCTCCTCGGCTACAAGATTATTATAATTTGTCCTGACCCTCATGGAAACCTCCTTATATTGTCCGGCATATGCCCCATAGAACTTGTTCGCCGTAGCCAGCGAAGCTTTAAGCTCGGGCTCGTCCTTGTCCTTGTTGGCCATGCCGATTGTCAAAAGCTCCTTCGACATTTCCTCGATGGACTCCTCCGCCGCGACGCCGACCCTCATCATTCTGGCAGCCACCTTCCTCTCATCGGGGGAAAGCTTTTCCGACTTCATGCAGTCGCTGGCAAGGTCGGTCACCGTCCGAAGCTGATCCATCAGGGAGCGCCCGAAATGCACGGTGCTCATGTCCGCCCCTGTGTCGTCCTTCATCTCCCGCAGCCACTTCTGAAGTTTGTCCATATTGTCCTTCAGAAGCCTTGCCTCCGGTGAAAGATGGGAGCCCTTCTGGCCAAGCTCCGCGGCTCCCTGCTCAAGGTTGTCCGAGAAGAACGGGCCGGTAAGGGCCTCCACCACGTTGGAAACGGCGGCCATCCTGTACATCTCGTCATGCTCCATCCGGACGGGGGCGACCATTTCCTTCGGAAGCATCCAGTCGCTGTGGCCCATAATGCCGCTCTCCCTAATGTCACCGAACTCCCTTTTGAGCTTGACTCCCTGCTTCTGCCTTTCGTCCTGCTCTCCGACATTGGCGTTCATTGTCGCGTTATCGAGGAATTGAAGCTGCCCGTTTTCCAGATCCGCGTCCGGGAAGGCTTCTTCAATTTCCCTGCGATTATTTTCTTTCGTAAGCGACACGTCCTTCAGCCATACAATGTCGATGCCATCTGCCCCGTTCCCAAGGCTGCCATCCACCAGCTTCGAAAGCTTCACATGGTAGCTGTAGTTCGGGTCAGGATTCTTGCTTTTCGCCATTTCCTTATCCCGTCCCTCCAGATACCTTTCGCTTATGCTGGGGAGCGAGTCCTTGAAAATGATTTCGTCCCCTTCAATCCCGACGATGGTACGGAAATGCCCTCCGCTTACCATGCCGACGGGCGACTTGTCCTTCGTCAGGGCCTCCTTGATCATGTTGATCAGGGCAGTCACCGCGTTCTGCTTATAATTTTCCTCTCCTATCCCGGCAGCATCCCCCATCCAGTCCTGGTAACCGTTCACGGTAAAGGAACGCATGGCCGTATTCGGAAGCACCTCCTGCATCAGATCCGACATTTCCATCGGGTTGCTCACGGTGTCCTCATTCATATGGCGAGTCGCATCGTTGTTCAGCGCCCTGCCCTCCTCCAGGCTGATATTCGGACGATAGGCCCGGATCTCCTCCTGGCTCAGGTTGACCCCGCGGCTCTGCAGCAGGAGCTGGTAGGTGCAGGACCAGCAGCCATTGTCGGAGCTCTGCAGCTCGTCCAGGTGAATGTCTGGGAGCACGGCCCCGTTTTTGGTCTCTCGCACAGTGGGAAGCGGCGCTTCATACCCTTCCTTCCTGTTCTCCTTTCCGATTTCAGCCACCTTTTCCGAAACCTGGATCCTGGCATTAAGATGATCCTTCTCATCCTGGCTAAGCTCCGGATTCTTGTCGAGAAAATCCTTCAGAAGATCCGGATTCCCCGTATTCCGATACCCTTTATTCTCATTCGCATTAAGCTTGTTGCCCTTCGGGAACTGCGCACTCCTGCTAATATTTATTTTCTTAGGCATATTCATTCTCCTCTATTAGAGTGGTTTTTTGCCACTCTAATTTCCTGACATACCGATGCGGTATCGCATCATTAAGGCTCCTCTATTAAATAAAGTAAATAAAGTGGTTTTTTTGCCATTTTAATTCATGACAAACCGATGTGATATCGCAAACTACATGGCTCCTATATTAAAGTGGTTTTTTGACCGCTTTAATTTCTGACTAACAACTGCGGTATTGCAAGCTACATGGCTCCTTTAAAAGTGAGTTTTTGCCTCGATGCGGTATCGCGTTTCGCGTTAATATAGCTTCTAAAATGAGTTTTCACTTTTGAATACGGCTGCATTATACAACCAGTGACGACACAAAAGCGTCACAAAGCTAATTAATGTAATTATTCAGCGCCCTGTTCGCAGCCGCCTTTGGCGAATGCTCATTATCACCTTTGGAAGCTTATCGCCCGGAGGACCCTATGCGGAAAGGAAGTCCCGGACGGCCTGTATGCGGCTTGCCGCCATCTTCCTCCCCGTCCGATATACCCTTTCCAGCTCCGCCGGGTCACTTTCCGTCCTGCCGATCCCAAGGCTTTCCGATGGCCGGATGATCATAAGCTCCCCCGCCCGTTCCAGGGACTCCAGCTCCCTGATCTGCGCGTTATACCGCTCATGGCGCACCTTCATGGCCTCCCAAACCTTCGGATATTTCCTCAAAACGATCCGGAACAGCGGGAGGGCGGAAGCCTTTTCCTTACGGTACTCCGCAGGCTGGGTCAGAACGACCACATTCCGATCATACCCCCGCTCCTTCATGCAGCGGTAAGGGACAGCCTCCACGATTCCCCCGTCCAGCAGGCTGTACCCATCCACATTCACCACCCTGGATACCAGCGGCATGGAAGCGGAAGCCCGCATCCATTCCATGTCCCTCTGCCCGCCATCCGTGCATTGATAATAAACCTCCCTGCCGGTCCTGACATCCGTGGCGCCGATATAGAATTCCATCGGGTTTTCGGCAAAGGCCTTCCTGTCAAAAACATCCAGCTTGTCCGGAATCTCATGATAGCAGAATTCAGCCCCATAAAGATCCCCGGTCTTCACCAGGGAACGCAGGCTGCAATATCTTGGATCCTTACCGTATTTTATGTTATAACGAATTCCCCGTCCAATCTGACGGGACTTAAAATTACACCCGAACACGGCCCCCGCGGAAATGCCGGCCGCGCCGTCAAATGTAATCCCATTTTCCATGAAAACATCCAGCACGCCGCAGGAAAACATCCCGCGCATCGCGCCCCCCTCCAGGATCAGCCCTTTCTTCATTCCTTTCTCCATTCCTTTCTTCATTCCTTTCTTTAATCTTCTCCTTAATAATTTCCTTAATAATCTATTTCTATGACATCTACGGCGCAAAGCGGATCCCCTATAACAGCCCGGCAATGCAGGCTTTCCTGCAGAAGCACACGCCATAAGAAACCACCCCCGCATAGCCCTCCGAAAGGACCCCTTCCTCATACCGTTTTTCCCGGATCTGCCGGAAGGCCTCCTCAATGCCGCCCTTCATCTGGTTAAAGGCTTTCCGGACCTTAAGCTCGAAAAGATAGGCGGGATCCGCCGGACGGTGCGGATAGAGGATAATGTCGGGACGCCCGTCACCGGCCTCCCGGTTGGAGCGGACATCATATCTCGGGAAACCCATGAGGAGGGAAAGGAGGAATCCGTGATAAAAGCTTTCCCCGCTGTCAAAGGTGCTGATTGCCTGTTCAAGCAGGCCGCTTATATAATCCGCCACCCCGTCCGCATCCCTCCGGCGCACCGCGTCATACAGTGCCGTCCTGTCCGACTGCTTTATAATCCCGTTGAACCATCTGCGGATCTGGTCCATATATACATATCTTATCTCCTCATTGGGGATACGCATGGTCAGCCAGGTTTCATTTACCTCAAAACGTTCGGACACCTTCCTCATATATCCCGTAAAGAAAAGGAAGTTCCAGAGATTATCCTCCGATTGATAAATGTCGTCATAGGTGATATCCTCATGAACCCTTTTTTCGATCACGCCTCCACCAATCAAAATGTTAAGCTCGTCCTTCTGTTCCTCGCTGGCATGCTCCACCAGATCCTTTATAATGGAATTTGACGAGGTGTTTGACCAGTAGGGCTCCGGAAACGCGTCCGGATTGTACAGGTGGACCTTTACGTACTTAATCACGCTCCACGGATTATACACTTCCGCGTCCCCGAAGAGATAGCCGTCATACCAGGCCCGTACCTCTTCCTCCTTCTCACTCACGCCATAGTCCCTGAGCATCTGCATGGTTTCATCAGGGGTAAATCCGAAATACTCCCCAAAGGCATTATCACGCACAGAACAGATTTCCAGATGGTTAAGTCCCGTGAATATGCTCTCCTTGCTGATCCTGAGGCACCCCGTCACAACCGCGAATTCCAGCGCGTCATTGGTCTTCAGCGCGGACTCAAACAGGGAGCGTATGAACCCGACCATCTCCTGGTAAAACCCGGCATAATACGCGTTCTCCAGCGGGACGTCGTACTCGTCCAGGAGAATCACCACATTCCTGCCATAATGCAGCTTAAGGCATTCGGAAAGGGTCTTCACCGCAGTGGAAAAGCGCGCGACCTCCTTTTCAAAGCCCTCAGCCGCCTCCTTACTGTCCCGGAAATGCTTACTCTTCTCCTCCCATTCAATGTTGGCATTATATAAGGCCCGGAAAACAGCCTTTTGGTTCTCCGGCACCTTTTCCGAAAGGAGCACATAGGAATGCCGCGTAAACTCCCATATGATTTCTTCCCGAAGCTTCAGGAAGGCCGCGTAAAAATCCGGCTGCTTCGCGGATTTCAGGCTCAGCTTAATTACCGGGTACTGTCCCATTTTAGACAGAATCCCTTCGCCACAGCCCATGATCTTCATCCCGTCGAAATACCTCCGGTTGTCCACCGGCTTCCCATCGTTATCCAGCTCCGCCTCGAAAAAGGTCCGCAGCATGGACAGGGCCAGGGTCTTCCCAAAGCGCCTCGGGCGGGTAAAAAGCGTAACAATCCCGCCTTTCTCTACGACATCACGGATCAACAGCGTCTTATCCACATAATAGCATCCATCATCAATAATTCTCTTGTAATTTTCATACCCGATCCCTATTTTCTTCATTAATCCCAGCCCTCTTCCCTATTAAAGTGGTTTTTTAGTTGCTTTAATTCATGATAAACAACTGCGGCATCGCAGGCTAAATGGCTCTTCTATTTAAAGTGGTTTTGGTTGCTTTAATTCCTGATAAACAACTGCGGTATCGCAGGCTAAATGGCTCTTCTATTTAAAGTGGTTTTGGTCGCTTTAATTCCTGATAAACAACTGCGGTATCGCAGGCTAAATGGCTCTTCTATGCAATAGTCTTCTACATTATAACAAAATAGGGAGCGTCATTTCAACAGCCGGACAAAACGCGCGGCCAATGCATCAAAAGAAGCCCGGAGCCTGCCTTGCTGCATGTCGCAGCGGCCTGCTCCCGGGCTTCGTGAAAAGGAGGAATCTTCATTATTACTACTCAGGGAACCTCTGAACAGTTACTCTCGTTTACATTCCCTCTATCGTCTGAATTACCTCCTCTTATTCCGATTAAAATTGATAAGGCAGCCTGCCTTTACGATTTCCCGCTCGTTCTCCGTCATGTCCAGGATATAGAGGTGGATCTCCTCCGCCTTCCCGTCCTTGATGATGTAGGCAGGAATATCGGAAAGGTCGCCGTCCAGCGCCTTCCTCGCGCCCGGGACATAGATATAATCCCCGACTTCAAAGCCCGTCGGCTCGCCCTTCAAATGGAAGGGAAGCATGCCCCAGTTCATGCAGTTGGAACGGTAACGCTTGGTTGCGTACTCCTGTGTAATGTTGGCCAGCGCGCCAAGAACTCTCTGGCAGCTCGCGGCCTGCTCCCTCGCGGAGCCATCGCCGGGCTTATTGGCATAGATCGTCGATCCAAGCTCCACATCTGCCGCGTCAATCTTCTCCTGCCCCGGGATGCCGCGGATCACGTCAAGGATAGCGGAGAGCTCGGAGCCGGGCTTCCCGGCGATACGCTCCCTTTCCATGGCCTGTACCGCCTTGGCGCGTCCCACATATTCCGGATCCCTGCGGGACAGGGTGAATTCCGCAAGCCCCAGCGGATTGGAGCGGAAGGAGGAAGTCTCGCCGGAAGGGATCAGCTCGTCCGTCGTCGTGACCTCGTCAAGGATCTTTGAAACCACCTTCAGAAGGACATTTTCCCCAAGGGCCTCCTGCTCCGGCCAGTCCTTGATGTTCGGCCCGAAACGAAGCTCTTTGGAAGGCTCCGCCTTGTCAAAGCCCTGATAGACCCGGGACTTGTAGGAGCGGTCATCGTAATTGTACTCGGGAATGTCTCCCCAGCAGTCAAACTCCTCCGCGGATGTCAGCTTTCCGCCGTTTGCCGCCGTAGCCGCGATGGAACGCGCGTCCATCAGCGCCACGGCCGCCATCTGCCCGTTGCCCGGCTTGCTGCCCTCCCGGTTCGGGAAGTTCCTGGTCGTATGACGGATTGCCAGGGCATTGTTTGCCGGTGTATCCCCGGCGCCGAAGCAGGGGCCGCAGAAGGCCGTGCGGATGACCGCGCCGGCATCCATCAGGTCGGCCAGAAGCCCCTTCCTGTCCAGGTCGGTAAAAACAGGCTGAGAGGAAGGGTAGACGGAAAGATAGAACTCATCGAAGCCAATGCTCCTGCCCTTCAGGCAATGGGCTGCCTCCACGACATTGGTGTAATTGCCTCCGGCGCAGCCGCCGATCACGCCCTGCTGCACCTGGAGCTTCCCGTCCTTTGTCACCTTGTCAAGCAGCTTGAACTCCGCCCTTCCCTCGGCGACCCTCGCCGCCTCTTTTTCCGTCTCGCGGAGAATGTCCTCGAGATTCTCATACAGCTCGTCAATCTCATACCCGTTGGAAGGGTGGAAAGGCAGGGCGATCATCGGCTTTACCGTGGAAAGGTCCACATAGACACAGCCGTCGTAATAGGCCAGCTCCTCCGGCTCGACCTTGCGGAAATCACTTTCCCTGTTGTGCTTCGCAAGGAACGCCTTCGTATCCTCATCGGTCCGCCAGATGGAGGAAAGACATGTCGTTTCCGTCGTCATGACATCGATGCCGTTTCGGAAATCCGTCGTCATGGTGGAAACGCCGGGACCCACGAATTCCATGACCTTATTCTTCACATAACCCTTCTTGAAAACGGCACGGATGATGGCAAGCGCAATATCATGAGGACCGACATAGGGAGCCGGCTTCCCATCAAGGTAAATGGCCACGACCCCGGGATAGGCCACGTCATAGGTATCCCGAAGGAGCTGCTTCACCAGCTCGCCGCCGCCCTCGCCGATGGCCAGGGTCCCCAGCGCGCCGTAGCGGGTGTGGGAATCCGATCCCAGGATCATCTTGCCGCCTCCCGCGAAATTCTCCCGCATGTACTGGTGGAGCACCGCGATGTGGGGAGGCACAAAGATGCCGCCGTATTTTTTCGCCGCCGAAAGCCCAAAGAGGTGGTCATCGTCATTAATGGTGCCGCCAACGGCGCAGAGCGAATTGTGGCAGCAGGTCAGGACATACGGGATTGGGAATTTGTCCATCCCGGAGGCCCTTGCCGTCTGCACAATGCCCACATAGGTAATGTCATGGGATGTCATCGCGTCGAAACGGATCTGAAGCTTTTCCATATCCCCGGAAATATTATGGGATTTCAGAATGCCATAGGCCATGGTTCCCTTTTTCGCTTCTTCCCTGTCCGCAGCCCTTCCCAAAAGCTGCTCAACCTTCGCGGACTCCGATTCCGGGACAAGCTCCTTTCCCTTCACCAGGTAAACGCCGCCGTCATAAAGCTTTACCATAATGTCATATCCTCCTCTATTAAAGTGGTTTCTGCTTATCTTATACTCTTTAACGCCGGCTTTTGCCTATGCCTATTTTACAGATCTGCGAAACTCAGAAGTGCAATCCTTGATACAATAATGCGCTGAAATTGCCTATGCCAATTTTACAGTTCTGCGAAACTCAGAAGGCTCTGCGCAGTAATTTTGAATAGAATTACGTTAACGAGTATAATTGCCGGCAAATAGATGCTGAATCGCGGCAAGGCTTTCCTGCCATGAAAAGCTGCTGCCTCTCTGAAAATCAATCCTCATCCTGTATCAGGCCTTCCTTCACAAGCTGCTGCTTCAGGAAACGGAGCTGCCCGCCGGCCAGCACCACCTCCATCTCGCTGTCGGAAAGCTCAAGCCGGGTATAGAAGCTGAGTCCCTTTGTCTTGTCCTCCACCAGGACCCTGCGGCCCCGAATCTGATCCGGAAAGTCGCGGATCTCGATTTCATCCATCAGCTCCACCCGGTCATAATCCGCCGGGTTTTCAAACAGCATCGGAACAATGCCGTGATTGATCAGGTTGCCTTTGTGGATCCTGGCAATGCTCTTCGCAATCACGCACTTCACCCCAAGGTACATCGGATTGATCGCGGCATGCTCCCTGGAGCTCCCCTGTCCGTAATTCTCGCCCCCGATGATGATGGACCGCTGCATCTCCCTGGCACGCTCTGAAAATTCCGGATCATAGCGGTTGTAGCAGTATTTCGACATGAGCGGGATATTGGAACGCATGCTGGAAAACTCCGCGCCCGCCGGGGTAATGTCGTCCGTGGAAATATTGTCCCCTCCCTTCAGGGAAATCCCGCAGTTCAAATGCTGCGCCGGCTTTTCAGGAACCGGGAGATATTTGATGTTCGGCCCCTTCACGACCTCCACCTTCGCCGCTTCCTCTTCCGGAAGGGGCGGGATCAGCAGGGAATCATCGATCTCATAGGACAGCGGCTCATGGATTTCCGCGAGCTTTGCCACATCCTCCCCGAGAATGTCCTCCGCCGTCGCGAAGGTTCCCTTGATAGCCGTAGCCGCGGCGGACTCCGGGCTTACAAGATAGATATTCGCGTTCGGGGATCCCGCGCGGCCGCGGAAATTCCTGTTGGAGGTACGCACCGCAATGCCGTTTGTGGGCGGAACCTGCCCGATGGCGCAGCATGGACCGCAGGCAATTTCCAGAATACGCACGCCCGCGTCAATCAGCATCTCAAGATAGCCGTCCTTCATCAGTTGCTTGTAAACCTGCCTCGACGAGATCCCCAGCGTACACTGCACGCATTCATTGACATGCCTGCCCTGCATGACGAGCGCCGCCTTCGCGAGATCCGCGTAAGAGGCGTTGGTGCAGGAACCCATGAACACCTGCTGCACGGGCGGATGATCCTTTAAATCCTTCATAGGGATCACATTGTCCGGCTGATGGGGCAGTGCGATCAGCGGCTCCAGGGCGGACAGGTCGATCTCCATTTCCCCGTCATATTCCGCGTCCTGATCCGGAAGCAGCTCCACATAATCCTTGCCCCTCCCCTGGGCCTCCAGAAAGCGCTTCACCACGGCGTCCGCCGGGAAAATCGACGAGGTCGCGCCCATTTCCGCGCCCATGTTGGTGATCGTCATGCGCTCAGGAACCTCCAGGTTCTCCGCCCCCTCGCCGGTGTATTCATAAACCTTTCCAAGACCGCCCTTGACCGTAAGCCTCCGGAGCATTTCCAGAATGACTTCCTTCGCGTTGACGCCGGGACGAAGCTTTCCCTTCAGATTCACGCGGATGACCTCCGGCATGGTAAGGCGCATCGGTACACCCGTCATCGCCGTGGCCACGTCCATACCGCCCACGCCGATGGCCAGCATCCCCACCGCGCCGCTGGAGGGCGTATGGCTGTCTCCTCCCATCAGCACCTTCCCGGGAGCCGCGAAACGCGACGTATGTATTGTATGGCAGATGCCATTGCCCGGGCGGGATACATAAACACCATATTTCTCCGCGGCCGTCCTTAAGTAAATGTGGTCGTCCGGCGTCTTGAAGTCGATGTACAGAAGATTGTGATCCAGATTGGAGACGCTCAGCTCGGTCCGGGCACGGGGAAGCCCCACAGCCTCAAAGGCCAGGTAGGTCATAACCGCGTTGATATCATGCGTCAGGGTCTGGTCAACCTTCAAAAAAACATCCTTGCCAGGCTCCATAACGCCTGAAACAAGATGTGACTGGATGATTTTACGTGTCAGATTCATTCCCATAGTTTACTCCCCTTAATTATCAGATAGATGTATTGACAAATCAGACTATCTTGACTTCTGACAAGCCGGCACGGTATTAAAAAACACGCCCATTCTGATCATGCGCTCTTTTATTAAAGTGGTTTTTTCGCCAGTTTAATTCCGGACAAATATCTGCGGTATCGCAGGCTATATGCTTCCTTAATCAAAGTGGTCTTCCGCCCGTTTTAATTCCTGATACGCAGCTTCGGCACCGCTGTCGCAGGCTATTTGACTCCTTAATCTGAATGGGTGTGCCGCTCTGACTTCTCACAAATCAAGGTAATGTGTAACGACTCATGTACTGTATTTGAATTATCAGGTATTCGGATTGTCAAGCATCCTCTCCGCTTCCTCTTCCGTCCACAGCCCCTTCCGGTCCTTAAGTATGCTTTCAAGCAGCGGTTCCGCCTTTTCCTTTTCTCCCCTCCGGAGAAAGAACGAGGCCATTTCCAGCTCCATCTCCTTTCGGTGTATCAGGTTCGTCGAGAGCTCTATCTCTTCGCTAAGGAAGGCGGTATCCGTTTCGTCTGATGCCAGAAGGGCGTTCCTCCTGGCCTCCGAAAGCCGGATACAGATTCCCAGATTTTGCGCCAGCATCCTCGCCCTGTGCTCCGCCGCCTCCTTAAGAGAGCCCATATCCTTTATATACCCCTCCGCCTTTTCCGCATCCTTCCGGAGAAGGGCCAGATTACAGCGCTGGTTCACGATCAGGGCTGTAGTGGGAAGGGCATGCATGCGGAGCTTTTCGGGCTCCACACTGTTTACCAGCCTCTCCGCTTCCTCGAATTTCCCAATAGCCTCATACGCGAAGGACAGCTTCTGAACTCCGTTCACATATTCAGAAAGCTCATGAGGTATCTTCTCATTCATGGGACCGAACACCCGGATATATTCCTCCGGCTTTGTATCCCGGAAAAGGAGCGCATCAATTTCCCGAAGCCTCCGGCTTGCCAGGATCATGGCCAGCACCCTCCCAAGGACGCCGCCAAGTATAATAAAGAGGCCCATGAAAAATATTCGCCCGTATTCCTGCCCGACAAGGATCTCCCCATGGTAATAAAAAAGGAAGAACAGCCCGGCCGATACTGCACAAACAAACATCAATACATAAGTAGTCCATTTATAATATACGGCCATAGCTGTTCTCCCCCCGCTATCATACTCTGCTCTATTCTGTTTTTATCGTTTAAACACAAGTCCTGTCTCAATGCATTTCATCCTGCTTAAGACAGGCCTCAATCCTGATTTCTGATTCAGATAGATATCAATCCTGATTCGAAAATCATCATTCTTGATTCAAAAATCATCGATTCTGATTCGGAAATCATCAATACTGATTCAAGCTGTACCCGATCAGACTTTTCATTCTCGTTTTCCCTTGAAGCATCCTTGCGGAGCCTTCCGATCAGTGAAGCCAGAAGGAGAAGAGGAAGGAAGCCACGATCAGGACAATGCCGCCGCCAAGCCTGGAGCTAAGCTGCGCGTAAGCGATCAGATCCATACGGTCTGCAGCGCCAAGGCAGGCAAGGTCGCCGTTTCCGCCACGGTTCGCCATGCAAAGGCCGGCCGTAAGGGCGGAGTCAATGGGATAGAAACCTACAAGGTAGCCGATGCCGCCGGCTCCGATGATGGCTCCGATGACAATGAAAAGTGCCATAATGATGTTGCCGGGTGCCATGGCGGTGAAGAGCTCGCCAAGGTTGAAGTCCGCGCCCATGCCGCACATGATGATGATACCCAGCTTGCCGGAGAAGAAGCTCTGCAGCCTCTTGGCGCCGGCGCGCACACGGGCAGGGATCAGGCCTGTCGCCGCAAGGATGACCACGAAGATGATCATATAGGCATAGGCATGGATCGGGGCACCCGCAATTTCCGGAAGGATGACCTTGTTCATGATGCGGCCCACGCTGTAGCAGGCGAAGGCCAGAAGGAACGCGCCGGCAAGGTCGTCATTATCCGTTTTGATCTTTGCGTCGTCCCTTGTCAGGTTGCCGCCCTTCCGGATCAGCGTCTTCTTGTCGCCTGTGAGGGAGGGAACCTTCTCTCCCAGAGCGTTCAGCGCGGCAGAGGCGATGATACAGAAGATGTTCGCGATGGTCAGAATGATGATGGCAAAGGAATAATAATCCGCCGAAGGCTCCCCTGTGATCTGATTATAAATCTGGGAAAGGGGAACGGCACCGGCGCCGTTTCCGCCGCCCATGATCGGCAGCACATACTTGATGATTGCTTCCGTCGGCTTGACACCGAAAGGAATACCGCTTATGACGCCCAGAACCATGGCTGCCGCAAGGCCGCCCAGTATCGCCGGAATATAGCCTGCGAAGGAGCGAAGAAGGATATCCCTGTCAAGGGAAAGAACCGAGCCGACAATCAACATGACGATGAACATTTCCAGGAAGTTCGCATCGTCAGAGATAAAGCTGTTAATGGCGTCCAGCCCCTCCTGAGGGACATAACCAAACTGCTTTAGAATCGCCACGCCAAAGAATGTAAGCAGAAGGCCGCCGCCGATATACTTGTTCCAAATAGGGATACGCTCGCCAAGCTCATTAAAAATAACCGCGAGACCAAAGCAGATTGCCAATGTCCCCGTCATGGTGGTGGACTGCACCATGGAGTCCCCCGCCTTGATGTACATGGGACAAAGGCAGAGGGCAACGCAGATAAGCGCCAGCCACCAGGGCTGCCCGCCGAGCCAGAGCCCGGATCTTTCATTTGTGTCTGACATTTCGTTCCTCCTTTTCAGACGTTTCGAAGTAGAGCAAAGCAGCAACATTACAGAGTATAACAAAAAGAAAAGTATTATTCATCAAAAAAAATTTTAATTTTTCACCGCCTGTACACCATCTGTGCGTTTGCCATTCAAAGCGATTTTTTGACGCGTGATGAAAGGAAGATGTTTCTGAAAAATAATGCGAAAATAATGTTTAATGCGCTTGCCGCCCAGGCTGCCGGGCGATTTTATGATTCATTTCGAGACGAAGCTGCTTTCAAAAAAATGCTTAATGCACTTCCACCCATGGCAATATTATGGACGGGCTTTGCCGGAGTCAAACAACGCTGATAAGGCTTTGGATGAATTCCCGGCCGATATTGCAAGGACGCGGGGACACAAGGGCAATTTCCTCAGCCCCTGGCTTCAATGCCCTTGATGGTTTCCAGCAGGTAATCGGTGAACTCCGCGGCGCTGGCATCCTCCACCTGCGTAGTGACCACCAGCTTCCGTTCCGTCACCGTGCATATCTCCAGGGCTTCCTCAAGGATTGCCTTCCTGTCCGCATAGCCGATGTGGGCCATCATCTGCCCCATGGCGCGGATCAGGGAGCAGGGATCCGCATAATTCCCTCTCCCATGGCTCATAAGATAAGGAGCCGTCCCGTGAATCGCCTCAAAGAGCGCGTACTTGTTTCCGATATTCGATGAGCAGGCCGTCCCCAAGCCGCCCTGATGCTCCGCCGCCACGTCCGTGACAATGTCGCCGTAAAGGTTGGGAAGCACGATGACCTCTATGCCCTTGTTGAATTCCGGATCCAGCATCTTCGCCGCCATCGCGTCCACCAGCTTCTCCGTCACCTCGATCTCCGGGTATTCCTCCTCGCCGATACGATGCACCGTCTTGATAAAGTTGCCATCCACCAGCTTCACGATGTTCCCCTTGGTTACGATGGTCACGTTCTTTTTGCCGTTCTTCCGGGCGAATTCAAAGGCCGCCCTCGCGATCCTCTCCGCGCCCGGCTTCGTCAGGACCTTGAAATCAATGGCCAGATCCTCGTTCACCTCGATGCCCTTGTTGCCCCAGATATATTCGCCTTCTATATTCTCACGGAAGAAGGTCCAGTCAATGCCCTTGTCCGGGATCCGGATCGGACGGACAGCGGCGAAGAGGTTCAGCCCCCTCCTGAGAAGGGAATTGGCGCTGACCAGGTTCGGGAGCCCTTCCCCTGCCCTCGGCGTAACAAAGGGGCCCTTGACCAGCACGTCGCACTTTTTGCACTCCTCAAAAACCTCGTCCGGAAGGGACTGCATCTTCGCCACCCGGTTTTCAATCGTCATTCCTTCGATAATGCGGATCTCCACCCGTCCGGAAGCAATCTCCCCCTTCAAGAGCTCCTTCACCACCCTGAGTGCCTGCTCCATGATGATGGGGCCGATGCCGTCACCCGGCAGGATGCCGATGACAATGTGGGAAAGCTTCGAAAAATCCTTGACCTCCGTATCCTCCTTCATCTTTTCAATCCGCTCATACTCCCCGCGAATCAGCTCGGCAAATTTCTCCGATGCAATCCGAATCTCCTCTTCCCGCGTCATGGCAAATTATCCTCCATTTTCAAATTATATGGCTTTACAAATATGCACAAATTCTCTTGAAGCTTCATGAATATCCATGTGCTTTTTTCTGATTTTCATTATAATCAAAGCCAGCACATAAGTAAAATATATAGTTTGGCATATATGGTATGCAATTTTTTTTATGTCTTAGTGATGATTCATTTTTAAGCCCCTGAATCGATTCGGAAAGGTTTTGACGCGCTCCAAGGAAAAGCGCGTCAAAATCCTCCCTTTGGTCGGACAAACCCTTTCGGGGTTCGCCAAGTACGGACATAAATGTTCCTGAAGTAACATTCATGTCCTATTGATTTATTCCTCTCCTCCGAATTCCTGCTGCATCAGTTCAATGAGGTAACGTTCCGCGCGGTCAAGATAAACGTCTTCTTTATATATAACATTGACATCCCAGGCGCTTTCTTCCCCTGCATGAAAAACAGAAAGCTCCTTCATGGAACGCATGGCCATCAGCACCCGCTCCGGAACAATGGTGATTCCCAGTCCCGCCTTGGCAAGCTCCGCGGCGGAAAGACAGCTTGACACCTCCATGGCCTCCTTCGGGAAAAAACCGGCCTTCCTCATAATGACATCCGTCTTTTTCCGGATGTACTGGCCCCTCCGCATGATAATGAACGGAAGACGGCGAAGCTTTTTGATGTCAGCGACGGGAATATCCTCCGACCGGGTCAGAACCCCCTCATAGCTGCTTTTCCGCACGGCATCCGCCCCCATCCCATCTATCAGAGTGGTTTTTTGCAACTCTGAATTCTGACATGGCGACCCGCCTGCGGGACAAGTCGGCTCATCCGGTCCCTCACTTCCTGAATGGAATCCGCTGCCCTGGCCATCAATGGCCATGTCCCTTTCGCATGAAAGCCCAAGTTCCGCCTCCACCATACCGGCCGCCGCCACCAGCAGAATCCTCTCCCTATAGATACGCTCACATTTCAGCCCGGCGGGAAAATCCGTTTCCTCCCCCGGCAGTATGGCAAGTGAGAGCTTGTCCTTTTCCAGATCGCGGATAATGTCATCCGATTTGGACTCGGAAAGCCTGATCTGGATTCCCGGGAAAAGCTCCCGGAATTTCCCGGCCACCCTGGGGAGCATATAACCGGCTCGTTCCGTCGGGATGCCAAGGCGTATCTCCCCCTTCTCCCCATGCCCGATGTCCCGAAGCTCCCTCCGGAGATTGTCCCGGAGCTTCAGGATCTGCCGCGCCGTCGAAATATACTTCTCCCCGGCATAGGTAAGCGTGATCGGATTGCTCTTCCGATCAAACAGCTTTACATCCATCTCTTCCTCCACCTTTGAAACAATATGGGAAAGAGCTGGCTGCGAGATATACAGCCGCCGGGCCGCCTTCGTAATGCTGCCCTGATCGGCAATGGTCGTCATATAAACAAGCTCACGAAAATCCATATTTCCTCTTCTATTCAGAGTGGTTTTTTGTCGCTCTGAGTTCTGACACTGCGAACAGCATGCGGGGCAAACTGGCTCTTCTATAAAGAGTGGGAATTTGTCCAATTAAATATAAATCATCTTAGTCTTTGTCGGTTGCAGGATAAGAAAGCTCCGTGTACGCCGTCATCTTCATAAACCTGTGGATGTATTTACCGCATCCCCCCTCTTTTTTTCGTAATATAATTTTACCACAAGCAGGCTTTCATATCCACGAATAAAATGACCTTGACAGAGCTTTTGAACACTCTGAGTTGTTTTTCTCATTTCACACTCTTAAAGATTCCGTCCCTCATCTCCGATAATAATTAATCAGGCAGCCGGCGCACAGGATTTCCCTTTCTTCTTCTGTGAGACTGCCCAGAGTGCATTGGATTTTACGAGTTATATGCAACGGTACATAACCTGAAAAAGCTTTGTCCGATGCCCTGCCAATCTCAGATTCCGGAAAAGCCCCGGCAGTGGCAGCGGCACGTCTGCCAATCCCATCCGCTTCCCGGAATTCAGACTCCGGAAAAGCCACTACCTCCGCTTCCAGTTCTTCCTTCCCACTCTTCAACATTTCCCGTATATTCCGAATGAGCAGAAAAGTCCCAACGGGAAGACAGGGGTCATCCTCCGTCCTGAGCGGCAGCAGCCCCCAGTTGATGCAGTTGCTGCGGTACCGCTTCGTCGAATATTCATTAGCCAGGTTGGCCCATCCCCCCAGCACCTTCTGACAACTGGCCGCCTGCTCCCGGGAGGATCCGTCCCCGATCTGCTCGGAAACCATCAGGGAACCATAAGAAATTTCCGATACATCGCAATGCAATTCCCCGGAAAGCGCGGAAAGCAGCTCCGAAGCCTTGAAGCGCGTACCTTCGGAAGCGGTATTTTTTGCTGCTTTGAAGCCCGCACTTTGGGAAACGCCTTCCCTCGCCGCCCTCTCTTTTTCGGATAACAAAATACCAATCTCCCTGGCTTCTGACCGAATCTCCTTTGCCCTCCCAACGTAGCCGGGATCCCGGCTCTGCATGGTAAATTCAGAAATCTTTTCCGGATTGCTGCGGTAGGAGCTGGATTCCCCGGAGGGCAGCAGCTCGTCCGTTGTGACAGAGCCCTTGTAGGAACCCGCCACCTTGAGAAGAAGATGCTTCTTAAGAACAGGCATTTCCGGCCAGTCGGCGATGTTCGGACCCATGACAAGCTCCACCTCCGAATCCCCCTTCCCGAAATAATCAAATACCTGGCTCTCATAAATCCCCGGGGAATATAGATAGGCATGCTCCCTCCAGGTCTCCTCCGGAAGCTCCGTCGCCGACGTCAGCCTTCCGTCATTCCGCACAGTGGCCGCAATGGAGCGGGCATCCATGAGGAATACCGCGGCCATCTGTCCCTGTCCGGGCTTGCTTCCCTCCCGGTTCGTATAATTCCTTGTCACATGCCGTATGGAAAGCTGGTTGTTGGCCGGCGTGTCCGTCACGCCGAAGCAGGGGCCGCAGATGGCCGGACGCATGGTCACGCCGCACTGTGCCAGCTCCGAAGCAATGCCGCTGCGCATAAGCGCGTCCATGACGGGCAGGCTTGACGGATTCACATGGAGGTTCAGCCCGTCCCCCCGGATCCCGTGCCCCCTGAGAATGTCCGCAATAGCCGCTATGTTTTCAAACATCCCGCCGGCGCAGCCGCTCACCAGGGCCTGATCCGGGTAAAAACCCCCGTTCCGAATATGGCGCATGATGGAAAACGCCTTTCCCTTGTCCCCCTTGATCCTTCTTCCTTCCTTTTCCACTTCAGAAAGCATATCATCCAGATTTAAAAGGAATTCGCGGATCGGCAGCGCGTTGGACGGGTGGAAGGGAAGGGCGATCATCGGCTCCACATCAGACAGGTCAATGTCGATCATCCCGTCATAATAGGCGCCGTCCTCCGGAGAGAGCTCTCGGTAATCCCCCTCTCTCCCGTGCATGGCGAGGTACTCCCTCGTTTTCTCATCCGTGCACCAGATGGATGAAAGGGCTGCGCTTTCCGTCGTCATCACATCAATGCCCATCCTGTACTCCATGCTGAGCGAGCGGATCCCCGGCCCCACAAATTCCAAGACCTTGTTTTTAACAAAACCGTTCGCGAAGCATTTTGAAACGAGGAGAAGAGCCACATCCATCGGCCCGACCCCAGGACGAGGCATGCCGCAAAGCCGCACCGCAATGATTTCCGGGTACGGGATATCCCAGGTCTGCCCGACAAGCTGCTTGACCAGCTCCCCTCCCCCCTCGCCGATGCCCATGGTGCCCAGGGCGCCGTAACGCGTATGGGAATCGGAACCCAGGATCATCTTCCCCCCGCCGGCCATCCTTTCCCTCATGTACTGGTGCAGCACCGCCCTGTACGGAGGCACGAAAATCCCCCCGTATTTCTTCACATTGGAAAGGCCGAAGACATGATCGTCCTCCAGAATGGTCCCGCCTACGGCGCAAAGCGTATTATGACAGTTGGAAAGGACGTACGGCATCGGGAAGCTCTTCATCCCTGACGCCCGGGCCGTCTGAAGGATGTTGACATAATTATTGTCCGGGGAAACCATCGCGTCAAAGCGGATTCGAAGGCGATCCATATCTGAATCCCGGCTTCCGTTTCCGCTTGCCGCCCGGTTGTGCTTCGCGAGAATCCGGTACGCCATCGTGCGCTTCCTCCCCTCCCGGATCGCCGCCTCCGTATATCCGTCCATTTGCGGAATGCCTTTCTCCTCGGCTTTCTCCTCGGAAAAGCCGTTTCCGCCCAGAGCCATAGAAGCCATATCCTTTTCAGAAAATATATTTCCATTCAGAACCATATCCGCCCTGGCCGAACCATTTCCATCCGGGATTCCTTCCCCGCCGGGAAGCCCGTTTCCCTCCGGGATTCCTTTCCTCCCGGAGAACCCGGCTCTATTCAGAATTCCTTCACCACTGAGAAGCCCGTTTCCATCCAGGACTCTTCCATCCCGTCCAAGAAAAACCCCATGCTTTATCAGACTGATCATATCCTTACCTCCGTTATTCTTTGTAATCGAGCAGGGAAGATGAAATCTCGCCCTGCTCTGCCCGCCCGCGGGGAAGCGTGTTTCGGCCACCTTCCTGGCGGCTTCGCTGCGTCGCGCTCTGCTCGCCCGCGAGGGCTGCCGTCCGCCGGATAACATCGCACTCCGCTCGCCCGCGGGGCTGCGCGCACGGGCGGCTTTTGGAGAGTGCGATATCGATTGCACTATGCTCACCCGCGGGGCCGCATTGGCCGTGAAGAGGACGAAGATACAGGCGCAATCGCGCCCTGCACACTCACGAGGGCCGCATCCGGCGTAAGCCGGAATATTTCCTTACGCAGCCCCAGTGATAATAAAAATGAAGGGGCTCCGCACCCTGCGGCAGCCCCTGTAATTCGCGATCAAAAAGATCGATAGAAAGACTATAGTAAACGACATTTTAATCTTTACTTTGACATTTATATCATCAGCCATTTACCGAAGCCTTCAGACGTTCAAAGTAAAGATAGTGGCGATATGCCTTGTCCCGCTTGCAAGTCAAGGCTAGTCACCCGGCGATGAGAGTTTGTCCACTGCAGGCGGATTTTGACGCGCTTTTCCTTAGAGCGCGTCAAAACCCATACCAAAATAGACACATTTAACATTTAATGGAAAGGATACATTTACCGGAAAAATCATCCCGGCGCCCAGTATAAAAAGGCGAAATCAGTTCCGGATATACAATGTCCCGTCCATGATGCGGCGGGCCGTCCTCTGCACGCCGACACCGGAAACCTCCGCCTTGTTCATATCCTCCCCATGCTTCGTTATATCCGGAATCATGGTCATGACCCCGCTGGGATGCCCGATGCGGAGCGTCCGCTGCCCTTCTCCCACCTTTCCAAGGCTTTTTTCAATAATGGAGCCGTCCAGGAAAGCGGCGACGGAAATGGCGCTGGCCGAGGTCAGGGGGCAGGCCTTATGGCATTTGAATACGGAAATGACCCGGGCACAGACATCCATGGAGTCCTTCGCCACTTCCTTCCCCTCGATGTCGGTAAAACTGACCGGCGCCGTGAAAAACCCCACCTTCGGGACCGCCGGCGAATTCTCCTCCGCATCCTTAAGGTCCTTGGCAAAGCCCATCATGCAGGCCGCAGTCCCTCGGATCTTTTCAAGAAGCGCGCAGGCTTCCGCGTTGGCGTTGATCTCCTCCGGAAGCTCCGTTCCCTTTAAATGAATATCCTCCGCCCTGACCAGCACCAGGGGATTCGATACATCAAGGATCGTCGCCTCGATTTTTCCAAGGCCTGGGATGTCCAGCGTGTCCAGCGTCCTCCCGGTCGGCAGGAGCTTCCCCGTTTTCGAACCCGCGGGATTAAGGAAATTGACATTAAGCTCCGCCGCCGTGCCCTCCACGCCGGCAATGCTGCAGTCCCCGTCCTGCGCGAAGCTATGGGTCTCAGGATCGATTGGCACCGTCACGTTAATGTATTTGCCGGTATTCTGGTTCAGCATACGCACGGTCGTGACAGGCTCCGTGATCTCAACCATGCCCTCCTCCACCGCGTAGGCGGGCACCGCCGCCGTCATATTCCCACAGTTGGACTTGTAATCCACCATGGACTTCCCGACAATGACCTGGCCGACCAGGTATTCGATATCCACGCCGGGCTCCTCCGATTTCCAGATGACCACAATTTTGTTATTGGAGGACACCGTCCCTCCCATGCCATCAATCTGTTTCGGATCCGGGCTGCCCATGGCCTGCAGGAAGATGGAATCCCATTCCGACCTGTCCTCCGGCAGATCCTCCTTATGAAAAAGACAGCCCTTGCTGGTGCCGCCGCGCATAAAAACCGTCCTGAATTTCCTCATAGCTCCCCCCTGTCAAAGTGGTTTTTGGCCATTTTAATTGCTGACAAATATTTGCGGTATCGCGGTCTATACGGTCCCTCTATCAAAGTGGTTTGCCGGCTATTTTATTTAATTGTTGGCAAACAGCTTCGGTATCGCAGACCATACCATTCCTCTGTCCGAACAGGCTTTCCCAATCGGATTTCATGACATGGCAAACTGCTGCCTGCTGCCGCTCCACCGCGCTTTCTATTATATATAACATTATAAAACAAAAATGACTCAAAAAGATAATGCTGTTTTTTACATACTTTTTATGTGATTTCTTCTATGATGACATTCCAACTCATCTATCAGAGCGGGGTTTGCTACTTTGATAGATGAGTTAGCGTACCAAAAAATTTCTTCTACTTAACGTGTCTTTATCTTCTTTTCTCATTAAGTAGACTGTTAGTTTGACAATAAAGAAATAATACCCTAATTGATTTAAAGAACCTATTCTCTTTATTCTGCCTTCCGATAATCCTTGAAAAATCAAATCTTTGCTATATGTTCCCATATACTCAAAATTGATATAATTTTTCTCCATAACGGCATCCGGAATATACATAAAATCAAAAATTATATTCTTTTGTAAATCATTCAGGTTGCCGCTAAAACTACTTATCGGTAATACAGGGCACAAAACAATTCTTCTTTTTTGATCAATATGACATGATGTTGATAAAACAAATGCATCGGCTGTAAAGAGCATTTGTTTTCCATCATCATCAAAATATGAAAATGGTATCTTCGATATAATGTCTCCCTGTGATAGTTCATCCAAGGGTTCATTCATCATATATTTAAGTTGCTCCCCATCCTTTTCAAATTGCAAAATCGCATTCTTAGCTCCATCCCTAAAATCCGGCGAAACCGAGGGCAACACACTATCTACAAAGTCTATGAATTCAGCTAACATAATGTAAAAAAATCCACTCCCGTTTTTACCGATATACTCTTTATGTAGTTATTGACACTCTCCAATTCTCCATCTGATGCTGCACGCATTTCACCAAACAACGATTCTGCCTCTTCCATCAGAGTGGGGTTTGGTCTCTCTGAATTCTGACATAGCGAACCGCATGCGGAGCTAATCGGCTCTTCCGCCAAGTAATTTTTCTCCTTAAGAAAAGTATGACCTCTTTGTCTAGTTGTATTTGTGGAATAAGTATCTATTTCATAATCAGAAAATATACCACTTTTCTTCGGCAAATCATATTTGACATTCACAAGCATCTGCGTGTTGTTATAACTCATGGCATTTAATGCCATCCCAACAACACAGACTGTGCCTGTTAAATTCTTTATGAAATCTCTCTGTTCCATAATCAATACTCCCCTTTCTCAATCAAAGAAGATAATTTATTATTGATTATATGATCCATGCTCGCAATTAATTCACCCAAAACACTGCTATTAGATTTATAACTTGCATTATTATTAAATCCATATCTATCGTTTATATCAATAACAGCTCCTATAGGTTCTGAAATCTGGTTTTTCTCACTTAAAGAACCTGCTTCATCCATCCGTAAGCCCGGTTTAAATATTCTTGCATTTTGCAGCATGATGTTAACAAATATGTTATCTTTTTCAACAAATGTAAACTTGATATTGATATCATGTATCCCTTTTATTTTTTTTGCATTTACTAACGTTGACGATATTTTCTCAGTACCATTATTAACCTTGTCATCATATATCACATTCGCAACAATACCAATATACTCATAGCAGTTTTCAGTAAGCAAATTAAGAAATTCAAATACTTTTTCCATCCTTGCCATAATATATCGTTCGCATTCTGACCATTCTTTTTCAAAACCACCATCAAATTCTACATCAAATGTAGCCACCGTAGGCGAAATGCTCAGTTGAGCGTGTTCATGAAGTGTTTTGGTAATAATCCGCGGTATTTCTACTGGGGCTTCATCAGGCACAGGAAGCACTGTAGCCTCGTTGAAATAGTCCTTTAATATGTTTTCATTGGTATAATATACTTTTTTAATACTATTTATTCTCTTATAAGTAACAGAGATGGAAGCACCCTGAATAATCATACTATACTCCTCCTGCACAGCATGAAATAAAAAATACTTTTCATCATTTTACCATATCCCAACTACTTTGTGTTAATCATTTTCAAATTTCATAAAACCTTCTTAATTGTTTTAATGCAATTGTTTTAATGCAATTGTTTTAATGCATCATCCATTTTTTCCTCTTTTAAAAAATAGCTTAACCCCTTTTGGAATCTAACCTTTCAGCAACTCTATTCACTCTTATGCAAAGCCACAAAGACAATAAACAGCCTTGAAATCAAAATCATTACGATGTATCATTATTGAAATATTATGTTGCAAAAGGCTTATAATGAGGAATTTATCACTATCTGGGAAAAGTTGATTTTTTCATTATTATTTGTTTGAATTTTGTACGCAATATCTTTTCATTAATCCCTTTTTCAAGGAGGAGATTATCCATGGTACGAATACTCTTCGTCGTCCCCACCCCTGAAATGGAAGAAAAGGTATATTATGTCCTCGAGCATCACCGCCGGAAGAGCGAGATGGATGTCACGGTAAGGGTCTGTTCCGCGAAGGACGCGGAAAGCCTGAACGCGTCCCTTTATAATGTAATCATCGCCCGCGGGTACATGGCGGACCGGGTGAATGCCTTGTTTCCGGACGCGATCCTGATCCGGATAAACATTACCGGCTTCGATTACGTCCGGGCCCTCCTGAAATGCCGCGAAAAGTGGCATCCCGAAAAGGTCGCCATCTGCGGCTTCGAACAGCAGCTTTCCGAGCTGCATGATTTTGCCACGGCGCTTAACATGAATATAGAGCTCTACGAATCGGTAAAGTTCGAATTGCTCGGAGATACCATACAAAGAGCCATACGGGACGGCTGCGACACGCTGGTGGGAGGGCATTCCGCCAGCCGCGAAGCGGAGCTGTTCGGCCTCCACGCCATAACGATTGAGACGAGCGTAAACACGATACAGAGGGCCTTCGACGACGCGCTGCACACGGCGGATCACGTGCAAAAAGAAAGAATTCTTGCGCAAACCCACAAAACCATTATAAATACCGCGTCGGACGGCATCCTCTTCGTGGATCAGGGCGGGACGATACGCGTTTATAATCAGATCATGAAAAAAATGAACGGGAACATAGCTCCCGGAAACCGCCCGTTAAAGGATGTCTACCCTTATCTCGAAAAGCCATTCCTTTCGGTAATGCGGAGCGGGCAGGAGCAGCCGACGCATGTGCAGCACCTTCCTGCCCAGGGCGTCACCGTCTCGATTACCTGCCGCCCTGTCATGCTGAACCAGCAGATCATGGGGGTCGTCATCAAGCAGTCGGACATCAGCAAGATCCAACAGTTGGAAAACCAGATACGCCGGAAGCTTTCCGAGGGAGGCCTGAACGCCAAGTACAGCTTTTCGGACATCGTGCACGAAAGCACAATCATGAAGCAAACGATTGAAAAGGCGCGCCGCTTCGCCGCAACGGATGCCAATGTGATCATCGTCGGGGAAACGGGCACCGGCAAGGAGCTGTTCGCCCAGAGCATCCATCAGGAGAGCCAAAGGAGAAAAGGTCCCTTTGTCGTCATAAACTGTGCCGCGCTGCCGGAAAACCTGCTGGAGAGCGAGCTCTTCGGCTATTCCCAGGGGGCGTTCACGGGGGCGGCGAAGGGAGGAAAGACCGGCCTGATCGAGCTTGCCCACGGAGGCACCCTGTTCATAGACGAGATTGAAGAAATCCCCTTGCCAACGCAGGCCAAGCTCCTGCGCGTTCTGCAGGAACGCCAGGTCCGGAGAATCGGGGACGACAAGGTCATCGACGTTAATGTGAGGTTCATATCCTCGACCAATGTCAGCATCCGGGAATTATGTCAGAAAAGAAAATTCCGAAATGACCTGATGTACCGTCTGGACGTTCTAAGGCTGTTCATCCCGCCCCTTCGGGAACGGGGAAACGACATTGAACTGCTCTTCCGCTCGCTGCTTGAAAGGACGATTGAGAGGCAGGGAGGGATTCTGCCGGAGGTTCCGGCAGAAGCTTTCCCGCTGCTTCGGAAATACCCCTTCGAGGGAAACATACGGGAGCTGGGAAACATCGTTGAAAGAATCTGCGCGGTAAGCAGCGGAGGAAGGCTGGATATGGAAATCCTGAAATCCGCGCTCAGCCCGGAAGACCTGCCTGAAAATCCCGATGAGGAAGCTCCCAAATACTTCCGCAGGAAGCCTGCGGAAAGCCTTGACGGGAACCAGTCTGGGTTTTCTGACGGGAACCTGTCTGGGATCTCTGACGGGAACCTGTCTGGGATCTCTGACGGGAACCTGTCTGGGATCTCTGACGGGAACCTGTCTGGGATTTCTGTCGGGAATCTGTCTGGGATCTCTAACGGGAACCTGTCTGGGATCTCTAACGGGAACCTGTCTGGGAATCTTGACGAGGCACATGAAAAAAGCTTCCCTGGCACCCTTTACGAACACCCCTCCCAGCCTCCGGATGATGAGGCTGCGGGACACGGGGATACGATGACTGCCCAGATTCCCCATCGTATTCCCCATTCAGAAGCTCCGGGGCGCAGTGAAGTCGCGGATAAAACGGGCCTACCCACTCCCCTTTCTGAAGCCGGGAAAGAAAGAGCGAGATCGAACATCCCACAAAATCGCTGGAGGGCGACGCGGGACGAGGAGCTCCTCAGGCGTATCCAGGAAGCCCTGAAGGAAACAGACGGAAACTGCTCCGCGGCCGCAAGGAAGCTGGGAATCAACCGGAGTACCCTGTACCGGAAAATGCGGAAGCTCACAAGCGAGCCCGGGCAAGGATAAGGCTTTGCCGCTTTAACGTTTTGTTACTTTAATGATTTCCGGTTTTGCGGCTTTAATGACATGAAGCTTTAACAATTTGTTGCTTTAATGATTTGCGACTTTGGGGATTTAATGCTTTGCGGCATGGATATGTATGATAACACATATCGATACAATCAGCCACATATTGACACACCAAGCCACACCCCAATGTGCAACAAATCATCATTTGTGAACGTTTACATCTTATGCAACACATTGATACATGATAGCCTCGATGTGTTGCATTTTGATGCAATATGTTGCATGCAGTGAGCAGAAGAACACCATGTTTCGATTCCCGGAACATGGTGTTTTTTATTTGAATAATCGAAATATTGCAAGGAATTATCCCGTTTCTTCCGGACGCAACGTGCTTCCGAACATCCATATGGGCAGCCGGCAAGGAGAACAGCCCACGTGGATGCTTCACGGTTTCAAGGCGTTTACCTTGAGGCATTGTGGCGGAAATCAGTTGACATCCAGTTGGCATACCGTTGGCATTCATTTTGCTTATTAATAAGATAAAAGAATTTGTAATATTCAACAAAATCGTGACATTATATGTTTGATTTTTAGTAATCATTTGCCAAATTACATGCTTTTCATACATGCGGTCACGGGGCACCGCCCCACAGAAGATTATGAAAGGCTCCTTTCATACTTTGACTTAATGCCGCAGGCGTTGAGTCCCATTTGTGTCGCGTCAGCGGCACAAATGAAGTATGAAAAGCTTGCTTTTCATACTTGACTTAATGCCGAAGGCTTTGACATCCCATTTGTGACTCGCCAACGGCGTACTTGATGCATTTCCACTGAACGCCTCAAAGACCCATATTTAACGGAGGGTGCCAGTATGAAAACGACAATGACGCTATTATTCCTTTTCTTCTATTTCTTCTTTTGTCCTGTCTCATCCGCAACGGCGGCGCCGGTACTCCCCCAGGGGATCAATTGCATACATACAGACCAGGAAAATCAGGCGATGAGGGAAGTAGCCAGAAGGCTCTTGTCCGACGAATTCATTTATGCAGGCAGCGTAAACACCCCCCTGGCACAGGATCCGCAAGCTTGTACCGCCTATATGACTTACAAAATGAACCTTTCAACCCCTACCCCATCCGGTTCCTTGTCCTACCGCACAAAGGGGGACTCCATGGAGTTCATCATCAAAGCCGGCTGCGAGGATGCCTGGACAACCAAAACAAGAAAGCAGAGGGAAGCTGAGGCATGGATTAATCAACGCACCGCGAATATGCCGCCGACATTCGAATCCGCCATGTGCCTTTACTCGGAAATCGTCGATCAAAGCGTATATGATTACAGTTGTGAAGATGACCAGTCCGCCTATGGCGCGATCATCAATCACAAAGGAACCTGCAACGCCTTCGCAAGATTATTTGACGCCGAGCTGCAGCAGATCGGGATTGAATCTTATTATGTAATGGGCAATGTGGACGGCATGCAGGCAGGTCATTGCTGGAACGTGTTCATAATCAACGGAAAACAATATACAGCGGAAATCACGAAAGCAATCTCATATAGGGGAATACGGGACAAGGCGGAATTCTGCCGGGAGGATTACAGCCTCGTCCTGAACGACCCGGCCTATCACATAACGCAGATCTGGTGAGGCGGCAAAACCCGCCGGAGCACCTTCCGAAATCACTCATATATCAGAGCAGGTTTTTTGCCGCTCTGAGTCCTGACATGACAAACCGCCCGCGGGGCTAATCGGCTCATCTATCAGAGCAGGTTTTTGCCGTTCTGAGTCCTGACATGGCCAACCGCCCGCGGGGCAAATCGGCTCATCTATTAGAGCAGGTTTTTGCCGCTCTGAGTTCTGACATGGCCAACCACCCGCGGGGCTAATCGGCACATCTATCAGAGCAGGTTTTTGCCGTTCTGAGTCCTGACATGGCCAACCACCCGCGGGGCTAATCGGCACATCTATCAGAGCAGGTTTT
>CAMKKZ010000019.1 GCA_946413525.1 uncultured Oribacterium sp.
CAAAAAATCAATGTGTAAATATTGTTATGTGTTACCGGTTTACTGGTAATTTACGCTTAAAATCCGGGGAACAATCATATAGTAAAGTCACGCGCAATATATTATGGATGGGAGGAATGCGGATGAGTACTGTTGAGGCAACGGTTCTAATGCTGGAGAACATGCCGGAGGAGGCTCGTATAATGGTTTACAATTACACACAAAGTTTATTTATTTCAAGAAATCCGGAAAATCCTTTTATCCCTTTGCCGGCCGATATGATTCTTGCGGATTTGGAAGAGTCAAGAGGGCAAATTGATGAGGGAAAGGGCTTATACGCATCAGATGCTCTGGATGAATTGGGGAAAAAGCATGGATTCATTTGAGGTCATAATATCTCCCAAGGCACTTCTTCAGCTTGATAGTTATATTGATTACATTCAATTCACGCTGTTAAATGAACAAGCTGCCAGAAGTTTGTGGCAGGATGCGATTGATACAAGTAATAAGTTGAAGAAGATTGCGGGAAGTTTAAAGCTTTGCAATCATCCCAGGCTAAGGGAATTAGGATATCATCCAATCTGTTTTATAAGGCACCAGTATATTATGCTTTATCGAGTGGATGGTAATATGGCATATATTGATGCAATATACCATCAACTCCAGGATTGTGAAAATGTTTTTGCTGGAAATGTATAGGCCATGAATGTTCCTGAAGGAACATTCATGGCCTATAAGCTTCTGAGGTATCACTGCTCTGTAAAATAATACGTAGGTATTAACTATGCTTGATGCATAGTTAATACCATCTTTGGCGCATCCCAAAGGGATGCGTCCGAAAAAAATATGCCTTCAGGCATATTTTTTTCGGATTTTTCCGCATCATTCCATGTGCTGCGGAAAAACTTACCAATGTGTTTTGTGGTATTTGGAAGAGGTGATTCGCCGTTCTGAAAAGGGGGGATCGTCCCCTGTTTCTGTTTCTGTCCCCTTCTCATATTTCAGAAATACATGTTGACACGGTGACAGAATATGCGTATAATGAGCATACTGACATTATGTCAGTATGCATGAAAGACTTGAGGACTGAAAATGAGGAAAGTAACATCGGAACAGATTGCCCGGAAACGGGAGGAAATCATCAATGCATGTGAGCAGCTTTACCAGACGATGAGCTTCCGTGAGATCACGCTGAAGGAGATTGGAAGCATTACATCCTTCTCCCGGCCTACGATCTATAACTATTTTGAAACAAAGGAAGAGATTTTCCTGGGACTCTTCCAAAGGGAGTATGACCGCTGGAACAAGGATCTGACCGCCATATTGGAAGGGAATGAGAAGCTGACAAGGTCTGAGCTTTCGGAAAAGATCGCCTTATCCCTGGCCGGACGGGAACAGCTCCTGAAGCTCCTTTCCATGAACAACTACGACATGGAGGCGAACAGCCGGCAGGAGCTATTGACTGCGTTCAAGTATTCCTATGGCCGCTCCATGCAGCTTGTGCGCAGTCTGCTGGAAAAGTTTTGTCCTGATATGAAAGAGGAGGAAATCCGGAATTTCATCTATACCTTCTACCCCTTCATGTTTGGGATCTATCCTTATACGGCCGTCACGGAAAAACAAAAGACGGCCATGAAGGAAGCCGGCATTGATTATGTGTACCAGACCGTCTATGAGCTTACGTACAGTTGCCTGATTCGGCTGCTTGGCGAGTGAGGGTCGGATGGAAAAAAGATTG
The DNA here is from genome assembly GCA_946413525.1 of uncultured Oribacterium sp. Classification (GTDB taxonomy): domain Bacteria; phylum Bacillota; class Clostridia; order Lachnospirales; family Lachnospiraceae; genus Oribacterium. The sequence continues at coordinate 1,718 of CAMKKZ010000019.1, forward strand.
TAACTATTCAGCATTCTGTTTGCGGCCGCCTTTGGGGAGCTGAATATTTACGATAGAAGAAGCGTTAAAGGCAGAAGCATTTAAGGGAAAGTATTAAAAGAAGAAGCATTAAAGGGAAAGCATTAAAAGAAAAAGCATTGAAGAAGTATTAAAAGAAAATAGCATTAACGAAAAAAGCAGTAGAGAAAGGATTGAAAACAATGGCAAATTTTCCGAAAATCGCCCTTGGCGCATGGGCATGGGGAAACGACGGAACCTTCGGAAACAACTTCACGGCGGAAAGCCTGAAGCCGATTTTTGACACGGCGATGGCCAATGGACTGAATTTCTGGGATACGGCGTATGCCTATGGCATGGGTACTTCCGAGAAGGTGCTGGCCGGATTCCTGAAGGGCCTTCCGAGGGAGTCTTATCTGGTGTCTGATAAGTTTACTCCGCAGTGCGCGGATTCTTCCTCGCCTACCGCCATGGCGGACATGGTTGAAATGCAGCTTAAGCTGATGGGGCTGGATCGTTTCGACATTTACTGGATTCACAATGTCTGGGATGCTCCGAAGTGGACGGAGGAGCTGGCGAAATACTATGAGGGAAAGGACAAGGCGCCGCTGATCGGTGTTTCCAATCACAATCTGGCGGAAATCAAAGAGGCGGATGCCATCCTGAAGGCACACGGACTGAAGCTCTCCGCCGTGCAGAACCATTACAGCCTGCTCAACCGTTCTTCCGAGGATTCCGGCATCCTGGAATACTGCAGGCAGAATGACATTACTTTCTTTGCTTACATGGTGCTGGAGCAGGGAGCCCTCTCCGGAAAATATGATACTAAGCATCCGATGCCGGCCGGTTCCGCAAGGGCTGAAACGTATAATCCGGTTCTTGACAAGCTGGAGATCCTGAACGCGGAGCTGAAGAAGCTTGCCGATAAATACGGCGTTGGCCCGGCACAGATCCCGGTGGCCTGGGCAATCGCCAAGGGCACGCTGCCGATCATCGGTGTGACGAAGGAAAGCCAGGTGCTGGACGCGGTGAAGGCCGCGAATGTCACTCTGACGAAGGAAGAGGCAGCGGGACTTGAGAAGGTGGCTGACAGTCTGGAGCTGAATGTCATCCGTTTCTGGGAAAAGGAGATGAAATAAGATGAGCAAGAAAAATATCGGGGCAACTCTTGCGCTGTATCCCTGCCCGGTCATCGTGGTCGGGGCAATGGTGAACGGCAAGCCGAGCTGGACGCTTGTGGCCCATGCGGGGACTGTGGCGCACAGCCATCTGATGGTATCCCTCGTGCAGGCGCATTACATTAACCAGGGCATCCGGGAAAACAAGAAGCTTTCCGTCAACGTTGTGGATGAGTCCTGGCTGAAGGATGCGGACCGCATGGGGACGATCAGCGGAAACAAGGTGGATAAGTCCGATGCTTTTGCCTATACAATGGGCGAGAACGGCGCCCCGCTGATTGATGAGGCGAAGGTCTCCATCGAATGCGAGGTGGACGGCAACTATGAACTGGAGAATTTTGATCATTTCATCTGCAAAATCCTCGCAACTTATGCGGATGAAGCCGTGCTGAATGAGAAGGGCAAGATTGATTATCATAACTTCAAGCCGGTACTCTTTGAGTTCCCGACTTATGAGTATTTCGTCACGGGCGACAAGGTCGGCAATTGTGGCAAGATGAATTGAAACACGGGGGAGCTTTGCGGACGTGATAACGCGGAGGCTTGTCATTGAATCAGGGTGGCAACCCCCACTTTGATAAAGGAGGATTGTGCAAATGGCTGAAAAAATTGTTCAGACGGCAGGAAGGGAGCAGCTTGGAGAATTTGCCCCGATGTTTGCGCATCTTAATGACGATGTGCTCTTTGGGGAGGTGTGGAATGAGGGGGCAATTGACGTAAAGACAAAGTGCATCATTACAGTTGTCTCCCTGATGGCTTCCGGAATCACGGATTCTTCTCTGTCCTATCATCTGCAGAACGCAAAAAAGCATGGTGTAACGAAGGAGGAAATTGCGGCTATCATCACGCACGCCACGATGTATGTGGGCTGGCCGAAGGGCTGGGCGGTATTCCGTCTGGCGAAGGAAGTGTGGGATTAGTCCGCTTCAATTTTGATCTGATATAAATATCGATCTGATATAAACAATGGCCTGGTTTTGATATTGATCTGATATAAACATTAGTCTTATTTCAATATTGATTTAATAAGGAAGAAAGAAATGATGAAAAAGTCAAATGTAATTCCTGCAATTTTTACAGTAATAATGATGATTGTTGCTCTGACGGCTTGTGGGGGCAGTGCTCCGAAAGATGCGTCAGCCGCTCTTGCTACGGGACCTCATGCCGCTTCAGTGGAATCCACTAATGCTGTGGGACCCCAGGCTGCCTCTTCGGAGGCTGCTGACGCGGCTGCTTCCCAGGCTGCCTCTTCGGAGGCTGCTGGAGCGGCTGTTTCTCCGTCGGCCTCTTCGGAGGCTGCTGGCGCGGCTGCTTCCCAGGCTGCCTCTTCGGAGGCCGCTGATGCAGACGGATCCCAGGCAGAATCTTCAGAAACGATGGCTGCGGCGGAGCCGGAGGGCAATCCCGCGGAGAATGTCGCAGCTTCAGAAAGCGCTCCGGAGACTGCTTCCGCCGAAGCGGGGGCGGAGGCAGCGGAATCGCCTGAAGCGCCGGCAGCCCACTCGGATATTCTTGTAGCTTACTTCTCCGCAACCGGTACGACGAAGGGCGTGGCGGAACGGATCGCCTCCGTTACGGGAGGGGATCTCTACGCGATTCAGGCTGCTGTGCCGTACACGGCGGAGGATCTGAACTATAACGATCGGAGCACCCGTGCCACGGTGGAGCAGAATGACTCGAAAGTCCGGCCTGAGCTGGGTGGTGAAGACATTTCCTTAAATGGTTATACCACTCTTTACCTGGGATATCCGATCTGGTGGGGAGAGGAACCTCGCATTATGGATACCTTTGTCGAAAAGTACAGCTTTGAGGGAATCACGGTCATTCCGTTCTGCACGTCAGGCGGAAGCGGAATTGGCAGGAGCGGTAAAAACATGGAGACACTCGCCGGAAGCGGTACCTGGCTGGAAGGCAGGCGTTTCAGCGGAAATGTATCGGAGGCGGATCTTCAGTCCTGGATTGATGGGCTCAAATAAGGGATAGGAGGCGGATCCTGGTAAAACAATGAACAATAGGATCAAACGGATCGTAGACGTCGCCATGACTGTCCTGCTTCTTTGCCTTATGGCCTATCAGGTCACAGGGGAAATGGCGCATGAATGGATCGGCATTGGGATGACCGTCCTTGTGATTATTCATCAGATTCTGAATCGCAGATGGTATGGAGCCCTTTTCCAGGGGAAATATAATCCGTACCGCCTGGCAACGACGATTCTGAATATTCTGCTGCTGATATGCTTTGCGCTTACCGCTTTCTGCGGCATGTCCATGAGCAGCTATGCAGTACCTTTCCTCTATGGAATGGCTCCTGTCTTTTTCGTACGCAGAATGCATCTTTCCATGTCCCACTGGGCTTTTGTGCTGATGGGACTTCATCTGGGAATGCATATTCCGGCCATGACAGCAGGCCTGAGACAAAAGGAGAGGGTAAGGACTGTTCTGGGCGGGATATTTACCTTTGTTGGCGGAATTGGCCTCTGGCTGTTTCTTCGGAACGGTATGCCGAATTATCTGTTCTTCCGTGTTCCGTTCGCGTTCCTTGATTATGAGAAATCAGGCTGGCTGGTATTTCTCGAAAACCTGCTGATGCTGTCATTCTGGGCCTTTATCGGAACGCAGGCAGCACATATTTTCAGGAACGCGACACAAAATCCGCTTATCCCCGTGGTTGCCATCATGGCCTCTGTGATCATCGGAATCATGCTGGCGTTAATGTTTCCGCCCGCGGAGGAGCAGATGTTCTTTGGGGACGCGGACTGGTCTTTCTCTCAGGAAGGAGCCATGCAGGGGGGAGATGCCGCATGGGGCGAGGCGCAGCCTGAAGCATGGAATACAATGCAGCCCGGTGGGCAAGGGGCTTCGCAGCTCGGCAGTCAGGGGGTTTTGCAGCCCGGTGGGCAAGAAGCTTCGCAGCCCGGAGGTCAGGGGACTTCTCAGCCCGGAGGGCCGGAAGCGGCTTTTGCGGACGGCGGGTCAGAGGAGCCGGGCAATGCTTCTCTTGATGATGGATTTGTGCTCATTCAGGGCGGCAGCTTTTTGATGGGAAGTCCGGAGTCGGAAAACTGGAGGATCGATGACGAAGCGCAGCATGAGGTAAGCGTAGGCTCTTTCTATATTGATCCCCATGAAACCACGCAGGACGAATATGTGCGTCTTGTGGGAAGCAATCCTTCCACATTTTCCGGGGAGGGGCTGCCTGTCGAAAACATCTCCTGGCTGGAGGCAGTCCGATTCGCGAACGCGAAGAGCCAGGAGGCGGGGATTTTGCCGGCGTATAACATTAGCGGGAACGGCGTGAGCTGGGATCTTTCGGCCGATGGCTACCGCCTTCCAACGGAGGCTGAGTGGGAATACGCCTGCAGGGCGGGCACGTCCACTCCGTTTAATACGGAAAAATCCCTGAGCGCAGCAGAGGCGAATTTCTACGGGCATTACCCTTATGAGATTGAAGAAAATTATTTCAACAACTCCGTTCTGGAAGCAAGGCCCGGAGAATACCGGCAGACTACCATAACGGTCGGCAGCTTTGAGCCGAATGCCTGGGGGCTTTATGATATGCACGGCAACGTGAACGAATGGTGCTGGGATTATTATGGAGCCTATGATCTGAATGCTGTTGATAATCCGACCGGTCCCGCGAGCGGAACAAGGCATGTCTATAGGGGCTGAGGCTGGAATGACTTCGCCAAAAACATGCGAAGCGCTTACCGCGCCGCGGGGCAGGAGGACATGCACAGCTACAATCTTGGCCTTCGGCTTGTAAGAAACGCCGATAAGGGACGAAGTGGTTCCGTTACGGCCGGTGAACCGAATCTGAGGACGGAAAGCGCCGGGAGGATACTGATCGCTTACTTTTCCTGGGGCGGCAATACCCGGGGGATCGCGAGGGAGATTCAGGCGCAGACGGGAGCGGATCTTTTTGAAATCACGCCATCAAATCCGTACTCTTCGGATTACAATACCGTCCTGATGGAGGCACAGGAGGATCAGCATAATCAGGCGCGCCCGGAGCTTGCGGAGCATGTTCAGAACATGGATGATTATGACATTATCCTGCTGGGTTATCCGAACTGGTGGGCGTCCATCCCGATGCCGATTGCGTCCTTCCTGGAAGAGTATGACTTTTCCGGAAAGAGGATCATCCCGTTCTGCTCCCATGGCGGCGGCAGGTTCGGACAGAGCCTGACGGCCATTGCCAAGCTGGCGCCGGATGCGGTAATGGGCGAGGGATTGTCGGTTCATTATTCGGGCGGGTCCGGGCTTTCGGGTAATGTGACGGCGTGGCTTGAGGCAAATGGGATCAAGAGGAATTAGAGGGGTCAGAGAATAACGGTATTAGGGGAAAAAAGGAATCAGGGAAACAAGAGTAATATCGTGAGGGATTAAGAGGGGTCAGGAGGGCTGTATGAAGATCGTTGTATTGATGGGGAGTCCGAACCGAAACGGCTCCACGGGGATCCTGGTTGAACAGTTCGAAAAGGGAGCGGTGGAAGCGGGACATTCTGTCGAGGTAGTCGATGTCTGCCATGCGGATATCCATCCATGCATTGGCTGCGTAAAATGCGGCTATGAGGGACCCTGTGTTCAGAAGGATGATGTGGAAATGATCCGGAAAAAGCTTCTTGCTTCGGACATGGTGGTTTTTGCCACTCCGCTTTATTATTACGGCATGAGCGCCCAGTTGAAGACGGTGGTGGATCGCTTTTGCGCGTATAATAGCAGCCTGAACAGCCGGCATTTGAAATCGGCCCTTCTGACGGTTGCGTGGAACGCGGATGACTGGACCTTTGAGGCTCTCGAAGCGCACTACAGGACGCTGGTCCGGTACATTCATTTCAAGGACTGCGGGATGGTGCTGGGCTATGGCTGCGGCACTCCCGGAATGACAAAACACAGCAGATATCCTGAGGAAGCATATCAACTGGGAAGGAGTTTGTAAGAAATGAAAAAGAATTTTTTGGCACTTGCGTTATGGGTCTCAGCCAGTCTTCTGCTGGCCGGATGCGCGGAAAGCCATGCGGAAACGGGAAGCACCCCGCAGCAGGCAGAGTCTTCCGATACGGAAGCTGCGGCAGAGTCTTCCGATACGGAAGCCGCGGCGGAGGCTTCCGAGGCCGGAACGATGTCAGAGACAAATGGCCCTGGCACAAAGCTTGCGGCTGGGTCGGAGGACGCCGGAACGGAGAACGCGGCGGAAACAGAGGCTTCCGTAGCGGGGGCTGCGGTGGAGGCAGAGTCCTCCGGCACGGCAGCAGCAGGGACTGGGGCTGTTGATACGGCAGTGTCAGCGGCAGCAGGAACCGGGGCTGCCGGCACTGCGGCAGCGCAGGCAACAGGAAATGAGGCTTCCGGCACGGCAGCAACGTCTGCGGCGGCAGGAACCGATGTTTCCGGCACCCCGACTGTGTATTTCACTTCTGATATTACGGCGGATGGTCTTGTGAAGATTTACGATACCCTTGGCTGGACGCCGGAAGGAAATACTGCTGTCAAGATATCGACGGGTGAGCCTCCTGCGAGCAATTACCTTCGTCCGGAGCTGATCGGGGATCTGGTGAAGAAGGTGAACGGCACCATAGTGGAGTGCAACACGGCTTATGGCGGTTCCCGGGCCAGTTCGGCGATGCACAAGCAGGTGGCGGAGGATCATGGATTCACCAAAATCGCGGATTTCGACCTGATGGATGAAGAGGGCGAGGTGGAATGGCCCATGAGCGGAGGGTCGAGGCTTGACAAAATCATCGTTGGCAGCCATGCGGAGAATTACACCGACTGGGTGATCCTTTCCCATTTCAAGGGCCATGCGATGGCAGGCTTTGGCGGCGCAATTAAGAACGTCGGTATCGGCATATCTTCACCGAAGGGGAAGGTGTATGTCCATACTGCCGGCACCAAGACCAGCGGCGGGATCTGGTATGATGACCAGGATGCCTGGCTGGAAGCATTGGCGGAGATGGTATCCGGATTCAGCAGCCACGTCGGAAAGGAACACATTATCTATATCAACGTCATGAACAGGCTTTCCGTGGACTGCGACTGCGATGGAAATCCGGCGGAACCGGATATTCACGACATCGGCATCCTCGCGAGCTATGACCCGGTAGCGCTGGATCAGGCCTGTGTAGATCTGGTATATCAGGCGGAAGGGAATGAAGCACTGGTCAATCGTATGGAATCTTTGCATGGTATTCATACCCTGGAGCATGCGGAGGAGATCGGCCTTGGCAGCCGGGCATATGAACTGGTAAGCATCGATGGCTGAGATTCTGGCAGCCCGGCTCTTAATCGCGCGAATTCCCGCAGCCGGAATTTGGGAGCTTCAGTTTCCGGCGGCCCGGCACTTAATCACCCGAAATCCGGAGCTTCAGTTTCCTGCAGCCCGGCTTTTGGAGGTTCAGTTTCCGGCCGCCCGGCTTTTGGCAGTTGAGTTTCCTGTGGCGCGGCTCCTGGAGCTTCAGTTTCCGGCCGCCCGGCTTTTAGAACTTCAGTTTCCGGCGGCGCGGCTTTTGGAGACCCGGCTTTTGGCAGTTTCACTTCTGACGGCCATTAGAAGAGAGCTTATTTATATCTGGTATTATTTCGAGATCCAGCTTCGGCAGATTTTCTGGTACTGGGTTCTCGGAATGCTGATTGGATCCCTTGTCTCTGTTTTTGCCAAGGATCGTATCCACGGAATTTTTGCGGGCATGCGGAACAAGAAGTGGGGCTTGCTGGGAATTATCCCCGCCTGCATCCTCGGGATCGCGTCGCCGCTTTGTATGTATGGCACGATCCCGATCGCGGCATCCTTTCGCAAGCAGGGAATGCGGGAGGACTGGCTGGCGGCCTTTATGATGGCATCTATCCTGCTGAACCCTCAGCTCATCATTTACAGCACTGCGCTGGGGATGACCGCGCTGCTTGTCCGCGTCATAAGTTGTTTCTTCTGCGGCTGCGCTGCCGGGCTTTTGATATTCCTGTTTTACCGGAATAAGGAATTCTTTAATTTCGAGGGTTTTGAGGAGCGGGCAAGCCGCGATACGCATCCAAACCTGTTGATACGTTATCTTTTGAACTTCTGGAGAAATGTAAAGGCGACCGGACTATACTTTCTTTTCGGGATTTTTCTTTCCGCATTGTTCCAGCGCTATGTTCCGCAGGATCTGATGGTGAATGTTTTCGGCGGGAATGAAGCCTGGGGCATAATGATGGCAGCCACGATAGGGGTACCGCTTTATGCCTGCGGAGGAGGAACGATACCACTTTTGCAGCAGTGGTTATGGGAAGGCATGAGCATGGGGAGCGCGGCCGCCTTCATGATCACAGGGCCGGCTACAAAGATCACCAATCTCGGCGCGTTGAAAATCGCGATGGGATGGAGACGGTTTGTTTTGTATTTGCTCTTTGTGATGCTGTTTTCCTTCCTGACCGGTATGCTTGTAAACCTGCTTGTTTGAAGTCCGGGTATGAAAGGCAAGGCTTTCATGCTTTGACTTAATGCCGCAGGCGTTGAGTCCCATTTGTGTCGCTTCAGCGGCACAAATGAAGTATGAAAGGCTTGCCCTTTCATACTTCATTTGTGGGGCGGGGCTTCAAGATCCTCCGGCCCCCTGCATAGCAGGGATGCATATCCGTAGCAGTCGGCGCAGAGTTCTTTTCCAAACAATTCAAAGCAAGTGATGCCTTTCATGTATTTTATGCCTTCCATCTTCTTGCCGCACAAAGCGCAAATTCCCATGTTTTGCTCCTTTTTGATTCTTCTTATATCAACGTCCTTATATTAACGTCCTCATATCAACGAATTCCTTTGTCGCTGGAACAGGCTGATGATAGAGGTGATGCCGGTTGAGATTCATAACCCTTTTGCGGTGTGTAAGGTATTTTTCAAAGTTTTTAAAGTGTTGCAACTTTAAAATACCTTGCATTGGCGAAAGAGATATTTCTTTATACTTTGCTTATGTTAATTTACCAGAGAACTTTACACTCTATAAGATAATTTGAATTTTTTGAAAATAATGTATAAAAAGTCTTGATATATTGGTGAAAGTAATGATAAAATACATATCACGAAAAACAAGTATCAATTTTGGTTCTGTTTTGTGGAGGTTACACGATGAAAAGAAGAATTCTGGCAGTGTTGACAGCAGGCGTCCTTTCCATGGCAATGCTTGCGGGATGTGGCGGCAGCGCGCCGGCGCCGGCTGAGACTACGGCAGCGGCAACGGAAGCGGCAAAGTCGGCGGAACCGGCTGCGGAAGAGAAGAAGGAAGAAACCACGGCAGAGGAAAAGAAAGAAGAAGCCGTGGAGGAAGAAAAGAAAGAAGAAGCCGTAGAGGAGGAAGAGAAAGTAGAAGAGGCAGTGGCTGAGGCCGGCACGAAGAAGCTTCCTCCTTCCGCTACGGAAAAGGCAAGTTCCCCGATGGCGGCGGCAGGCATCGAGGATGAGGCTGAGGCTGCGGAGGTGGAGCCTGTTTACGTTGACGGCTACTATGCAAACAACGGAAAAGGCAGTGACATGATGCTGGCCTTCTATGAAGTGGGTGATGTGGACATTGCCTATGCTACTGATGGCGAGTATGAGTTCTGGTCCCAGTACACGGTGGAAGAGGCAGTGACGGACGAGGGAAATGAGTACCTTCTTGTCAGCTTCACGGATGTGGATGCCCAGCTCGGCTATGTCGATAACGGGGATGGTGAATATTACCTTGTAGATGAAAATGGCGAAACTTATTTGGCAGGCCAGCTCACTGAAGAAGAAGCGGAAGAAATTTATAATGCCGTGCAGAATCCGCCTGCGGATCCGGAAGCTGGGGATAAAGCAAATGCTGACGCGGAGGAGACGGAAGCGGATACGGCAGATGCTGAGCCTGTTTTCGTAGATGGCTATTATGCCAACAATGGCGAAAGCGACATGATGCTTGCTTTCTTCGAGGTAGGTGACGTGGATGTGGCCTATGCTACGGATGGCGAAAATGAGTTTGTATCCCAGTACACAGTGGAAGAGGCTGTGACGGATGAGGGAAATGAGTACCTTCTGGTGAGCTTCACAGATGTTGATGCCCAGCTCGGCTATGTGGACAATGGAGATGGCGAGTATTACCTTGTTGACGAGGAAGGCAAAATCTATGCTGCTGCCCAGCTCACTGAGGAAGAGGTCTCCACACTGTATGATATTGTACAGAGTTCCGCCGCAGGCGAGGGTGAAAATGCTGTAGCGGCCAATGACGGCGCAACAGAGGCGGCAGAGGAAACAGAAGCCGATGCAGAGGCTGATGCCGCGGAGGAAGCAACGGAAGCAGCCGCGGATAATGCGGGCGAGGCCGATGTGACATATGACACAGGCTTCTATGTCGATGACGGCGAGGATGACTTCATTCTCTGCTTCTTCAACACATCCGATGGCAAGAGCATTGCTTATCTTTATAATGGGGAAGAGGAGCTTTTCTCCGAGTATGAGCTTGCCGAGGCTGAGACCGAAGACGGCTTCCCTTATATGCTCGTCACCATTGGCGATGCGACTGTAGGCTTTGCCACTGATGGAGATACCAATTACCTTATCGATGCGGAAGGTAATGTGGTCGAGGCCGTTGAGCTGACCGAGGAACAGGCCAACGCTATCCTGGAAGAAGCGGCATAAGTTTCATTTCGTAATTATCCGTTTAATACTTCGCGCTTGCCGCGAGGCGCATATCATTTCATTTATTCTTTCCTAAGCAGAAGGGGCGTTTCCGGCCATATGTTCGGAAACGCCCCCTTTTCATACCTTGACTTGATGCCGCAGGCGTTGAGTCCCATTTGTGACGCGCCAGCGGCACAAATGAAGTATGAAAAGCTTGCTTTTCATACTTGATCGTTGCGGAACGCGCTCAGATTTTGCTTTTCCTATTTCTGCATAAGACCTTTTCGCTTGTTTTTTGAGAGCTGACAGACCTCCAGGATATACTGCATTTGCCAGGACTTCCCACGTATCACAGATACCATCTTGCTCATAATCTTTCAATGCACTCTTCTTATAGTTTGGGTAAGCCTTTTCAATTGCTTTCTCATCTCCAAGAATCCACGCTTCCAATTCTTTGATTGCTAAACAAAATTCATGGTCTGCGAACACCATGTGAGTGTGAGTTTTTGTCATATTTTGCAGTTCAGACATAAGAATACTTGGATCATTTCTATCATCATTATTATATCATGCCTTTCCTGTTTTATTTTACTAAGGACCCAGCCTGCTATCTCTAGTACTTTTACGCAATAGAGTCATGCGTTCATTTCTCCTTATCTTCAGGAATGAATTCCAAAATATCATCAACACCGCAGTTCATCACATGGTAAATGCTTTCGATGTTTCGTCCGTCAAAGGTGAAAAATGCTGCCAAAATGGCGTTTCGAGAGTCCATCGGGCTTATTGAAGCTCGTCCATTGTCACGCCAAAATGGGCGAAGATCATTTTTTCGGCTTCCGGGTTCCAAAGTCCCTTGTGTGCCCTGCAGCAGGCGTCCAGTTCCTTGAAGAAGGGGTCGGTTTCGCCCAGTTTCCCAAAATCCTCGATGGCCGTCATTGGCATGTCGAACTGAGTATAGGCCAGCTTTTTCCCTCCTTTCATATTTGGAAGATTGCAGGTGCTTTCCGCCACGCTGTCCAGGCCTCCGACATGGGTGATCATGATGGCGGGGTCTATAATGCCTTTCGCGATCAGTTGATTGGCTTCAATCAGGTCATCATTGTTTCCGCCTGTGGTTCCCATGATGTGAGTGGCATTGTAATGGCAGTCATAAAGGTTGATTTTTGCCTTGAACTCCTGGTCGGAGGGTCCGGAGAAGAAGTTCATGCAACCGTCATAGGCCAGTACCTGGTTTCCAAGCTCCGCGACGGAGGGCACGGGCACGTAAATCAGCACGTCATCGTAACCATGCCCCTCGGAAATGTCCATCAGGCTCTGCCAGGGATTCGTCATTTCCGCCGTGTTCACGTAGAGAAGTTCTGTGCCATGCCCCCTGGCCCATTCCGGGGAGAGCACCTCGTTTGCCCGCCTTATCTTTTCCTCGTCCACGTCCGTCACGACGATCAGTTTCGGATCGTAGCCGGAGACACAGGCATAGGCTGCCGCGCCCAGGCCCATGGGGCCGCAGCCGCCCATGATGATGAGATTTCCACCCTTTTTAAGCCCCATTTCATGTTGGTAGACGCCCTGCTTCGTATGATACTGGGCGTGCATGGCGCCGATGGAGCAGCTAAGGGGCTCGCCCAGGGAGGCCTTGTAGAAGCTGTCCCCCTCAAAGGGCATCAGCGCGCCGACCTCCATGGCCTCCGGCGGGAAAATGCAGTAGGTCACGTCGCCGCCGTAATAGCGGTAGGAATAACCCGGGGAATTCATGCTCCCCTTGTAATTCAGCGCGGGCTGCTGCGCAAAACGCGTGCCGGGCCGGAATTTGTCCTGCCATTTTTTTCCAACCTTGATGATCGTCCCGGCAAATTCATGGCCGATGATGACCGGGTGCGTGTCCATGTCCTGAGGCGCCCTCTTGTGCTTCTTTCCAAGTACTGCCAGCTTGTAGGTGGACATGCAGATGCTGTCACTATAGATTTTGGCGAGAATCTCATCATCCCTTATTTCAGGCAGCTCGAACTCTTCAAGCCGGAGATCCATCTCCCCATACATTCTTACTCCTCTGACCTTCATAAACAATCTCCTTTTTCCGATTCTTGTATTTGCGCAAAGAAAGAATCAACCCTTCCGCATTCGGTTGACGGAATAATTATAGCAAAGAAAGAAGAATGCATCCAGTTCTCCAGTCTATGGCAAAGGGTGATCACCAATGATCCCGTTCAATCCGGCAGCTGTATTTCCCCGTTTTTTTTGTGTAATTGATTCCTACAAGGAGGAATTCCCCTTTGTAAGCGGAAAGGGCACCGGCGTAGTCACGGTCGTGAATCTGCCGTATTGCCGCCCTTGCGGAGCGGTTCCACTTCAGCTCGACCACTATGGCCGGTTTGTCAATGCCTGGCTTTGGGAGGAAGACAATGTCCGCAAAGCCTCGCCCGCCGGGAAGCTCCCGCCTGATATCATAGTATGAGCGCGCAGTGTAATAGCTCATCATTATGGCAGTGGCGAGGGAAGATTCGTCATGCAGCGTAATGATTGAGGCATAGTCCTGTTGGGATTTCCTCACTGCTTCTGCCACTGACCTGCCGTCTCCCCGAAGCGTCGCGTCAAGGAGTTCGTCCGCGTGGCGCAGGGCGTCCTGAACGTCAGACCATTCTCCGGCCTTGACGGCGCTCTCAAAAACAGCCCGGACTTCCTTGTTCGGAATTCGGGCCATTTCCTTTTCCGAGTCATATCCCAGGTAGCCCATGTGAATAAGGGCGGCCAGTACATCGTGCTTCGAACGGAAGCTTGTCAGGTCGTTCTGGAAGCTGTGGATGTCCACAGGGTAATCCTCCCCGGAAAGCATTTTTACTACTGCGTCCTTGAGGCCGCCCAGGTTGCGTTCGATGTAAACATTCAGCCCTCGGAAAGCCCCCGTGTTCCGCCAAAAATAATCCGGACGTCCCCGCTGCAGGGCAAGGACGAGAGAATTTGGGTTATATATGTGAAGGAGTCTCATCACAGCGGATTTCCGCTGCTCCCGGACAGGCAGGTACATCAGATAGCCGTCATACCATTCCCGGATCTCGCCGATATCCATGCCATATTTCCCGCACAAAAATTCCACTTCCTCTTCTGTAAAGCCAAAATAAGGCGCCAGGATATCCGGAGAAGTCATTGTAAACTCCTCGAAAACATTCATCGCGGACTCCCCTTCCATTTTCCTGATCGGGAGGATGCCGGTAATATAGGCGAGAGCCAGGAAGCCTTTTGCTTTTTCCGTCTTGAAGAATGAGCGAAGGTAGCGAAGGTAGGACAGTATCAGTTGTTCATTCTCCTTTTGATCCCGTATAATGCAGTCCCATTCGTCAATAATGATGATGAACCGGATTCCGGTATGTTCATGCACGGCTGCCAGCGCGTCCGGGACATAGGTGATGCCGTCCCATTCAGCCTCGGGAAAAAGCTTTATAAGTTCCCGAAGCAGCGCGTTATTCATAATATCAACTGTGGCGGAAACATCTTTCGCTTTTCCAAGGAACTCCGAGACGTCAAACCAAAGCACGTTATATTTGTTAAGGTGCGTTTCGAATGCAGCGTCTGACGAAATTATATAGGGGGCAAAGAGGCTGTGGGAATCACAGCCCCTGCTGTAATAGGCCGCGACCATTCCTGCCGCCATCGATTTCCCGAAACGCCTGGGGCGGCTTACAGAGATGTAGCGCCCGGTCGTTCCGATCCGCTCGTTCAGTATTCTGATCAGGCCGGTCTTGTCCACATAAATTTCTGATTGGCTGTCCCCGGCAAAGCTCTCGTTGCCGGGATTCACGTAGATTCCCATGCTGATCCTCCTCGTTCCTGCATAGATGCTTTGATCAGTTTCCGCATCCATGAGAAGATTTTCATGCTGATCCACTTCCTTCTCACCATATAGATGCCATAATCCGTTTCTCCGTTCTCATTGTTTTTCATTGCAAATGTCCGCACTTATTATTCTGGTTCTCATTGCGGTTTTGAAAGGGGAATTGTTTTAAGGGGCGAAATCTGTTGGTCAAACGTATTATACGATAGAAATATAAGCATTGGAAGAATGTTTCATCTTGGTACAGTTCAGACCTCAATGTCAGTAAGTTAAGAAAAGAAGACATGGATGCTAAATGTCAAAGCCTCAGCCAGATTCATGGAAATGGTTTTGATGAATGAATTATAAAAGAAAGTCATGCTGACTTCAAGAAAATGGGCTGATTGATGGCATGACAAAGGAGAGAACAATGCTTTTGATACGCTTTGACGATGAACACCCCTGAATTGAAAAATTGGCTTCATATTGTGCCGTAATTTACGGATTCGACAGGCTCTTGAATCCGGCGCAAAGGCGTGGTAGAATTGGCTCATTCACAGGAATTCTTCCATCATGAGAGGTGAACGCCATGCCAAAGAAAATGCCCGCGGCTGCAAAGCATTATCAGAGAAGTAGATGGCCTTGGCTATGGCATTTCAGACGGTCTTAGCTTTGTGCTAGATGAGCTGGAATGGAAACCGAAGGGTGAAGAAGCCCAGTGAAACAAGAAAAAGGCGGCATTCAAAGGCCTCGAACCGCTCGGATATCGCCGTTTTTGATATGTAATATTATTTGTTTAGTAGGAATTGAACCTGAGATTTTGCCAAAAGTGACACTACATTACTCGCCGTAGATGCTTGTGGTATACTCCGACTTGGCGGGAGCAGTTTGAGATATTCTTCGTCCGTTTTGAAGGTGGTTTCAATGCGAGTACGCGAGAAGTTATTCGTCCAAAATCTCGGCAGGTGTTTTCCTATAATAGATATTTGAACAACAAAATTCAATATGAAAGACTTTGGCCTGAGACTGCGCAAGCTGAGGCAGGCATGCGGATTAACACAGGAAGATTACACGATGGAATTCCTGACATCCATCCACGAAAGCATAGCAAGATTGAGAAAAGATTGAAGAACGCTTAAATGGTATTCTGCAGAAGGAAATCCGTGATGCCGATGAACAAAATTCCGTTTTCATCCTTGTACGGCATGATATGATCCCTTACAATTACGATTTTCAGGAAGGAGTCGTTGATGCGCTTCAGAGAATGGATTTCCTGTTCCCTTTTCTCATCTGAGTCAATATGCAGCGCGGACTGGATGTATACCGTATCTCCGGCGGTTCTCGCGATGAAATCCACTTCCAGTTGAACCTTGGTCTTTTTCTTTTCGCTGTCGCGGTACTGATATTCCACAACACCGATATCAACAGAATAACCGCGCATGAGCAGTTCGTTGTAGATGATATTCTCCATGATATGATTTTCTTCCAGTTGACTGTAATTTAGCCAGGAATTACGAAGCCCCATATCGGTGAAATAGTACTTCAAAGGCGTATCTATGTATTTTCTTCCCTTGACGTCATATCGCTTGGCTTCTCTGATCAGATATGCTTCTTCAAAATATGTCAGGTACTGTCTGATCGCTTCGGAAGAAACATTCTTGTGCTTTGCAGACTTGAAGGTGTTTGATAATCTGGATGGATTGCTGAGGGCACCGATGGAAGAGGCAATGATATTTAAAAGATCATTTAGGACTTCCTCATCATTGCGGATATCATGTCTCTCCATAACATCTTTCATATATGTGTTGTGAAACAGATTTTTCAGATAATCTGATTTTTCCTGGTGTGTCTGAAGCTCAAGAACTCTCGGAAGTCCGCCATAGGTATAGTATTCCCTCCAGGCATCTTCCTTATCTCTGCCAAAAGCATCATAGAATTCCCTGAAGGATAAAGGGTTCAGGTGAATCTCATCTCCTCTGTCACGAAACTGCGTTACTACATCGGTCGAAAGCATTCTGGAATTGCTGCCGGTCACATATATGTCAGCATTTCTGATTTTCATCAATCCCATTAGAACATCCGGGAAGCCGATCCTGTCAGCGACATCTTTGTCATCAATCCAGGGGTTTTTAATGGATACAACATTCTGTATCTCATCCAGAAGGACATAGTAAGGCTGTGAATTGGTAATTTGCGAGCGGACATATTCATCCAGCCGCAGAGGATTCCGAAACTTCGCATGGATGTTATCCTCCAGAGAAAGACGGATTATATGATCATCTGCAATCCCCTGAGAAAGCAGATATTCATAAAAGATTTCATTCAGCAATACCGACTTACCGCACCTGCGAATACCGGTTATGATTTTGATCTTACCGTTATTCATTCTTTTGATCAGATGATCCAGATACTTATCGCGTGGGATCATTATTTCACCTCTTTTTTGTGGGCATGCCCATATAATATTACGTAATTTATAGCGTAAAAGAATCAAAAATTCAATAGATAGCTGAAAAAAAGTGGGCGTGGATAGGTTTTAGCATTGAACTTATCAAACGAAGTATATCATCCTTCTTTTCTTCATCTTGTAGCCGGTTTATCCACATGTTAGGATAATGCTGCCATGTCGATCTGCGGAAAGGAATAGATGGTCTTTCCGCATGCATCCGCTTGAACTATGGGCTGAATACACCGGAAAATTTTAATGGCATGGGACTTTCAGACGTGTATTTTTCCGGCAGCCGGGGGGAGTGGAATGAGGTTTTCATTGAATCGGAAGGAAACCTTCCTCTTTTCAACGGTGCTGCCATCCATTATGATGCCGGTGCCGTCATCCTGGGAGCTTCCTGTGGAAATGGCCTTATCACGGCCAGGGAAGTGGGCACGGCTTATATTACGGCTTCACTGCGGGACGGAAAGGCCGCCGCCGTGCTACAGCTAAACGTTCTGGATAAAATAAGGTGAGAAACAAATATTTGTCTGTATGCTGAAATAAAGAGGCAGTGGGGCTTGGGATTTTTCAATCCGGGCCTCACTGCCTGTTTTTAAGCTTTATCCGTGAAATATTTTGTACTGCGGATTAGCTTTTGTTGCTTCTATCCTTTTTCAGTGAATTCTCATTGAAATTGAATTTGCCTGAGAAGGGCTTCCACCTCTTCCTTTGTGGCAAGTTTTTCCGAAAAGGCGCTGGCAGAGCCGGTGCATACAGCCATGAGGAGGGCTTGTTTGTAGCTCTCGCTGCTGTATTCGGGGAGGGGTGGTATCGGGCAGGATTTTTCCTTGCCGTAATCCGAAAGGGGAGGCATCGGGAAGGATTCTGTCTTACCCCAATCCGAAAGGGAGGGTGCCGATTGGGATTCTGACTTACCATAATCCGAAAAGGAGGACAGTAGGTGGGGGCCTGTATTGCCACAATCCGAAAGGGGAACTGCCGGTCGGGATTCCCCCTTGCCGTTTTCGGAAGGAGGGAATGAAAGCAATCCAGCGAGGAAGCCGGCAAGCATGGAGTCGCCGGCTCCGATGGAATTCCGGACCAGACCCTTTGGCGCCTGTGCCCTGTGTTCTTCTCCGTTCGAGTCGATCAGGACGGCCCCTTCCCCGGCCATGGACACAAGGACATTTTCGGCACCCCGCTCCCTCAGCTTCTTCCCGTATTTCGCCGCGTCATCCTTTGTCCTGATTTCCGCGCCGAATATTTCACCCAGCTCGTGGTTGTTCGGCTTGACCAGGAAGGGGCGGTATTCCAGCGTCCTGCAGAGCAGATATCCTGTCGCGTCAACGGCGATTCGGATTCCTTTGCCCTGCAGCCGTTTCATAATGTCCATGTACATCGTGTCCGGCATGTGGGCAGGGATGCTGCCGGACAAGACCAGGATGTCCCCTGGGAGCATCTGGTCCAACTGTCCGTATAGTGCCTGGATTGCCTCTGCCCCTATGTCCGGCCCCCTGCCGTTAATTTCCGTTTCCACAGCTTTGTTTTCAGGGCCTGCCGAGGCATCTGAGTCATCTAAAAGGGGATTTATTGCGGATACCGTATGCTTTATCGATGAAGTGTTCTTAATCGGCATTGCTTCATAATTTGATGAAGCGCTTTTAATGGGCGTTGCTTCATAATTTGATGAAGCGCTTTTAATGGGTGTTGCTTCTTTTGATACGGGCTCATTACTTTCCTGTGTATTTCCTTGTGCCGGGCGGTATCCATCCGGGGCAGGATTTGAGCGGAGCTTAACGTTGATGCGGGAAAAGCCTCCCTTTAAGCGCACGAAATTACTCCTTACGCCCTTTTCCTGCAATAGACGTTCGATTTCTCTTCCGGTGAAGCCAGCCGTAAATCCAAGGGCAACATTGTCAATGCCCAGGTTTTTCAGGACGATCGAAACATTGATGCCCTTGCCTCCCGGAAACAGGAGTTCATTCTTCGTCCTGTTAAGTTCCCCCAGCCGGAAATGCCCAACAGATACGATATAGTCCAGGGATGGATTGAAGGTTACCGTATAGATCATTTTTGCCTCCTGCTGTTACATTATCTTGATATTAATGCTGACTTGCAATTTTTTCCACCTGAACGGTTGTCATCCAGAGCGATATTTTGTTACGGTTTATTGTAATCAAAATATCGCTTTGGATGAGTAAGCTGCCCCTAAAATGAGCAAAACGATTTGCGAGATAAATCTTTAAGCACGCGAAGCGGGCGGCTTTGCGAATTCAGGGGCATCCAGAATGGCCTTCAGGCCATTCAACCATACAGGTGGAATTTTTTAATGTTTTTCACAAAAAGACAGGATTGATTTCCTTTCGTATAATTAATAAGTTTGTCGAAAGCAATTCCTTGAAAGAGGAATTCTTTCAAAGGGCGAATCCTGTTTGTTAAATGAATTATACGATGGAAATAGAAGCTTTGGAAGATTATTTCATCTTTTATGAAACGGGGAACCGTCCCCATGTTACTTCTCCCGGCGGCTGGGAATGGGGCGCTGAATAATTACGCTAAAACAGGGAATGGGAAGTTGCAAGGAAAAGGGAAATCGCTGATTAAAGCGTTTCCGGCACCGAAAACGCGCCGCGCAGCGGCAAATTGCCTATGCGTTTTCGTGTGCATCATAATGAAATGCTGATTTGATCAGCATTTCATTAGATTCCGCATTATTTTGTTTCTGTTGCGCTTTTATGACGATTGAAGTACTATATTTGTTGCGAGTCATAACTATTGATGAAGATTATCGTGCCATGCGTAATTGGCGGGCAGACCAGACTGCAATTGCCTCGAATCGTAACGATTGATAGAGTCTAATTCAAAATGCCGAAATATTGTGGCGTGGGTCATTTGCCACGCGGAAAGGGGTTTTTGCGATGACGCCTGAGGAAGCAAGAGAAAATATTGAAGCCATTATTGCTCGGATGATTAATGATAAATTGACGGACCGTCGTTCACTGGAAAAGATGGAACGTTACAAGCGTCAGTATAAGGAGAATCTTGCGGTACTGTTTAAGCATGCTCCGGCCGAGTCCAGGGAAGCGCGTTCCATCGAGCTGCAGATGAAGGCTATCGACAATGGATGGTCACTGTACGACATGAGGATGATCAATGACCTTGTCCGGTTTGCGGAGAATCCGGATTACGCGGAACAAGCGGGGATTGCCCAGGAGGCTATCCGGATGATCAGGGAGAAAGACGCGCATACATTGGATGGACGCGCGGAAATCCTTAACAAGATTGCGGAATACGCGCTTGCGGTTGATCAGAACAGCGTGGCGGCGGACGTCATGATCGACCA
Source organism: uncultured Oribacterium sp. (assembly GCA_946413525.1). GTDB lineage: Bacteria > Bacillota > Clostridia > Lachnospirales > Lachnospiraceae > Oribacterium. The sequence goes on from CAMKKZ010000019.1 coordinate 22,070, forward strand.
TATTGAAAATGCCACGAAGCGTGAACCCCATTGGACGGAATATCCCCGGGACGAAAGGCTCATTCAGGAAGCCAGGGAGAACGGGGAATTTGACCATAGAGAGGGCGGCGTCTGGGATCCGAAATTCTATCAATTTGCCTCCAGAGAGACAAAGGAAAGGATCAGGAATCTTCGGAATAAGCTTCGTGACCTGGGGACAGATCACAATACGCAGTCCGAGGCGGACAAAGACATTATCCGGACGAAGGGCACCTATGAGGTGCAGCAGCAGAGCGCGGAATCGCTGAATCAGTTCACCCGGAACAGAGGGCAGCGTACTGCCCGGGTCAATGTCAGCAACCGGGAAGCCGCGAAGCGGGTGTTCGGAGATGACGTCTATGATGCGGTGGATCGTATGCGCAGCGTCGGAGACAAGAAAGAGCGCACGGTGAATACCCACAACGCCGTTGGTAATAAATATTTAAAGAGCGGTAAGAATGTCCTGGAGATTGACATTTCCGGTTCCGGAAGCCATTTGAGGGAGCTGGACTATCATGGGCAGACCGGACGCATGCTTGCGAGCAAGGATGAGGATTGGAAAAAAAGCGTGGAGGCCCAGTTTGGCGAGGTGAAAAAAGTCACGGGCTTTGAGGAACGCAATCATATCCGCTGCAAGACCAATACATATACGACGGAGGACGGTGTGACAGTGCGTAAGGACCGGTATGTGATACCAGGACCTACGCCAACGGCTTTGGGTCTCCTTAATGCAGGAAAGTACAGCATTGAAGAAAGCAGGAAGATGGCGCTCCAGATTGCCGAGGACTTCCTGAAGCCGTTTTTTGACGAGTGGAACAGGCAGAAGAAGAAAAATCCATCCTTCGATCCCGACAATGTGCATGTCCGTCTTACGGGGTTCAGCCGCGGCGCTGTTTCCGCGGGACGGGCGCTCAAAGATATTAAGGAATGGATCAGGTCTGTGCCGGAGTACGCGCAGTACATGGACAAGGTGAATTTCGACCTCCTGCAGTTCGACCCGGTGCCGGGACCGGACGGCCGCCTGTTCTATGGCTATGCCAAAAATGACCTCCGGGAGACGGACAGAAACGCGGAGGAAATGCGGGGTCAGATGGAGAATCAGACTGTGATCTATTCCCTGGCCACGGATCATAACGTGGGTTTCCGTCCTCAGCTTATGAGGGGCTGCGGTAAATATATTTTCGGCACGACGGTTCATCGCGCCACACAGGATATTATTGACCGCACACAGATGGGTGTGGAGAGCGACGGCAAGGCGCACCGTCAGGGCTTCCTGGATCTGGAGAGTGGAGAGTATTACCGGGGCAGCGGCCTGGCGGATCTTAAGAAGGGGATTTATTTCTCGGATGAAAAGCAGAATCTGATCCGCGTGACCAATTATGCCCAGTTTGACAGGCTGATTGGTGAAATCCATTCTGCCGGTCCTTCCTGGTGGTTAGGAGGATTGCGGCAGCAGCGCCGCGCCAATGTGCTGCGGGAGGTGGTGAAGGAATACTTCATCGACAACAAACTGGAGATGTCCTATGAGAGCGATTACGAGCGGGAATATATGCTGGAAAAGCAGGGGAGGATCGCGCAAAAGATCATGGACTTTCCCGAGGCGGAGAAGGACATCGCCAGCGGCTTCAAGGATGTGCGGGATATCCTTAAGTCCATGACGCAGCTCCCGGATGGCGTGGACAAATTGAGGGCCCGGGACGAGGTGGTTAATGCCTGCAAGAAATATATGGAGAAGGTGCCCGTAAAGGGCACGAAGCGTGACCGCCAGAGGCTGGAGCTTTGCTCTGAGCTTATGAGCCTGATGGAGAGGGAGCAGTATTACGAGGGGCACGGACTCACCCCTCATGACAAGGGAATCGGGCGTACGCCGGAAACGATTGAAAGATCCCTGAAGGATGCTGAGGACCGTATCGCAAAGGTGGGCGTCATGAAGGGGGCTACGCTGCAGGGAGCGGCGGAGCTTTCCGAGCTGGGCAAGAAGCTTGATGGGACGATAAAGGACGGCAGCAATTCCAGCGCGTATGAGAGGATGCGGAACGCAGTGATGAACTGCAGCAAACTGAACGGGGACAATACGCTGAAGGAAATCCGGGACGCCTATAAGGAGCTTCGGAAAGCGGCAAAAAGCTATATTCACAAGCGGACAACGGGATCGTTCAAGACAACGTCGGAGGAAGGACTCAAGAGGATCGACATTGCAAGGGATATTCTTGCGCAGGCGGAGAAGACGAAGACGCAGATCAATAAGTTTTCCAAGGGGATGAGTGAATGTCGGAATTCCCTGGACGACATGGTGAAACGCCAAGGCGTACGGGTCGCGGAACTGCAGGATCAGAGGAAGGAGATGAAGCGTCAGAAGGTTTCGATCGATGATATTGAGGATCAGGAGTACGGCGAGGAAGATGCTGATGAGGTTGATTACAAGCAGCTTCGGCAGAAGCACAGGAAGAACGAAAAACAGACAAAGGAGGATGATATGGGGAATACACTGGATGGCGTGAAAAGATCCAACACCTTCCCGTCATGATCTTGCGATTTGCATGATTCCTTAAATCGGGCAGTTGTGATGAAATTCCCCTGGTCTCCTGTGAGTCAATCTACATCATCCCGCCGTCCCCGTTACAGGAGCGGTAAAATTCCCCTGGTCGTCTGTGGGCCGGTTGCCGCAGGGCAAGATCTTCCTTGCGGCATGCTGTGGTTCTGTAATAAAAAAATAAAAACTGCTCAGGAGTCCTGAGCAGTTTCATTTTGCTTTTTTGTAAGTGGAATCAGTTTTTTCCCGATTTCTTTTGGGATTAATTCCCCTTTGCCATATTCATTTTTCTCCAGATATTTGAGGAACTCGTCTGTCTTAAAGCAGTTTTCGCCGATTGGACCTTCAAATCGTACTGTTGGGGATGTAAAAACATTGCAAACTGTGAAGGGGATTTCCGAAAGGCCGATCTCACGCAGCGCCCGCTCAGCGATTTTCCGATCCTCCTCCGCCCCTTTTTCGGGAGAGGGGATTGATTTTTCAGTATCATCCAGGCGCTGAAGCCACATTTTGTCATCACTCTGTGGCTGTGGCAGCAGAAGACCTCCATAGCCCAGACAGCGTATTCCGATGATTTTTTGCCGTGTCACCAGCAGCATGAGCAGCTTTGAGGTTTCTCCTGAGTGATTGATCATGCCCGGGTAGATCAGATAGAAATGCTGCTGTCTTGAGACGGTGAGCATGGCCGAAAGGAAGTCTCTTATGTCCGAGGCAGTGCTGTTGCCTTCCTTCTTGCGCTTGCCGCGTCGCCCGTTGTTCTCTTTTTTTTCGGAAACAGAAACATTTTCTTTTCCATCACTTTTTCCGAAACGTCTTTCCTTTCCCAGCAGGACCTCCCGGAAGCTGCGCCCGGTCTTCTTCGCAATGAAATAACAGAGAAAAAATATGCCGGCCAGCACAATCATCGACATTACTGATGCTTCATTCATTTCGGAATACCCTCATAATGCCCTCATAAAGAATTTGCTCGGGATTTATTATCCCACAGACAATCCGTTATGTCTGAGCGAGTTTAAAATGGTTGGATCATCACGTCATCCAACCAATAATGTTCGCGATCCGCGGCGTGCCTGAGTGAGTTTGAATGTGACCGGATTATCATACAATGACTCAGGATATATCCGTAATCCACACTATGCCTGAGTGAATTTGAATGTAATCGAATCATCACTCAGACAGTGCTTCCTGTTTTCCCTGATATTTCCTGATCAGGCGAACGGTTTCATCAATGGAGATTCTCCCTTCAATGCCCAGCATGAATTTGTTGATCTGCTCTCCGGTCCAGCCAAGAGCCTCCAGAATCTGGATAAAATTTGCATTTTCCGTCATGTTCATGGATTCCCCCTCCTTTCCAGTTATCAGAGCGGTCTTTTGCTTATTTATAGTAAACGTCAAAACTATCTTTACTTTGAATGTCTGGAAGCCTCAGTCAATGGCTGATGATACAAATGTCAAAGCAAAGATAAAAATGTCGTTTACTATGATTTTTTGATTCAGGCCACTTCGTCGAAGTTTTGACCCAGTATGCCGTGCGCGTCCCCGGCTTTCGTTTTGCCGTTCGCTTTTCCCGCGGCTCCGCGGTCAACAGGATAGGAAATTTTCGTGTGGGTCACGCCGCCGGCCGTAAAGGGGCGGCCACATTCCGGGCAGACCGAGTTTTTGACAGAAACGGATGCCTGCAGAACCTTTCCTCCGCCTTCCCTGGCTTTCTGATAGGCATTCGCTACATGTTCCTGTTCATGGGAACGTACGCGGGAGGCGGAATCTCCCGGCGAGATGTGGGTGGCGGACTTGTAGGAAACCATTTCATCGGAACCGTCCTGATATTTCCGGGATGCGCAGGTGGCACATTCGATCTGGCCGGATTTTTTCAGACCCCGGATCTCCGCATCGGAAAGTCCGGCATCCTTGGCCTCCTGCTCTGTGTGAATCTGGAATTTGGATACGGTGCCGTCCTGGGAAAGCGGAAGGGGATGGCCGCCCGTCTGGGATGACCAGTTTGCTGTCCTGATTCCCTGCATTGCGCCATAAATGCCGCTGATCATATTTCCCTCCTTATTAAAGTGGTTTATGAGCCATTATAATTCCGACAAATAACTGCGGTATCGCAAGCTATATGGCTCTTTTCTGTCTATGCGTGCATCCATCCATAATCTTCGTGATCCGAATGCCCATGAGCCGCATATTTGTGAGGCTCATGAGCTTAAGCTTTTAGAAAATTATTATAACAGCTTTTGCATGGCTTGTCCATGGAAGCGATATGATTATGAAAATGGCCGGTTCAGCTTTTTTTGTCCAGCCTGTCTACGGCTTTGATGGCTTCTATGATGAATTGATCCCGTTTTTCAAGATCTTTCGCGAGGTCTTTGCCGGACCAGTCATAGAAGCCTTTGCCTGTTTTCGCGCCCAGGTTTCCATCGGTCACAAGCTGGCGCAGCAGTTGGTTGCCCTGGTGTTCGTCGCAGATCGTGGGGAGAACGGAGTCCTGGACGGAAAGGGCCAGGTCCAGTCCGATGCAGTCCAGATGTTCCAGCGGACCCCACTCCGCAAGGCGCATTCCGATGCCTTTTCCTATGGCGGTGTCCACATCCTCCGCGCTGGCAAGGCCGGAGGCCACGATGCTGATGGATTCGCGGATCACTGCCTGGAAGATTCGTCCGAGCAGTTGCCCGGGAAGGTCCTTCTCTACGAGCACGGGCGCTTTTTTCCAGACCTTCAGCTCATCCCTGACCTGGACGGCCACGGCCCTTTCGGTCCTGTCACCGACGACGACCTCGACCAGCGGGATAAGGTGGGGTGGAAGCCAGAAATGCGTTGTAACCGTGCGCTCCGGATGCGCGACGCATTTCGCCCCGATGTCCGTGATCCTCAATCCGCTGGTAGTGGAGCAGAGCGGCACCTCCGGCGGAAGCAGGTCGTCCAGCGTGCGGAACATGTCCTGCTTTAACGGGAGATTTTCCGGGATGGCTTCGATGACCATGACGGCCTTTTTGGCTGAAGCGGGCAGATCCACGCTGCCCTCGATCAGGCCTTTTGCCCTTTCGGATTCCTCCTCACTGTCCAGACCGTTTTCCCGGCGGATGGCTATGCAGGCAAGGGCATTTTCCACGCCTTTCTCCACGTGTGAAAGATTATGTCCCAGAAGGATGGTGGGATGTCCCGAAATGGCGCTCATGGCGGCAATGCCGCTTCCCATCATGCCGTTTCCGACCACGAGCACTGTGCCCTCCCGCAGCCTCCCGCCGGCGCCGGCACTGCCGCTGCCGTTTTCGTTCTCATTATTGTCGTTATAAATGATGTCCATGTTTCCTCCTTTTTTGAACTGTTCAGCCCCACCTTGCATAAATTGGCCGATTAGCCCCGCAGGCACTTCGCCATGTCACAATTATTCAGAGAGCTGATCATGTCATCAAAATGATTTGCCCGCAGGCACTTTGCCATGTCACAACCTGGAGTGATTAAAACATGGCCATACTTTGACTTAATGCCGCAGGCGTTGAGTCCCATTTGTGTCGCGCCAGCGGCACAAATGAAGTATGAAAAGCTTGCTTTTCATACTTGACTTGATGCCGCAGGCATTGAGTCCCATTTGTGGACGCGTCGGCGGCACAAATGAAGTATGAAAGGACCTTTCATGATTTCTTTGTGAGGCGGGGTCCCATGACCGCAAGTCTGAAAGGATCTTTGAGTGAAAGACATCGTTGGGGTCATGAAACATTTCTTTGTTTCAAACTTATGCACGAAATGCCACTTTCTTCACGAGTGCTGTTTTTTGAAAGAAGGCGACAGCGTAACATAATATTGAATTGTATCCGTAAAGGTCTTCCGCATATCTTTTGTCTGTAATCTGTTCCATTCCTTTCAGCGCGGACTTTTCCATATTTTCCAGGCTGCTTGCTTTTTTTGCCTCGATCACGATGGCCCGATGCCTGTCATCGTCCCGGAGAATGATATCTGTCCTCCCTAATCCGTGTTCCAGGTTGGATTCGACTTCATAACCCAGGCCTGTAAAGATTCCCGCGAGAAAGGCATGGTAGAAGTTCTCATGGTAGTCATGGTAGCTGATTGTTTTCCATAGGAGATCCGACATGATCTGCGAGGCGGAGGCCTCGTCGCCGTTCCACAAAGCTTCCATCAGGGCATGCTGGTTTACGGGGTTCAGGCTGTCCCTGAAGACAGAGACGATTTTTTCTTCAAATAAATCCGCAATCTCCCGGTTTGGAATCCTGAGCGAAATGCTTTTACCCTTCTGGAACTTGTCTTTTTTTGTAAGGTAACCCGTCATGAAAAGTGCCGTCCATAGCTTGTCTTCCGTGCCATGCAGCATATCATAAGTCATGTCGTCACAAATGTCCTCGCTTATGGTTCCCCCGTTCATCAGTATCTCGAATTTGCGGGAAACTTTTATGTTTTGCCTTGAAAGGATGTTTTTGATGATGTCATTTCCGCTGGTGTTCGACCAGTAGTTTTCCGGAACTGCATCTTCTTCCGGATCTGCCGTGAGGTCGGCGATGTAGTTTGCCACGTCCCACGGGCAGAATATTTCCGAATTTCCGAATATATAACCATCATACCATTCCCGTATAATTGCAAACTTGTCAGATTGCTTCGCTGCGGCAAGGAACGCGCGGACTTCTCCGGGGGTGAAGCCGAAGCTTGTGCTGAATGCTTTGTTCAGAATGGAATAGGGTTTGAAATTATTTGTGCCGGTAAAGACGGATTCTTTGGCAATGCGGAGGCATCCGGTGACAACGGCAAATTTCAGATATCGGTTTGTCTTCATTCCCTCGTCAAACAGGCTCCGTACAATATCCAACATTTCATTATAATAATTGTGTTCGGAGGCTCCGGACAGTGGCACGTCATACTCGTCTACAAGCAGGATCACAGGTTTTCCGAAATGGTCATGAAGCATTCTTGTGAATAGTTTTAAGGATTTGCAAACATCCGCTATGTCGGCTTCTTCGTAGCGCAGGCGTTCAAAAATGGCTTTGTCCGCCTGGTCAACGGCACTGCTTTCCAATAAAAAAATGTTTTCTTTCGCCAGATCTGCAAGCCGTCCCTTGAGGAGGCCATACGATTTCTCATAGCTGAGACCCTCTATCCCCTTTAGGGAAATGAAGAGGACGGGGTGGCTGTTCATCCACTGCCTGCAGAAGCTTTCGTGTTTTGCCACTTCCAATCCCCTGAACAGTTCCCTGCTGTCCCTTCGAATGTCAAAGAAGCTTGCCAGCATACTCATGGCCAATGTCTTTCCGAAGCGCCTTGGCCTTGTAAAGAGAGAGACGGAATTGTTTGCGTTGATTAATTTTTGAATTAATTCGGTCTTGTCTACATAATACGAGCCTTCCTGGCGTATTGCCTCGAAGTCTTCTTTTCCTACGGCTACACGGAAAAAAGCCATTAAAGGTCCTCCTCTGTTGGATAGAGCGTATTTTGACCAGGTCGCTGTTTGATGAAAAAAGTGGGAGTATGAAAAGCAAGCTTTTCATACTTCGTTTGTACCGCAGGCCAGGCTCAAATGGGACTCAACGCCTGCGGCATCAAGTCAATGCGTATCCCGGCCATGTTGCTTTTTGACAAAAAGCGATGTCGTATTTCGATGAAATTAAAAAACTTTACGTTCAAACTTGTTTTGTGCTTCAAACAAGTTGCGTTTATACTAGAATTATTGCACAATATGGTATGAAAATCAACAATAGGCTTTGTAAATTGTATTCACAGGGATATGTATTTCCATGTGAGTGTTAATGTAAGTATGAAAGGCAAGCCTTTCATACTTCATTTGTGCCGCTGGCGCGACACAAATGGGACTCAATGCCTACGGCATGGTGTTTTGTAACTGTTTAAATCGTTATCGTTTTTAAGGAGGAGAGGTATATGAAAGCAATTAAGTTGGCGGAGCCCTGGAAGATTTCCTGTGTTGAACTGGACAAGCCGGTCCCGAAGGAGGGCGAGGCGCTGATCAGGATCGTCACGGCCGGTATCTGCGGAAGTGACATTGGCGCGTTCCGCGGCACGAATGGACTTGTGACCTACCCGAGGGTCATCGGACATGAGCTGGCCGGCATTATCGAGGAAATCCCGGCGGACAATCCGAAGGGCCTGAAGGCCGGGGACAGGGTCGTGGTGGATCCTTACATTTACTGCGGCCATTGCTATCCCTGCCGGATCGGGAGGACGAACTGCTGCACAGATCTCCATGTGCTGGGCGTGCATGTGGACGGCGGCATGGCGGAGTATTTCTGCCACCCGGCGAATATGCTGGTGAAGATTCCTGAGGGGATGAGCTGGGTGGAGGCCGCCATGGCGGAACCGCTGACCATCAGCCTGCACGGGATTCATCGCGGCGGTTTTAAGGAAGGGGAGTTCTGCGCGGTCATCGGCGCGGGCCCCATCGGCCTTGCCGCGGGCATGGTGGCCCAGGCTTACGGCGGACATGCCATCATGCTGGATCTGGTTCAGGAACGCCTGGACTTCGCGAAGTCCGTCGGCATCGAGCATGTGATCAACTCCGGGAAGGAGGATGTGGTCGCGCGCATCAGGGAGATTACCAACGGCGACATGGCGCAGCAGGTCATGGAGTGCTCCGGGGCGAACGCGGCGATCCGTTCCACGCTTGACTACGTATCCAATGCCGGCAGAATTACCTTCACCGGCTGGCCGAAGAAGGAGACCAGTATCCCGACCGACCTCATTACCAAGAAGGAAGTGGACATCCGGGGCGCAAGGACCAGCGCCGGCGAGTTCGAGGAGGCTCTTGAACTGATCCGGACGAAGAGGGTGGATATGAACCGTCTCCTCACGAAGGTCGTGCCGATTGACGAGGCCGCGGAAACATTGATCGACATCGAGAAGAATCCCGGGAATTACATGAAGGTCGTTGTGCAGGTGGCCGCGGATATTCAGTAAGGATTCGCGATCTAAAGCAGAAGCGGTGCCATGAGCTGTGAAATGGATAATGAGACGGCCGCCGCGGTTTATGCGGTAGATTGGATAATGAGACGGTTGCCGCAGTTTGGATAATGAGTCGGTCACGGCAGTCATGCTGCGGGAATGGGGACCGGGCGGCCGCTGCGGTTCATGCTGCGGATTGGTCAGTCAGACGTTTTCCCCGGCTCGTGGCGCCGGATGGGTAATATTATGAAGGAAATATTCATAGAAGAAGAGGGAAGCATTACCAGGGAACAACTGGAAAATGTGATGCGGGAGATGGCGGAGCAGTTCCCGGAGGCGAAAAAGGTGCTGATCGTGCCGCCGGATTTCACCCGCTGCTATTCCTGCGCGGGCGAAATCACGCAGATCCTGTACCGGGTCTTTGCGGGGCGCGGCGCGCTGGTGCATGTGATCCCGGCGCTGGGGACGCATATGCCCATGAGTGCGGAGGAGAAGGAAGCTTTCTTTGCCGGCGTGGTGCCGGAGGAGAATTTCCTTGTCCACCATTGGCAGACAGACACGGTGAAGCTGGGGACGGTGCCCTCTGAGGTCGTGAGCGAGATCAGCGGGGGCCTGTTCCGGCAGGAAATCGATGTGGAGGTGAACCATCTCCTGGTGGACGGTGGCTATGACCTGGTGCTTTCTGTGGGGCAGGTGGTGCCTCATGAGGTGGTGGGCATGGCGAATTACTCCAAAAACCTCTTTGTCGGGCTGGGCGGCCGGAGCATGATCAATGAAAGCCATATGCTCTCCGCCGTTTGCGGCATGGAGAAGGCTCTGGGAGTCGTCGATTCCCCTGCCAGGAAGGTTTACGACTATGCCCAGAAGCATTACATTGACGGGAAGATCCCGGTGGTCTTCCTGCAGACCGTGACGGTGCAGGAGGACGGCGGGACAGTGCTCAAGGGCTGCTTCATAGGGGAAAGCCGGAAGCCCTTTGAGCGGGCCGCGGTTCTTTCGCAGAAGCTGAATATCGTCCATGTGGGCCGCCGGGCAAAGAAGGTGGTGACGTACCTTGACCCGAAGGAGCTGAAGACCACCTGGGTCGGAAACAAGGGCATTTACCGGACAAGGATGATCGTGGAGGACGGCGGGGAGCTTGTCGTCATGGCTCCCGGCGTCATTGCCTTTGGCGAGAACGAGGAAATGGACCGGATGACCAGGCGCTTTGGCTACAAGGGGAGGGATTACATCCTGAAGCTTTATGAGGAGGGCGCTTTCGAGGGCCGGGTAATGAGCGCGGCTCATCTCATCCAGGGGTCTTCTGATGGGCGTTTCACCATTACCTATGCCACAAGGCCGGAAAACCTCTCGAAGGAGGAGGTGGAGTCCGTGGGCTTCCGCTGGGCGGATTATGAGGAGACGGCCAGGCGCTATCCGCCTGAAACGCTGAAGGACGGCTGGCACACGGGGGAGGACGGAGAGGAGTTCTATTACGTGGGGACGCCGGCGGCCGGACTCTGGAAGGCGGATTAAGCCCTTGCCTGTTTTTTGCCGTTGCGAACGGCATGTGCCGGCGCGGTGGTGTATGGAAGGCGAATTGAGCCATGATCTTACAAGCTTTTGAGATTTGTGCAAATTGAACAAAACAAAACCGGGATCATTGTACTATATTCACGAATTACTTGTTTTTTACATCAAACAAGTTGATTATTATTTCATTTGCATTAATATAAATATAAATTTCTTTACGGAATTTGAGCATTTTGGCAATCGGTAGAGGCGGCAGGAAAGCAAAGGCTGTACAGGCGCGTGGAGAGCGCGGAAGCGCGGGCATTATGGATGCATAGGAACGCGGAAGCGCGGGGCTTTTTGTTGAGACTGACGACATCGTTGTGACATCATGGACGCGCAGAGAGCATGGAAGCATAGCAATCATGGACGCGCAGAAAGCGCGGAAGCATAGCGATCATGGATGTGCGGGAAGCGCGGATGTACGGGCGGAATGTACCTGCAGCTTTACCGGAAACAAAGGAGGAGTATTTTGGTTATGAAAAAGAAACTGATTTCGTTGATTCTGGCCGGGGCAATGGCATTGTCCCTTGCAGCCTGCGGAGGTTCTGCGGGCGGTTCCTCGGAAACGACAACAGCCGCGGGCAATGCTGCGGGCGGCAGCGCCGAGTCTTCCGGCGATACGCTGAAGATCGGCCTGTACAATCCGCTTTCCGGCGCGAACGCAGCCTACGGGACTGAGCTTCGCGACGCGGCTCTTCTGGCTCTGGATTATATCAATGAGCAGGGCGGATTCAACGGCGTGAAGGGCGAGATGATTGTTTATGATACCCAGGGTTCCGTGGAAGAGGCCGTCAAGGTTGCATCCAAACTGATCAACGAGGACAAGGTCACGATTGCCATCGGCCCTATGAATTCCTCTGAGATGTTCGCCTCCGGAGCTTCACTGAATGACGCAGGCGTTTACACCCTGGGCTGCGGCACATCCCCGACCTGGATGCAGGAGGATTGGCCTTATGTATTCCGCGCTGCTGTTAACAATGGCGTTACCCCTCCTCTGATCATCGACATGATGAAGGAGCTGGGCTATACCTCTATGGCAGGCTTCTATGGACAGGACGATGCGTCCCTTGCGACCTACGAGAGTTTTAAAAAGCTTTGCGAGGAGGCTGGCATCGAGGTGAAGGACAGCGAGTCCTATGACCAGGGCGACACGGACTATTCCGCCCAGGTTGCCAATATCGTGAATTCCGGCGCCGACTGCGTTTACATTTCCGTGAACGGCGAGACCGGCCCCGTCATCGTGAAGCAGCTTCGTCAGTACGGTTATGACGGCATTATCTTCGACAAGGAGTCCTTCATGACCGCACAGGTCGCGATTGCCGGCGCGGACAATTCCAGCTACGTGGCTTTTGCGAACCCTTATGTGACCTACAATACCGTGGAAGAGATCGATTTCGACAACATGAAGGATTTCTGCCAGAGGTTCAAGGACAAGTACGGCAAGATGCCTCAGACTGACTCCGCCTATCGTGGATGGGATGCCATGCTGGTGCTTTGGGAGGCTTCAAAGATCGCCGGCTCCAACGAGCCCGACGCCCTTAAGGACGCAACCCACAAGATTTCCGGGCTGGAAGGCCTTGGCGGACCCATCGACTTCACGCCTGGCGACAGGGAAGCTTATCACGATGTCCGTAAGTTCGTCCTTGACAATGGTCTCAATGTAGAGTGGACAAAGTGGGTTGCCGAGAATTATGACGGCTTCCTTTCCGCCACCGGCAGGGAGAAATAAATTAGAAGCCAGGAAAAAAGGAAATATATGAAAATCTCCTTCCTGTGAGGAAGGAGCGGGAGGGGCTGGACCAGGTCTATGATCGGCCAGTCCCTTTTCTATAGGGCATAAGATAAATAAAGGGCATAATTGGATTAAGTAGAAACTGGACCATCCGTTGAAAGGAGAGAGGTATGTTTTTTACCTTATTGATTTCCGGGCTTGTAATCGGGAGCATTTACGGGCTGATTGCCCTGGGATATTCCATGATCTACAAGTCATCCGGCCTGCTGAGTTTCATGCAGGGCGACATCATGACCCTGGGGGCCTTTCTGGGCATCACGTTTTACAGCTATGCTGGCCTTCCCTTCCCGGTGGCACTGCTCCTGGTAGTGCTCATCTCCATCGCGCTGGGCTTCGCCATTGAAAAGGGCGTCATCCGGCCGCTGCTCAACAAGAACACCATGGCCATCTATATCGTGCTGGCCACCATCGCCGTTTCCTATATCGTGCAGAACGGCTCCATGCTTGTCTGGGGTACCATCACTCTGAATTTCCCTTCCATCTTCGGCATTTCCACAATCAAGGTCGGCAATATCAGTTTTCAGCCGGAGGCTTTGATGTGCATCGTTGTCGGCTTCTTCTGCATGTTCCTCCTTCAGATATTCATGAACAAGACCAGGATCGGGACTTCCATGAGGGCTGCTTCGATGGATGCCATGGCGGCGGAAAGCTGCGGCATTGACGTTTCCCTTTCCACAGGCCTCTCCTGGGGGCTTTCCGCGGGGCTCGCGGCCATTGCGGGCATGCTGATCGGACCCATCTACGGCGTTTATACCACCCTGGGCGCGACCATCGGACGGAAGGGATTTTCAAGCGCCGTCATCGGCGGTTACGGCAACATGTACGGGGCCATCGTTGGCGGCATCCTGCTGGGCCTTGTGGAGACCTTTGGAACAAGCTATGTGTCGTCTACATACAGGAACCTGATAGCCTATGTGCTGCTTTTGATCTTCCTTCTGCTTAAGCCGACAGGTATCTTCAACGAAAAAGCAATCAGGTCGTGATGAAGGAGCCGTGCGGGCGCGGCAGCGCCTGTTTGCCGGCCATTGGGGCGGACGGTGCCTGCCCCAATAGAGGAAAGGATGAATAACGCGTCATGGATAAAACAAAGAAAATGAACCCTCTCATGCTGGCCGTGATAGCGGCCTGCATCGGGCTGCCCTTCGTGTTTATGGGCGCCCCCTTTATTTTGCTGATTCTCTGCTATATTGAGATTTACATTATCGCCGTATCCGGACTGGATATCGTTTTCGGGTATTGCGGCCAGATTTCCCTGGGGCACGCGGCTTTTTACGCGATCGGAGCCTATGGCTCGGTGCTGCTCCACAAGTACTACAACGTGCCGGTGTTCTTCTCCATGCTGATCGGGGCGGCCATCGGGGCGGTTATCGGCGCCATCGTGGCGTATACCTGCTCGAACCTGGTTTTCCACTTCCTGTCCCTGGCCACCCAGGCCGTGGGCGAGATCGTATACATCCTTATTTCCCACTCCCCGGGCAATATTACGGGGAATTTCGTGGGAATGTATACGGATTCCGTTTCCATTTTTGGTTTCAAGCTGGACAATCAGTTCAAATTCTACTGGTTCGGCCTTGTCTGCGTCCTGATCTTCCTTGCCCTGAAGCAGGCATTGATCAATTCCCGCACGGGCCGCGCGTTCATGGCCATCCGGGAAAATGTCAAGGCGGCGGACGGCATGGGAATCGATGTGCGTATGTACAAGGTCAAGGCCTTCGCGATGTCGGCTTTCTATACGGCCTTTGCCGGGGCATTGGTTACCCATATGACGAAGTACGCTTCCCCGGACAGCTTCCTTTACAAGCAGTCGGTCATGTTCCTGACCATGCTGCTCTTCGGCGGCACGGGATCCCTTTGGGGGCCGATCGTCGGTTCGATTTCGGTCCTTGTCATTAATGAGTCGCTGCGCGACCTGCAGAACCTGCAGATGCTGGTCTTCGGCGTGCTGATGCTCATCGTCATTATCGCGATCCCGGGCGGAATTTACGGGACGGCGAAGGAATATTACGATAACCTGAAGGCAAAGAAATCCGCGGGCAAGACGGACGCTGGCACCGCGGTGAGTGAGAAGAAGGGGGTGTGACGGATGCTTGAGGCGAATGGAGTTACCATCAAATTCGGCGGCCTTGTAGCCGTCAACCATGTGAATCTGAAGATCCGCGACAAGCAGATCACCGGCCTGATCGGGCCGAACGGCGCGGGCAAGACGACCTTTTTCAACTGCATCAGCGGCGTATATACGCCTTCCGAGGGCACGGTCATTTTTGACGGCAGGCACATCGAGGGCCTGCGCCCTTACCAGATCTGCCAGGCAGGCATTTCCAGGACGTACCAGGTCATTAACCTGTTCTGGAAAATGACGGCGCTGGAAAATGTGCTGGTGGGCATGCACCCCCGGATGAAGGGCGGTTTCCTGACCGACATGTTCAAGACGCCTGCTGTACGGCGGGAGGAGAAGGAGGCAAAGGAGAAGGCCTATGAGTGGCTGAAGTTCGTCGGCCTGGAGAAGTACGCCAACGATCCGGCCTCGTCCCTTCCCTATGGCGGGCAGCGGCTTCTGGAAATCGTCCGCGGCCTTGCCTCGAACTGCAAGATCCTCCTCCTGGATGAGCCGGCGGCCGGCATGAACTCGGGCGAGAAGGAAGAGTTTGACCGGCTTTTGCAGAAGATTCTGGACATGGGTGTTACGATACTTATGATCGAGCACGACATGAAGCTGGTCATGCACATCTGCCAGTATATTTACGTCCTGGAATACGGGAAGCTGCTTGCGGAGGGCGTGCCGGAGGAAGTACAGAATAATCCTGAGGTCATCAGGGCATATCTGGGAGGTGAAGATTGATATGGCGGCAATGCTCGAACTCAAGAATTTTGAATATTATTATGGAAATATCCATGCGGTGAAGGGAATCGATCTTTATGTTAATGAGGGCGAGATGGTCACATTGATCGGGGCCAACGGGGCCGGGAAGACCACTACGCTTCAGACCATTTCCGGGCTGACGAGCCCCAGGGGCGTCCGCGGGGAGATCTGGTTTGATGGAAAACGTATTGACAAAAAGAAGGGCAACAAGATCACGGCCATGGGTCTCCTGCACGTTTTGGAGGGGCGTCATGTCTTTCCGCAGCTCACCGTGGAGGAAAACCTCAAGATGGGTTCCTACTTGAGAAGAGACGGCGAAGGCATCAAAAAGGATTTCCAGAAGGTTTATGACCTTTTCCCGAGGCTCCTGGAGAGGAAGACACAGGCGGCGGGTACGCTTTCCGGCGGCGAGCAGCAGATGCTGGCCATCGGCCGCGCCATGATGGCGGCCCCGAAGATGATCGTCCTGGACGAGCCTTCCCTGGGTCTTGCGCCCATCGTGGTCAAGGGCATTTTCGAAGCCATCAAGGAAATCAACAAGCGTGGAACGACCATCCTCTTTGTTGAGCAGAACTCAAAGATCGCGCTGGCCACGGCGGACAGGGGATATGTCATGCAGACGGGCGAGATCGTGCTGACGGACAGCTGCGCAAACCTTGCCGCGAACGAGGAAGTGAAGAAAGCGTATCTTGGAGGGTAATGCTTCAGGCCGTGATCTGGAGCAAGGGTCCGGGCTGCCCGCGGGCGACCCGGCATGATATGAAATCAGGGTGGCTGAATACTGTTCTGATAGGGGAGGTTAGCTGGAAATGAAATCATGTGTGATTACGGAACCGTTCAAATATGAGATCCGCGAGGTCCCGATTCCGGAGCCGAAGGATGACGAGGTTCTGATCAGGATGAAGGCCGCCGGGGTCTGCGGCAGCGATATGCATATTTTCAAGGGGGAGAACCCCTTGAGCCGTTACCCGCTGGTGCCCGGGCATGAGAATGTGGGCGAGATCGTCAAGGTGGGGAAGGACTGCAAGAAGATAAAGGTCGGGGATCATGTGGTCGTGGATCTGATCATCACCTGTGACAACTGCTACCAGTGCACCCATGGCCGGGGCAATGTCTGCGAGCATGTCCTGGTGCGCGGCAGCGGTACGGACGGCGGCTGGAGGGAGTATTTCACCGCCATCGAGAGCGATGTATACAAGATTGACGACAATATCCCCTGGCGGGATGCCGCGCTGATCGAGCCCCTGGCCATCGGGGAGCACTGCACCACCAGGGCGAGGATCGCGGAGGACGATGTGGTCTTCATCCTCGGCACCGGGACCATCGGCACGATCATTGCCCAGGCCTGCAAGCTGAAGGGCGCGAAGACGGTGATCTGCTGCGACATAAGTGATTCCAGCCTGGAGAGGAGCAAGCTCTTCGGGGCGGATTATACCATTAACAGCAAGACGGAAAATGTGGTGGAAAGGGTCGCGGAGATCACGGACGGGCACGGCTGCACGGTGGCCTTTGACAGCGCCTGCTTCCAGGGGAGCCTTACCTTCGTCCTGCAGAAGGGCATTGTCTGCAACGCGGGGCGCGTGGTTCCCATGGGCTTCTGCAGCAAACCCGAGGGCCTCTGCCAGAATGACATTAACGCTAGGGAGCTGGATATTATCGGTTCCAGGATGAGCCTGCACCAGTTCGAGCCCACTGCCAAAAAGATGGCGGAGGGCAAGTACAGGCTGGAAGGGCTTGCGACGACCTTTGTGAAATTCAGCGAGATCGACAAGGTCTTTGACAACATCCTTCATCCGAACCCGGAAGTGAAGAAGACCGTCATCCTGTTTGACGGGGTGGAATAATTTTCGTGACTGCTAAGGTTCCCTGAACAGTTACGGCAAAAGACGCAGCGCTTACGCGCATACCATGCGTCTTTTGATATTTTTCTACTTTTTGTACACTGCTTGCAATAAGTGCAAGCGGCTACCCGGGTAGTAACTAATTCTCTTCTTTCGCGGTTTTAAGCGTATTATAGGGGAATGCAGATCAATTGATGAATAATCGATATGAGTAATCGATAGTTGATAGATGAGTAATCACTGATTAATCGTTGATTGATCAGCATTCTATCGTATAGGATTTGCCGGATAAATGTATTGAATAATACGGCATAAAGATTTTTTCAGGAGATCAAAGATATGGCTGCAAATAAGATGTTTGATGTTGCGGGCAAGCATTGTATTGTGACGGGCGGCGCCCAGGGGCTTTCCCGGGGGATGGCCGAAGGACTTCTTGAGAATGGCTGCAAGGTCGTGCTGATGGACGTGCAGAAGGAGAAGCTGGAGAAGGTCTGTGAGGAGTACCGGGCGAAGGGGTATGAGGCCTGGCCGGTCAGCGGGGATCTTTCGGACAGGAAGGATCTGAACCGGATGTTTGACGACGCGATGAAGATCCTGGATGGAAGGCTTGACGTCCTGATTCCGGCTGCAGGCATTCAGCGCAGGCACCTGCCGGAGGAATTCCCGGAGAATGAGTGGGATCTGGTTATTAATATTAATTTGAACCATGTCTGGTTCATGATCCAGCGGGCTCTCAAGGTGATGCTGAAACAGGAGACCAGGGGTAAGATCATTACCATCGGTTCCATGGTGACCTGGTTCGGCGGCACTACGGTTCCTGCCTACACGGCAACGAAGGGCGCGGTAAGCCAGTTGACGAAGAGCGTGGCGGTGGATTGCGCCGGCCGGAATATCAACATTAACGCCATCTGCCCGGGCTATATGGATACGGAAATGACGGCGAATATGACGCAGGCCCGGAAGGACGAGTGCACGCTGCGCATCCCTCAGGGACGCTGGGGCACGCCGGACGACCTGAAGGGCATCGTGCTCTTCCTGTCCTCAGCCGCTTCGGATTACATTAACGGAACAACGATACCGGTTGACGGCGCTTATCTTTGTAAGTAAGAAACAGGATTCTTTCGAATCGGGATTGGGGTTAACTTATGAATCCAAAAATCAGAGATGTGAGAGTCATCTGTACGGCACCGGAGGGGATCAATCTGGTGGTCGTGAAGGTGGAGACGACGGAGCCGGGGCTTTATGGCCTTGGATGCGCGACCTTCGCCTACCGGCACCTGACGGTGCAGCACCTGGTGGAGACCTACCTTAAGCCTCTGGTGCTGGGCCTTGAGTGCAATAATATTACGGAAATATGGCAGCTAATGCATCAGAACGCGTATTGGCGTACCGGTCCCATCGTGAACAACGCGATTTCCGGTATTGACATGGCCCTTTGGGATATCAAGGGGAAGATGGCCGGCATGCCGGTGTATGATCTTTTCGGGGGCAAGATGCGGGCCGGCGTCCCGGTTTACCGTCATGTGGACGGGGCGGACGCGGAGGAGATCTGCGAGAATATCGAGAAGTACCGTGCCATCGGCGTGCGGCATATCCGCTGCCAGTGCGGGGGTTATGGCGGCGGCGGTTATGGCGAGGCGCCGGAGTGGGCGGCGAAGGGGGCTCATCCCGGCATTTATCTGGACAGCAAGAAGTATATGCGCGACACGCTGAAGCTGTTTGAAAAAATCCGGGAGAAGGAAGGCTATGAGGTCGAGCTGGTGCATGATGTGCATGAGAGGATCCATCCGACCGAGGCCGTTGAATTCGTGAAGGAAATGGAGGCTTTCCGCCTGTTCTTCATGGAGGACGTGGTGCCGCTGGAGCATGTGGAATGGCTTCCGCGCATCAAGGCTCTGAGCACGACGCCGCTGAGCCAGGGCGAGCTTTTCAATAACCCGGCGGAATATAAGCGCCTGGTGCAGGAGAGGGGTATTGACTATATGCGCGTGCACTTGAGCCAGGTCGGCGGCATTACGCCTGCCCGGAAGCTGCAGCAGTTCTGCGCCGAGTTCGGGGTACGCATTTGCTGGCACGGTCCCGGGGACATGAGCCCCCTGGCTCATGCGGCGAACATTCATATCGATCTTGCCGCTGAGAACCTGGGCCTGCAGGAGTGGAGCGGCATCGAGCCTCCGAACTTTGTTATTCAGGAGCTGAGCGGGAAGAAGGGCGCGTTGCTTGATGTCTTCCCGGGGCTTCCGGAATACGGGAATGACGGCTTTGTTTACGCGAACGACAAGCCGGGGCTGGGCGTGGATCTGGTGGAGGAGGAGGCGCTGAAGTACCCCTGCACCAATACCGTGACGACCTGGACCCAGACCAGGAACCGGGACGGGAGCCTGCAGACGCCGTGAGCCGGTTTGCCCCACCGGCGGCTCGCTGTGTCAGAACTCGGAGTGGAAAAAGCCCACAAAATAAATAGAGAAGCTGGAAAGGCTGGAGAAAGGCATGAACGACGCTGAGGAGTCGCTCATGCCTTTTTACGACTCATTAAAGATTATCATTCTTTAACATAGATAGATATATGCGCAATTCCCCAAAAGGAAAAATGAGCACTGACGCTGCTTCTTTTTGTTTTTCTTGATACTATTGCTGATTTTTCATATAATATCAATGTCTGATGATGAGAGGAATAAAAGAGGATGAAATTAAATTGAAGGAATATATGACAATAAAGAGAGCCTTGGAAAATGGGGACTCAGTGTAAGGAGCCATTTGGCGAGCGATACCGCAGCTGTTAGTCGGCAATTAAAATGGCCCAAAAACCACTTTGATAGAGGAGGATTAGCAAATGAGCAGGGAGTCAGAGAAGTTATTAAAAGCCATGCATAAGTTTTTGGATGAAAATGGCGCGAAAGATATGCCTATGGAGGATGTAAACGAACTTCTTAAAAATTTCACAGAAGATTATAGCGGTAATCTTTCGGAAAAAATTACAGAGAAAACTGCAAAAACGGCCGATGATTATCTTGAATTGGCAGAAGAAGCCACAACTAAAGCGAAAGCAGAAAAATATATAAAGAAGGCTTTGGAATTGGAGCCGGACAATATAGATGCCATTAGTGCTTCCCTTGATTTGATCGAGCATGATAGTGCATGGGGGTATTATCAGAAGCTCTCCGAGGCTGTCAAAAATGGTACAAAGATTATGGAGAAGAAAGGCTTTATGGATGAGGGCAGCATCGGTGAGTTTTGGGGGATTGTGGAAACAAGGCCATACATGAGACTTCTTAGCAAATATGCGGATTTCATGGTAGAAGTCGGAATGCCGACTCTTGCGGCCAGGGAATATGAAGAAATGATCAGATTGTCCGAAGATGATAATATTGGTGCCCGTTATAGTTTGATGCATGTTTATGCCTTTTTGGAGCAGGAAGAGCCTGCCCTGGAGCTTCACAAGAAGTATGACGGTTATGAGGAAACACAGATGCTGCTTCCGCTTTCGATTCTCTATTTTAAGAAAGGCGATTTTGACAGGGCGGAGGATTACCTTAAGCGTCTGTGTACCGCGAATAAGGATACAAAGAAGTTTTTCAGACTGATAAAGAAGGATAAGCTTGATCGCTATCTGGAGGAGGTCAGTTTCAGCTATCGGCCATTCACGATAGAGGAGTTGATTGTAGAAATGACGGAGAACACTTTTCTGTTCAGGGCAGTTCCGCTGTATATGGATTGGGCATACGAGAAAAGCCGTAATATGTAAGGGTTACTGCGATGCCGCGACACTGTTAGTCGGCAATTAAAATGGCCCAAAAACCACTTTTATAGAGGAGCTTTTTAGCTTACGATACCGCAGATGTTAGTCGGCAATTAAAATGGCCCCAAAACCACTTTGATAGAGGAGCTTTTTGTATGGCAGCAGGATTAAGCGGAAGAAAGCAGAAGGGGGACGGCAGTAAGGACTATCTTGCGCTGAATGAGGATTTGAAGAGCGGCTCTTTCAGGCCGGTATATCTTTTGTATGGTTCCGAGGACTATCTGAAGAGGTCCTATAAGAAGCAGTTCCTTAAGGCCATAGGGGGCGAGGACGGGATGAATTATCAGTGCTTTGAGGGGGAGCCGCCGGTTCAGGAGCTTATTTCAATTTTGGAGACAATGCCGTTTTTTGCCGATCACCGGCTGGTGGTCGTGGATGATTCCGGCCTTTTCAAGGGAAAGGCTCCGGAGGAACTGTGTGATTATATTCCCCATATTCCGGAGACTTCTCATCTTTTTTTTCTGGAAAATGAGATCGACAAGAGGGGCAAGCTGTATAAGGCCGTCCAGAAGAATGGCTTTGTTTGTGAGCTGGGGGAGCAGGATGAGGCTTCGCTTCAGAAATGGGCTGTTCGAATCCTGGCCGGGGCGGGGAAGAAGATAAGGCCTTCCGCCATGCGGAGGCTTCTTGCCATGGCCGGTCACGGGATGGACAATCTTCTGTCTGAACTGGAAAAACTGATTTCCTATACAGGCAGCCGGGAGGCCGTGGAAGATGAGGATGTTGAGACGATCTGCACGCAGAATCCGGAGGACAGGGTCTTTGATATGCTGTCGGCGCTTGGGCGGGGAAACCGGGAGGCCGTGATGCGTTATTACGCGGATCTGCTGCTTCTGGAGGTGGCCCCGATGAAGATGCTGGCCCTTTTGCGACGCAATTTCAACCAGCTTCTAGTGGCAAAGGAATGCCTCGAGCGTCGAAAAAGCCGTGAGGAATGCGGCAAGGCCCTGGGACTGCCTCCCTGGGCGGCCGGGAAGCGCATGGAGGAGGCAAGGAATTATTCCATGAAAAGCCTTCGGGAATACATAAGGCTTTGTCTCGAGTATGACGAGGCCATCAAGAACGGGAACCTGAAGGACAGGATGGCGGTGGAGCTGCTGCTCACGATGAAGGTGTGAGGATCTCTCGCGGTTTTCGCTTTGGCAGATGAAAGGCCGCCGGATAATAAAAAGTCGTCCAAAAGGGAGAAGGTTTTCTCACTACTGAGGATTCTCGCCTGTTTCCGGCGGTGGGTATGGTGCTGGATATGACTCTGGTCTCAGTTTCAGGGAAAAAGCATTTGCCAGAGGGGGTGTGGGATGGTTTGGTGATCAATGATGTTTATTTGTTCTACTCAGGTGGCCGCCTGCACTTGCTGCAAGCGGCATAAAAAAGCAGAAAAACAGGCAAAAGACGCATGGGAATGCGCGTAAGCGCTGCGTCTTTTGCCGCAAAACTGCTCAGGGGACCTGAGTACTTACGTTTATTTTTTGTGGTGCTGTACGAAGACTACCGCAAAGCGTCCGTTGGACTTGTGGTAACTGCAGGTGGAGAGGGTCAGCAGCTTGTCACCCCATTCCGCGGTACGTCCGGTGTCGTAAAGAGAAAGTTCCTTTACTTTTGAAACATAATGGTCGAAGTCTTTCCGGGATGACAGATCCGTGTAGTAATAGTAACGGAAATTGCCGTCCTGGATGCTTTTTTCTTTTTCGTAGATATCACCTTTCGGGTAGGGCGCGCTGAAATCCAGTTCGGACAGGGAACTCCAATTTCCATAGCGTTCATTGATCTTTGCCCGGTCTCCGCTCCCCTCAAGATTGGCAACATCAAATATTTCGCTGTAGAAGGCTCCGAGTAATTCGTATTCGCCTTCCTCCTTCAGCGTGTCGAAATGCATGGTGGGGTGGGACAGGCCGTAGGCGGCATCGCTGTATTTCAGGAGCATGCCGAATTTCTTATCATTCTTCATATTGTGTCCGTAAATCAGCGCATGATTGTTCCCTTCCTTCCATGGCTCGGCGAGGAAAAGGCTTCCGGCCTCGGAGGGGTTGCCGTCCAGATCCCTGTGAAGGAAAAAGTTCTGATCGGAGGGAGTGTAGATAACCGGCTCATCCAGCGGGCTGCCTTCCGCATGAAGCCGTCCTGCCACCCAGGGGTTCCGCTCATACCATTCCAAAAGGACTGTGGCAGGCGTGGGTGAATCCGGCACTGTCTGTTGTGTTGCCGTTTGAGCTTTCTCCGAACCCATCATTGATTGGCTCGTCTTCAGCTCGGCTGCCTGTACCTCCATTGGCTTGAAAGCCATGAAGGGCTGGGGTGAACGAATCAGGCAAGGTGGCGAGATAGAAAATGCAAATGTGGCTATGAGCAAAAGAATGATATTTGACATAATGCGGATTCCTCCCCTTTTGGCTTTATTTGATTTGGCTTTACTTGATTTCTGAGTGGAATATATCATATCATGGAATGCAAAATTCCATCAAGGCAGATTCAAAAAATGACAGGTTTTATTCAGATTTTTTATTCGGATATTCAGATACATTAATTAATGGAAGACTCAGGGGGTAGAGCATTGAAAAGAAACATAAAACGGAGAAAACAGAAAAAGAAAGAGAAAAAAGCTTGACATTAAGGGGAGGACAGAGTATTCTATCGTATAGATGTTAGCACTCTGATAAATGGAGTGCTAACAGCCGCTTAACGATATATGATGGCGGTTGGTAGTTTCTAATCATAAGCCATAGGCCGTAAGGCATTGGCCATATGTCATAAGCCATTAGCTATAAGCCGCAAGGTATTGGCTATAAGCCATAAGTTGCTGGTCATTCAACAATATTGTGTTTCTGACATTGGGCAAATGGTATAGGGGGATTGGACTATCAGATAATTCGGAAGGTATTCTGAATTTTTCCGTTTTTTGTTTCGAGGGAATTCCTTAAAGGGGGCGTCCGGGATGGAGCTGGATAAGCGAAAAGTCGTCATTTTGACGACAATAATAAAAAATTATCTTGAGACGGGCGAACCAGTTGGTTCCAGAACCATCAGCAAGTATTCCGGTTTGAACTTAAGTTCCGCAACGATTCGGAATGAAATGAGCGATCTGGAAGAGATGGGTTATATTCTGCAGCCTCATACATCCGCCGGCCGGATTCCTTCGGACAGGGGCTATCGTTTCTATGTGGATCAGCTTATGGAGAAGCATCAGCGTGATCTGGTTGAGGTCAAAAGCAGCATGCTCGAAAGGGTGGACAGACTGGAGACGGCCCTGAAGCAGTTGGTGCGCACTGTGGCGGATAATACGAATTACGCGGCAATGGTTTCCGGACCTAGCGTCCATAAGAACAAGATCAAGTTTCTGCAGATTTCAGTGGTGGATGTAAGGAAGCTCCTGCTGGTAGTCATGATGCAGGGGAACATGGTGCGTACGGCAACGGTGAACCTGGACGGGACAGAAGAACTGGACTTTAACACGGTACTTTCACTAAATCTGATTCTGAATGACGAGCTGGCCGGTCTTTCCGCGGTAGATATCACGGAAGGGCGCTGCGCCCAGATATTTGCCAGGTCCCGGTACAAGGCAACGCTCCGAGCCATTCTCGAGACTATCAAGGAAATGCTTGGCGCTGAGGCGGGCGAACCGCAGATTTACACATCCGGGGCGACCAACATTTTCAAATATCCGGAGCTGACGGATTCTGAGAACGCGTCAAAGCTGATTTCCGCTTTGGAAAAGAAAGATGAGCTTGCCGAGCTGGTGAGGGAAGCGGATGTAGACTCGCAAGGGGGCAGCCATCAGATTCAGGTTTATATCGGGGAAGAATCACCGCTGCAAAATATTGCCGACTGTGCCGTGGTTACTGCAAACTATGCTCTGGGTAATGGAATGAAAGGAACCATTGGCGTAATCGGACCGAAAAGGATGGATTATGAAAAGGTGCTTGAAATCCTTTCCGGATTGATGAAGGAAATGGATCAGGCTTTTCAATAGATAGATGAATTAGCAAAATATCAATAGATAGAGTTAGGCGTTTCTGCCGCGGCAGAGGCGGGAGGAGATGGAACAATGGGAAAACGGAATGAAGATTTTGTTCATGATGAGGATGTGGCAGGAGATGAGTTCGCTTTCGCCGGTGATTCATCCGGCAGGGAGGATGGCAAAGGCGACAAAGGAAAAGGAAATATCCCAATAGAGGGTGGGGAGGATGAGTCGGAAGAGAATTCCGGGGATGAATTTCAGGATGGGAATGAGGAGTCCCCGGAGGCCGGAAGCGGAGATGGCATAGAAGAGGAGGATGTGGCGGGAAAGATTTCCGGGATTTCCTCCAAACAAAGCGAAAAGGAGCTTGCGGAGGCCAGGGAAAAGTACCTGAGGCTGTATGCCGAATTCGATAATTTCCGAAAGAGGACGGAAAAAGAAAAGACCCAGATGTTCGAAATGGGAGCGAAAGATGTGATTGAACGGCTGCTCCCAGTGGTGGATAATTTTGAAAGGGCCATGGGGACGATTCAGGAGGAAGACAGGGAGGATTCCTTTGTCAAGGGGGTCGAGGGCATTTACAAGCAGATTATGAAGATTTTCGCTGACCTTCAGGTGGAGCCCATTGACGCCCTGGGGAAGAAATTCGATCCGAATCTGCATAATGCCGTGATGACGGATGAGGAGAGCGACGCGGAGGAGGATACGGTGACGCAGGATCTCCAGAAAGGTTATACCTACAGGGGAACGGTTGTCCGTCACTCCATGGTCAAGGTAAAGAAATAGTATAGGGCAGCAAATACAAGGCGATGACGGATATTAGAGGTGCTGATGAATATACAGGGCACCAACAACAAGCTGATATAGTTAAACATAAATAATATGCATGCTTTCAATCATCCCGGGGACGGACGGCTCGGATCGGGCAGGATGTCTGAAGGATGTTTGAGATAAATTTGATGACAGAGGATAAGGACTGTGAATCGGAAGCAGATGTTTGAATATTAGATATTTGAATATTTGATATCAGATATCTGATGCCTGATATTTCGCTTTCTTGGCTTGCAGTCCGCCGGTTAAATACAGGAGAGGTGGATTATGGGAAAAATAATTGGTATTGATCTGGGTACTACGAATAGCTGTGTGGCAGTTATGGAAGGCGGCAAGCCTACCGTTATCGCAAACGCGGAGGGTCTCAGGACGACCCCTTCCGTCGTGGCTTTCACTAAGAACGGGG
The DNA here is from genome assembly GCA_946413525.1 of uncultured Oribacterium sp. Classification (GTDB taxonomy): domain Bacteria; phylum Bacillota; class Clostridia; order Lachnospirales; family Lachnospiraceae; genus Oribacterium. Next base: position 48,556 of record CAMKKZ010000019.1, read on the forward strand.
AGAGATTGGTGGGCGAGCCCGCAAAAAGGCAGGCCGTGACCAATGCGGACAGGACGGTTTCTTCCATCAAGCGTCATATGGGCGCGGATTACAAGGTTTCCATTGATGGCAAAAACTACACGCCGCAGGAAATTTCTTCGATGATCCTGATGAAGCTGAAGGCGGATGCCGAGGCTTATCTCGGGGAGAAGGTGACGGAAGCCGTCATCACCGTGCCGGCTTATTTCAATGATTCCCAGCGGCAGGCCACGAAGGACGCGGGCAAGATTGCCGGCCTTGATGTAAAGAGAATCATTAACGAGCCGACGGCTGCCGCCCTGGCTTACGGGCTGGATGACGAGTCAGAGCAGAAGATCATGGTTTACGACCTCGGCGGCGGAACCTTTGATGTCTCCATTATCGAGATCGGCGATGGCGTTATTGAGGTTCTGGCCACCAATGGCGATACCTATCTTGGCGGCGATGACTATGACAACAGGATCACGGACTGGATGGTTTCCGAGTTCAAGAAGGCTGAAGGCGTGGATCTGTCAAAGGATAATATGGCCCTCCAGAGGCTGAAGGAGGCCGCAGAAAAGGCGAAGAAGGAGCTTTCCACGGCGACCACGACGGAAATCAACCTTCCTTTCATTACGGCGACTTCGGAAGGCCCGAAGCACCTTGATATGAACCTGAGCAGGGCGAAATTTGAGGAGCTGACAGCGGATCTGACGGAAAGGACCGCGGTGCCTGTGAAAAACGCGCTGAGGGATGCTGGCATTACCCCTTCGGAGCTTTCAAAGGTGCTCCTGGTGGGCGGCTCTACCCGTATGCCTGTGGCGCAGGAAAAGGTTAAGCAGCTGACCGGCAAGGAGCCTTCAAAGACCCTGAATCCTGATGAATGCGTTGCCCTCGGGGCGGCGGTGCAGGGCGGCAAGCTGGCCGGCGACGCGGGCGCAGGCGATGTCCTTCTTCTGGACGTGACGCCGCTGACGCTTTCCATTGAGACACTGGGCGGCGTGGCCACCCCGCTTATTAAGAGGAATACGACCATTCCTACGAGGGTTTCCCAGGTATTCTCGACGGCTGCCGACAACCAGTCGGCCGTGGACATCCACGTGGTTCAGGGCGAGAGGGAATTCGCAAAGGATAACAAGACCCTCGGACAGTTCCGTCTGGACGGCATTCTTCCGGCCCCGCGTGGAGTGCCTCAGATCGAGGTGACCTTCGACATCGATGCCAACGGCATTGTTAATGTATCCGCGAAGGACAAGGGGACGGGTAAGGAGCAGCACATTACCATTACCTCCGGCTCCAGCATGAGCAAGGAGGATATCGACAAGGCGGTTAAGGAAGCCGCCCAGTACGAGGCCGCGGACAAGGAGAAGAAGGAGGCCATTGAAATCCGGAACGGCGCGGACTCTATCGTGTTCCAGACGAAGAAGGCTCTGGAGGATGTGGGTGACAAGATTTCCGCTTCCGACAAGGCTGAGGTGGAGGCCAACCTCAAGGCACTCGAGGATGTATTGGCGGCCAACCCGCTGGAGGGCATCACGAAGGATGGAGCCGAGAGGATCAAGGCGGCTCAGGAAACTCTGATGAAATCCTCCCAGGCTCTGTTTACAAAGGTCTACGAGCAGGCGCAGCAGACCCAGGGCGCTGATCCCGGAACGGGTAATATGGGCGGTAATGCCAGCAGCGCAACGTCCCAGGACAGCGGCTCCGGATCTGATGACAACTTCGTTGACGGGGATTTCAAGGAAGTATAAGAAGTATAATGGGAAGCGATATAAAGAAATGGCATTTGACATGATGTGTTGTGCTTCATGACAGATTGTTTGATTCTTGGCGGCTTTGCCTCCGGCAGAGCCGCCTATCGGTATGTCCGGCATTAAGCATAAAGGGAATCTTTCATAATCCTATGTGGAGCGAGGATCCATGATCGGAAGTATGAAAAGCAAGCTTTTCATACTTCATTTGTGCCGCTTGAGCGACACAAATGGGACTCAACGCCTGCGGCATTAAGTCAAAGTATGAAAAGCAAGCCTTTCATGCTTCATTTGTGCCGATGGCCAGGCACAAACGGGGTTCAATGCCTGCGGCATCAAGTCAAAGCATGATGGAATTGAATCCACGCGCGTGATTGCTTCGCGCGAGGGTGGGGAAAGGAATGACATGGCAGAAAAACGGGATTATTACGAGGTCCTGGGGGTAGATAAAAACGCGGATGAGGCCGCGATCAAGAGGGCTTACAGAAAGCTTGCAAAACAATATCATCCTGACGCGAATCCTGGGGATGACACTGCCGCAGCCAAGTTCAGAGAGTGTTCCGAGGCGTATGCGGTGCTTTCGGATCCTGACAAGAGAAAGGCTTATGACACCTACGGCCATGCCGCCTTTGATGCCAATACTGCTGCCGGCGCAAGCTCCGGCTTTGGCGGATTCGACTTTGGGAGCATGGATTTTTCCGACTTGTTCTCCGATCTTTTCGGCTTCGGAGGGGGCGGCTTCTCATCCTATGGTTTCGGTGGCGGCAGGAGCCGTGGAAACCAGGCACAGAAGGGCGCGCCAATACAGACCAGTGTCCGCATCAGCTTCGAAGAAGCTATCAAAGGATGCAAGAAGAATATCAAGATTCGTTATAAGGATGAATGCAAGACCTGCGGCGGCAGCGGGGCGAAGAAGGGCAGCAGTCCGGAGACTTGCCAGAAATGCGGCGGCCGGGGCCAGGTGGTTATGTCCAGGCAGAGCCTTTTCGGCATGATGCAGCAGGTGACGACCTGCCCGGATTGCCGGGGAACCGGAAAAATTATCAAGGACAAGTGTCCTGACTGCCGGGGCGAGGGATATATCAGCACGCAGAAGACGCTGGAGATCAGTATCCCGGCAGGCATTGACAACGGGCAGGTGATCCGCCGTTCGGGCGGGGGCGATCCCGGAATCAACGGAGGCCCGAGGGGAGACCTTCAGGTCGAGGTGGTGGTCACACAGCATCCTTTCTTCAAACGGCAGGATCTGAACATCTTTTCCACGGAGGCCATCAGCTTCGCAAGAGCCGCATTGGGAGGGAAGGCAATCGTGAAGACGGTGGACGGACCCGTGGAGTTAAGCATTAAGCCCGGGACCCAGTCGGATACCAGGATCAGGCTGCGCGGAAAAGGGGTGCCAAGCCTCCAGAACCCGAATGTGAGAGGGGATCAGTATGTGACGCTGGTTGTCAGCGTCCCTGAAAAGCTCAACAAAAAGCAGCAGGATGCCCTCCGTGCCTATGCGGAGGCCTGCGGGGAAAGCGTTTGACGGGATTTGGCAGTGTTAAGCGATACCGGGCTGAATGAGGCTGGATTGGCGTATTTAAGCGGTATTGGGCTGAATGAGGCTGGATTGGCGTATTTAAGCGGTATCGGGCTGAATGAGACTGGATTGACGTATTTAAGCAGTATTGGGCTGAATGAGGCTGGATTGGCGTATTTAAACGGTATCGGGCTGAATGAGGTTGGATTGGCGAAATTTAAACGATGATGGGTGGAATTAGGCTGTATCGCCAGTATTTAAGCGGTATCAGTCGGATTGGGTGATATCGGGAGCGGGCTCAAGACAGGGGCGGAGGTTTGGGTATGCATCATTTTTTTGCGGATCCGTCCCGGATCGAGGGTGGGCTTATCCGCATTGAAGGGCAGGATTGCCATCATCTGCGGGACGTCCTCCGCATAAGAAGGGGCGAGAGGGTCCTGGTTTCGGACGGGCAGGGGACGGATTATGAATGCGAGGTTGAGGGGATTTCCGATAAGGATGTCCTGCTCCGTATATGTTTTAAGGAGGCTCCTCATGAGCTGCCCGCGGAGATATGGCTGTTTCAGGGGATTCCGAAAACGGACAAGATGGAGCTTATTGTCCAGAAGGCCGTAGAGCTGGGGGCGCATGTCATTGTCCCGCTGGAAACGAGAAATACCGTAGTTAAGCTGGACAGGAAGAGGGCAGAGGCTAAGCAAAACCGTTGGCAGGCCATTGCGGAGGCAGCCGCGAAGCAGTCAAAGCGTTCCCTGCTGCCCGTGGTTCATTCTGTCATGTCATGGCAGGAGGCCATGAAGCGGATGGGGGACTTCCGTTTGGCACTGATCCCCTATGAAAACGCTGACAATGTGGGCGAGAGCCTGCAGATTTTTCAGGAGGTGAAGGAGATCGGAAGGAGGGCAGCCGGATTTCGGAGAGAGGAAGGACATGTCTTTCTTCCTTCGTTTGCGCCATTGCCCGGTCGCGAATCGGAGGTCAATGCCTGCGGCATTAAAAAGAATGAAAGGCAAGACTTCCATACTTCGTTTGCGCCAGTGTCCACTCACGAATCGGAGGTCAATGCCTGTGGCATTAAAAAGAATGAAAGGCAAGACTTCCATACTTCGTTTGCATCGCTGTCCAGTCATGAATCGGACATCAATGCGGATTTCAATGCCTGCGACATTAAGTCAAAGGAAGAAAGTAATAGTGAAAGTAATACAGCGTCCCGTATCGCGCTTTTCATAGGTCCAGAGGGCGGATTTTCGGAAACGGAAATAAAGGACGCCCTTTCCCACAACATACGGCCCATTACTCTTGGAAAACGCATCCTGAGGACGGAAACGGCCTCGATCTGTGCCATGAGCCTTCTGATGGCAGCGTTGGAATGTGGCGCTTCTATTTGATATTAAACAGGCGGATCCCTTCTTTGGATTGATCCTGATAAGGGATTCTGAGAAATGATTCTGAGAATCAGGCGTATATTTCAGATTCGGAAGCAACTCTGCTGGATTAGTCGATTGCCCCGCAGGCGGTTTGCTGTGTCAAAATTCAGAGCGGCTAAAAACCCACGCTGACAGATGAACCGATTGCCCCGCAGGCGGTTTGCTATATCAGGATTCAGAGCGGCCAAAATCCACTCTGCTGGATGAGGACGGCGATGAGTGAAAAGATATGGTCTGATGATGCGTGGGATGATTATTTATTTGGAATTCGTTCATGAACAAAAAAGAGATTTATTTTGATAATTCCGCTACCACAAGGTGCTTTCCGGAGGTGGCCGCACTTGTAAGCAAGATTATGCTCGAGGATTATGGGAATCCATCCTCAAAGCATAGGAAGGGGCTGGAGGCAGAGAAGTATGTCATCCGGACCGGCGAGCAGATCGCGGAAAGCCTGAGGGTGAAGCCGAAGGAAATCATTTTCACATCCGGGGGGACGGAATCCAATAATATGGCGCTGTTCTGTGCGGCGGAGGCCAGGAAAAGGCAGGGGATGCATATCATTACCTCGGCTATCGAGCATGCGGCTGTTTACAAGCCGTTGGACAGGCTGGCTGAGATGGGGTATGAGGTTACGAGCCTTCCTGTTGATGGGAAGGGGCATATTTCTCTTGAAGATTTGCGGGCGGCCATCCGGCCGGACACTATACTGGTTTCCATCATGTACGTGAACAATGAAATCGGCGCAGTGGAGCCGGTCGCGGAAATCGGCAGGATCATCAAGGAGCGTAACCCCGGAACGCTTTTTCATACGGACGCCATTCAGGCTTATGGCAAAGTAAGGATACGTCCAAAAGAGGACGGGATCGACCTGCTTTCCGCAAGCGCCCACAAATTCCACGGGCCAAAGGGAGCAGGCTTTCTTTACGTGGATGAAAGGCTGCATCTGAAGCCCCTGATTTACGGAGGGGGGCAGCAGGCCGGGATGAGGTCCGGAACGCACAATGTGCCCGGAATCGCGGGAATGGGCCTTGCCGCGGAAATGGTCTTTGCCAGGCAGGAGGAATATGTTCGGAAGATAAGGGGAATCCGGAATCATTTCATGGAAATGCTCCGTGAACTGGACGGCGTGAGGATCAATTCCGAGGAAGGAGAGGACGGCGCTCCCCAGATTGTTTCCGCAAGCTTCGAGGGCATCCGGGCGGAGGTGCTGCTGCATGCCCTGGAGGACAGGGGCATTTTTGTGGGATCAGGGTCGGCATGCTCATCCAACCATCCAGGCATCTCAGGCACATTAAAGGCCATCGGTCTGCCGCAGAGGCTTCTGGATTCAACCCTGCGCTTCTCCTTTTCGATTTATAACGAGCCGGAGGAGGCGGAGGAATGCGTCCGGACGCTGTCGGAGCTTCTGCCAATGCTCCGACGTTATCGGAGGGCATAGCCGGAAGGGACGACAGTGGGCTTTTGTTTCTGTTCAGACCTCAAACATGTGTTAAAAAGGAGTTTTCCACGTACTTTCCTCAGGTTCTTCAAATCGTTTTTTCGTCCATAAATGTGGGGATTTGCCTTGACCCGCTTACGGGTCGAGGCTAGCCTCCCGGCGACTTAGGGATTTGCCTTGACCCGCTTACGGGTCGAGGCTAGCTTCCCGGCGACTGAGGGACGGAGAAAATGGCTTGTTTGGAGGAAAATGGTCGTCCTTTCGCTATGCGGTAGGCACAAAGGGACGGAGAAAATGGCTTGTTTGGGGGAATCTGGTCGTACTTTTGCTGTGTGGTAGCAGTCCGAAGCGGAAGACGGAGAAGAATACCAAAAGAGACAAAGTTATCATCTCTTTGAGGTGCAAGGACTACTGTTTAAGTCAAAACAAGTAAAATGATGAGTGAATAGTAGAGGGCTTTTGTGGAGAATTGATATGTGTCCGGAAAATATCTTGAAATATATGTAGCGAAAACAGCGCCTTTGTCAATGGACAGAAGGCGCTGTTTTTGTGTGAATTATAAAGTATTAAATTCCGGCCACCCTTTTGAACACTATCATTCCGGGACCGTGATCTTGACCATCTCTTTGAACACTATCATTCCGGCGCCGCGATCTTGACATCTCTTTGAACACTATCATTCCGGCGCCGTAATCTTGACCATCTCTTTGAACATTATCATTCCGGCGTCGTGATCTTGATATCTCTTTGATGGCTTTCATTCTGGCATCGTGGTCTCAATCGCCACTTGTTCTTGTCCCTCTGGGGCTATGCCTCGGCCGATTCGTCCATCCTCCGGATCTGGACCAGGAAGAAGCTGTGTCCGCCGGTTTCGGAGATGGGGAAGGTGCGGGTGTAGAGCATGACCTCTGAGCCGTCCTTCAGCCAGTAGGGATCCATGCGGATCAGCCCGTCCTTCGGGTAGGCCTTCGCGTCCTCAAGCATGTTCAGGAAATATTCCCGACCCCGGACGGAGGTCTCAGCCACGTGCAGCCTGCTGTACTCGTCATCCAGATCGCGGCCCGTGAGTCTTGTGTATTCGTCATTCTGCTGGAGAATCTGCACATTGCCCTCAAAGGACTCGAAAATCGCGCAAGGGCCGAGGAGGTGGTTCACAAGGTTGTTGTCAACCAGCTTCTGGGAAATCAGCTCGTCAATCTTGAGCCTTCCGACCCTGGTGCGGCGGAGCGTGGGCTTCTCGCGGCTGACATTCGCCTCGTCCCGGATAAGTTCCGTGTAATCCTCCACAGGCATGGGCTTGTAGTAGAAATAGCCCTGGACATAATTGCAGTTCATTTCCGACAGCATGGTGACCTGCTCCCGGGTCTCCACGCCCTCCGTCACCACGAGGATGCCCAGCATATGGGCCATATTGATAATGGTGGAGACAATGCTGTGCTCAGTGTCATTGGTAGATTCGAAGTCCAGGAAGCGCTTGTCAATCTTCAGGATGTCAATGTACATGGACTTCAAGGAGTTCAGCGAGGAGTAGCCGCTGCCGAAGTCGTCCATCAGGATAATGAAGCCGGCCTCGTGAAGCTTCTCGCAGCACTTCAGGATCTCGTCAGTATCCTGTGCATAAGCGCTTTCCGTCACCTCCACCTGTATGTACTCCGGGAGGATGGCGTATTTTTTGACGAGGGAAATGAAGTAGTCGGCTATATCCCCGAAGTGGAAGTCCAGGCGGGAGACATTAACGGAAATTGGCAGCGGAGTAATCCCCTGGTCCATGAGGCTCCTCTGGAATTTGCAAACGGCCTCCCAGATATATTTGTCCAGGGAGAAGATATAGCCGGATTTCTCCAGGACGTCAATGAAAGCACCGGGAGAGATAATCTCATTTCCCTTCTTCCAGCGCACCAGGGCCTCGGCACTGGTAATGAGGCCTGTATGGATGTCGACCTTTGGCTGAAGGTAGAAGATGAATTCATTATCCTTCAGGGCCTTTTCCGCGTCAATCATCAGGATCTGTTCGGCGCGCAGCCTCTTCAGGTCGCCCTCGGCATAGAAACGGCTCTGTTTGTTGTAGTCGTTCTTGACATGGGAGAGGGCAATCAGGGCGCGGTCGTACATTTCCATGGAGGTGAATTCCCCAGGCTTGCAGATGCAGATGCCAAAGGACATGGAAAAGGCGTCCCTCTGCTGGAAGGACTTGAGGCGCGAGATGAGCCTGCTCCGGAATTCGCGGTCGTCCTCCTCGTCATAGGGGAGGATGATGCAGAAATTATCGCCGCCCAGGTAGCCTGCGATGCCCCCCTTGCCCTGGGAGAGGCGGAGGAGCATTTCCGAGGTATCCGTAAGGAGGCGGTTCCCGGCAACACGACCATAAATGTCGTTATAGAGCTTGAAATAATCAATGTCGATGGCAAAGGCGGCGAGGTTTTTCGCGTAGGCGTCCTCAATCCACAGATCTGCCATCATGAAGAATTCCGTCTCCCGGTACATATTGATCTTCGCGGGCTGGCCGATGGTCTGCTCCGCCGCGTCATCGTCCACGGGTCGGCTGCTTGCCTTCGAGTAGCACATGATGACGGGGTCGTTTTCCGCATCATCGGAGAGGACGATGTAATCCTCGATCCAGACCAGCGAGCCGTCCTGGCGCTGCAGCCGGAATTCCGAGGTGATGCCCCGGATGTTCTCGAAGCGCGTCAGGCGCTCGTAGAGGGTATGGGGATCCCAGGTAAGCATGAAGGACTGCACGTCGCCCGGGTGCACGCAGTTCCTGGACATGTACTGGATGGCCTGTGAAAATGAGCCTGCCCTTTCCAACGGACTTGACTTGTATTTCTTTAAATAAAGAATCCTGTAGGTATCCGTGATTGGATGGATTTCAACAAGCTGGTCAAAGGCGCTTGGAATGGGCATAGATACGCTTTCGGTCATAGCGTTGCCTCCTGTTAATCGACTTACTTGCACTTTCCTGCGCTATGCAATTGTGCAAGTGTGCAAGTTTACAAATAATAATTTACCAAATTATAAATTAAAAATCTACAAACTTATAAATTAAAATTCCACGAATTTATAAATAAAAATCCGCAAACTTATAAATTAAAAATTCACGAATTCCAAAATAAAAATCTGCAAACTTATAAATGAAGAACAACGAATTTACAAACTGAAAATATAACTGGTAATTCCTGGGATTTTGACAAAAGTTTCCCACCCACTTCATTTGGGAATATTATAATATCATATATTTTCAATTTTTGGTAGGAATCTTAACAAAAAAATATAAAATGTTTCTTTAAAGTTTCTTTCAGATTCCTTCCATCGAGTCTTTCCTTTTTTGGTATGGTTCAAATCTTTCTTCCTGGTCTTTTCTTTTTCGATATGGTTCAAATCTTTCTTCTGTTTCTTTACCTTTCCGGTATTTTTCAAATCCCCCGGACTTTAGCGGACTGATATTTTGACTATATTTGAAACAAGCCTTGTTTCAAAAGGCTTGTTTCTATGAAGCATTTTATGCTTTCCCATAGTTGTGCAGCTTCAGTCCGCTAAAGTTGATTCATGCCAGGAAAGACATTGAAATGCTCATGATTGAAATGTTCATGAATTTGGTATAGAATGAATTTTGTTGAATTGGATAAATGCACAGTTACAGATATACGCAAAGGACGGCAGGCGCAGTCTTGCGCCAATTTTGATAGTCAGGGGGGTTGATCCGGCATTGTGGTATGTGATACAGGTTCAGACCAGGCATGAACTGGATATGATGAAGCGGTGCCGGGAGGAAGCGGCCGTGGATGGGGAGGACATTTTTGCCATACAGGCGGAACGGCTTTTCCGGACGAGGGGAATGCTCGAGCTTCGGACGCAGGTCGCCTTTCCGGGATATCTGTTTGCGGAAACTCCCGACATTATAAGTCTTCGGATGCGCCTTCGGAGCATCCCGGAGCTGACGAAAATCCTTTCCATCGGGGAGACCATGACGCCCATTCATCCGGACGAGGAAGCGCTTTTAAGGAAGTTGGGCGGGGAGGATCACATTATCCGCAGATCCGAAGGTTACAAGGAGGGTGATCGGCTCGTGGTGACGAATGGACCCATGAAGGGTACGGAGGGGCGTGTCCGCTGGACGGATCGCCACAAGCACATGGCCGGACTCGAGGTCGACCTGCTGGGACAGAAGATCATTGTCAAGCTTGGAGTCGATATCCTGGAAGTCAAATGAGTCAGACGAAGAGAATTGAATGAAAAGATTCAATGAAAAAGATTCACAAATAAAAAGATTCAATAAAAAGATTCAATGAAAAGATTCAAATGAAGTGAGTCAGACGAGGAGAAGAGGGAAACCTGAGGCACTGCTCGGTTGATATAGGGGGTTATTTTGAGAGCGGGAAAGAGAAAGAAGAGAATATCCCGGAAGAAAAGAAAGGAAATGGTGGAAAGGATAGGTTTTGACGCGCTCTAAGGAAAAGCGCGTCAAAATCCGCCTGCGGCGGACAAACCCTCATTGCCGGGTGGCTAGCCTCGACCCGTAAACGGGTCAAGGCAAATCCCCTTTGGGGTTCGCCAAGCACGGTCATGAAAAGCCTTGATGGCTTTTCATGACCTATGCTTGCCCCGGAGGAGGCAAACGTGAACAGGAATGCAAAGGACAGTGTATTCTGTGACCTGTTCGGGAAGCTGGAGTATCTCATGCGGCTCTACAGGGAACTGCATCCGGAGGACAAGGATGTGCGTGAGGACGACCTAACGATCGTGACTCTGTCCAGCGTGTTCCTGAAGGGAATATACAATGATTTGGGGTTCATGCGGGGGAATAACCTGTTTGTCCTGGTGGAATCGCAAAGTACTTTTTCCTATAATATCATCGTCAGACTTCTGATTTATCTGGCTGAGACGTACAGGAGGTATATTGACAGGAACGGGTTGGACGAGTATTCCACGAAGGTGCTTGAGCTTCCCCGGCCGGAATTCTACATGGTATTCACCGGGGAAAGAAAGGAGCATCCGGAGACGATCTCCTTTCGGAAGGATATGCCGGGGATGGAGGGATGCCCCGTGGATGTGGAGGTGAAGGTTATCTACGGCAGCAGTGACGGGGACATCCTGAGCCAGTATATCACTTTTTCGAAGGTTTTTCCGCAGCACAAGAAATGCTGCGGAAAAATCTGAACAAAAATGCCTTCAGGCATATTTTGTTCAGACGCATCCCTGTGGGATGCGCCAAATACGGTATAAACTATGCTTGATGCATAGTTTATACCTAGGTATTCACAGAACAGTACAAGCTGTATGGGAAGTGTCAAAAAACAGTTGATGAGACACTGAGGATCTGCCGTGAACTGGGTGTGTTGACAGATTATTTGGAAAAGGAGGGGGTGGCCGCAATCATGTATAAATTCATGGATCAGGAAACAGCAATGAAAAAAGCGCTCCGGACTGAACGCCAGGAGGGCATTGAAGAGGGCATTGAAAAGGGCATTGAAAAGGGAGGCATTCAGATGTTGGGCAAGCTTGTTTCGAATGGTCTGCTTACGATGGCGGAAGCGGCAAAAAGCGCCAATATCTCGATAAGCGAGTTTCAGTCCAGACTGGCTGCGCTGGCCGCAACGGAATAATTTTGCGTATGGCGTTGCTTAATGATTGAAAGCATATTTGCCTGAATTATGCCGTTTTCAACTTAAATTGTTGACATGGAAAATAAGATATGCTAATCTTTCGGGAAACGGTACAGAAATCGGTGACTATATCATAGGTTATGAAAAGCCATCAAGGCTTTTCATAACCGTGTCTGGCGAACCCCACAGGGGATTTGCCTTGACCCGTTTACGGGTCGAGGCTAGCCACCCGGCAATGAGGGTTTGTCCGCCGCAGGCGGATTTTGTCGCGTTTTTCTTTGGAACACGTCAAAACCTGTGCTGTTTGGAAGGGCGGATATCGTGTTCAGCCTATCCTGCCTGATTTTGTATCGGAATGTTCAGGAAGTCTGGGAAAGCGTCGGATGTTGGAGGCACCACGCCGGAAAAGGCTGACATAGGGAGAAGGGAGGAGAGGCAGAGGCTGAATAAGCTTTTGTATGGGAATGTATTACCTTTTTTCCACCCTGAACTTTATATTCATAACTTTTTTGCAAACAAAAGAAATACTTTCATGACTGTTTGTGGACAGGAGTCCATGACAATTAGTAAGAAAGGAACCTTTCATGATTTTTGTGGGGCGGGGCTCCATGGCTACAAGTAAGAAAGGCAGGCCTTTTATACTTCATTTGTGCCGCCAACGCGTCACAAATGGGACGTCAATGCCTGCGGGCATCAAGCCATAACATGGTTTTTAAGGAAAAGCCGAAGTGATCGGCTTTTCCTTATTTTTTTGCGCTGATGGTCAGTCTAAATTCATGGACATCATGTCATTTTATTTTACATAGGAAAAAAGGAAAGGCTGCGTTGGCTTGTTGGTGTACGGACCGTCCGGGACGCGCGACCGGGCCGGAAAGATTGGGAGCATAAAGAATGGGTTCAAATACGAATGTTACAATGGATGATCCAAGGTTTAAGGGCCTGAAGCCCCTGCGGGTGAGGGCCACGCTCTCAACGCCGACAATGCATCAGGAGGAGCTGGAGTATATCCGGAGCGCTTTTGATTCCGGATGGGTAACGACTGTAGGGGAGAATATTAACAGCATAGAGAAGCTGGCTGCTGATTTTACCGGCATGAAATACGCGGTGGCCCTCACCTGCGGCACGGCCGCCCTCCATCTGGCTATCAAGCTGGCGGCGGAACGGCTTTACAACTCGTCCACAGGGGTGAGCACCCCGGATGGGAAGGGGCCGGGAGGAGCGCTTTTCGGGAGGCGGGTGTTCTGTTCGGATCTGACCTTCGATGCCACGGTGAACCCCATTGTGTACGAGGGCGGGGAGCCGGTATTCATTGACTCGGAATATGAGACCTGGAACATGGATCCGGCCGCTTTGGAAAAGGCCTTTGAAATGTATCCGGAGGTGCGCCTCGTGGTTCTGGTTCACCTGTACGGCATGCCGTCAAAGGCGATGGAAATCAAGCGCATCTGCGAGAAGCATGGTGCCCTCCTGGTAGAGGACGCCGCGGAATCGTTGGGCGCGTCCATCGGAGGGCAGCAGACGGGCTCCTTCGGCGATTACAACGTGCTCAGCTTTAACGGGAACAAGATCATCACGGGAAGCTCCGGGGGCATCCTCCTTGTGAACGATCCCTACAGTGCGGGCAAGGCCAGGAAGTGGAGCACCCAGGCCCGGGAGGCAGCACCCTGGTACGAGCATGAGGAGCTGGGGTATAATTATCGGATTTCCAATATTGTGGCCGGCATCGTGCGCGGCCAGTGGGAGCACATCCGGGAGCATATCGCGCAGAAGAAGGCCGTCTATGAGCGATATCGGGAGGGCTTCAAGGGGCTTCCCGCATCCGTAAACCCGATGGGCGGCAATCTGGGACCCTCGAACGGAGGGGAGGTTATGTCAAATTACTGGCTGTCCTGCCTGCTTATTAATCGGGAGGCTCTTTCGGCCAGCGCACGATCTTCAAGGAAGGCTGTATATCGCAGGGAGGGGGGCAAAAGCTGCCCGACGGAGATCCTTGAGACGCTGAACGCCTTTAACGCGGAGGGGCGCCCGATCTGGAAGCCCATGCATATGCAGCCGATTTACATGAATAATGCCTTTGTAACGAAGGAGGGCAGCGGGCGCATGAATTCCTTCGCTTACGGAAAGGGCTTCGGGAGCTCCGGAGTCAGCACGGATATCTTTGAACGGGGCCTCTGCCTGCCATCGGACAACAAGATGACGGAGGAGCAGCAGGGGGTGGTTATGGAGGTTGTGCGGCGGTGCTTCAGCTAAACGGGCATTGTTTGCATGTTCACTGTTTGCTGTTTGTGGATGACGGATTCTTATCTATCGGAAAGGGCTTTTATTGCTCTGAATTCTGACATAGCGGACTGCCTGTGGGTCAAATCGGCCCGATTTTGAAGGATGATGTTTGACAATCTGTAATATCACATGATACTGCTTACATAGGGGGCTTCGATTATAAGAAATGAATAATAATGGACGGGCTTTGCGTGTTCCTGTGCTATGTGGCGTTCTGTATTTTTTCAGACGGGCCATTTCCATCGCCCTTCAGGCGTATCTTGGCATGAAAGGCTCTTTTGCCGCAAACCTGGTTTATATCGTTCTGATATTTGCGTTTCTTTTCTGGCTTTTGGGCCGGAGGAGGCTGCGCTTCCGAAAGGGCACCGGGGTGCTTTTTGTCATGGGCATTCTGTGCCTTTTTTCGCTGCTGCTGGCTCCCAACAGGGAAGGTTCAAGGTTGTTTACAGGCTTTGCTAGGTATTGCGTGCCTGGGGCAATTATTGCCTCCTGCATGGATGATTATGTCGGGGCTGTCCGCTTCTACAGCAAGGTATCCCTTGTACTGTTTATCCTTTGCGCACCGATTCCCTTTTTTTACGGTACTCTTTCTTATCAAGGGATGAAATTCTTTGATTCCGGGATGGTCTATGGGCAGCGGCTGCTGACTCCCTGCTTTTTCGGACTTCACATTTTGTGGCGACGGTACGGGAAGAAATGGGCAATTGTACCGGAGCTTGCCTGCCTGATTATAACGGCGTTGTTCGCAAATCGCAGCAGCATTCTGTCGCTTCTTTGTTTCGTCATGCTGTATGAGGTATTCATTACCGGGATAAAGAACAGAAGGTTTTTGATCGCAGGCGGTTTCCTGCTAGTTCTGACCTTTGTGCTGTATTTTTCCATGGGAAGCATTTTCCAGTTCGTGCAGCAGGATATTTTGGCTCCAGCCGGGATTGAAAGCCGCGCCTTGGAAAGGTATGTGAACATGTTCCTTTATCAGGGAATGGATTCCAATGACTTTTCCAGCGGACGGGATAATATCACGGCCAGGGCTTTTGAAATGATTCTGGAAGCGCCGCTTTTTGGGGTGGGGATGGGAACTTTCAAAATGAGGACAGGAATGGTCTATACGCATAATTTCATCACGGACGCGTTGACCAGCTTCGGAATTCTGGGAGGGGGATACATTCTTGGAATCACGGCCTTGGCCGCATCCAATATCCTGCTGGTGGACAAATGGAACAAGCAGGGTAGCGATATAAGCAGCGACAGGAATGAAGAAAATAAAAAAGATAATAAATATATCTCAAGTATCACAGAAATCGCGAATATAAAAGCAATTGTAAATAATGCAGAGACGAAGGATGATGAAAAGAAGCAGGATGCTGGTCATGAACCCAGTGGGAATGACGAAAGAATTAAAGATTTGAAGGTGCTTCTTCTTATTTTTTTCTGTCAGAATTTCCCCATGCTGTTTTTCAGCAAGACATTTATTAATGAACCTGCTTTTTGGATGTTCCTTGTCTTTTCTCTGTCTCATATGGGAAGGCAGAGGGAGAACAGGGGAACAGCGAGAAAGTGGGAAACGGAATGGATGGGAAATGGTGATGGGCAGGAAGCACAGGTTAGAACGGCATTTTATTAAGAAATAATTTGGAGAGCTTTGTCATTCCTAGAGTTTTGTCATGTTATTTTTCATTATCTTCTATTTCCGAATCTGAGTCTGATTTAATAATTTCATCGGAGTAAGGAGATGAATATCTTTGGAAAAGCAGTCATTATAATCGGAGTAATTGCCGCAGGTCTGGCTGCCGTTGGAATTGCGGCCAGGCCGGGGTCTGTTTATGAGGATGAGCCGGTTCAAAAGAACCAGATGGAGGGAAAGCGGGTTCGATTCGTAGAAAATCAGAACGAGCCTGAAAATGCGGATGGCGCGCATGGACATCTGGAGGCTGTGGGTGTTATTGAATATAGCCCGAAATTTTATGAGAAATACGTGAAGAGATGCATCGACATCCTTTTAAGCTTTCTGGGGATTCTTGTGTTGTCCCCTCTTTTTATTTTTTTAAGTATTTGGGTCGTGATTGACGATCCTGGTCCTGTATTTTTCACGCAGAAGAGGGTCGGAAAAAATAAGCAGTATTTCAAAATACATAAGTTTCGCTCGATGAAGCTGTCAACACCGGGCAATGTTCCGACACATATGCTCAAGGATCCGGAACAATACATAACGAGATCCGGAAGGTTTATGAGGAGTCACAGCCTGGATGAACTGCCGCAGATTTGGGATATATTCATTGGGAATATGAGCGTCATAGGGCCGCGTCCCGGACTGTGGAATCAGGATTTGCTGACTGCGGAACGCGACAAGTATGGAGCGAATGATATCAAGCCAGGTCTTACCGGATGGGCGCAGATCAACGGGAGGGATGAACTGGAGATTCCCGACAAGGCCAGGCTGGATGGAGAGTATACGAAAGCACTTAAACGGGGGGGAGCCAAGGCTCTGTTCTTTGATGCGAAATGTTTTCTGGGTTCACTGGGTGTATTTGCAAAGGATGAAAGTGTGGTTGAGGGCGGTACAGGCGAATTGAACAAGAGAGACAGGGTTAATGGTGAATGAAGGGGAAGTATTTTAAGCTTGAACATGAACATGAACATGTTTCTCTCTAGAATACTGATAATTTAGAACGAATGCTTTTTGGAATCTCCGTTTATATTACTGGATTTGGTTGCATTAACCATAGTCTGATAATAAAACGGAGTTTTTTTGTTTCAGGGGATTGGATGAATGAGCGTTTATGAATTGTACATTGTCCGCATGTTTTGAAACAGTATGAGGATTCGTTAGCGCCATTGGTATCTCGACATGCACAATTCTCACCAAAAGATATTGATCATGAATATGAAATTCCCGAATCAGTGAAATTGAAAAATTTTTAAAGACATGCTGAAAAACTTGCATGTCACACAATTAACCACAAGTTTTTGAATAAAAACATTACCAAAAGGTCTGTATCAAGTGTTTTTTGCTTTTTCAACGCACAAGAAAAAGACTCCTGATTATGTGGATCATTCAGAGCGGCAAAATCCAGGTCATATGGGTGTTGTATTCAATAGATCGCGAATGAGTAGTATAATCGTTGGAACGTATGTCTCCACGTGTTGCTTCGTCCCATGCCAATAATCACTTGATGAGCATGTTCCGTAATATGACTCGCAAACAGGATTATGTTTGAGATTATTGTCTGCTAAATGGCGGCGGCCAACCTCATTCCCAATGGGACTATCATCCACGCCAAGCGATTCCTGACCAATCATGCGCAAGATATTGTACGCCATCATCGCAAGCTCCATCACGAGGCAGTTCGTCGCAAATTTCCCGGATGGGAGCTGCTCCACATCCATGTCGATCTTGAACTCGCTGTGATACTGCTCGCTTTCCCCATGGGCGTGATAAAGCCCGATGACCTCGCGATCCGGGAGGCCAGTATTATCCCAGTACATGTCCACGTCAACCTGACTGGGCAGGAAGAACTGCCCGTTCTTATCGATTGTGCGTTCGATGATTTCATATACAATGCGGATGTTCTCGGAACGTTTTGTCCATTGCGCGTCTACCCATGAGACCCCTTTCCATGTGGTCCCAATATAGACGTCTTTGCCCTCCCGGGGATGGCTGACATCCTTGCAGACACTTTTCAACTTGTCGAGCCAGTCTTCCTTGCTCTCCCTTCGGAGTTTTCTCTTAATAATCAAGAAACAGCCGCTATCCAGGAGCCTGCCTATGTTCTCAGCCGCGTCGTTCCTGGAATCCATTCGGAAAAGCAGGCTGTCATCCGTGAGCTTTCTGCACAGACCGATTGTCTCTGAAAGGAAAGGAGCAAAGAAAATGAGCGGATTGGTGTCTATAATCACACCATCATATAATACGGCTAAATTTATATCTGAGACTATAAAATGTGTCCAGGCGCAGACATACATGGATTGGGAAATGATTATTGTAGACGACTGTTCCAAAGATAATACAGATGAAGTTGTCAAGCCTTTCTTAGAAGATAAGAGGATAAAATACTTTAAGAATGAAAAAAACAGCGGTGCAGCGTTGAGTCGTAATCGAGCGCTACGTGAAGCTAAAGGTCATTGGGTTGCATTTCTTGACTCCGATGATTTGTGGGCACCAGATAAGCTGGAGAGGCAGATAAGATTTATGGAGAAAAATGGATACCATTTTTCCTATACCAATTATTCTGAGATAGATGATGAAGGAAAACCACTAGGGTCTATCTGGACTGGCCCGAAGAAGATAGGAAAAGTCCGGATGACCATGTTCAACTATATGGGCTGTCTCACCGTGATGTATGATAGGGATTTTGTAGGTCTTGTCCAAGTTGGGGACATTAAAAAGAGAAACGACTACGCTATTTGGGTAAAAGCCGTGAAGAAGTGCTCTGCTTACTTACTTGATGAATGTCTTGCTACATACCGTGTCCGAAGCAGCGGTTCTATTATGAACCGTGGAAAGAATCCACTGAGTAGGATAAGGTTTAACTATGAGCTGTGGCATGTAAGTGAAGGAAAGAATAAGTTGGCTTCATGGTTGTTGACTGGTGTTAATACCATATTCGGGACAACGAAGAAACTGAAATATAAGAAAAAGGTGTTAACGACATGGCAATAAAAAAGTATCTCAAGAAAGCAGCAAATTTGGTAAGTAATCAAAAAAATGCGGTTTTTAGAATTTCACCATCAATTCAGGAAAAGTATATAAGTGGATTGCGAGAACCCAAAGATAATATAGATAGAAGCTATTTGCAATACAAATGTCAAATGAAGCTTCTTGGGTTTAAAAGTGTTTTGGTTAATGTATTCTCACTTCCTCTGCTATTATTATATTATGTAAAACGAAATGAAAGTTTCGATATTCCAAAGCAAAGTATTGACGCAGTGTTTCTTAAAATGGAAAAGTTGCAAGACGTGATACCAAATAATTTAAAATCAGAATTTAAAAAAATACTAGTTTTTGATGGAAATGGAGATCGCTTATCGGATGTAGATAGAGAATATCTCAAAACAATTGCAAGAAGATATCCACTATCGTGGCATTTTTTATTTAAATGTCTACTGAAAATTCGAATTTATAGCTTTATTATTCATACCTATTCACCAAAAGCTATTTTGGTTTGTGGTGAATATTCTTTTACATCATCTGTTTTAACAGATTATTGTAATAGTATTGGTGTTCAGCATATTGATATGATGCATGGAGAAAAATTATTTTATATTAGGGATAGTTTTTTTAAATTTAACAGGTGTTATGTATGGGACGAATCTTATATCAAACTATTTAAATATTTAAGAGCAGATCCTGAACAATTTAGAATTGGAATACCTAATTCTTTAGTGTTTAAAAATAAGTCCATTGTTAAATGCATAGACTATACTTATTATCTAGCCAATGAAGATAAGAATACATTATGTAATATTTATAAGGCTATGAGTTGGTTGCACGAAAAAGGAAAAATAGTCGCAATTAGACCACATCCACGTTATTCAAACGTGCCTCAGATTGAGGCCATATTTGAGAGTTTTGAAATAGAGAATATAGATATGACATTGGAAGAGTCAGTGCTAAGAACAAAAAATGCTATAGGATTATATACAACAGTTTTGACACAAGCAATTCACAACGGAGTAAACATTATAGTAGACGATATATCAAATGTTGAAAATTACAACAGACTTAAAGAACTAAAATATGGACTATTATCTGATAACAAGCCTCTTTTGTCACACGAACTCATATTATTATCATCGTTAGAGTAGGAAAAGTGGAATGGAATACGTATTAATTATTATTTCTATAGTGGTGATCCTGAGAATAGTACACCATAGAATATATAAAAAATCAATAATAATAATGTACTGGTTCACATTGAATACATTTTTGTCTCCGGTAATTTATTACACGGTTCTAGGAGAGACTATTTATCATAGATTTAACGAGAGCGATTATGATACGTTCAGTATAGTTGGAGTAGTATTTCTTTTGAGTGTTCTCGTACTAACTGAAGTATTTGAAAAGTATTCCTTTTTGAGGAAGAAGAAAAGTATACAAGTCAAAATTAAACTGAAGGGTCTATCATATACGTATGCCTTATTAGTAATGAGCTTGTGTTTAATATATTTTATTGTTCATAGAAATGGATTTCCACTGTATCAGATTTTGCTGGGTACATATGAGGGTAGTTTACATCGCCCTGACATGACTGGTGATTTACCATATTACATTACTGTTCAATGCTTTTATTTAGCTATTGCTCCGCTTATTTATTTTTTTTTTCTCGAATATAAAAGATGGGGTATTTTTCAAAAATTAATTTGGATTTGTGTTACAGGATTTTTCTCTATTGTAGGTGGAAACAAAGGTGTTTTAGTGTATTTATTTGTTTTTATTTGGTTATTTAAGTATAACATGAAAATCAACTGGAAGATTTGTGTCATGGGTGCTGCAACGATGTATTTGTTTAAAGTGCTTATGGGAGAAAATTCATTTAATGGTAGTATCATAAGCGTTCTAGAGGCACCATTGAGAAGATTTTTTGTTACCCAAGGGGCAACATTGATAAATACATTAGCATTGTATAATAAAGGTTATACCTTTAAGAAAGGACAAATAACTGTAGAAGTATACAGATATATTTATGGTGTATATGGTGGATCTGCTCCATGTTTCTATTTGGGAGAGCTGATTTTAAAATTTGGATATTTAGCTGGAATGTTCTTGGGAATAATGTTTTTTGGAATCATGATTATTTTAGGGAATGAATTAGACAGACATAGAGAATCATTTATGTATGAAAAGTGGCCATTTTATTTTTGTATGTATCTTCTGGGAAATGCAGGATTTACTAAAAGCTTCTTTCTTAGATTGACAATTTTGGCTGTAAGTATGTTAATTATCAATTTGAGTTATGAGGCCAGAGTACTACATTGGAGAAGAAATGAAAAGTTTAACTAAGGCAGCAATGTATGTTTCAATAATGATTATACTCTCAAAATTTCTAGGATTCCTGAGAGAGGTTCTTTTGGCCTATCAGTTTGGAACTAGTAAAATAGTTGATGCATATACTATTGCCATTAACTTCCCTAATTTGTTATTTGCTATTTTTGCTGGAGGAGTGTCACAAGCTTATATTCCGATTATTACTAGAATTAAAGTAAAGGATCGAAATGATATATTTAATAATACCTCAACAATTCTAACAAGTATTGCTCTAGCAGTTTCAATTCTCTGCTTTTGTTTCTCCAAAGAATTATCTTACATATTATCTCCAGGATTTGATGAAGTTACACTATCTTTATCTTCAAGCTATGTTAAAATAGTGGTTTGGATTTTTCCTTTTATGATTTTTTTTGATTTATTATGCGCTCATGAATATACATATGAGAAATTTATTATTCCTAGTTTTTTGAATTATATAGTATGCAATATGATTATCATATTTTCGATATTAATTGCTACGGAAAATAATTCAGAGATAATACTAATTGGATATGTTTCAGCCACTGTAATTGATATGATAGTATTGCTAGTTATTACAACTAGGAATAAGGATATAGAGTATAGGTTTGCTTTTAATATCACAAATAAAAGTTTTTTAAGCCTCATAAAAATGGCAATCCCTTTAGGGATCAGCTTAATGTTAAATGAGCTAAATACAGTGGTCGATAGGATGTTTGCTTCTTCTTTTGGGGAAGGAATTACTAGTGCATTAAGTTATTCGAATAAAATCCAAGTGCTTTTTTTAACATTAACAACAACGGTATTTCTTTCCGTGTGTTTCCCAAGGGTTAATGATAGTTTTGCTAATGGAGATAAAAAAGTTGCACAATATTATTTGAAGAAAGCAGTATCAATATCAATTTTGTTTTCAATTCCATTTATGCTCTTGTTATTTTTCTTCCCTTATGAAATAACTAGAGTCATATTTGAAAGAGGAGAATTCAATACTAGTTCAACTGATATCACTGCCTCATGTTTGCGTTTTTATGCCTTGGGCATTCCAGCATATTCTTTAGTTACTGTAGAGACCAGAACTTTAGTGGCAAATCTCAAACAAAAAGCTGTACTTACATCAACATCTTTATCGGTTGGGCTTAATCTTGCGCTTAATTTTGTCTTTGCTAGAACAATTGGATTTTCAGGATTACCACTAGCGACATCACTAACAGGTTGGGTTTCCTTTATTATTCTTTATATGATGGTGAGGAAAATCGATGTACATATTTTTGATAAAGATTCTTTTTTTGATCTCGTAAAAACAATCGTATCTTCAATAGTGCTGTTAGTTGCAAATGCAAAATTAAATAATTATTTGGCAATAAGAGTGGCACCATCATTTGCCTTTATTATATCGGTTTGTATATCATGTGTTCTATTTGTAGTAACGAGCATTTTGATAAAAGACAGAACATTTAATTGGATAGTTAGCAGAATAATCAATACACACAGGAGGTAATTACATGGACTTCATTCTTTCGAATTTTTCTTTTAGCAGAGCAAAGGAGCATGGAGAAATCTATTACGAGGGGACCTGTGTTAAGATAATCGGGGAAGCTTTGTATGTTTGTGAGAGTGCGGATTGGAGAAGATTTCATTCTTTTGACGAAAATTTATTAAAATATGATTTCTCAACTCCAATAGAATATCCTGATTTTTACTTTGTGGCTAAGTATGATTTACAACAAAATTATTTGGTTATGCAAACCGACATCATTTCATATCATTCTGTGTATGTCTATAATAAGAATGGACTGTTTTGCTTTTCTGATGATGTTCTGGAATTGATAAGAGTATTAAAAGAAAACAATATTGAAATTAGAATTCATGAATCACTTGCTAGACAATATATTGCATACAATAATATACTTTTACAAGAGACGATATTTACAGATATAAAAAGATCAAGTGCAGCTTCGATTATTCAATTCGATATCAACAAGTGTATTTGGTCAGAGAAGATTTATAATGAGTTTCATATGACTGGAGAATATGATGATGCACCGAAATGTGCAGATGCAATTTATAAAGCTATTGTTAGTCATTTTGAAATGCATATGGGTAAAGAAAAGTTCTACATTGGACTTAGCGGAGGGCTCGATTCAAGAGTTGGTGCTTTTGTTGCAAAAAAACTCGGGTATAATATTCATCCTTATTTTATTGGAGTTAAAAATAATAGTTTAGGAATACGAACATACGACAGCAAAAGGTCTGAAGAAATAGCGAAGTATCTACAGCTTGGAGAAATTAAATATTTTGATCCTAGGGGATACCATTTTCGCGACAAGGTATCATTTGATGCATTGCATGCGCCAACAATGGTTGATAATGTAGCTCAAAATATTGGAACTGTATCGAGGGATTTTATCATTATTAATGGCATTATCGGAGGAGAAATATTCGGATATTTTGTGGAAGACTATATTGCAAAATGTACTCCAGAGGATCTTACATGTTATATAATTAATAATCAGAAGAATATTCCGATTTACAAATCTGGTTTTCTTAGGAGGCTAGTCAAGGCTGTTCCTCGGTTGAAATTTATCAATAAATATAACTTGTGCGACCCCGGCATTGAAAATGAACTGCTTAGAGAGGTGGATAAGAAGGATGCCTACGATAGAATATATAATTGGGTTATTAGACAAAAGAATCTTGGGTTAAGTAATTTGAATATATTTCAAAAGTTTTACTATATCAATTTTGGAAGTATCAGTAAAACTTCCTATTATGCTTCTTTTAGTAACACTGTACCTTCCTTAGCAACTTTTCTTAATCCATCAGTTATAAAAGAAATCCTAAAGTTTGACCCAAGTTTGATTAAGCATTCGATGCCGATTCAAAGTGCATTGTTTGAACATCTTGATGGACTGGGAAATATACGATCTCAAAAGCCTGAGGCTAGTATTAACAGCAAAAAAAATGGTAGAAAACCAAAACAAATAGGATATATTGTTGAAAGATTCCTTAGAGGTAGTGGCATGAATTATCCTTCGTGGATAAATAGATTAGATATTGAAAAGTATTACAAAGAGCTTCAAAATAAATCTTTGTTTTCGAAGGCTATCAATCTCAAAAACCGGGCATGGCTTGATGATAATCGGCACTGCTATTTGTGCTTGATTAAAGTAGTCTATCTAGAAACGCAAATTATTAACGATTAGAGTTTCCTGTATACTTTAAATGGCATGTTTCAAACCTAGCGGACAAAAATTTGTAATTTGAATTCCAAGGGGGCTGAAGCATAATAGAAATGTTATGAATTTGTAATGAAAAAGAAAAAACTCTTTCGCTAAAGTAAGGTATTGTTAGAGTTGCTAGACCAAAACAATCCTTCCCGCAAAAGAGCTTATACTTACTCTAGCATAAGCTCG
>CAMKKZ010000020.1 GCA_946413525.1 uncultured Oribacterium sp.
AACGGGAATGGCGGCAATGGGAATGGCAACGGGAATGGCAACAATGGAAACGGCAACGGGAATGACGGCAATGGAAACGGCAACGGGAACGGCAACAATGGAAACGGCAGCGGGAATGGCGGCAATGGGAATGGCAACGGGAATGGCAACAATGGAAACGGCAACGGGAACGACGGCAATGGGAATGGCAACAATGGAAACGGCGGTGATAATGAGGGAGGCGCGGATGAAAACGAATATGTATTCAGTCCGGATATGATTCAGGGCAGCATCCGCTTTGAAAGCGGACAGAAGCAGCCTGCCTCGGAGGCTGCCCAGATGAGCCTGCTCGAGAGGATGCCTTCCGCGACCAGGCTGGAGGGACACAGCGATGTGGAGATCGTTCCGGCCGATGAGGATAATCTCGCGCTCTCCGAAGACGGCAGTCCGGTCTACACGATCAAGTACCTTATCAACAGTGACAGCCTTATCTACGAGAAAGCCAGCATCCCCAATACCGAGAATGCCAGGGGCGTGGCCATCTACGGCTACTTCCCGCAGCTTAGCGGCCTGAGGGTGCAGCCGGGCGTGCTTCAGGATGTGACGATGCGCATCGTGATGAGTGCCGTGAGTACGGGAAATACTTTCCTTGAGGATACGGCAGAAGTCAAAATCAACAACAGGGCAGGCAGCAAGGTGCAGACCGGTGAGAACAAATATATCAATAATTTCATTTCCAGCCTGGGCGGCATAGATGACGAAGTGACCAATGTCCTCCCGTCCACCAATGTCACCGTGACGACGGTGGGAAGGACCATCAGCGGTTATGTCTGGCTGGATAAGGATCACGATAATGTTTACGCTTCAAAGGAGTCCAGGGACTCCCTGATGAAGAATGTGAACGTGAATCTTTATAAGCTGAACGAGGACGGGAAGACGTACAGCCTGGCAAAAGACATCCTTGGCAATGAGCTCAGTACCTTCCGAACCGGGGATGACGGAAAATATGCTTTTCAGAATCTGGCGCCCGGCTGGTACAAGGTACAGATTTCCAATCCTTCGAATGACTATGTCAGCATGAAGGACAATTCATTAAAAACGAAGCAGCCGCTGCCCTTTGACCAGCTCGCGTTAACGGATATTTTTGACGAGGGCTACAGCGTAAAGAGCGGTGAGGACAAGTCGAAGAGCGATCAGGATTTCATCGAGAACCGGTACAGGGTTGAGCGGGATAATTCGAATTATGGCATCTATACCGCGAAAAGAGGCACGGAGGAAAGTCCGGAATACGAGTTTTCACCGGCAGACTGGGCCGTTCTCGCGGAGAAGCTGAGGAATGAGAAGCTTTACACTTATCCGGATAACGAGCTTCCCGACATGGGCAGTATGCTCTTCGCAAGGACCCGGCCGATCCGGATGCCGGAAAAGACGGACATAGGCGGAGGTGTATTTACCAGTAACAACTGGAATTTCGGTTTGTACTATATGTATCCTTCCCTGGAAAAGAAGTGGGAGAACATGGTCTTCGAACCTTCGGTCGGGACGGAGCTCGCGCTTACGCTGCGGGGCTATATTGACCTGTCGGAGCAGGGAGACATCGGCACGGACACGTATCCATATTATAAAGAAGAAGTGTCGGCGGGGGCGGCAGAAGGCGCTTCAATGGACGAGACTTCGACAGATGGCACATCGGCGGAAGGGAAAAACCCGGACGGCAGCGACAAATCCGATGGCGTGATCCGGGCGTTCAGCCCGCTTGAGAAGGCTTTTGCCAAGGCCAGGGAAGAAGACTATGAGAGTGTTTATGAAAACATTATCACCATGAAGGCGGAGCTTAACAATAAGAATCAAAGGGTCTGCAATGTTACTGTTACGAAGAGCGGGATCAACCTTTGGAGTAGCGGCACATTTACGGAGACTCCGCATGAAAAGGAGGATAAATCCGCCCCGTATTACACATGGACGATGGAACCGGACTATGGGCAGTCCTATGCTGTTCTTCCCATTCCCGCGCTGGTCTACCGGGATAACAGGGAATACGAGGTGAAGTACACATTGTCCGAGGCGATGCTTCGGGGAACCACGGACAAGGAATCTACTTATAGAGAGGAGGTTTTCGATCCCCGATTTGATGTAACAGAGGACAGCGGGACGGGAGAAATTCATGTAAACCGTGAGATCCTTATCCTCGAGGCGGTGAATACCAGGCCTCTTTCGGGCTTTGATTTCGTGAAGGTCGATTCCGTGACAAAGAAGCCGATCATAGAGATCATCGAGAGAGATCCCGAAACGGGTAAGAGGACGAACAAGGATCTGCAGGACGTGACCTTCAGGCTGTACCGGAGCAGGACGGATGCCGACGTGATCGACCCGACTTTCCCGGGCGCGGACTCCGATGACCCGGTGCTTTTGGACAAGCTCTCGGACAAGGATCTTGTCAGGATGGTGAAGCTTGAGGACGGCTCTTACCGGCCGAGGCGCTTCGGCGATCCCACGGCGACAACGGCAGATGTGGAGATTTCCGACGAGATGACCATCACGCAGGACACAGGAAAGCTCGCGGTTTCTGATCTCCCGGTCGGCGCGTACTGGCTGATGGAAAGCAAGGCGCAGGACGGCTACGCCCTGCCCGGCGGTTACTGGAAGATCCTCATTTACGCGAGTCCGGATAAGGCGGATGGCAACGCGAATGCGGATGAAAACGCGGGAGACGAAGGCGGAGCATCCGGCGAAGCTGATCCTTCAGAGGGCAGCGAAGGCGGGAACGGGGACAAATTGGACACCCTGATCATAAGGGGTTCGGTGAAGTCCCAGACCGAGGCTCTGGAACTTGTTGAAGGCAGCCTCAGGGAAACCAAAGTCGTGGTGGAAGGCTCCGATGAGAAATCCAAAATCAATCAGATGACCTATGACGGCACCAGCTTCAAGCTACCGAACAAGCCCGGGCTCCTCATGGCGCGTACCGGCGGAAGCGGCACAAAGGCTTACTTATTCTTCGGACTTCTTGCGGTCATGGCCGGCGCGGCCGGCTGGTGGCTCGAGAGGAAGAAGAGGAGAGCCGCGGCCTGAAAAGGGACGTGAGATTTTATGCCGCAGCCTGAAATGGGGTGCGTGATCTTATTCCAGAGCCTGAAAAGGGCGGCAGGCAGACACGATGAGCAAATGAACAGGGGCGTCAGACACATGAACCGGGCGGGGGACGTGATGCCGCAGCCTGATCGGAATGGCAGATACGGTTAGAACCTGAACAGGGGGCGGCAGTTCCAGCGCCGCCTGCCTGCCGGTAATCTGTTATCGTTATTTCGATAATACTTTTTTAAAGATAATATCCTAACATAGAGTATAGGAGTTTTTGAAAAACCGTAGCATACTGTGAGGTATGCCGCGGTTTTTTTATCGCAGGGGCTGTGTAAGGAAATATTCCGGCTTACGCCGGACGCAGCCTTGTGGGCGGGTAGGGCGTGATTTCATCTTTCCTGCTCGATTATAAAAAGACAGGATTATATGCTATCCAGGACGACGATACAAATTGGGTTTCCGGATTTCAATCTTTTTCGGAAACTGCCCGAATTCTATGGCATTTATATGCTCAGAAACCTTTCGAATGGGAATCGAATGGGATCGTTATCAGGGGGGATATCAACGTTGCATTCTTCCCCTCTGCGTGGTAGAATCACAAAATGATAGGGGGAACGTCAGTGACAGACGAGGAAAGAAAAAAACGAATTACCGAATTACTCACTGAATTAAAAGATCTGACGGCTACGCCGCGCAGCGATTGGCACGCCGGCTTTGAAGCGCTTCTACGTATTGAAGCGCACAAGTACGGGGGTCGCGTCCAAATCAAGACGGAGCATCTGCTTGGTGAGGAGCCACCAAGGGCCGACTTTGTTGTCTTAATCGATGAAAAAGGCCTGTTGTCTGACAAAGCAATTTTCAAAATTTTCCAGAAATACAACATCATAGAATATAAAAATCCTCACGATGCCCTGAATGAGCGTGTTATCCGCAAAGGATGTGGGTACGCCAACCTCTACATCGGTACGGCAGAGCACGAAGGGTATGTGCCGTCCGCCCAGGTGACGCTTTCCATCTTCCGGGCGACAAAGCCTGAAAAGCTATTCCATGAGATGAGAAAAAAGGGCCAGATGAGGGAGGATGCCACGAAGGGTATCTACCGTATTGAAGGAATCATTGATCTCCCCTTTCAGATTGTGATTACCAACGAACTGGAAGGTCCCGAATACGCAGCCTACCGCGCGCTGACGGATCATGCCAGTGTGGCGGACATTGAGCAGGTCATCAGGGATGGGAACCGGGAAACAGATTCTGCCATGCAGGATCATTACCGTATATTTCTTAATCTCGTGGCGCGGAAGAATCCGGACGTAGTCAAGGAAGTAGGGAGGGATAAAGCTATGGAAATGGATTGGATGGACATTTTCAAGGATGCAATTGACGAGCGTGTGAATAGTGGTAAACAGGCTCAGGAACAGGTCACAACTGTGGAACTCATTCGAAACCTGATGAAGAACACACAGTGGTCCGCTGAAAGGGCTATGGACGCCCTGAATATCCCACAAAGCCAGAGGGCGACCTACGCTGGGCTGGTGGAGCAGGTTTGATACTTTCAGGCCGTGGGATTTCGGTTTCCCGGTAGTCTGTTATCATCAATCTATGGGCAAGGATGTTTAAGGCGAGGACATGGGAAGAAATGAAAATGCTTGCGCAGCAAAGACCTATTATTTAAGCAGCAGAGGAAATCTACAGGTTTTCGCAGGATCGACTCATCCGGGAACGCTGTGAGGACCGTCGCAGATACCTGATGGATGAGCAGGTGCGCCAAAGAAACAGAAAAAAGATGGACGAAGAAATGGCGGAAAAGCAAAAAACCATCGAGAGGGTGAATGAAGAAGAGGCGGAATTGCAAACTTCCATTAAGAGGATGAATGAAGAAGAGGCGGAATTGCAAACTTCTATTAAGAGGTTGAATGAGGAGATGGCAGGCAGGATGAAGCAGAAAGCTGATATTGAAACGAGACTCAGGGAAATGACGGAAAAACTGAGGGAACTTGAGAAACTGATATGATCCTGAAGCTTTATTCCCGCGGAAAAGGTATAGGATATGAAAAGCTATCAAGGCTTTTCGTGATCGTGCCTGGAGAATCCCGCAGGGGATATGCCTTGACCCGTTTGCGGGTCGAGGCTAGCCATCCGGCAATGAAGATTTTGACGCGCAATTCCCTGGAGCGCGTCAAAACCTATACGTTTTTGGGAAGGAACTGTGAAAAAAGATTGAAAAGTCAAAAATCATATCAAACACAGAAGAACGTCTTCGGCTTTTTATGCCTGAAGGCGTTTTTTTAGGACTTTTTTCACAGCCCAAGTTGGATTGTCTGTAATTCGGAGGGCGGTCAAGGAGCAGAATAGCGTTGAACGCGTGTAGGAGCAGGCCTGAAGGTTCCCTGTTTGAACTTGACGCGGAGTGCCTTTGAACGCGCGCAGGGGCAGGGCTGCAGATAAATATTGAATGACAGTTTATGTATATATGTGTATCATGTGTATCGGAAATACATTAGAGAAGTACCAACCACAGAGGCACAAAAATGAGGCAATCACCATGAATCACATTGCCTCTATGGTTGGTACTTCTCGTTTGAACCAAGTCACGCCCCCGGACGGTTTATCCATATGTAGTTTTTACCGTTTCAAAATTCCAATAACGGCGTGAGAGCATAATGGAGCATATGGAGCAAAAATAAAACCGTCCCACGACAATTAGGCCGTTCTGTCTCAGGCGGCTTTGCCGAAAGGTGTCATTCAATTTGCGAAATACGAAAGTCTTTCAAAAAATGTTCCAACCCGGCTAACGGGATACCTCTGGGAAATGGAAGGAGCCTGCCGGAACATTTTGGGCAGGAACAAATGTCTTTCCCATAAAATGAAAGGATGAGGTCCGCCATGCTCATTTTGCGGAAGGGGTTACCGTTGTAAACGGATCCCCTCAGTTTGTGGATGAGCCGTAGGTTCGCGGTCTTCCTGCTGTTTGAAAGGAATCCCGCGAAACGGATGCGGTGGAATCCCGCTGGGAGCACATGCCGGAGGAACCTGTCGATGAACTCCTCACCATCCAGAGTCATGACCTTTTCCTTGCCGCCGTCCGCATAATCCTTGTAGCGGAAAGAGACAGTGCTGTCACCGACAGAGACAATGCGGCTATTGGCAATTGCGGTACGGTAGGAATAGCGGGCAAGGTGGCGGAAGGCGTCGCGGATCTTGTATTCGGGAATGTCAACTGAGGTCATAGGGGCTATGCGCACTCCTTCCGCTGCCGATTCCGAGGGTGAGATAGACAGTGGTGGACGAAAGGGACTTATGCCCCAAGACCTCCTTTATGGACATGAGATCTGTGCCGGATTCATACAGATGAAGCCCGAAAGAATGGCGTAGGCTGTGGGGGGTGAAGACCAGGCTGCCCATCCTCAGGAGCGGGAGGGCAGCCTGGAAGACCTTCCGCACAGACTCTGTGCAGATATGCGAGTCCGCCTCGCACCCGGGGAACAGCCATCCCCCCTTTGTAGCGCTGCGGTAGGAGCGTCTGACATAAGATGCAAGGATGTCATAGGCTTTTTCGGAAAGGACGGCATAGCGATCCGAGCGGTTCTTGCTGCGTGAGACGTAAATACACTTCTTCGAGTGGTAGATGTCGCCACAGCGAAGTCAGCAGAGCTCGCTGATCCGCATGCCCGAGGAGTACAGGAACGCGATTTCCTCCTTATGCTTTGGATTCGCAATGGAACTGATGATTGCATTGACCTGCTCCCTGGTCGGGACAATGGGGAGTTTCTCATCAATGAAGGAAGGGAATCTCCCTCTTATTCCAGTACTTGTGAAGGACATAATAGTAAAAGTCCCGGAGTTGGGTAATGTGGACGTTGACTGTGAGCGGATTGAGGCCTCTGACATCCTTGAGCCACCTGATGTAGGAACGCAGATCCTCCCAGGTGACCGCCTGTAGTTCCCGGTCAAGGAGATAGGCCTCTACCCATTGTATGTAAGATGACATATAGGAAGTATAGCTTGCAACGGTTGTGTCGGAAAGGTCCCGGAAAGAAAGGATATCCCTGTGCCTGGCAAAAAGATTGGAATTGGTCTGATTCATGACATAAATCCTCTTGAAAAAGAAAACTGTCGATAGCTGCAGAATTCCTTCCCGGAGAACTAAGCGGGGGCTTGATTTGATTTGGTTCAACAAATTATATTACTCATCATTTTATTTGTGTTAAATAAAGATGCGTATCGTATATTATTACACAACTAGTAAAATAGATTTAATTATTCAAATGAATAGCATGAATTTTGACACTACTCTGTGTTATCATTCGCTGAAAGTTATACTTTCAGGGTTTGTCGGCTATTGAATGATAACATATTAACATAAACAATATTTATGTTTAATTTTTAGACCCAGTTATGTATAAGTGATATTTCGAGAATGATTTTAAATTGAGAAGAGAGGGGAGGAGGATAGATAAGGGTTCATCTTGGCATACGAAACAGTTGAAGAACATCTGGAGACGCAATAATCTGACTGGGTCATTTCAAGCATAAGGGGTTATGATTCGGATCACAGAGGAGGTGGCTATGAGGAGAAGAAAAGTGAGAAGGTTTGCGGCACTGGCCATGGCCGTATTGATGACTATCAGTCATATGGCGGTGGGCGATGTGTCGGGCGGACTGTCCGGAACGAGGGCGGAGGAGACGGCAGATACCGGGGATATTTACCTGGATGGCTCGGCTTCGCTGATCGTGGAGGATGACGTGATTCTGTCGGAGGAAGGAAATTCCGGCGAGGACCAGCTTCTTGAGGCGGACGGCAATGAAAGCAGCGAGGAAAAGGGAGAAGGCGCGGAAGATGGCCGGAATCCCGAGGAAGATAATGAGAGTTTGAGTGAGGACGCGGAAGATTCGGACGGGATTGATGGCGCGGAGAATGAGGATGAAGAATTCCCGGCGGAGGAAGAGAATCTTTCCGGGGAATCTTCGGGCGGTGATGAGGAAGACGCAAATAATTTAACAGAATCGAAGGGAGAGTCAGCGCCTGCGGCCGCGTCCTCCTATGCGGAAGATACGGAGACGGAGAACGCCGCCTCCGCTGTTGAGGTGGATGAAAAAAGCACGGGTTCTGAAAGCCTGGTGGAAGACGAGGAGTCGGATTACGAGAAGAGTAGTTCTGAGGAGGATGGTTCCGAAGAAGGAGAGGGTATTTCGCTGGAAGAGAAAGGCGAAGCGGATTCCGATTTGGATGAAGGCGATGCCGAAGCTCCGGCTGAATCAGAAGAAGCCGGAGAAGATTCCGAAGGAGAAGGCGCAGGGGCTTTTTCAGGAAATGAGGAAGGCTTCGAAGAAATGGACGGGGAAGCCGGTGAGGACGTTCAGACAGAAGAGGAAGGTGTTTTTTCATACGGGTCTGATGAAGATACAGATGATTCTGATGGCGATGACGATGGCTTCATGAATGGCGGCGTAGTCGATGATGGTGATTACGGTGACGCCTTGGTGATTCCATCGGATAAAGCGGCTTCGTTGAGCAATGCTTCCAATCCTTCCGGGAACGGCACTTCGAAGGAAACGCAAAATGAAGGAAGCGGAAATCCTTCTGAGGATGGCCGGACTGAGTCTTTTGAGGACGAGGATACGGGAACGATTTCTGATGGTGGGGATATCGCGCCTGCCGATACAGAGGAGTCTGCCGATGCGGATACAGGAAGCAACGACGCGGCGGCAGATTCGCATGATGGGAGGTACGATACAGAGGACAAGGCCAGTGCGGGAGATGTCGGCGAGAAGTCGGGTGGCGCGATAAAGGATGGCACCGGAAAGGCAGACGGGGGAGCCGACGCGGAAAACGCGGATGGCACAAAGGACGGGGAAGCCCTGCTTCTTGAAGAGGAAGAAGAGGCTCTGCTTGTCGAGACGGAGGAGGAAGCCTCGCTCCTCAGCATTGAAGAGGACTATGAAGACACGCAGGTGGATTATGGATATGACCATGAAAGCAATACCATCACAATTATCCTTGGGAAGGATTTCAATGAGGATCTTGTGGTGCTGGACAGCCCGAGGGATGAAGGAATAAGCGGGGATGAGTCAGATGGAGAGAGGCTCGAGGTTATCCTTGATCTTAATGGCCACACGCTGACGCCAAAGGGAGAGAAGAACCATACGGGAATCACGGTTTTCGGCAGCCTTACGATTCAGGACAGCGTGGGGGGCGGTCGGATTGATGGCACGGGTCTTGAGAATACGCGTGGAATCGAGGTGGCCACCAGGGGCATCCTGCGCATTGAGAATAATGTGACCATTTCCAACTTTGACGTTGAAGGAAATGGCGGTGGCATCCTGGTAGACAAGGGCGGCACAGTATACCTGGCCGGAAGCCGCATTGAAGGGAATTCCGCTGCAGAGAACGGTGGAGGACTTTTCGCGTATGCCGCAAACAGCGTGATTTTTGAAGTTGAAGAAGGTACGAAGAATATTATTTCCGGGAACCGGGCGAAGAATGGCGGAGGCCTGGCTTTTGCCATGGCCGGAGACGTTAAGAAAGATCCCTTCGACGGATCGGACCTGGACAATACATTGTATCTGCATGACCTTGTGCTGAGCGATAACGAGGCAGAGGTGAACGGCGGCGGCTTTTATGGTGACGCAGTCCTGGAAGTGGATGCCGACGGCATGGAGCTTTCCGGGAATACAGCAGCACAGAGCGGCGGTGGAATGTATTTCAAGGGGGCATCCAGCGTCATGTCCTTTAACAAAAGCCAGCTTTTCGGGAACGTGGCGGAGAACGCGAACGGCGGGGCTGTGGCCATGGCCGGTGAAGGCTCCACGCTGAGTTTCCACAACAGCGTCCTCGGGGAGGATCTGGATGATGAAGGCTTTAAGTTTGAGACGGTGGAGGACAGCCTGCCGGAGGAGGACAAGATTGTTTCGCTTTCGGAGCGGGCGAACCGCGCGTCGAAAGGCAACGGCGGCGGCATTTATATGTACAGGAAGGCCGTTTTCAAGCTGGATAAGAGCGACATTGCCGGCAACATGGCCTACAAATATGGCGGCGGCTTCTTCATTGATGGCGCGAACAATTATATAAGTACCGTGGACATGAAGGACAGCCGCATTGAGAACAATGTCCTTGAGGAGGAGACGGCAGGACGCTATGGCGGCGGTGGCTGCGTCTGGGGTTATGCTGTAATTACCGGGGAAAACATGCTTTTCCGGGGAAATTACGGCGCCCACAGGGGTTCCGGCCTTTACGTGCATGAGCATACGAAGAGCATGAGCTTCACGAACAGCAAATTCATCCGGAATCATTTTGAATCCATAATGACCGGCAGCTATGACGGCTACGGCGGCGGTTTCTTTATTGCGAACAGCACCCAGGCGAACGCCATGCTGCGCCTTGAGGACTGTCTGTTCCTTGAGAACCAGGCGGACAGCAGCGGCTGTGGGAGCGCGGGCTTCTATGCAGGCACGATCAGTAGGGAGCTGATTAATTGTGTCTTCAGGGCGAACTATGCCAGCGGTTCCAGCGGTGGGGCTGGCATGGCCGGCGGTGCATGCACCACGCTGGTGAAGGGCTGTCTTTTTGAGGACAACAAGGCTTTCTATGAAAGGCAGGATAGTTCCTATGGCGGCATGAGCGTGGGCGGCACGGAGCTGGTGATGGAGGACACCGTATTTCGGAATAATATGTGCTATCATTGCGGCGGCGGCTTTGGATCCTCCTGCACAAACACATTTCTTAAGAAAGGCGTTCTGGTGGAAAATAACCGGGCGACCGGGGAGGGCTGGAGTGGCAGCCGGGGCGGCGGCGCGTATTTCAGTGGCACGGTCACCATGCAGGACGGCGTGGTCTTTAAAAACAATTCCTCCACTGAGTATGGCGGAGGTCTCTGGACGGCCAATCTGAACATGGAGGGCGGGACCATCACGGAAAACAGGTCCGGACATGGAGGCGGCCTGTATTCCGGGAATACTCTCATCATGACCGGTGGGGAGATCACCAACAATACAGCGACCAGCCGATGGGGCGGCGGGATTTACCAGGATGGGTATTCCGATGGCTCCGTTATTTCCGGCGGCCTGATTTCCGGCAATACCGCATCAGACGGCGGCGGCATTATGAGCAACGCCTGCAATTACCAGAACCGGCTGCTAACCATCACCGGCGACGCGAAGATTATTAACAACACTGCGACAAGCTGTGGCGGCGGTATTTACCTATATTGCAGGGGGCATCTTCTGGTGGAGGGCAATGCCAGGATAGAGAATAATACGGCGAACAGCGAGGGCGGCGGCATCTACGTTTACTATCTTGCGGATAATGTCACAAATCCCCTCTATCCGTATTCCCTGGACATCCAGGGTGGTTTCATCCGATACAACCATTCCAAGGGGTGGGGCAACGATATTCGGTCCAGCAGCTCCTGGACCTCCGATCAGGCTTACCGGCGGCGGAACCTTCGCTTTGCGGCGACTGCGCCCGGCACGGCCTGGTATAATGAAAGGACCAGGGAATATATGACGGAGGCCTGGGACAACAAGGCCCTGAACGATGAATGGCGCATCCTGGATATGCTTGAGGAAAACCCGGTGCATAATTCAGCGAATTACGACTTCATCTTTTGTGAACTCGAGGGGGAGGCCGCGAAAATCCAGGAGACTGGTTCGGTTTTCCCTTCCGTGCAGGCAGCAATAGATGCCGCGGTGGATGGGCAGACCGTGCTCATGCTTCATGATCAGCTTGAGAACGTGTCGGTGCCGGAGGGGAAGACCGTGACGCTGGATCTGGCCGGCTGCAATCTTCATGCCCCGAGGCTGGGATCTGTTATTACCGTTGGGGAAAACGCGGTTTTCACCCTGCGGGACAGCAGCGAGGGGCAGACCGGTGTGGTTTCCGATGGCCGGGGCAATTACGTCGTCCTTGAGGAAGGGGATTATTTCAGGCCGAAGTGGACCTTCGGCGGCGCGGTGAACGTCCGAAGCGGCGCGAAATTCTACTTTGAGGGCGGCACAATGAAGAACAATGCCGCCTATGCGGGCTCCGCGGTCTACCTTACAGAAGGCGCGGAGATGGTGATGAGCGGAGGCAGTATTTATTCGAACAACTTTTCGGAAAGCGGTTATGACCTGGGTGCCGTCTGCGTATATCTGCCCGATGAGCTGAACGGGAATCCGGCGAAACACGCTGACCGGGGCTACCTCGGCGCGGCTTTCACTATGACCGGGGGCGAGATCCGGGGCAACGATAGCTGCGGCATCGGCCTGTTCGGCTGCTCCTCCGTGGTACGTATTGAAGGGGATGCGAGGATAAGCAAAAATACCAACCGAGGCGGGATCAACGGAAACATCGGGAGCCGGAAGGCCGGAGAGGAATACCCGGAGTACAACCTTGTCATTACCGGCGGGGAAATTACCGGGAACAGCTCGGACGGCGGGGGCGCGGTTCGTATGTATGGAGGTGTCTATGCGCAGATTACCGGCGGTGTCTTTTCAAACAATTCGGCAACCTATGGTGGGGCCTTTTATTTAAGGGACTGGAACCGGCTGT
Organism: uncultured Oribacterium sp.; assembly: GCA_946413525.1. Lineage (GTDB taxonomy): Bacteria > Bacillota > Clostridia > Lachnospirales > Lachnospiraceae > Oribacterium. The sequence continues at coordinate 12,587 of CAMKKZ010000020.1, forward strand.
TGCTTTCCGGCAACGCGATAGTAAGCGGGAATACCGGTACATATGGCGGCGGGGCTTACCTTATGAACGGCGCGCGGCTTGTGATGGCTGAACAGGCGGTGATAAGCGAAAATACCGGAACGAGCAATGGCGGCGGTATTTTTTCCGAGGCCGGCGGCAGATTCCTGATGGAGGGTGGCGCGGTCTTCGGGAACCGTAACGGGCAGGGGAACTGGAAGAGGGGCACGGATTTTTACTTCAAAAAAGGAAATGCCAATACGGAGATCCTGCTCCGGGACGTCTCCGCAATGCAGAAGGATGGTTATGACATCTGGCTGAATGAAAGTACCGGAGAGGAATATACAAGCCTTGCGGCAAGCTTTTCCAATGGTGACCCGGAGGCACTTGCGGAAGCTCTTTCAACAGTGGTCAAACAGGGCGTGCTGATGCTGAGGGCCACGAAGAGCGATTCCAGGGCGGCATTAATCAGGGAGGTGGAATATCCTACCCTGCAGGCGGCGCTGGACGCGGCAAAGGACGGGGATGTCATCTACCTGCTGAAAGATCTGCAGGAGAGCGTCGTCATGCAGAATTACCAGAAGAGTCTGGTGCTTGACCTTAATGGCTATACCCTGAGTGGCGTGAAAGAGCAGATCATCTATATGAATCGGGTGCTGGGGACTCTTACGGTGCGGAATACTCTGGATCAGGAGGATCATGGGCCGAATGAGGTAGGTCAACTCCTGGAAGAGGTCCCGGAAGAGGGAGAGGCGGCCAGGGACATGAGGGCCTTCTATGTCCGGGGCGGCGGCATCGTGCTGGACGGCATCCATGTTTCCGGCTTCCATCACAGCGGATCGGGCGGAGCCATTTACCTCGGCACGTCTCAGCTTAATAACAATACGAACCATGATACCAATACCTATTATGACGGCACGCTCCTTGTGACAAACGGCAGCGTTTTTGAGAATTGCAGCAGCAATGGCAGCGGTGGGGCAGTCTATGCCTATTCCTACAGCGATAATGGCTGGAACAGTACCATTACCTCCATTATCGTGGAAGGGGAGAGCACATTCCAGAACTGCTACGCAAAGTCAAACGGCGGCGCGATTTATCAGAACGCCGACGTGGTCTGTTATCTCGAGGGCAAGCAGAACGTCCTGCGCCTCAGCGGGGGCAGCAAGTTCCTGAATAATGAATGCGTGGCGAACGGCGGCGCCGTCTGGTTCCAGGGCTGGCGGGACAGTAAAAATTATAGGGACGCGCGGCAGGAGGACGTTCGCATTTATGACGTGACCATTTCCGATAATAGGGCAAAAAACAAGGGCGGCGGAGTCTACCTCTATGCCTGCAGCCCGGTAATCGGCCGGGAACGTGCGGAGGGGGAGGAAGAGCACAGCACCCACTTTAACCGGAACACTGTATGGAGGGCACATAACGGCTGGGCAGGCGGCGGACTCTACATTGAGGCCTGGAGCAATGCGCTGGAATATGCCACCCTCCGGAACCTGGATATCTCCGGGAACTATGCCTTTACGGACGGCGGCGGCCTCGCCCTGTACAGTATGCCCGCCTCTATCAAGGACTGCGACATTGAATATAATACGGTCTCTGAGTACCAGGGCTATGCGGGAGGTCTTTGCTACAAGGGGGCAAGCTCACTGGATAGCTCCCGTGCGCTGACCATGGAGGACTGCGTCATCCAGGGGAACCGGGCAAGGTACGGCGGCGGTATGCATCTTGACACCATCGCAAATGGATCCCTGTTCCGAAACGTGAAGGTGACGAACAACTTCGCGAAGGAGCAGGGCGGGGGGATCCGAATCCGGGACGGGAGTTATACTGCTGGTTCCGTATTTACCCTGGATCACTGCGCAATCAGCAATAATGCCCATAACGGGGTCGATGCCTATTTCCACCGCCTTGCAGTGGATTTCCATGACTGCGAGGTCAAGGATAATGTGGGCGGGATTTCCATGTCGTGCAACCAGACTATTTACTCAAGAACGACGCCGGAGGAGATCGCGTTAGAGATTGAGAAGTACCCCATCTTCATCCTGAGCGGCAGCACGGTGGTGAGCGGCCATACCGGACGCGGCGTTTATTCCAATGTAAGGACCTATATCCGGGACAATGTGCAGATCATCAACAATTCCGTGAACGGGAACGGCGGCGCGTTTTACCAGCACAACGGTTCCTTCGAGATGACCGGGGGGACGATCTCCGGCAACACGGCGCAGAACGGCGGCGGCATTTACTTTAACCGAGATTGGAACTTTGTGCTTGCCAATGAGTTTGACAATGTGATAAACGGGGAGAATGCCCGCATCAGTAACAACACGGCAAACCACCCCAACCCCAGCTGGGAGTGCGGCGGCGGCGGAATTTATTTAAGCCACTATAACAAGCTGGCGATTAAAAACGGCGAGGTCACGGGGAACACGACGAACAATTACGGCGGCGGCATTTTTGTTCAATACGCGAGATCCAACCTGACCTTGTCGGATCAGGGGAAGATTTACGGGAATAAGGCCCTCTACGGGCAGGACGTGCTGGGGAATTTCCATAGCAGTTATAGTAACGAGAGCGCTACGCAGATCAACCTCATGAAGGCCTCCGACATGTTCCTTGACGAGGAGGGGCAGGCGGGCGGCCACCAGGGTGTCTGCTGGCTGGAGGAGCGTTCCGATGAACGCTTTACTGATGTGATCAAGGGACATCTTTCCCACATCGTGCGTCTCACGCTGGAATACAAGACCGTGAAGCCGGCGGCGGCGGTGAAGGACAGTCCGGACAGCAGCACCTATGCCATTTACAATTCCGTCCAGGACGCCATCGGGGCGATTCTGGAAGGCCGCCATGGAGCCTACGAGGGGGGCCGGAAGCCGGAGATCGTCCTGGTGGACGATGTTTCGGAAAATGTCCTGATTCCCGGATCGGCCGACATTATACTGAACCTGAATGGTCATTTGCTGGAGGGCATCGGGATGTCCGCCATCAAATGCGACGGGATCGTGGAAATCGTGGACGAGAAGAAGGCGGTGACCGGAAATGCGGAAGCCGAGAGCCGGATCTTTGATGCCGGAGAAGGAACCGGCACAATCCGGGGCACCGCGTATGTGGCCGGCGGCGGCATCTTCGTGGAGAATGGAGGTTACGCTGTACTGTCATCCGGGCAGGTTTCTGGCAGCCGGGCAGGTAACAATAATAGTAACAATTCTTACGGAGGCGGCGCTGTCTGTGTCGATGCGGGAACCTTCGTCCTGCGCGGCTCGGGAGCCCTGCGGGAGAATATATGCCAGTATTATGGCGCGGCCGTGCTGGTCAAGAACAAGTCCTCATCCTTCCGCATGGAGGGCGGCGTGATTGAGGGCAACAGGTGCCTCGACGGTGTCGTCTATAATCGGGGCGGATTCGTGATCATCAGTGGAGGCACGATTCAGAAGAACACGATCACCGGCTGCGGAACTGTCCTTACCACGAGCGATGGCATTACAAGTATCGCGGGGACGGACGGCGCGAACCCGGTCAGAATCATTAATAACACGGCTTCCGTCAAGGGCGCCGCGGCATATATCGGAAGCGGCCGTATGATGCTTTCCAATGTTTTGATGGAGGGCAACAAGGTGACGTCCGTCCTTGGCGGGAGCGGCAACAACGCGAATGGCGGCGGCGCGGTCTACCAGGCTGGCGGCACTGTTTACATCAGCGATGGTACTGTCATACGGAATAATACTGCCTGCCGGGGAGCGGGCTTCTACCAGAATGCCGGCAAGACCTACATGATGGGCGGAATTATTACCGGGAACCGGGCGCAGCGCGGCGGCGGTATCGCCCAGTACCCCCTGGGGGTGGGTGAGTTTATCATGTCCCAGGGCTACGTGGCGGGGAACTTCACCACGGACTACAATGCCGGGAACGATATCTATTCCTGGTACGAGGGAACCGGCGACTATTACCATGGTAATAATGTGAATTATTGGCCGAAATTCACCGCGGCGCCGGCTTTTCAGATGGGAGATGAGTCCTATAATGCCTGGAAGGACGACACCTATAACGGAAAGACAAGGACATCGAAGATTATTACCACTCATGAAGACAGCAGCGTGGGCGGCCAGTACATCACGGGGAGCATCATGAATTCCGCGAATCTCCAGCTCACGGCGTCCCACTATGACACGGAAGTGAACAAAGAGTTTGACAATGACGTCTACATTGTCTCCCTCCTTATGCAGGACGATAAGGGGGATTACGGTCTGAAGGACGGGAGCTCAGTGAACAGCGCCATGCTGGAGCATGAGAAAACAGTGGAACAGATGGAGGGCGCGGTCCTGCAGGAGGATGGCAGTTACCTTTACAACGGGCAGAGCTATGAGGCCGGACAGATTGCTGCCTGGAAGGCGGGCGAGGACTCGAGCCAGAATAACCGTCTTGTGCGTTCCTTTGATACGATGATATATTCCTTTAAGATTTCCATCAAGATTCGGGAGGACGCGGTCAAGAAGGAAAAGAGGACTGTCCACCCCTGGCTGGAAATCGAGCTTCCCTGCGACACCACGGAGGCAGAGTTCGACCTTACGAAGCTGCAGCAGATCTTTACCAGCGCCCCGTCCTACAGCATCAAGCAGGTGGACGGAAAGACGGTTCAGACTATTTCAGGCTACTGGGAAGAGGTGATGGAGGGCCAGACCAGGGATGCAACTGTAAGATCGAAGCCTGTGACGATCTCAATTCATGGCATGAAGAACGGGGATACCCTGAAGCCCAGGTTCCGCGCCTGGATTGAAGGAAACGAGACGAACGAATCCGGCACGCCTTCCAACGCTGCGGAGCAGGGAAGTGGGAATGGTGGCGGGGATGGTAACACCAACTCCGATAACAGCACCACGTCGACAGTACAGACGCCATCTGCATCGGCGCCGCAGACGATGTCTGTCACGACAATGCAGTCGGTATCCACTGCGGCAGGACAGACTGCTTCCTTTGCGGAAGCGCAGTCAGTATCCGTTGCGGAAGACAATGGTGGTGAAAGCTCTGGCCTGAACGGCACCCGGGAGGAACTGGAGGCTGCGATGGCCGGCATGGAAGAGATGGTGGAGGAGGCCGCCAGCCTCTTCGAGGATGGGGACGGTTCAGCCGGCGGTGGAACGGTTGGAGCCTCCGGGGAAAGTGACGGCTCAGGAAGAAACTGGGTCGAGTACGTGAACTGTTTCGATTCGCCGACCATTACCATTTCCGCGGTGCCGAAATATGACGTGATGATTGATTACAACAGCCGGATGGCCTATGATGGGTACTTTAATTTGAGAACCGGCGAGGAGAGTACGGCAGAGGAGTACAGGAGGGCACAGCTTGACGGCGATACGGACATTATCCATGGCATGATGCTGGGGTATGGCCTTTTGGTTAGCCTGTATAATGATAACACGAAGGAAGCGCTGAAAGGCCTTGAATTTCCTGAACGGGAGCTTTCCTTTGATGTGAGCTTCCGGGGAAAGCTGTATTATAATACGGAGCCTCTCTTCAAGGAGGGCAGCGAGTACGAGGCGCTGGGAACCGGAAGACCTTACATCTGGGCATATAAGGAGAACGTAAATTCGAAGCTGGGCAAGCCTTTGAACGAGCCCGCCCTCTACACGATGAACATGGACTGGAATGATGAGGACGATATCACAAAGTTTACGCGTTATGCCTGGAATGCGGCCCCGTTTAACAGCGGGGGTGGCGAGAACGCCTGCTACAGCGGCGGTTCCTGGGAAGTGACCGGACAGCAGCCTGTGGGCGTGGACGGTACGGGAGGTCCGGTGGGAGGCACTGACGGCACAGGAGGTACGGGCAGCACCACGGGAGAGGGCGATGGAGCCGGAAACGCGGCTGGGTTTTCAAACGGGACGGAAACCACGGTTCACGTGAAGGTGACGAATTACGGCCTGAATTCCGACAGCTACCCGAATAAAAGCTCTGATGGACAGATGGATGACAGGTTTAATACGTCTGCAATCAAGCCCTTTACCGCAGGCTATATCCAGGTGGTCTTCCCCTACAACGAGGACAAGATCAAGGAAGCCTACGCCCTGGAAAATGACGGGAAGGTCTTCAGCGGCTATCTGACCGTGGCCATGGAGGCGTCCGTGTCGAATTTCAACGCGAAGGGGAAGAGCGGGGATGACCCGGTCTCCGCAGACGACCCGAAGGGTCTGGAAACCTTGAATACCTATTACGGGCGTCCCAATGACTCCGACCTTGCGGAGGAGGGCATCGCGGTAAGGGAGATGCGCTATGCGGACAACTATTCCTTTAACGACTTTCAGCGTTATATCCCGGGGCAGGGCTCCGGAGGGGATGGAGATACTATTTCTAAGACGGCGTACTTCCTGAAGAAAAGCGGGGCAGAACTGACCGGTTCCGGCGGCAAGGGTTCCACGCCAATCAATTCAGCCGTGTATGTGGGCGGAGAGGTGACATTCCAAAGCCGCCTGATCCATACGGATGACATTGAAGAGCCTCGTTATTACATCGATGAGAAGGATTTCAGCACTACTAGAGACAATTTGGTGGAGTATAATTACATGACCGCGCTGAACCTGCTGCAGAAGTTTGACGCGGAGGTCTATCATCCGGCCTATGCGAACTCTACGACCATAAACAAATCAGTTACCGGCAGTTACACGTTGCAGGGTAAGGACCGGGATGGGAAGGCGGTCAATGCCTTCACCATCAGCACCACAGAGACTGATGCGGAGTGGGACGAAATATCGGATTCCAAGCCGCGCCGTTTCTTCCTGACCATCCTCTACGCGGCGAAACCGGACGGGGAGAATTGGGTGAAAGAGCCGAAACAGGTGGGTAATGACATTCTGGATGATGGCGGGGCGGCTGACATGGACAGGTACCATGAGGAGAACCTGCTGTATTATTCCTCGCTGAAAGCCCTTGAGGATGACGGAAAGACTTGCGTGGCAATCCTTTATGAGTTCCGGAACACGGCTATCCGTACCGGCCGGAGCATCAAGGCCAATGCCTATCTGGATGTGACCTCTGACTTCACAAAGACGGGGAACACCTATATTACGACTAATGATGTCCGTGCCTGGAAAACCTATCGCCGTTATTTCAAGGAGATGTGGCGGAAGGTGACGAAGGACAAATGGGACACGAACTGGCAGAAATATCTCTACAGCTATAGTTATTGGACTGATAGCAGCTACACGCCGCTGCCGGCCGGATCGACCAGGGAGAGGTACGGGGAGGATGCTTCATCAGAAGGAGCGAACGACAGCCTTTCCCAACGTTCCGCCTGGGAAAGGAAGGTTTACACAAAAGAGGATACTGAGGAGGGGGTGAAGACCAGGTATATTGGCAATTCAACCTTTACAGGCTATACCTTCTTCCACCGAAGCTACGATGATTTGCTGGAGGGCGGGAATTATTACAACAAGACTCAGTACCGGCGTGGGAACCGGGTGCCTGGCACCCACAATGGATGGGATCATGGGAATGTGCTGCTTCTGTACACATTAGACACTGCCATTGCCATCCATAATATTGATATCCCGGTGGGATCCAATGCGTACCAGTCAAGCTACAACGTGACGAAGGGCGAGCGGATCGTGAACTACAGGGTATGGCCGGAAATCAACGTTTCCAGTGAGGCAACGCCTACCCCGTTGGTGGAGAACGGGACCCAGTCCGTGCAGGTCAACATCGAGCTGGCGCTGCCGGAGAAGCTGCATTACAGGGAAGGATCCTTCACCCTGGAATATGGCAGCAGCGAATATACAGCGGATCAGATGCAGTGGGAGGCGGTACCTTCGGAAGATGGGCGCAAGATCATGGTTACGGTTTTCGTGACTGACGCGAAAAAGAAGCTTCCTAACTTTACTTTTGCCTGTGACATCGGCGATATGCGGGACGATGAGAAGGACGTGAAACATGGCGACTGGCTGCAGGTCTCAAGCACCATCTGGGCTGAGTACCAGGAGGTGAACCGGCTGGCGGCGGAAGCCCACGTTTCAGCCGTGACGGTTTCTGTTGTGAAGGAGACCTCCAGTGGAATCAAGAAAGATGTCGGGGAAACCCTTGTGGAGCTTGGGGAAGACCTAGTCTACACCCTGAGCTACGTGAATGGCAGCAAGAGCGCCGTGAGCGGCCGCTTCGCAGACGTCCTGCCCTATAACGGGGATGCGCGTTCCACGGATTTCACGGGAGCGTACCGGGTGAAGCGGATTGACGTCCTCTTCCAGGATGGCCTGAGTTATGACCGTTTCCTGGGGGATGGGACTGAAGACGCTGTCAAAGGGAGGCTGTTCTACCTTGCGGGAGCAACGGTCCCCGCTAATGAGGAAGCCCAGGCTGCACTCATTGCCAGGATGTCGGATGCCGGCTCCGGGCTTGGTGAGCTTGTGGATGGCCAGGACGGCGTGGAAGTGGAAGAGGACGCGGACAATCTGAGCGTAAGCTACCTCATTCAAAGTGACATGCTCCTACAGACGGAAGGGGCACAGAATGCGTATGCCTTGTTTGCTCTTGTTCCGAACCTTGCCGGAATGGACGAAGGGAAGGTCGAGGAAGATAAGGGGCTTAAGAAAGGAGTGACCATCCGCATCGTGCTCTCGCCGGTATCGGCAGATAATTCCGATGGGGAGAAGATGCTGGAGTACAGAGTTAACAATACCACGACCAGGGTGCAGTCCGGCGGCAAACAGTACGGGAACAACTTCCTGTTCTATGACGGGCCAATGGAAAATGTCCCCAATCCCGCAAGTGTCATGCGTTCCAGCATAGTCCGGATTAGCACGGTAGGACGTTATATTAGCGGCCTGGTCTGGCTGGACAAGGACAGGGACAATCTTTATGCCAGCAAGAACAGCAATGACCTTTTGATGCAGAACGTGGATGTTTACCTGCTGAAGGAAGACGGAAACGGGAACTACGTTACGGCGACAGACGTTCTTGGAAGAGAGGTGGTGCCTGTACGGACCAGTAACCAGGGCAGGTACTTCTTTGAAAATCTGGGACCGGGGAACTACAAGGTGGAGATTCGAAACGACCGGGATCCAAAAGTGGCTTATAACGTGGTGAGTACGAATAACAACATTACGAAGAAGCCTATCGACTTCAACCTTCTGGCCCTTGCGGATAAGAATGTCGGCAAGGTCGCCGGAAGCAAGGGTGAGTTCGCGGGGATAAGCGAGGGCGCCGCTGAGGTGGCCGGCACCGTGGCTACGGGCAGCAAGCTGGTGGCCAGGACCGTGAACATTCCTCTGCCAAGGAAAGACGAAATCAGCGGCGGAGTTTACCCGAGCCCGAACTGGAATTTCGGCCTCTTCTATATGACGCCGGCTCTTGAGAAGCAGTGGGACAAGATGATGTTCCCTGTTTCGGGCAGTACGGAGGTGAAGCTGAAGCTGGTCGGAACGATTGGCGGCGAAGCGGAAGGCGATGGAGGCGGAAGCGATACCGAAACTCTTGTTGGAGAGAACCAGATGGAAAAGACTGTGGTTTACAGTAATAATCTGGTGATGAAACAGGCCGGCAAGGCCGTGACATCAAGCCCTACCGTACCGGCCGGCATGGCGGCATGGATTAACAATGTCAGGGGCGGAACCTTCGCCGACCGAGTGGAAACAAGGGCCGGTGAAAGCGCGCCAAGCTATTATTGGACGTTTGAGACAACGGCAATCCCGCTTCCGGCGAGGGCTTATCTTGACGGGGTGGAGTACGATGTTTCCTATCATCTGGAGGAGGAACTTGTGAAGGGGACAACAGATGTGGAGAGCGTCTGGCTTACTCCGGTCACATCCGTCTCCGTTTCGGAGGATAAGGCGGTAGTCAGCCTGAAGGCGATGAACGAAAGGGTGCTTTCAGAATTCGGCTTCACGAAGGTGGATTCGAAGGACAGCAGCAAGCATCTTTCCGGGGCGCAGTTTACGCTGTACCGCTCCCGTGGGGAATTCTCCACCTTCCAGGCGGGTGATGCCGTAGCCATGGTGAAGCTCGGAGACGGTACCTATCGGCCGAAGCATGGCAATGAGACAACTGCCAGCGTCACGGTCATGGATGTCGCCAAAGGCGGCGGCAGCGGTGAAAACGATCGGAACCTTGGGGAGCTTTCCGTGAAATCCCTCCCGGTCGGCTGCTATTGGCTCAAGGAAGGGAAGTCGCCGGAGGGCTACAACCTCCCGGGCGGTTACTGGAAGATCACGGTTTCAAGGGACGGCACCGTGAAGACTGGCGTTGTGGGATCGGTGAATAGTCAGCCGAAGGTGGAGGACGAAGATTATGTCAATGCGGATGATCTCCGCTACTTCAACCTCCCGAACCCGGCAGGCTTCGCGATGGCGCGTACCGGCGGAAGCGGCACAAGAGGCTTTGCGTTCTTCGGACTCCTTGCGGTCATGGCCGGCGCGGCCGGCTGGTGGCTGGACAGGAGGAAGAGGAGGGCCGCGGCCTGAAAGGGGACGGCAAATCTTATGCCGAAGCCTGATCGGGGCGGCAGACGCAATGCTGAAGCCTGAAAGGACGGCAGACGCAATGCCGAAGCCTGAAAAGGGCGGCAAACGCAATGCCGAAGCCTGAAATGGGCGGCAGGCAGACACTATGAGCAACTGAACAGCGGGCGGCAGATTCAGTGCCGCCTGCCTGGAAGGGCGGGGATTGATAAGCGCCTGCCTGAACAGGGGCGGGAGATAGGATGATCTTCTGCTTACCGACAATCTGTTATCGTTATTTCGATAATATTTTTTAAAAGATATTATCCTAATATGGATTATAGGATTTTTTGAAGAACCGTGGCATACTATAAGGTGTGCCGCGGTTTTTTCATTATCGCAGGAGCAGCGTAAGGAAAGATTATTTCGATAGAAATTGTTATGGAACAGGTGTATAATTAGAGTATGAATGAAACAGACAATCGTAAGGATAAAGAGAATGAAGTTGCCTCGGATGTTGAGCCGATTTGCCTTGCGGGAGGTTCGCTGTGTCAGAACTCAGAGTGGCCAAAACCCACTCTGATAGATGGGACTTCAAACAGTACAACGATCAATAGCAGAGATTGGGAGAGTGGGCTGTATGCCGGTCTGATGCTGTCGCTCGATAAATATAAGGAAAGGCTGAAAGAGGAAAGAGCCTATAAGTTAAATGCTAGGCCCAGAGAAATAGATATTCGTATTATTGATCAGGAGTATGTCGGTGATGACAGGATGGACAACGCCATTGCCTATTTGTTTGAACGGCACAATCTGATTGAACTGAAAGATCCGTATGAGGAACTGGATATTGATGTTGTATGGACAGGGATCAGCTATGCAGCGCAATACAAAGGACAAGGATATGATGATGTCATAAAGAAGAGCGGCGTAGACATTATCCCTATGAAAGATGTGACGATCACCTTCCTTCGTGTAAGCAAGCCAAGGGATTTGTTCAAACAGATGAAAAACAACGGGTATGGTATTGAGGAAAAATTCCCGGGCGTTTACTACATTACCGGAATAGCGGATATCAAGATACAGGTAGTCGTGGGCAGGGAGTTAGAGGGTGAGGAATTTGTCCCAATCAGGATTCAGAAAAAGAATGCGGCTGATGAAGATGTGAGGACATTCTTGAAGTTGATAGAGGGGTTGAAGGATATACACACGAAGAATCTGGCTGATTCAGTGATGCAGATCAGCATTTCAGAGAATGAGGGACTCTATAATCGCTTATTACAGGAGGATCCGGGTATGTGTAAAGCGTTAAGAGAATTGATGAATGATCAGATTGAAAAAGAAAAGAGCGAGGCAGTGAATGAGGCAGTGAATAATAATAATGAATACATTGCCAGGAAGATGATCGAGATTGGAGATCCATTAGACAAAATCTCTAAAGTGACATCAGTAACGATTGAAAGGCTGGAGGAGCTTTCGAATATGCTTGTAGGAACTACAGAGATACGGGGATAAGGGAACATTCTGTTTATAAAGCTATTCTGCATGTTGTTCGTATGATTCATAAGTGCTGCAATGCAGTAAAGTCCTTTCGAAATTGCTATTACATTATAAACAGATACTTCCTTTCCATCCCCTTGCTGCACAAGTTTGCGAAAAAACCTGGAATGCGGTGATGCCATAGAAGGTATGAGGAGGGGGCGCTGGCGGACGGATACCCTGAGGTGATTTCCTATGGCATATGCTTCTGCAAAAAGCTGTATTGCAGGCTTGTTCAGGAGTTGGGTTGTTTATTTGTTTATTATTTGTTTAATAGACGAAAGATGAACGATATGAAAAAAGATATTCCAGATGAAGCTGAAAATATAGCGCGCGAAAGCATAGGAAAAAATGTCCGCATCGAACGACCGCTTTACGGGCGTCGCAAGGGAAAGGAATTCCACGCCTCAGGCAGTTGGCAGACCTCAAAGGCTGAAAAACGCCTTATAGAGACATTCGGCTGCATGTTTTTCTTCGGAGTCTTTACAGGGCTTTTATTGCTTTTTATCCATCCCGGCAGGCTCGCCTTCATCCTTCTGGGGATAGGCATAATAGGAGCTGTCGGAACCTTCATCAGCCTTTTCGCGATCGCATTGTTAAAGCATAAGCAGGAACCCATGGAGGCCCACTACTACGACACCGATTACAAATACAATGCCTTTACTGGAGAAGAGACGGATAATACCAGGGAGATCACAAAAGAAGAGTTCTTTGGGAAAAACTAAGGAACTAGCAAACCATTCATGAATATATACTTCTGAAGCATGAAAGGCTTGCCTTTTATGCCTGGTTTTTGTTATAACCTATTTGTATTTATGAGGAAAGGGGATTCATATCAATGAAAGCTGGCGGAATTTGTTTTTCAATTTCCAGTTCTTTTGTTTTGTCAGCCTTTCTGCTGTGTTCCGGTCTGCCTTCTGTCCAGGCCGGCGCGCTGGGGGTGCATATGTACTCTTTTGATGGCGCTGGGCAGACCGGGAGCGGGCCTTCCGGCGGAGGGGAGCAATGGGTGCAGGATGAGAAGGGCTGGTGGTACAGCGAGGCGGGAGGAAAATCCTGGCCGGCGTCTCAGTGGAAGGAAATTAATGGGGAATGGTATTATTTCGGGGACGATGGCTATATGCATACCGGCTGGCTGACTGATGGCGGAGAGAGGTATTACCTTGATTCATCCACCGGTGCGATGCTGCGGAATGGTGAGACCGTAATTGACGGGATGCGGTATAGCTTTGATGAGCATGGCGTTTCGAAGCTCGTGTGGGCTTGGAAAAGCCCCGTGGTGATTCCGCCTGAAGAGGAGAAGGGGGATCTGGAGAAAGCGCTGGATTCCATGTGCGACTCCGTGTTGTCCGGCATTATCCGGGAGGGCATGACGGATCGGCAGAAGCTTTCGGCCATCTGCAGTTGGATTGTCTCAAGCTTCCGCTATGCGGGGGCGTCGGCCACCAGGGACTGGGTACGGGAGGCCTATGAGGGCCTGCGCCGCCGTCATGGGGACTGTTATACTTATTTCGCGGTTTCCCAGGCACTCCTGACGCGGGCCGGTTTCCCAAGTATCGAGGTGATTCGGTATACGGACAATGGGCATTACTGGAACCTGACCATGGTGGATGGGAACTGGTATCATTTTGATACCACGCCAAGGTCCTGGCGCAGAAGCTTCTTCCTTCTGACGGATAGGGAAATGGCTGCCCTTTCTGCCGCTCACGGCGGCTGTTTTGAATTTGACAGGAGCCTTTACCCTCCGACGCCGTAAGGAAAGCGAATACGGGCCTGAATGTGTTAAATAAAATCTTGTAATAAGAAATCTTGTTATATACTCGTTAACGCTGGCTTTTGCCTATGCCAATTTTACAGTTCTGCGAAACCCAGAAGGCTCTACGCAGTAGTTTGAATAGAATTACGTTAACGAGTATAAATAATCTTGTAATAAGAGATCTCGCAATAAGAAATTTCACAAAAAAGTTTGAAATAAAAATTATTGTAACTTTTCAGCATCCTATTCGTAGTCGCCTTTGGCGACTGCTCATGTGGCATTCAGAGGCGATCCGCGCCTTGTCCGTCCATCGGATTTCAGAGAATTTGAAATGAAAAGCTAGCTTTCCATTTCGAATTCTCTGAAATCCAAGGGCGCTGAATAGATACAGATTGTTATAAAAAGGTTGAATATAAAACAGCGAATATGGAAGAACTGATTGAGATTCTTGAAGAGATTGTGCCGGACGCGGACTTCCGGCAGGAAAAGCACCTTGTGGACGACAGGATCCTGACTTCTTTTCAGATGGTTCTCCTGGTCACGGAGATCAGGGACCGCTTAGGGGTCTGGATCCCTCCTGAGGAGATTGTCCCTGAAAATTTTCAGTCCGCGGAAGATATTTATGAGATGGTGGAGAGAAACCGGGAGGATTGATTTTGCATGCAGCTTATTTCGTATGAGTTTCCCTTCTTTCTTGGCATTCTCCTGTTATTGTATTATCTGCTGCCAGGCTGCGCGCAGTGGGTTTTGCTGCTGGCGGGAAGCTGGGTTTTTTACGCATTTCCAATCGGGGGGACGGCTGTCTTTCCTGTAGCTGGGCAATCGCCTGGCACCGAGGCTGTTGGCTCTGCCGCTTTGGCTGTTGGAAGTGTTCCCTTTGCCTGTGGCTGTCTTCTGTTGACGATTCTTTCCACATGGGTGCTGGGCCTCAGGATCGAAGCCATATTAGACAGGGGCGAGGCAGAGGCCGGGGAAAAGGGGCTTCGGGGAAAGGAATTGCGGCAGTACAGGGAGACTTTCAGAAAAAAGGCCGGTCGTTGGCTGACAGCAGGACTTATCCTTAATTTTGGAATACTCGCGATCTTAAAGCTCCTTCACGCCCTTCCCCTGGGCATTTCCTATTTCACTTTTCAATCGGCATCCTATATGATTGATATCAGCCGGGGGAAGGAGAGGGCAGAGAGAAATCCTTTCCGTTATGCCCTTTTCATATCCTTTTTCCCTCAATTAGTGCAGGGACCCATCAGCAGAAAGGCGGAACTCTCTCCCCAGCTTAGGGAAGTTCACAGGCTGTCCATGCCGGATATGGAGGCTGGGCTGCTCCGCATGCTTTGGGGCTATTGGAAGAAGCTTTTGATTGCGGACAGGCTTTCGCCTCTGGTGGCCGCCCTGGCGGCTGATCCTTCCGGATTCAGGGGGGCGTATGCCTGGCTTTCCATGCTGTCCTATACTCTATGGATGTATGCCGACTTCACGGGCGGGATCGATATTGTCCTGGGGATGGCGAGGCTGTTTGGAATCAACTTGCCAGAGAATTTCGATCATCCCTTCTTTTCCAGGAGCCTGGCCGAGTTCTGGCAGAAATGGCATATGTCCCTGATGCGATGGTTCAGGGAATATATTTTTTACCCGCTGTCCATGAGCCGCGCCGCGGCGCGCCTTTCTTCTTTTTGCCGCACGCATTTCGGAAAAGGCGCTGCCAGGAGGGCACCGCTGTATTTCTCAAGCCTTACGGTCTGGCTGCTGACGGGAATTTGGCACGGAGCGAGTTGGGGCTTTGTTTTATGGGGACTTTCCAATGGCGTTGTACTCCTTCTGTCCCAGGAATTTGAGCTCCTTTCTCAAAGGATGAGTAAGAGAGGGTTTTTTAGTTCCCTGCTTAAGGGAAGGGGAAAGGACAGGGCGAAACAGGAAGGAAAAACAGAGGCAGCGGAGGAAAAAGAAGATCCGGCGAAAAAAGGGAAAATAGAAGGCAGAGGAGATTCGGCAGGAAAAAGGAAAATAGAAGACAAGGAGGATCCGGCGGGAGAAGGAAAAATAAAAGGCAAAGGGAATCCGGCGGGCAGCTTTTGGGACGCGTTTCGTGTTTTGCGTACGATCGTCATTTTTTCCATGCTGGAGATGTTTGAGTATTACCCGGTGAGCCTTGTTCCGTCCCTTTGGGCTAGCCTTTTCTTCTCCTTCCGATTGACGGCTCTATTTGAAGGAAGCTTTCCATCCTATCTTTTGTCCATGCCGGAGTGGATGCTTCTCGTTCTTTCGGTGTTGTTGATGATAGCTTCCGGCTTTGTATCCCGGAGAATTGACATTGTGGGATGGTTCAGGCAGCGTCCATGGTTTGTCCGTTATCTTCTTCTGTACGGCCTTTTCCTTTCCGTACTGATTTTTGGAGCTTATGGGCATGGTTATGATGCCGCAAGCTTTGTGTACAACCAGTATTAAGGTTTTTCTCCACACCTGTGCCAAAGGGCAGAAATGAAGGAAAGTGGTCGTCCTTTTGCTGTGCGGGAAGTGCCTAAAGACAGAGAAAAAGGGCGTAATGAAGGAAAATGGTCGTCCTTTTGCTATGCAGAAAGCGCCTGAGGACAGAGAAAAGGCAGAATGAAGGAAAATGGTCGTTCTTTTGGCGCGTGGCAGCTGTCCAAAGACAACGAAGAAGAGCAAAATGAGACAAAGTAGTCGTCCATTTGATGTGCTGGGGCTATCGTTTGGGTCAAAACAAGAAAAATGTCGAGTGAATAGTTAAAAAACACTTTGATAGAAGAGCCGATTTGCCCCGGAAGCGGTTCGTTATGTCAGAATTGAGAGCGGTAAAAACCCACTCTGATAGAAGAGCCGATTTGCCCCGGAAGCGGTTCGCTATGTCAGAATTGAGAGCGGCCAAACCCCACTATGATAGAAGAGCCGATTTGCCCCGGAAGCGGTTCGTTATGTCAGAATTGAGAGCGGTAAAAACCCGCTCTGTGATAGCTCTGTGATAGAAGAGGAGGTGAGCCTTGAGGTTTTGGGAGTTTGTGGGGAAGGCTTTCCCCAGAGCGGTTTTCCTGCTTTTCATTTTTGTGGTGGGCGTATGCTTCCTGGACAGGCTGCTCATGCCGAAATATACGGGCAGGGTGCTTGAGGGTTCGCTTATTGAGGAATATTACCGGGACGAGGGTCGGCATGAACTTTTGTTTCTGGGGGACTGCGAGGTTTATGAGAACATATCTCCGGCAACGCTTTGGCAGGAGTTTGGAATCACGAGTTACATTCGCGGCAGCGCGCAGCAGCTCATCCCCCAGTCCTATTACCTCCTGATGGACACCCTGATTTATGAAAAGCCGAAGGTCGTGGTCCTCAGCGTTGCCGCCATGCAGCAGGGGGAACAGAATAACGAGAGCTATAACCGGATGACGTTGGATGGGATGCGCTGGTCCCGCTGGAAATACGAGGCCATCCGGGAAACGATGCTTTCGGATGAGCATATGATTGAATATGCGCTTCCTTTACTTCGTTTCCACGACAGGTGGAGCAGTCTGGAGGCGGATGATTTCCGTTACCTTATAAAAAAGCCCCTGGTGAGCCATAAAGGTTATTATCTCCGGGCGGACGTGCGCCCCCTGCAGCAGTTTCCCACAGAGCGGAGGCTCAGGAATCCGGCCTTCCCTGAAAAGAATTTTGACTATCTTGAGAGGATCCGCAAGGTCTGCGATGAAAATGGCATCTGCCTTGTGCTTTTCAAGGCGCCGTCCCTGTACCCGGCCTGGCATGAGGAATGGGAGCTGCAGGTCAGGGACTATGCGGATCAACATGGCCTGTTGTACATTAATGCGCTTTCGGAGCTTGAGGATATCGGAATCGACTTTGAAACGGACACTTATGATGGCGGTCTGCACATGAATGTGTACGGCGCGGAAAAATTATCCCGCTACCTGGGACCGAGGCTTCTTGAACTTGGTGTTCTGAAGGATTACAGGGAGGATCCGGGGGAGTGTGCCTTGTGGGACGTGGGCGTATTGGAATATAATAAAGCCAAAGTAATGCAGGAGGAGGAATTCCGGGAGCATGGTTATCTGAGCCGCTTTGCGGAAAGCGCGGCCTGAATCATAAAATGAGGCGCGTAGAAATTCTATTTGCCATGTCCGTCATGTAGTCTGGTATGTCATGGAACAGTTTATTATCCTCGGATGTCTTACTCTTATTTCTCGTGTATCCTTCATAAAGTCTGGCATGTTATGAAATCAGAGTTTGAAGAAATCCACTCAGAGCCGATTTACCTTGCAAGAGGTTCGCTATGTCAGAATTCAGAGTGAAAAAACCATTCTGGATGAGTGAAATAACACTCTGATAGATGAGCCAATTGCCCCGTAAGCGCTTCGCTATATCAGAATTCAGAGTGGCAAAAACCCACTCTGATAGATGAGCCGAATTGCCCCGCAGGCGGTTCGCTATGTCAGAACTCAGAGCGGCAAAAACCCACTCTGATAGATGAGGGAGAGGTAACCATGCTGACGCGCTGCTGCGTCGGTTTGTCACATAATCTGAGCGGTCAAAGTATGAAAGGGCAAGCCTTTCATACTTAATTTGTGCCGCTGGCGCGTCACAAATGGGACTCAATGCCTGCGGCATCAAGTCAAAGCCCGCTCGAACAGGGAGGAATGGTAGTATGAAAAGTAAAAGATTAAGTGGCACTGCGGTTTGTATGGCGGCTGTTCTGTCGTGTTCGATGCCTTTTTCATCAATGGCCTTTGGCTGGTTCGGGCCTGGGGCGAATGTGACTGCGGCCCAGGAGCAGAATGCCCAGAAGGATTCCGGGGTGCAGGACGCGCAGCAGAATACGGCGGCGCAGGACTCCGAGTATCAGTTTCGTTACGGCGAAACCGTCATCGGGATGGGGGCGGAAGCAAAACCGGCACTGGATGGCCTTGGTGCACCGGTGAAGCCGGTTTTTGAGCAGGACAGCTGTGCTTACCAGGGAAAGGACAGGGTCTATACCTACAACGGTTTCGAAATTTCCACCTTCCAGAATAATGGCAAGGAATGCATTTTGTCCGTTTACATCCTTGATAAGTCGGTGCTTACCCCGGAGGGAATCGGGATTGGTTCGACTGCGCAGGATGTGCTGAAGGCTTACGGCGAGGCAAAGGATGAGCTTGGCGTTTACCGTTATACAAAGGGAAAGACCATCCTGACCGTTTTCACAACGAACGGCGTTGTGGATGCCATTGAGTACCTGTACGCAGTATGAGGACCGTGCTTGAATACCTGGAGAATACAGCCTCCAGGTTTCCGGACAAGATGGCGTACGCTGATGAGACGCGGGAGATAAGCTTTTCGGAAACGGAGGAGAGATCACGGAGGATTGGAAGCTTCCTTCTTTCTTCATTGGGCAGGGGCGGAGGGGAATCCCGCCGTCCCGTGGCCGTTTTCATGGACAAATCCGTAGACGCCATCCTTGCTTTTTTGGGAATTCTGCAGGCTGGCTGCTTTTACTGCCCGCTGGATACGGAGATGCCGGAGGCAAGGCTTTTGACTATTCTCCGGGAGCTTTCACCGGCGGCTGTCCTTCTGAAGGAAAAGGACAGGGAACGCTTTCAAAAACTATTAGACTCAGCCGGTCCGGATGGCGCTCCGGGGTCTTTCCCATGCTATTCCTATGAAGAAGCGTCGCAGTGCGCTATAAACCATGGGCTTTTGGCCGGGGCGCGAGCGAAAGCAAGGGAGGCTGATCCTCTGTATGTGCTTTTTACCAGCGGTTCGACGGGAGTTCCCAAGGGGGTGGTGGTGAGCCACCGGGTCATCCTTAGGAATATGGAGTGGCTGGGGCAGCATTACGATTTTAAGGAAACGGATGTGCTGGGAAATCAGGCACCGCTTTATTTTGATGTCTCCGCTCATGACGTTTATGCCCCGCTTAAATTCGGGGCCGGAATGCGCATCATTCCGTCCGCGCTCTTTTCCTTCCCCGTCCGTCTTTCGGAATACCTGAATGAACACAGGGTCACGGCGGTTTTCTGGGTTCCCTTTGCCCTTTCGATGGCTTTTAATATGGACGCCTTCCGTACCTGTGTTCCGAAATACCTGCGGTATGTGTTTTTTGCCGGGGAAGTCATGCCGGTGAAGCATTTGAACTATTGGCGGCAGTATATTCCGGATGCGCATTATGCCAATATGTATGGCCCGACGGAAACCTATGTATGCACATATTATGATGTGGACAGGACATTCGCGGAGGATGAAACGCTGCCGATCGGTTTTCCGGTGGATTACGCCGACGCATTGGTGCTGGACGATGGGGGCAGGCTGGTGGAGCCGGGAAGCGACGGCAGCGGGGAGCTTTGCCTTCGCGGCGATACCCTGGCTCTCGGCTATTATCGGAATCCGGAGAAGACGGCGGAGCGTTTTGTGTGGAACCCGCTTTGCCCAGGCTGGCCGGAGACGATTTACCGGACCGGTGACATTGTGCGTTATAATGAACGGGGCGAGCTGCTTTATCTGGGAAGGGAGGATGCCCAGATAAAGCATATGGGTTACCGGATCGAGCTTGGGGAGATCGAGGCGGCGGGAAATGCCACAGATGACGTAAAGGAATGCGCGTGCACTTATGATTTTGCCCGGAAAAGGATCATCCTTTTCTACGCGGGAAGGGAAATGGAGAGGCGGGAGCTGATGGATGCCCTCAAGCATCGTATTCCAAGGTATATGCTGCCGAACAAGGTCGTATATCTTGATGCCCTTCCCAGGAATCAAAACGGCAAGGTCGACAGGCAGGCGCTGTCGAAATACCCGGTCTGAGTTCGCCAAAGGCAAACAGACTGCTCATAAGGGGAGTGAATCATTACTTTTGGAAATGCTGATTAAATCAGCATTTCTTTATGATGTACACGAAAATGCAAAGGAAAATGCAAAGGAAATTTGCCGCCAGGCGGCGCATTTTCGGCGCCGGAAACATTTAAATCAGCGTTTCCGTTTATGTAAGGGGACAGGAATGTATGGAAAAGAGTAGATTTGGATTTGCCATAAAGGGCAGCTTTTTGTGGGGGCTAATGCTGCTCTTTGCGGCATTATTTTCGCTGCGGGCAGCGGCGGGCGTTCTTGGGGTCAGCTCGGCCCCGGCGTCGCTGGCGGATTCCACGGGACCCGGGGCTTTCCTGGGTCGGAGGAGTACGGACATCTATGATGCCGGGGGCTTTGTGGCGCTTCCCGATGTAATGCCGAAGGCCGTTTATGAGATACGGAATTATACCGGTTATAATTTTGTAGGGAGAAGAATCGATGGTTTCGAGGAGCCCATCGCCCTCCTTACAAGGGAGGCGGCAGCCGCGCTGAAGGAGGCAAATGATGAGCTTTTGGCAATGGGCTATTGTTTCAAGATCCATGACGCATATCGCCCGCAGAGAGCTGTCAATGACTATATCGCCTGGGCGCAGGACCCTGATGATGACAGAATGAAGGAGTTTTTTTATCCCGATGTGGAAAAGGGAGAGCTTTTCAGCCGGGGCTACCTGGCGAGGCGATCCGGCCATACCAGGGGCAGTACGGTGGATCTGACGCTTTATGATGTCGGGAAGAAAAAAGAAGTGGATATGGGAAGCCCGGTTGACCTGATGGGGGAGATATCGCATTACGATTACGCGGGCATTACGGAGGGACAGAAGGCGAACCGCAGGCTGCTGAGGGAGGTCATGGAAAGGCATGGCTTCCAGCCGATCAGCACGGAATGGTGGCATTTTCGTTTTTCAAATGAGCCTTACCCGGATACCTATTTCAATTTCCCGGTCAAAAGGAGTGTGCTGCGCTGAGTGTACCGAATAGCGTGCTGCGCTGAGTGTACCGAATAGTTAGAAAAAGGGTAAAAAAGAACGGCTCCTGGGACTTGGTTCCTGGAGCCGTTTTTCTATACAAACTGTTCTTGACGAGTAACAACGATGTCGTTACAATATAGTTGAGATGGAGGTACTGTCATGGAGAAAACAGCTACACTTAATTTGCGGGTTAACCCAACATTAAAGCAAAATGCGGAATCTGTGCTTGGACGTTTGGGAATACCTATGTCCACAGCAGTAGATATGTTCTTGAATCAGATTGTTTTAGTTGGCGGTATACCCTTTGCGGTAACATTACCGAATGCTCCTGAAAGCATAGATATGACGAAAATGAGTGAAGATCAGATCCATACGAAAATAGAGAAAGGCTATGAATCATATAAAGCCGGGCGTACCTGGAATGCGGCAGAAGCTTTTGACAGATTTCGGGAGACTCATAGCTGATGGATAGGTATGTAGTCGATATTACATATGAGGCTCTTGCTGATATGGAAGCGTTATATGACCATATAGCAAAGAAGTTGCTTGCTCCCGAAAATGCTATGGGACAGTATAATCGGATTGCTGATGCAATACTTACGTTGGATACCTTTCCCGATCGCTTTGGAATATTTGAAGGTGAGTCGGAGCATTCTCTGGGGATACACAGGATGATGGCAGATAACTATCTTGTTTGCTATGTTATTGATCCTGGAGTTGTAACTGTCACTGATGTGCTGTATGGAGCGTCGGACGTTCACAAAAGATTACAGGAGAGATATATGTTGCGCCGGCAAGAAAAATCCGATAGTTAAGGAATTGCTGATGAAATCAGCATTTCCTCATGATGCACACTGCCAGGGATTTTTATTAACGAAAGAATTTAAAGCCTGCTTCGCGGAACAATTATTCGCGGAGCTTTTTTTTTATCGCAAGGGCTGCGTAAGGAAACATTATGGCTTACGCCGGACGCAACACCGTGGGCGAGTAGGGAGCGATTTCATCTTCCCTACTTGATTATGACATATAATATAAATAATTTGTAAAATGTAATGTGAGAATGTAATAGGGAAGTATATTAACAAATAACAAATAAAAACCTTGATTTAACCCCCATAATTTGATAATGTTTGTATATGCCAACTTGCGCAGGCAGAAATTCATGAAGATATGATGTTGCATTTGTCTATCAGCAGTGAAAGCGTTCAAAATGTATTCTGATAGGGGAGGGGATATGGAAGAACGAAAAGAGATTCCTTTGAATATTGTTATGACATACCCTGTTCACTGGACAAAATATCAGGTATTCAGAGATTTCATTCAAAATTTTTATGATTCTGTTGGATATAGGGAGTGGAAGGATAGGTTTTGTTATTCATATAAAGATGATATGCTTTGCTTATGGATAAATGGCATTTCATTTAGTTATGAATGGCTGCTTCATATCGGAGGATCTACAAAAACGTCCAATTCGGAAGACTATGCCGGTTATTTCGGAGAGGGTTTCAAAATAGCCGCATTGTGCGCCAAAAGGGACTTTGGCTGGGAAATACAGATGATGTCAGATGACTGGCTTTTGAATGTGATTAGTTTGAAGCAAACTATCGACCTAACCAATGTTGAGATGTTAGGATATGAAGTGATAAGTCAACCAAAAGGGGTAAAAAGCTGTCTTGTCCTGAAAAATATATCAGAACTGGATTATGAATACTTCATGACAGCTCTCGATAGTTTTTATTATCCGGAAAACAGCATTATGGGAAAAGCTATTTGGGAAAGCAAGTACTGTGCGGTATATTTGCGGAGCAGGGAAAAAATTAACTCTTCACTGCCGTTTACAAGAGATTTCGGAAGAAGAGGGGCTGTTTTTTGTGCATATCAAATGATGGGAACGAATCCGTTTAATCTTGTTATTTGTTTGCACAAATATAAAAAGGACGACAGGGAGCGGAGGGGACTGTATGCTTTTGAGGTGGTGGATGTTTTTGAGGAAGCCTGCCGCTACATTGATGCTAATTGCGCAATGGTTATGCTGGAGAAGATGAGAAGGTATTGGAATACATATCCGAAGAAGCATATTGATATAGATAGCTGGAGCGGCGTGATTGATAGGCTTATATATAAAATCTCAGGATCGCAGCAGATATGCAGTGATTTTAAAAGCAGATATGGTAATTTACTCTGTCTTAAGAGGATTTATACTATTGGCGAAAAAAACAAGCGCAGTCAGGCAAAATCCTGGTTGTCAAAACAAGAAAATAAATATATTTTAGTAAAGGATACTTTTCTGGAGCTTGGATATCATACACTTGAAGAAGAATGTGAAAGAGCGGGCGGATTTGTTTCGGACGATAGCGTTAACCAGGTAGAAAAAAACTCTTTTGACGTGCTGGAGAAATTATGTGGGGAAATCTTTCATGGGTTTTTCCTTGTCAGACAGTGGCCCGAGCCAAAGATAATAACGAATAGCAGTGCTTCTTACCATGGAATGGCTGTTATTTTTAAGAACAGGGATGGATTGATAAATAATAGAGGCATTAAAGTAAAGTATGATGTTGGAAAAATATATCTGAAAAAAGATGTTTTCACATCCGAAAAGTATTATGATGCATTGTCTACATATGTTCATGAGCTATGTCATATGTTTGGAGGGGATGCATCTGCATCGTTTAGTCAGGCTTTGACATGTGCTATTGAAATCATGCTGGAGAAATATGATTTAATCCTTCAAGGCCAAAAGGAGTGGCAGCAGGTGTTTTCCAAATCGTAGAATATAGAATAAGTAAGATAAGTATCAGACAATGTGTCCGCGTATTGACAAACTCCTACGGGTTATGCCAAGTACGAACATAAATCTTCCGGATGGAACATTTATATCCTGTTATCCTAAATTCACGGGTATATTTTCTAACTACATTTACTCATCTGTCGCAGAAGGAATCGAATCAGAAATGATCCAGGATTCCTTCTGGCGGACAAAACTGATTGGATAATTGATATTCAGCTTTTTATAATATTGGTTTGCATCACTTTGTCCTTCATAAGTGACAATGCGTTCCGCAAACACCTCGCACTTTTGGTTTCTTAGAGCCATAAACATCGACTCTCTGTTTTCAAAATATTGCTGCATTCTTTTTTGAATAGCAAGATTGATAGTGGCTGCGATTTGACATAAAAGCAAATGTCCATACACTCGTTGCTCAGTATGAACACGTAACGGTGTTAATCTTGATATTCCCTTGCTCACGTCAAAATACTGCTCAACCTGTTGCCTGATATAATAAACCCCGAGTATTTCCTCCGAATCGAAAGGAAGTGACGAAAGTAATATAAAATGGCTGGAGGAAACAAATACATCATGCATGTCTGCAAGAGACTTTTTCTTCTTACGTGAACTGTTAATTGCTTTGTGGTTGGTATCTCCAGACACGTCCACATCATAACCAAGATATGCATATGCAAGATTATGATTTTTACCAACATGGCATTCTATCCGCTTGATATAGACATACCGATCCTGAAAACTTACCAGGTTTTCCTTCTTTCGGAGGTCATTCTGTCCTTTGTCAAGGATTGCACTGTACAGCGAGCTATTGCGTTCGGGCAGGCGTGTGACAAATTCTATTTTTGCATCATATAAGATATCTATATTGTCTGCTGAAAAATAGCCTGCATCCAGAAGGGTGAAGTCTGTTTTCATTCCGTATTCAGACAAGAGTGTCACTGTCCTGGGCAGCGTAGTTACGTCAACGATATTGCCAGGCACAGCTCGGAACATGAGCGGATAACCGCTGTCTCTCTGGACTGCCGTGATAAGTCTGGCCTCGTTATTGATATCTCCGTTATGGTTGCTGATCTGGGTAAGGTTGATTTTGATATCATTTGGAAGACCTGTACTGTCTATAATGATTGCGGGATCATCACAGACATGCTCCTTAACCCATTGTATATGCGCACGGAAGAATGCCTGGCGGATTTCCTCTTTCCTAAGTGCTTCAAGGAAATCGCTGATTCTTGGCGACAGCAGATCAGCTTTTGGGTATAGCACTCTTGCAAAGCTGCCCTGTTGCCATATCCGTGTATGGACATTTGCCTTTTCAGATATAATGTAGTATGCCACCATGGCTTTTAAAGTATCTGGATTGCCATAGTTCAGGGATTCAAGAACCTTGTCATATCCAACGTTCTTGATAAAAGCATCCGTAAGGAAAACATCCCCGAAGTCAAGGATGAGTTTTTCCTTTTTCCTACGGTCATTAGCCAAACTCCCAAGATATTTAGGGTCTGCTGTTCCGTAGGTTTCGGTGTTGACATCATAGGTGAAGACACCGCGGTCTTTATTATAAAATACTCCTTTTTCAAGATCGATAACACGTCCAAGATAAACAACACCGATTTTTTGCACCTTGCCATCCTTGCGATAGGATTTACCCGGACTCTTAGCGTATTGATAGTTCCCTTTTTGCTCAACACAGATCTTCATACGATTATCTCCATCCGGATGTAGTTAGAAGTACCTATACTCTAACTACATCATACCAAATGGATGCTGAAAAAGGAAGTATTTATTGGAGAAAAGCCAGTAAATAAGCCACATTTTACGATTTGAAAACATACTTTTTTAAATGTAGTTCGAAATTATATCCGGGAATTCAGGGTTATTTATTGTCAGTATATGCATTCAAGAATCAACAATGAGGGCGGATATCATGACCATAAGCGAAAGGCTGTTCAGTATAATGCAAAAAAAGGATATTTCAATGCCGGAATTATCAAGGAGGACGGGCATATCGAGACATACGATTTTTGATTGGCATAGACGTAATACGAATCCCGGCTCAGACAAGATTATGGTGCTTTGTGAGGCACTGGAAATTATGCCCGAAGAGCTGCTTCTCGGACAGGCTGCTAATGAACCGGCAGAAGAACAGAGGGATATCTCATTAGGGGACTTTGAGTTACAGATCCTGGAGATATGCAGAGGCTTTTCCGACTCAAAAAAAAGGCGCCTTATGGCCTATATGAGCATGCTTCAGAATATGAAGGAGTAATAGGGGGTGAACAGGTATGGCGACAAAGGAAGCGGTAAAGGAAAAAAGCAGAGTGGAGATAAAGGAGCCCGGAAGCTACTTTGTCATTATGCTGAATGATGATTTTACGACCATGGACTTTGTGGTTTCCATTCTGATCGATATATTCAAAAAGGATCCGGTGAGCGCCGAGCAAATTATGATGTTCGTGCATAAAAACGGCAGGGCCGTCGTGGGGGAATACCCTTATGATATTGCTGTTACGAAGACTACGGCAGCGCTTGAAAGGGCAAAGGCGCAGGGCTTTCCCTTCCGTATGATCGTTGAGGCGGCACATTAAAGAATGAAAAGTATTGTGAAGAGTATCGAAGACAATTGAACGCGGGATGGAAGCCGGTCTGAGGGAGGCATGGATGTCAGGTATATCTGATGGCGGATCGAAGACAATTGAACGCGGGACGGAAGCCGGTCTGACGGGGAGGCATGAATGACAGGTTTATCTGATGAGGTATCAGAAATCATACGGGCTGCGGCGGTGAATGCCGCGTCAAAGGGATATGAATATATCACGCCGGAGGGCCTGCTGCTTGAGCTGGCCCGGAATGATATTTTCAGTGAGGCCTTTGAAAATTGCGGCGGCGATATTCCGGAGCTTTGCCAAAATCTGACGAAGTATATGGGGAAGTATGCTGGCGGTGGAAAGGGAATTTCCCGGGAACTCTCCATCTCAGCCCAGCAGGCGCTGGCTTATGCGCAGATTTTTGCTGAGAACAGCGGAAATTCTGTTGTTGAAATGAGGCATTTACTGCGGGGCATATGGACTCTCGAGGAAAGCTATGCGGTATATTATATGCTTTCTCAGGGGGTTGGCCAGGTTGAGCTTCTGAGGGAAATCGCGGAGCTTGAGGAAGAAGCGGAAATGGATTCCGGGGAAGCGGGAACGTATTCCAGAGGAGCGAAAATGGATTCCCGGAGAGCATTAACGGATGAATGGGACGAAGATAACGATTCCCGGGAAGAAACGGATTTAAGGAAAACCTGGCAATCCGGAGAGGAAGAGGAATCCTGGCAATCCGGAGAGGATGAGGAATCCTGGCAATCCGGAGAGGATGAGGAACCCTGGCAATCCGGAGAAGACGGGGAAAATGGGGAAGCCTGGGATTCGCGGACCGGTCCGGAATTCGGTTGGGCAAAGAATGCCATGACCGGGAAAGGACATGGAAGTGATTTTGGGAAAGGCAGTCGGAAAGAAAGTCCGGGCGAGGACGCGGAGGGGCTGTCCGAAGGGGCGGCTGATTCCCTGGGAGGAAAGAAGAGAAAGAAAATAAAGGCGAAAGACTGGGAGATGTACGCGCCATGCCTTAATGACACGCTGAAGGGGCGGAATCCCCTGATCGGGCGCGAGGATGAAATGGAAAGGACGATCCAGATCCTTTGCCGGAAGGATAAGAACAATCCGCTCTACATAGGGGAGCCGGGAGTCGGGAAGACGGCATTAGCCTATGGACTGGTGCAGCGGATCCTGGAGGATCGTGTGCCCGAGCCGATCAGGGGCAGCAGGGTTTATGAGCTTGACCTTGGGGGCATGCTGGCCGGCACTCAGTATCGCGGCGACTTTGAGAAGCGTTTCAAAAAAGTGCTAACGGAGATCGGGAAGGAAGAGAAGCCGATCATTTACCTTGATGAAATCCACAATCTGGCCGGGGCAGGCGCCGTGGGGGAAAGTTCCTTTGACGCGGGAAACATGTTGAAGCCCTATCTCTCGGAAGGGCATATACGATTCCTGGGAGCGACCACATTTTCGGAGTACAAGAAATATTTTGAAAAGAACAAGGGGCTGGTGCGCAGGTTTCAGAATGTCGAGATCCGGGAGCCGTCCGAGGACGAGGCAGTCAGGATCGTAAAAGGGCTCGAGCCTTCCTATGAGTCTTTCCACGGGGTGCTCTATGATGACGGGCTTCCTGAATATATGGTCAGCATGAGCAAAAATCACATTAACGAAAGGTTTCTGCCGGACAAGGCCATCGACCTGATGGATGAGGCCGGGGCGTATCGGAGGCTGCACCCCCTCGATAAGGATGTCCAGACGGTCGGGAAGGACGTGGTTAATGAAGTGCTCAGCAAGATCTGCCGGGTGCCCGTGGAGACCGTGGAAACGGATGAGGTTTCCGGCCTCGCTACCCTGGAAGAAAGGATAAGGTCGCAGGTGTTCGGGCAGGATGAGGCGGTAGCCCAGGTGGTCAACGCGATCAAATTTTCCAGGGCGGGCCTTCTGGAAGAAAACAAGCCCCTGGTCAGCCTCCTTTTCGTAGGGCCCACGGGAGTCGGGAAGACCGAAATTGCCAGGACGCTGGCAAAGGAGCTTGGCGTAAAGCTCGTACGCTTTGATATGAGCGAGTACGGTGAGAGGCATGCCGTGGCAAAGCTGATCGGCGCGCCCGCCGGCTATGTGGGATATGAGGAGGGCGGGCTGCTCACGGAGGAAATCAGGAAGAACCCCTCCTCCGTCCTGCTGCTTGACGAGATTGAAAAGGCTCATGCCGATATTTTCAATGTCCTGCTGCAGATGATGGATTACGCGACCCTGACGGACAATCAGGGCAGGAAGGCCGATTTCCGGAATGTCGTGATCATAATGACTTCGAACGCGGGGGCAAGCCGCCTGGGCAAAATGAACATAGGCTTCCGTTCCGGCTATTCCGATGAAGGCGTGCTGATGGAGGAGGTGAAACGGACCTTTCAGCCCGAATTTAGGAACCGGCTGAACCGCATCGTCATGTTTAACCCCATGGACGATGCTATGGGCAGGCAGGTCGTTGAAAAGAAACTGTCTGAGCTCTCGGCCATGCTGAAAAAAAAGCGGATCGATTTCTCGATATCGGAGGGGGCGAAGGCACTGATCCGGAAGAAGGGGATCAGCAGGGAATACGGAGCCAGGGAGGTGGACCGGGTGATCCGGAATGAGCTGAAGCCGCTTCTTGTGGACGAGATCCTTTTCGGAAGGCTGAAGGACGGGGGAAGGCTTCTTGTGGACGCGGAAGGGGAAGCAGAAAAAGAAGCGTTCAAACTTGAAATTGGATGAGCCGTGATCCTGATGGTTTTCGTTCGGGCACCCTGACATGTCATGAAATCCGAATGTGTCTTTTGACGCTGTGCCGCATCTGTTTGCCATTGAATCGGAGTGGAATAAACCCACTCTGATAGAGGGATATAAATAATTTTATGTCTGAAATCATGCTTGTAAAAGAGGCTGCTCTCAAATGGGGCTTGACAGAAAGAAAGCTTGCGGACATGTGCTGGAGTGGGAAGATTCCAGGGGCTTATAAGGATGGAAAGGCGTGGTATATTCCCGTTGATTCGGTTCGTCCTTCTTGTTGAACGATCCGCGGATTTTGATCAGAGGGAGAAGGGTATAGAGGATAGCCGAAAACTGCCGATAAAAGATAAGATGGAGCTTGAGGTTTTGAGAAAGCTCAAGAGGTCGATCCAATGGTTATCTGAACAGGACTTTGTTCCGAATATGGTCCGACGCGTGCTGCAGCGAGCACCTGGAGGAGAAGATTTGTCGGAGACGCGATGCATCGAACAAATTCGAAAGATATGTGAAATAGCGCGTTAAGCGTTGGGTGAAGTGTTGAGAATGTATTGCAAAACAGGGTGTTTTGGATATAAAATAAAAAGAAGTATTGTGCCAAGCTAAAGAAAGGAGGAACACCATGGCTACAAGTACATTTGAAAGAAAAATCGAAATAACCAGCCCGGATGCCCTCGAGAGGCTGGCAAGAATTATGACATCGGATCCACCGAAGAAACCCTTATCGGAGCACCCGTATGGAGCTGCTGAACGTGAGAGGAGTGAAGATTTATTAAAATTGTGGTTATCCCGCTCAAAGCAATGATAGAGAGTTTGGAGGGCAATGCTCTTTCAGAGTTGTTGTCCTCTTTTTCTTGTGCACAGGATTCGGATATAGAGTCTTTTCTACATAATAGGGCAGTTGAGTTCGAAAACCTGTCAAAAGCCAGAACGTATTTGGTATTTGATGCGGCAGACCTTGAAAATGGCAGGGAACATCCTGTTATTTATGGCTATATATCTCTTGCCCTTAAGATACTTACAGTACCGGCATCTGTCTCAAACAGATTAAGAAAAGAACTGGATGGGTATAATGCAAAGATACATGGTCAGCAGATAAGCGATTTTCCGTGCTATTTGATCGGACAGCTTTCAAAGAACTCGGAGGTTAATGATAATCCAGTCACGGGCAGTGATCTTCTGAATGTTGCTTTTGATATAATTGCATCCGCTGCGGAAGCAGTCGGAGGACGTTATATGATGATAGAATGCCGAAATGAAGAGAAACTGTTGAAATTCTACGGAGATAATTCGTTTGATGAGATTGACAGGATTCCGGATGAGGATATCCCGATGGTACAGATGATAAGGAAGATTTAGAGCACCTCTGAACACCATATTCACAGTTGCTATGATTTGAGTATTGATGTTTTCGACTGATAGCTGATTGACGAGTCATATATCGGTCAGTTAGTGGTCATCTATCGCTCAGCCATCAGTCATCTATCCTGGAAGGGGTATTGCAGGATCATATCGTTAATGCTATAATTCAGGCATTGACGCAAAAGAATGGTTTTTCCGCAACGCAAGGAATGCCGCGGAAAAACCGGATAAATCTTGCCTGAGGACATTTTTTGTTCGGACGTATTCCAATCGGAGGCACCAAAACCTATAGGTTTTGACGCGCTTCAAGGAAAAGCGCGTCAAAATCCTCCCTTCGGTCGGACAAATCCCTTCGGGATTCGCCAAGTACGGACATGAATGTTCCTTCATGAACATTCATCCTATAGTTAAAATGCAATTAGGCAGGAATTTATTTATGTCACAGTGATGAAAGGGATTGTTATGTCAAAGTCATTTATTTCAAGAAGAGACTTCCTCAAGGGCACGGCTGCGGCCGCTGTCGGGGCGGGGCTTGCGAGCCTTGGCGGTATGAGTGTTTTTGCTGACACGAAGGAGACGAAGGCAGCGGAGGAAACGGCAAAGGCCGCCGAAAAGGGAGAGGCACTGTATACTCCCGGCACCTATGAGGCCACCGCTAAGGGTATCGGCAGCGATGTGAAGGTAACGATGACCTTCGATGAGAGCAGCATTACCGATGTGAAGATTGACGTTTCCGGCGAGACGAAGGGCATCGGCACGGAGATTGGCGAGGAGATGGAGAAGGCCATTCTTGAAGCCCAGTCCCCGGATGTGGACGCGGTGACAGGGGCCACGGTGACCTCTGACGCCGTGAAGAAGGCGGCGGCAGACTGCATTTCTCAGGCGTCCGGCAAGGAAGTCGTTCTGGCGGAAAAGGAGGAGGCGGCTCCCGGCGACTGGCTGGGCGAGGCTCCGGAAATTGATGATAAGGACATCAAGGAAGAGCTTGATACGGAAGTCCTTGTCGTGGGCTGCGGCACCGGCGGATGGATCACGGCCATGACGGCTGCGGAAGAGGGCGCGAAGGTTCTGGTAGTGGAGAAGAGGGAGACGCCGACCAACATCCGTGAGGATATCGGCGCCATCAATTCGAAGCTGCAGAAGGAAGCTTTCAAGGAATTCCCGGAATTTGAGATTGACAAGACGGAAGCACTGCAGGAAATCGTTCGCTATGCCAGCGGCTATGTGGACAGCGATCTGGTCAAGACATGGATCGACAATTCCGGCGAGATGGTAGACTGGCTGACGGATCTGATGGAGTCAACCGGCGACTGGACGATGAGCCTGGAGGGCGGCATCGGTGACCAGAAGCATCCAGAGAGGGACAAGGCTTTCGCCACGGGGCACAGCCCTCACAAGACCGAGGCCGGGGAGAAGGCGGAGGTTACGACCGGCTCCACCTTCCAGAAGCATTGCGACGACCTGGGCGTGGAGTGGAAGCTTTCCACGGAGCTTGTGAAGCTTGAGCAGGATAAGGACGGCAAAGTCACCGGCATTATCGCGAAGGATCTGACGGACGACCATTACCTTCGGATCAACGCGAAGAAGGGCGTGATCATGTGCACCGGCGGTTACGCCACCAATACGGACATGATGCTGGCCCTGCAGCCCATGACGATGAAGATGAAGGCCAATGTGCCGATCGGCTCCACGGCAGACGGCTCCGGCATCAAAGCGATGCTCTGGGTGGGCGGAGAGATGGATCCCTGCCACGCCTCCATGATGTTCAACCGCTGCAGCGTGCTTCCTACGGAGACGGCCGGCTACAAGACCAACGGCAAGTGGTTCTGGTTTGGCGAGCAGCCCTTCCTGAAGGTCAATCTGAAGGGCGAGCGCTTCTGCAATGAGTCTGGGCCTTATGAGTTCATGCTGCATTCCATGTATATGCAGCCCTACCATACCTATTGCGACATTTTTGATGCCAACAACAAGGAATACTGTGAGCAGTTTGAAGAGGTAGGCTGCTGCCGACTCTTCCCCTTCGACAACGGAGCGGAAAGCAATCGGGATTATGACTCCGTATGGCAGAGCATGGTGGAAGGCGAGAATTCCCTTCTGGAGACCGGCTTCCTTCAGAAGGCGGACACGCTGGAAGAGCTGGCCGAGAAGCTGAACATCCCGGCGGACGAGTTCGTGGCCACCGTGGAGCGGTATAATGAGCTGTGCAAGAAGGGCGTGGACGAGGATTACGGCAAGAGCCCTCACAGGATGACTCCGGTAGACAAGGCCCCGTTCTACGGGATCCGCACCTGCGCCTGGCACCTGACCACGCTGGACGGCGTTCGCATCAACAAGAACATGCAGGTGATCCGGGAGGACGGCACCGTGATCGAAGGACTCTGGGCGACAGGGGACTGCACGGGCGGATTCTTCGCCAATAACTATCCGAACCTCTTCACCGGCCTGGCCTGCGGACGTACAATGACCTTCGGACGCCTTGCGGCAAAGCAGGTTGCGAAGCTGTAAAGCGCTAAGGAAATGCTGGTTAAATCAGTATTTCCTTATGACGTACATGACAATGCAAAGGAAATTATAGCAAGCGGCAATTATAGCGAGCAATGGAAAATCCGGGGAAGCGCGGCATGCCTTTACGGTACGCGCTTCCTCGGATTTTTGATTTTTTTTTATTTCAGGTACTTTTTTATGTATTTTCCGGTGAAGGATCCCGGGAATTCGGCCACCTCCTCCGGGGTGCCCGTGGTAAGGACGGTTCCGCCGTTTTCCCCTCCTTCCGGTCCCATGTCGATAATGTAATCGGCGCATTTGATCACGTCCAGATTGTGCTCTATCACGATGACCGTGTTGCCGTTTTCCGCAAGCTTCTGCAGCATGGCGATCAGCCGCTTCACGTCTTCGAAATGAAGGCCGGTGGTGGGCTCGTCCAGTATGTAGACGGTGCGGCCCGTGCCCCTGCGGCTTAATTCCGTTGCCAGCTTGATGCGCTGTGCCTCGCCGCCGGAAAGCTCCGTGCTGGGCTGTCCGAGGCGGATATAGCCAAGCCCTACGTCGTAGAGCGTCTTTATCTTCCGGCTGACGGAGGGGACATTTTCGAAAAATTCCAGCGCCTCCTCCACGGTCATGTTCAGCACGTCGTAAATGTTTTTCCCCTTGTAATGCACGTCCAGGGTCTCCCGGTTGTAACGCTTTCCCCCGCAGACTTCGCAGGGCACGTAGACATCCGGAAGGAAGTGCATCTCGATCTTCACAATGCCGTCTCCGGCACAGGCCTCGCAGCGGCCGCCCTTCACATTGAAGGAGAAACGGCCTTTGGTATAGCCCCTGGCCTTTGCGTCCGTCGTGCCGGCGAAAAGGTCCCGGATCAGGTCAAAGGAGCCGGTATAGGTGGCCGGGTTGGAACGGGGGGTCCTCCCGATGGGGCTCTGGTCAATGTCGATCACCTTGTCAAGCTGCTCAAGCCCCTCTATGCCCGCACAGCGCCCAGGGATGGAGCGCGCCCGGTTAAGCTTTTTTGCCAGGGTCTTCTGAAGCACCTCGTTCACCAGGGAGGACTTTCCGGATCCGGAAACGCCGGTCACGCAGGTGAAGACGCCCAGGGGAAAGCTGACATCGATGTTTTTCAGGTTGTTCTCCTCCGCGCCCAGCACCTTGATCCATCCGGCCGGCTTCCGGCGGGATTTCGGGACTTCTATTTTTCTCTTTCCGGAGAGATATTCCCCGGTAATGCTGCCGGGCGTGTTCATGATCTCCTCCGCCGTTCCGGCCGCAACGACTTTCCCGCCATGCTCACCCGCGCCCGGCCCGATGTCCACGATGTAGTCCGCCTGCCGCATGGTGTCCTCGTCGTGCTCCACGACAATGACGGAGTTTCCCAGATCCCGGAGGTTTTTCAGAGTCTGGATCAGACGGTCATTATCCCGCTGGTGCAGGCCGATGCTGGGCTCGTCCAGGATGTACGCCACGCCCACAAGGCCCGAGCCGATCTGGGTGGCCAGACGTATGCGCTGCGACTCCCCGCCGGACAACGTACCGGCGGAACGGGCAAGGGTCAGGTAATCAAGTCCCACATCCAGGAGGAAGCGGATCCGGGCCTTCACCTCACGAAGCACCTGTTCCGCGATTCTTGCCTGCATTTCCGTGAGCGTGAGACCGGAAAGCCATTTTGAGAAGTCAGAGATGGAGAGCATGGTCGCCCTGTAAATGTTCAGGTTTCCCACGGTCACGGCCAGGGAGCCGGGTTTCAGCCTGGCGCCGCGGCAGGCCGCGCAGGGAGTGATACGCATGAACTGTTCGTATTCGGCCTTCATCTTGTCGGAAAAGCTTTCCTTGTAACGCCGGTTGACATTTTCCACAAGGCCCTCGAAGGGGACATGGTGCACGTTCCCGTGCCCGAACTGGGACGCGAAGTGGACGACCACCCTTTCGCCCCTTGTGCCGTTAATGATGATGTCACGGACGTTTTCCGGCAGATCCCGGAAGGGGGTGTCCAGGGAAAAGGAGTATTTTTCCGCCAGCGCTTCCAGCATGGCATGGGTGTAGCTGCCCTTGTCCTTTGAATTGAGCCAGCCCAGGACGGAAATGGCCCCCTCGTTCAGGCTGAGGCTTTCATCCGGTATCATAAGGGAGGCGTCGAATTCCATCTTGTACCCGATTCCCGCGCATTCAGGGCAGGCGCCGAAGGGATTGTTGAAGGAAAAGCTCCGGGGCTCGATTTCCTCGATGCTGATCTCGCAGACGGGGCAGGCAAAGCTGGTGGAAAGGTTCAGCTCCTCGCCACCGACCAGGTCCACGGTAAGCAGCCCGTTCGTGAGGGCCACGGCCTGCTCGATGGATTCGGCCAGCCTTTTTTCTATGCCCTCGCGTATGACAAGGCGGTCCACCACGATCTCAATGGTATGGCGGAGGTTTTTTTCCAGATGGATCTCCTCCGAAAGCTCATACATGTTCCCGTCGATGCGTACGCGGACATAACCCGAGCGGGAAGCGCTGTCAAGCACCTTTTCATGCATGCCTTTCTTGCCGCGGACGATGGGGGCAAGGAGCTGGATGCGGCTTCCATCCGGAAGGCGCATGAGCTGATCGACCATTTCGTCCACCGTCTGTCTCCGGATCTCGCGTCCGCATTTCGGGCAGTGAGGCGTGCCGATCCGGGCATAAAGCAGACGCAGGTAGTCATAGATTTCGGTGACAGTTCCAACGGTGGAGCGGGGGTTCCTGTTGGTGGATTTCTGGTCAATGGAAATGGCGGGGGAAAGCCCTTCGATCAGCTCGACATTGGGCTTCTCCATCTGTCCCAGGAACTGGCGCGCATAGGAGGAAAGGGATTCCATATAGCGCCTTTGCCCCTCCGCGTAAATGGTATCAAAGGCCAGCGAGGACTTTCCCGATCCGGAGAGGCCGGTCAGCACCACCAGCTCGTCCCGGGGGATGTCCAGGTCGATATGCTTCAGGTTATGCTCGCTGGCGCCCCGTATACGAATATATTTTTTTTCCGCCATAATATGCTGTTCCTCCTGATATGCTTTTCAGCCTGCCGGTATTTTCTGTGGCTTATTTACATGCGGGTTATCGCGTGAAATTTACCTGACTTAGCCGGGTGCAGACCTCGCGACGCACAGGACGATTTCATCTGTCCCGCTCGATTTTCCGAATATGCCGCGATATTCTAGCACGAAAAAGAAATCTTTTCTATAGTGAGATGGATTTTTTATGAAAACATAATTTCGGCTTTTTAGAAAGAAGAAAATATTTCACAAATTCCGGCTCTATTTTTATAAAAAAATTCACAAATTCCGACTTTTTCATAAAAGGATATAATTCACAAATTCCGACTTTTCATGAAAAGAAAATTTCGAATGACAATTCTATAAAAGTCGTTTATACTGTATTTATTATGCGCAGTTCATGCCTTGCCGTTTGCCGGAGAACCGGACAGTTTTTTTATTCAGACTATGAGTAATTCATTCGAATCCGGCAAATCATTGTAATCAAGAGTAAGATGTACGCTTTGATGCCGCAGATGTGGGGTATCAATATAATGTTTCAAGAACCATTTTAAATAGAGGAGGAGGGAAGAAATGCTGACAGTTGAAGTTTTGAAGGAATTTGGTGCCGACACCAATCAGGGATTGGAAAGATGCATGAATAATCAGGCTTTTTATTTGAAGATGGTCAACATGGGGCTTTCGGACAAGAGGTTTGAGATGCTTGGGGACGCGCTTCAGAAAGGGGACATAGATGAGGCCTTTGAGCATGCCCATGCCCTGAAGGGGGTTCTTGGAAATCTGGCCATTACCCCGCTTTACGACAGAATCAACGGGATGACGGAGAGGCTTCGTGCGAAGGAGCAGGCTGACTATCTGCCGGATTACAGGGAATTCATGGATCTGAGGGGGAAACTCCTGTCTTTATAGAGTTACCACATTGCTGCCAGACGCGTCTTTGAAGAAGGATCACCGATTCATCTTCTAAATTTAAATTAGTATTATTCTTTTACTGCCTCAATTCATAATATATTTTAAAATGCATTATGAAACATATTGTGTTTTAAAATCTGTTAATATGCTTGATGAAGCCATAAATGATGAGGAGTTAATTCGTAAATGCATATAATCATATAATATAATATAATATAATATGGAAAGGAGTATCAGGAATGGTGGGAATGAGGCGTCTTATTCGTTTTTTGCCCTTGGCAGCATTGGTATTCTCGATTGTTTTTGCCGGTACGGCGTTGGCGGATGCCAGCGGGTCATCCGAAGTGGATTATTCCGCGTCCTCTGACGGTATTTGCATGGCGCGCTGGTTTGCGGGAGGGGATCAGCGAATCAAGGTGGTGGTCAAAGGCCCCAGCGGCACAAGTTACCAATACAACCTGAACACCGGTGGCGCGTTTGAGATATTTCCCCTGTCGGATGGAAACGGGATGTATAATGTGACCGTATACAGGAATGTCAGCGGCACGCAGTATGCCACCGATCTGAGCTGCAATTTTTCCGTAAATCTGTCCAGCCCTTTCGCGCCCTTCCTCCGGCCAAACCAGTATGTGAATTATCATGGCGGCAGCGCGGCCGTACAGACGGCGGCGGCCCTTTGCGGCGGCAGGGATGAGATGGGCATGGTGGAGCAGGTTTATAATTTCGTGGTGCATAATGTCAGTTACGACCAGGCGAAGGCAGCGTCGGTACAGAGCGGGTATCTTCCAAATGTGGATGAAACGCTGGCCACGGGACGGGGAATCTGTTTTGATTACGCTTCTTTAATGTCCGCAATGCTGCGGAGCCAGGGCGTGCCGGTGAAGCTGATTGTTGGATACAGCGGCAATGCCTACCATGCCTGGGTGAATGTCTGGACCAACGCCCAGGGCTGGGTGAATGGGGCAATCTTCTTTAATGGCAGCGACTGGAAGCTGATGGATCCCACTTATGCCTCCAGTGCCAACGAGAGCGCGGCTGTCATGCAGTACATTGGGAATGGCGGGAATTACGCACCGAAATATCAGTATTGATATGGATCGCGATACCGCGTCAGTTTGTTGGTTATTAAAATGGCGAGAAACCATTTTGATAGGGCAGCCATATGGCTTGCGATACCGCAGCTATTTGTCAGCAATTAAAATGGCCAAATAAGCACTTTAATAGAGGAGGGGACTGTGAGCGAAAAGAAAAGCAATGTGCCGGATTTGTATTTACCGATTTTTTGCAAAGAGCTGTACCAAATGGTGCATTCCGGGATTCCGCCGGCAATCGGACTTCCTATGCTGAAGGAAGAAGAGACGGAGCAGGAAGTTTTGAAATGGCTTACGGTTCTTTGCGATGAGACCGCCAAAGGGGCTCCTTTGTATGAAGCTCTTCGGGCAACCGGCTCGTTCCCGGATTATATGACGGATATGGTTGAGCTGGCGGAGCGGACCGGGCATCTGGAGAATGTCCTTTCCTCCCTCGCGTCCTATTATGACAGGCAGAACCGGATCCATTCCGATATCCGAAACGCGGTCACTGTCCCGGTCATCCTTTTTGTGGTCATGGTGGCGGTGGTTATATTGCTGGTGACGCAGGTCCTGCCGATTTTTGACCGCGTGTTCCGGCAGCTTGGCGTAAAGATGGGGGCGGTCGCCTCCGGGCTTATGCAGGCCGGTTCTGCCCTTGCCCATGTCGGCACGTTCCTTGCCGTGCTTTTCGGGCTGGCAGCCGCCTTTGGCCTGGCCATTTATCTCGTGCAGCCGCTCCGGGAGAAGTTCCTCGCCTGGTTCAATGCCCGTTTCGGGGGCAAAGGGCTTTTCAAGGAGCTGGCCCTTACCAGGTTTTCTTCCGCCATGGCTATGGCATCCTCCAGCGGCCTCGGGATGGAGGAATCCCTGGAATTGTCCGGGAAGCTTTGCAGCGGTTCAAAAGAGATTGATGACAAAGTCGCGCGCTGCAAGGAAATGATCGGCCAGGGGGCTCCGGTTGCCGATGCCCTTACGGAGAGCGGCCTTTATGCCGGACGTGACAGCATGCTTCTGAAGCTTGCCTCCAGGACGGGGGCGCTTCCTGAAACATTATCCGACATAGCGGCGAGGAAAGAAGAGGAGTATCTTCGTTCCATCGACCATATCGTCAGCACGATTGAGCCGGCCATTGTGGTAATATCCAGCGCCCTGTCCGGCGTGATCCTCCTTAGCGTAATGCTTCCCCTGGCCGGACTCCTGTCCGCGCTGGGATGATGAGTTCTCAGCCATTAACAGAGAAAATCAACAGAGAATAATTAACAGAAAAAAATCAATAGAGAAAAATCTATAAAAAAAATCAATAGAGAAAAATCAACATAGGATAATTGACTGAGAAAAGAAGATTGAGAAAAGAAGACTGTCGGACTTCTGTCCAATCAAGCACTTTGATATAAAGGGAGAGGTATGAATAGAAAGTATCATGAGGGAGGCTGGATCCTGAG
Source organism: uncultured Oribacterium sp. (assembly GCA_946413525.1). Taxonomy (GTDB): domain Bacteria; phylum Bacillota; class Clostridia; order Lachnospirales; family Lachnospiraceae; genus Oribacterium. The sequence goes on from CAMKKZ010000020.1 coordinate 52,486, forward strand.
GCTTCTGGGGCTCGCGCTGTTCCTCCTTGTAATGTTCTGGGCAGTCTGGGGGATCCGTGACGCCTCGGAGACCTCGGAGAGGGAATCTCTCCGCATTGCCAGGCAGGCCGTGGTACAGGCGGCGGCAAGCTGCTACTCCCTGAACGGGGCCTATCCTGCCACATTTGAAGAACTAAAGAAACAGAGCGGCATTTCCATAGACGAAGAGCAGTACGTCGTCTTTTATGAGATATTTGCCTCGAACATTATGCCGGACATTACCGTACTGAAGAGGGAGCCATAGGGATTGCGATACCGTATCTGTTTGTCGGCAATTAAAATGGCAAAAAAACCACTTTGATAAAGGGGGGCAAATGAAATTATTCCGAAGCAGTGCAGGGACGATTGCGGCCATGCTCCTTGCCACGGTTTTTGCCGTGACAATGTTCCTGAGCATGGTTTGCGGCGCGTCCGTCTACAGGAATGTGGCGGACAGGGCGGAGCAGGCCTCAAAGGAAAGGATTGGGATCAGTTACATGATCACCAAAATACGGAGCTTTGACGAGGGGGGCATGGTCCATACGGGGGAATTCGGAGATTCCGATGCCGTTTTCCTGGTTCAGGAATTTGACGGGGTTCGTTTCCATACGATACTGTATGTTTACGATGGATGGCTGCGGGAGCTTTTTTGCGAAGAAGACAATGAGCTTCCGCCATCGGGCGGCGAGATGATTTCCGAGGCGGGGGGCCTTTCGGCCCGGATGACGGAAAACGGCTTCCTGAGCCTTGGGTACACGGGGACCGACGGGGACGTCAGGACGGCCATGGTGCAGTTGAGAACATCGGAAAAGGAGCGGTAAAAGGAAGTGGAAGAACGGTTAAGACCCACGAAAACGGGCATTTTTTTCATTGAACTTATGATCGCTGTCGGTATTTTCTCCTTCTGCGCCGCTGTCTGCATCGGCCTTTTTGTATATGCTGAACGCACGAGCCGGGACGATGCGGATCTTGTACGCGCGGTCACGGAGGCCAGGAACCTGAGCGAATGCTACAAGGCGGCGGGTGGCGATCTTGAAGGAGCTGCCGCCCTTGCGGGCGGAAAGGTGGAAAACGGCTGCCTGACCCTTCGTTACGCGGGAGACTGGTCAATGGTTTCTTACGAAGAGGATGAGGCGGTGTTTACGCTTACGATTTCAAAGGAGGGGGATGAAATGGGCGCGGCCAGGCTTAATGTGGAAAGCCCGGACAATCCGTCAATCCTTTCCTGGCCGTTGGATGTACTGGAGGATGTGTCATGAGGAAGGGGAGTTCTTTTTCGGGAGTGGTTACCCTGGTGGTCATTTTCTGCGTGCTCTGCCTGTCTGTTTTTGCGGTACTGACAGTCGCTACGGTGCAGCGGGAGCATACCCTTTCCCTCCTTACGGCAGAAAGGGCGACGGCTTATTATGAGGCCGACAGCAAGGCGTGCGGGATTCTCAAGGAAGTCCTGGACGGAGGGAGCCCGGAGGAGGTTGCCTTTACGGAAACATCCGATGGAAGGCTGGCCAGCTTCTCCGTCGCTGCCGGCGGGGAGCAGGAACTGCAGGTATCCGTGCTGCTTGCCGGCAAGGGCGCGGCTCAGAATGCGGGGGCCGGGCAGACGGGAGCCCCGGAGGATGCGGGCGCAGGGGATGCTTACAGGATACTCAGTTGGAAGCTGGCTTATGCGGGCGGATGGGAAGCAGACGAGCAGATGGATCTTTTCGGCGGCTTTGAGGACAGCCCCATGGGGCTGGCATTACCGGAGTTTTAGCGTGACTTCAGATATCAACTATGCATCAGGCATAGTTTCATGATATTTATGGCTTTTCGAAAATGAAGGAGGGCAGGGAACGGATTATGGGCATGCTTGACAATTATCTTAAAATGTCGATTGAAAACGGCGCTTCGGACATATTTATCGTGGCCGGGAAGGCCCTGACAATGAAGATTGCCGGCAAACTGGAGGCTGTGGGGGACAAGAGGTTAATGCCGGACGACACGCTCCTGTATATCAAGGAGCTGTACAGCCTGGCCAAGAGGGAGTTTGTCACGGATGATGATGACAGGGATGATGATTTCTCCATTACGATTCCCGACCTTGGGAGGTTCCGGGTCAATGTCTTCTGGCAGCGCGGTTCCATCGGCTCGGTGATCAGGGTTGTCCGTTTCGGGATTCCGGACGCGAAAAAGATGGGGATCCCTGATGAGGTGATGCGCCTTAAGGACTTGAAGCACGGCCTGGTATTGGTGACCGGCGCGGCGGGCAGCGGGAAATCCACTACCCTTGCCTGCATTGTGGACGCGATTAACAAGACCCGTTCCGTCCATATCATCACCATCGAGGACCCGATCGAGTACCTTCACCGGAACGCGGAAAGCATCGTGACGCAGCGCGAGCTTTCAAAGGACACGGAGAGCTACGCAACCGCTTTGCGCGCCAGCCTGCGCCAGGCTCCGGATGTGATCCTGCTTGGGGAAATGAGGGATCTTGGCACCATCCAGGCGGCCATGACCGCGGCGGAAACCGGGCACCTTGTCCTGTCCACGCTGCATACCGTGGGCGCGCCGAATGCCATCGACCGTATAATTGACGTGTTCCCTCCGGATCAGCAGCAGCAGATCCGGATCCAGCTTTCCCAGGTTCTCCGTTCCGTCGTTTCCCAGCAGCTTTTGCGCAGTGTTGACGGAGGCAGGGTCCCGGCCTTTGAAATCATGAACCTGAACCATGCAATCCGCACAATGATCCGCGACAGCCGCATCCACCAGTTGGATTTTGCCATTCAGACGGGCGCTTCGGAAGGGATGATATCCATGGACGATTCGATCCTGAAGCTGTACAAGGCAGGACGCATTTCAAAGGATACGGCAATAGATTATGCCATGGCGCCGGAACAGCTTCAGCGGAAGCTTTGACTTGCCAAAGGGCGGGGCGCGATCAGTTGGGACGCAATGATGGACCGCGATCAGTTGGAACTCAGTGAGGCATTGCGATCAGTTGGGACGCTAATGCCTGCGGCATCAATTCAAAGGCGGAAAAGGGAGGATGGCTTGCCGATATGACAGAACAGGAGCTGAAAAAGCTTGGAAAGCGCGATCTTTTGTCCATTGTTGAGAAACAGGAGGAGGAGATTGAACGCCTGAGCAGGGAACTGGAAGAAACAAAGACCGTTTTGGAAAGCGGAGATATACCTTTGAGGGCTCCCGGTTCCCTTATGGAAGCCGCGCGCGGAATCAACAGCATTTTTGCGGAAGCCCAGAAGGCGGCGGATGAATATCTTTGAACGGCATTCACTATGCTTGGCGCGTAGTGAATGCCTGGCTTAATAAAAGGAGGTGACAAGGGACAATTCCAGGACAGCACTCGAGTGGTTTTCAGGCAGTCGCTATCAGGAGGATAGTCAATGGAAAATAGGGATAAGGTGATGGAGACCCGGGCGGTCAATGCCATCCGCGTTTTATCGGCAGATGCTATTCAAAAGGCAAAATCAGGACATCCTGGCCTTCCGCTGGGCGCCGCGGCCATGGGGTTCGAGCTCTGGGCGCATCATATGAAGTTCAATCCCGTGGATTTGGAATGGGAGGATCGGGACAGATTTGTTCTTTCCGCCGGCCATGGTTCAATGCTGCTATATGCCCTGATGAATCTTTTCGGGTGGAATCTTGGCATAGAGGATATCAGGCAGTTCCGTCAGTTGGATTCGGAAACACCGGGTCATCCGGAATACAGGAATCCCCTGGGGGTGGAGGCGACGACCGGCCCGCTGGGCGCGGGGATCGCGATGGGCGTGGGCATGGCTGCAGCCGAAGCGCATCTTGCCGCTGTATTCAATAAGCCTGATTACAAGATTGTGGATCACAGGACCTATGTGCTCTGCGGGGACGGCTGCATGATGGAGGGAATCTCATCGGAGGCCATGTCGCTGGCCGGGACGTGGAAACTTGACAAGCTTACGTTATTATATGACGCGAACCGCATTACCATAGAGGGGAGCATCGACGGGGTCTTTACGGAGGATGTGGGGAAACGGGCGGAAGCCTTTGGTTTCAAGGTCCTGGATGTTCCGGATGGGAACGATCTGGAGGCCATCGGCCGCGCCCTCGATGCAGCGAAAGCGGATGAGTCCGCTCCATATTTTATTATTGTCCATACAGAGATCGGATATGGCTGCCCTGCGAAGCAAGGGACGGCAAAGTCCCATGGGGAGCCTCTTGGAGAGGAAAACGTCCGCGCTTTGAAGGAATTTCTCGGCTGGCCGCAGGACAAGGATTTCTACGTCCCGCAGGACATTTATGAGTATTGTGGCTCAGTTATCAGGGAACGCGCCGGGGCAATGGAAGAATGGCGCGATCTCTTTTCAGCCTATCGCAAAGCCTATCCCGAGATGGCGGAGCTTTGGGATAAATATCATAGCTATGACGAGGCGCTTTCCCTGCTTAAGGAGGCGGACAACGCGACCCCTTCGGAAAAGGCCGACGCGACTCGTTCCTATTCTGGCAAAGTGCTCAACAAGCTCAAAGATCGCTTCCCGAACCTGATGGGCGGGTCGGCCGATCTGGCCCCTTCCGTAAAGACGGAAATGACGGGGGAGGCTTATTTCGGAAAAGAGTGTCCGGAGGGACGCAACGTACGTTTCGGCGTGAGAGAAATGGCAATGACAGGCATTGCCAACGGACTTTTGCTCCATGGCGGTATCCGCAGCTTTGTGAGCACATTTTTTGTTTTCAGCGATTACCTTAAGCCGATGGCGAGGCTGGCTGCCATCATGCGTCTGCCCCAGATCCTGGTGCTGAGCCATGATTCCATCGGGGTCGGTGAGGATGGCCCCACGCATGAACCGGTGGAGCATCTTTGCACTTTGCGCTCGATTCCGAATTTCCGTGTTTTCCGTCCGGCGGGCCGGGCGGAGGTGGAAGCGGCCTGGTACGCGGCCATGGCGTCCCGTGAAACGCCTACGGCCCTGATCCTGACCAGGCAGAAGGTTGATCCCGTGCCGGATGACGGGAAGAAGGCCCTTCGGGGGGCTTATGTGATCCGGGAGAGCAAGGGGACGCCGGAGTACATTCTGATTGCCACGGGGTCCGAGGTTGCCCTGGCCCTTAAGGCTCAGGCCCGTCTCGAGGACGAAGGATTCCGTGTCCGCGTCGTTTCAATGCCCTGCATGGAGCTTTTTGAGGATCAGTCTGAGGAATACAAGGAGTCGGTCCTGCCGTCTTCCATCAGGAAGAGGGTTGCCATCGAGGCGCTTTCGGGCTTTGGGTGGGAACGCTATACCGGCCTGGACGGGGCTGTGATAAGCATAAACCGCTTTGGAAAATCCGCCCCCGCCGACGTTCTTTTCTCATATTTTGGATTTACCGTGGATCATGTGATTGATGTGCTGAAAAGGCTTTGAGAATTTGTAACTATTCAGTGCCCTCTGGATTTCATAGAATTCCAAATAGAAAGCTTGCTTTTCATTTTGAATTCTATGAAATCCAGAGGGCGGACAAGGCGCGGAGCGCCTCTGAACGCGCGCATGAAGTCGCCAGCAGGTCGAGCGCGCTTTTTATTCTGAGCGTTAGAGCGCCTCTGAACGCGCGCATGAAGTCGTCAAAGGCGACTGCGAAATAGGGTGTTGAATAGTTACGAGAATTTCAAACCGGAGGAGGGATAATGCTGAACGCAGAAAATGCGGAAAAGCCTGTGCGGCTGATCCAGCGTACGCTGAAGTATAAAGGAGTAGTGCTTGACGTATATGAAGATCTGGTGGATGTGGGCGGGCATCAGGCGAAATGGGACTTTATCCACCATATGGGAGCCGCTGCCGTGCTTCCGGTCCTTGCCGACGGGCGTCTTTTGATGGTGCGGCAGTACAGGCATGCCCTGAAAAGATTTACATTGGAAATTCCGGCAGGGAAACGGGATTCGGAGGACGAGGACTTCATGGAATGCGCCCGCCGGGAGCTGGAAGAGGAAACGGGCTTCCGCGCGGACAAGCTGGAATTCCTCCTGTATGTAAATACGACGGTGGCCTTTCTGGATGAAAAAATTGGCATATACCTTGCCAGGGACCTTCAGCCGGGGCATGCTCACTGGGATGAGGACGAGGAGCTGGGCGTTGAGGCCTGGGAGCTTTCAAAGCTGCAGCAAATGATCTATGAGGGCAAGATGACGGACGGTAAGACCGTGGCGGCCATACAGACATATGCTGCCAAATATAGAAAACCACTTTAATAAAGGAGCCGCATAGCCTGCGATACCGCTGCAGTTTGTCAGGAATTAAAGAGGCCAAAAAACCACTTTGATAAAGGAGCCGCATAGCCTGTGATACCGCAGCTTTAAGTCGGCAATTAAAACAGCCCAAAAAGCATTTTGACAGAGGAGAAGATAATGAAAAGAGAGCATTTGGAGGATTACGTGCTTACGATTCCTGATTTCCCCGAGCCGGGCATTATGTTCAGGGACATTACGTCGCTGATTCAGGATCCCGATGGCCTGCAGGATTCCGTGAATGGCCTGGTGGATTCGCTGAAGGGAGTGGATTGCGATGCCGTGCTTGGTCTGGAATCCAGGGGATTCATCTTTGGCACGGCGATTGCTTACAAGCTTCAAAAGGGCTTCATCCCGGTCAGAAAAAAAGGAAAGCTCCCCAGGGAGACGGTTTCCATGGCCTATGACCTGGAATATGGCAAGGCTGAGATCGAGATTCATAAAGACGCGATCAAGCCCGGGCAAAAGGTGGTCATTGTGGACGACCTGATCGCCACGGGGGGGACTATTGAGGCGGCCTGCAAGCTGGTGGAAATGCTGGGCGGGGAAGTCAGCAGGATTTCCGTTGTGATGGAGCTGGCGGGGCTACATGGACGGGATAAGCTGAAGGGCTATGATGTCCGTTCATTAATCTGCTATGAAGGAAAATGAGAATCTGCCGCGCGCAGGGGACAAAGGAAAAAAGGGATAATGGGTGAGAAGCTTACAGAATCCGACGTCAGGCGGATCCAGGAGGAAATAAATCATCGGAAGTATGAACTGCGGCCCGAGCTAATTGAGGCGGTGAAGGAGGCCCGGGCGCAGGGCGACCTTTCGGAAAATTTTGAATATTATGCCGCAAAGCGCGAGAAGAACCAGAATGAGTCGAGAATCCGCTACCTTGAGAAGGTTCTCCGTTTCGGCGTGCTGATTGATGATGAATCGGCAGAGGACGAGGTGGGTTTGAATGACACGGTCACTGTATACTTTGAGGAGGATGAAGAAGAAGAAATCTTCCGGATTGTCACATCCATACGCGAACATTCATTGGAAGGGCTTATTTCCAATGAATCCCCGCTGGGCAAGGCACTGATGGGCCATAAGGAAGGCGAGCGGGTGATGGTGCGGATGGAGAATGGCAGCTCCTATTATGTGACAATCCGGAAGATCGAGAAGACGGGTGAATCGGAAACAGACCATATCAGGGGGTTCTGAGCCCTTGGCATGACAGTCAGGGAATTCTCAGGTAATGCGTTGCTTTCAATGCATGGGTACTGTCTGAATTCTTGTAGTCCTTTCTGTGCTTCCTGCGGATCAGGATGTTCCTGTAGCCTCCGGTTTCCTTGGGCACCTTTGTTTCTTTTTCAGCGAGATTAACATATTGATAAAGGTAATTGACCAGTTCGTGACGGCGGATGATGCCGATGAAATAGCCATAGTCATCTACTACGGGGACAAAGCTTCGCGAAAGCGCTTTTTTCAGCAGATCCTCCATGGAGCTTGAGATATCAACCGGGTTATAATGCTTGTTCATTTTCAGCTCTGACAGCTTGACCTTCTCCGCCTCCCGCAGATTAAGTCCGAAATGGTTTTTTATTTCCCAAAGGAGGTCACCCTCCGTGATGGTGCCGATATATTTCCCTTCTTTGCTCAGGATCGGGATGGCCGAATAATGGTGGTATTCCATTTTTTCCAGTACGTTCCGCAGCGTGTCCTGGTCAGTAAGGTAGGCAACATCACATTTTGGCGTGATGAAAAATAATATATTCATAATTATGATATTTCCTTTTTGTAGGACTTGTAAGATTTGGTGCAAAATTACATCTTGTATTATCTATGATAAAGGATAATTGTGTTCCATTTATGTCCTATTTATTACAATAATCGAAAATGTGGCAAAAATCCATAAATTTCAATGAATATTCATAAATTTGTATGTAAATTTTGCCATTAACACACGGCCGTCCGTCCGCTATTGTTGAGAGTGGCTTGCATAATTCCCTGTATCTTGAATGGACGGCTCTTTATGGGGAACCGCCAGGCTCGGTATGTTTTATGCTTGACCGGCGGACTTTGCCCTTCCGGGGCAGGGGATGGGAAAGGAGGGGCAGCAGCCCATGTTGACAAATCGGGAAATCAGAAAATTTGCATGGAGGCAGATGCGCGGAAACTGGGGGGCGATGATTGGAGCTTATTTTTTAAGCCTGATCGTTTCAATTCTACCCATGCTGCTTACATGCTTTTGTTTTGTTGTGCCGGTGCTTTTCCTTGGAGATTGGGACATTTCCATCACAATTCCCGATTTCATCCAGAGGTTGATGCTTCACAGGAGATATTTTGTGGCTGCCGCAGGGCTTGCCACAGCCGCATTCTTTTGCCTTTTGCTTTATATACTGAGCGGAACCGGCCTTGGCATCATGAAAATGTTTTTCAGGATTGTACGTGGGGAAAAGGTAAAGGCCGCGGATGTGTTTAAAGGATTCCGTTCCTTTGGCCATGTCCTGAATTATTTTTTTGTCTGCCTGATCTCATTCCTGATCCAAACGGCCATCATGCTTCCCAATGAGCTTGTGGGGCGGAGATACGGCGTGAATTCGGGCAATGCGCGCATTACCGAGGTCATTACCTTTATTGTGCTGATCGTGGCTTCCATCTTTATCAATATGGCGGTTTTTGCCTGTGCTGAAAAAGAGGAGAGGGGGCCCTTGGCAAGCCTCGGGCTGTCTCTGAAGCTTATGAACGGTCGCTGGATAAAGTTTTATATCCTGATGCTTTCCTTCTTTCCATGGGTCTTTCTTAGCATGCTGACCCTGGGAATCGGATGTCTCATTTTGATTCCATATCAAATGGCGGCTCAGACGATTTTTTTCCTGAGCGCCTATGGCGAGGATTATCCAATGGGCGAGCAGGGGTACCTTCCACCGGGCGGTCAGCCGGGTAATCAGCCCGGCTTCTATGGGACTGCTGGTCAGAACCCTCAGGCCGGAAGGGAGGACCAGGCTTTTCTGGGAACCGGGCAGGCTCCGGATGCTCCGGCCGGGTCCAGGAATCAGGAAGGGCAGCAGGAGGGCTGGGACAAGGAAACGCCTCAGGACAGGTCCATAGCCCACAGGCCGTATGAAGAGGTTTACCGCGAGGCGACGGCGGGCGTGGGGACAGGGAAGGATGAAAGCGGCTCACCGGCGGGCAGCCCGCTTGTTTCTCTTAATAAGGAAAAAACCGGCCAGCAGCCTGCTTCCTTGAATCCAGCCCCCGGCAATGCCGGATCCGCGGCAGCCAATGGGCCATTTTCCACGGGAGCGCCGGGAGCCCCCGCCAACACTTTCGCGCCGGGAGCCCCCGCCAACACCTTCGCGCCGGGCACACCTGCCAACACCTTCACGCCGGGTACACCTGCCAACACCTTTGCGCCAGGCGCTCAGAGCTCCGGCGACGGCGCGGCATCTCCGGCTTCCGCAGGCGCCCAGGCTGCTTCGGGCTCCGCGGCTAATGCAGCTTCCGCGGACGCATCAGCTTTTGCGGGCGCGTCGTCATTTATGGGTTCAGCGGGTTCCACGCCCTACGGAGCCGCGTCTCCTTCCTTAGGCGCGCCGGCGGCCCCTGCTGCCAGCACCACAGTTAATACCGCCGTCAACGCTGCAGTTAAGGCCGAAGACAACGCGGCCGCCGCGAATTCTTCCGGGAAGGATTCGGAGAGGCCCGACCCCGTTTCGATTGTGAGGGAACCGGAGGAAGAGGCATTCCCCTCGTCCTCCATTTATCAGTCTTACCAGGCCTATCAGGCAGGCTATGCCGCCGGAGCCGGGAAAAGCTTTCCGGGGCTGCAAGGCCAGGAAGCCGAGAAGCCCGGCGTGGTGCCTTTCCTCGATACGGGGAAGCTTTCGGAGGATAACGGGTGGACCAGTTATGAAATGTGGAAAAGAAAGCATGGTTTCCCCGTTTCACAGATGCTTCCTGACGAGGTGAGCCTGAGCGCCGCCAGGACGGATAATGTAAACGAAAGGATCCGGGAGTTGTCTGAGGAGGATGGTGGTTCCTCAAATCCGAATGAAGCTTCCGTTTCCGCAGCGTCTCTTCGTTCCCGGATCGGAGGGGGCGGGCAATCAGGTTTCCTTTCTTCCGGAGGCAACCCTTACGGAGGTTGGGGGCGGCAGCCCTTCCAAAGCTCCGGATCGGCCTTCGGAGACGGCAGCGGGGTGAACGGGGATGGAGATTCTCCGTCAGAGAAACACGGGAAGGCCGTGATTTATTCGGAAAATGACATCCTGGAAGAGGATCCGGGATTCTCTTCCCGCTCTGAGGAGAGAGCGGCGGAGGATTCGGCATCCACATCCTTCGACAGGAGTATTGGATTCACAAGGTTCGGACACGATATGCCGACAAGGAAGAATTCCGTCCCATATTCTGACAAAAATGCGGCTCCTCCCAAATTCCGGGTCACATTGGATGAAGAACCTTTCAGCACCGCAGGGCAGTCGTTATGGCAGGATTCAGAGAGGCAAAAGCCTGAAGTGACCGATGAGGAGTCCGCGTCATCTTCCGGCCGTATCGGTTTTTCCAGATTTGGAAAGGGAAGGTTTGTTTCCGGCAGCGCGTCGGATAATGTCTCCGGCAGCGCGCCGGACAATGTTTCCGGCGAGGCGTCGGATAATGATTCCGGTACTGCATCAGATAATGTTACCGGATTCGGGTCAGGCGATTCCGAGCAGCCCTGGGAGGGGGCGGAACGGAGGCAGGAATGAAATGTCCATTTTGCAATGAGGATGACAACCGGGTGATCGACTCCAGGCCGGCGGAGGACAATACCATGGTCCGGAGGAGAAGATTGTGCGAGTTTTGCGGCAAGCGTTTCACGACCTATGAGAAGCTGGAGACTATCCCGATGATGGTCATCAAGAAGGATCAGAGCCGTGTCCCGTACGACCGAAGCAAGATCGAGGTCGGCATCATACGATCTTGCCATAAGCGTCCTATTTCGCCGGATGTCATCAGGGAAATGGTGGATGAAATTGAAAACAGTATCTTTTCTATAGAGGAAAGGGAGATTTCCTCGCAGAAAATTGGAGAGCTCGTCATTGACAAGCTGAAACAGGTTGACCAGGTGGCCTATGTCAGGTTCGCGTCCGTTTACCGGGAATTCAAGGATGTTAACACCTTCGTGGAAGAAATCGGCAAGCTCCTGACGGGAAATGGGAATTCCAATTCAGAACCACATGAAAATAATGGAGCCGTATAGCTTGCGATGCCGCGTTGCTTTGTTCAGGATTCAGAGGGACAAAAACCTGCTCTGATAAGGGAGGACCAGGGAGGATGGTATTTCATGGGTATGCCGGATAAGCTGCTGTCTCGTTTTTGCCCTGATGACATTATTAACTCTGTATATGATGTGGATTATAAAAAGCTTTTTGATTTAGGTTTTCGAGCCGTGGCCTATGATGTTGATAATACGGTGGTGCTGCATAACCAGCCGGCCACGGAGGAGTGTATTCAGCTTTTCCACCGTATCCATGAGGCTGGCCTCAAGATTTGCGTGATCTCCAACAACAGGGAACGCAGGGTGAAAAGCTTTGCCCAGGCCTCAGGGGCTGATCTGTATTTTTATGACGCGGAAAAGCCCCGACCGGCCGTGTACCTTCAGGCCGTGGAAAGCCTGCATGTCAAGGCCGAAGAACTGGTCTTCTTTGGGGACCAGATTTTCACCGATATCTGGGGGGGAAAGAACGCGGATCTGAAAAGTGTCCTGGTCAAGCCCATGGGCAGGGAAATACTCCTCCAGATCAAGGTCAAGAGGTGGTTGGAAAAGCTGGTCCTGCGAAAATGCAGAAAAGAGCACATGCTGCCGGAGGGGGGATTCGTCCCGCTCCTTGACAGGGAATGAGACGGACAGAAAGGATCAGGAATGGAAATCAATTGGAAAAAGGACGGAAAAAGGCTTCTGGCGGTGTGCATTGCGGCAGTGCTGTCGGCCGTGAATATCAAGATTTTTGTCAGGACGGGGGGATTATATCCTGGCGGGGCGACGGGCCTCACGGTGCTGCTTCAGCGGATCTGCGTGCTGCGGTTCTCCTTTGAGCCGCCTTATTCCCTTCTGAATTTCATTCTGAATTCCATCCCGGTCTACATCGGCTTCCGTTTCATCGGGAAGAAGTTCACCATGCTTTCCCTTGTTATGATACTTGTCAGCGGTTTCGTGGTGGATCTGCTTCCGACCTATGCCATTACTTATGACACGCTTTTGATTTCCATTTTCGGAGGCATCATCAACGGAATCGTCATCAGCATATGCCTTTCGGCGGACGCTACATCAGGAGGAACGGATTTCATCGCGATTTACCTGTCCCAGAAAAGGGGAGTGGAAACCTGGAATCTCGTTCTCTGCTTCAATATTGTGATCCTTGCTTGCGCGGGACTCCTTTTTGGATGGGACAAGGCCCTTTATTCTATCGTGTTCCAGTACGTGTCAACCCAGACTCTGCATACCTTCTACAAAAATTACCAGCGCCAGACCCTGTTTATTATAACGGACAAAGCGCAGGAAATCGCGGACGCGATCCATGCGATCTGCCATCATGGCGCCTCGATTCTGGAGGCGGAAGGCTCCCATGAACACAAAAAGCATAAACTTCTTTATTCCATTGTCTCAGCGAGCGATGCCAAAAAAGTCATGATGGAAGCCCGGAAAATCGATCCGAAAGCCTTTATCAACGCCGTACATACGGCGGAGCTATCAGGGCACTTTTATATGAAACCAAAGGATTAAACGGATTGAATCCTCCATCCCAAATCATATTGAAAATCAGTGCTAAAACGTTATAATAAAAGGAGATTTAGACAGGGAATAGAATAAGGGAACAGAATAAAGGAAGGACTGGGTGGGGAAAATATGAGCAGAAAAAAATTGATAGGCAGGGTCGAGGAATGCGAACGCCTGGATGACTGCATGAGTGATCATTCTGCCCAGCTGGTCATAGTGTATGGAAGGCGAAGGGTGGGGAAGACCTTCCTTGTCAATGAATATTTTGATAATCGTTTCGCCTTCAAAATAACCGGTGCTTATAATCAGGACAGATCCTTTCAGCTTCGTAATTTTTCCGCCGAGTTAAAAAGAAAATCGGGGAGGGATTGGAGCCGGCCAAAGGATTGGGTAGAGGCTTTTGAATGCCTCAGGGAGTACCTTGAGGCTTTGCCATTAGATAAGAAACAAGTCGTGTTCCTGGACGAGATGCCCTGGCTTGATACGCGTAAATCCGGTTTTCTCCCCGCGTTCGAGTGGTTTTGGAATGATTGGGCTTCAACGAGGGACAATCACCTCTTTGTAGTGTGCGGTTCAGCCACGTCCTGGATGATTGAGAATTTTTCGGATAATAGGGGAGGGCTCTTTAACAGGCAGACCTGCAGACTGTACCTGAAGCCTTTTACGCTTTTGGAAACTGAAAAGTATCTGGAATCCAGAAACATTTTCTGGTCCAGGTACGATATAGCGGAGTGCTATATGATTATGGGGGGGATCCCTTATTATTTGAGCCTGCTGAATAACAGGTTCTCTTATAATCAGAATATTGACAGGCTTTTTTTCCGGAACAAGGGTGAGCTGTGGGATGAATTTGAGCATCTTTATAAAACCTTGTTCACAAACAGCGATAATTATATCAGGGTCGTGGAAGCGCTTAGCGGCAGAAATCATGGAATGACAAGAGGCGAGATTGCGCGCTCGACCGGACTTTCGTCAAATGGCAAGCTTACACAGATCATGGAGAACCTTACAGCGTCCGGTTTCGTAAGGCTTTCCTCCTTTTACGGACGGAAAAAAAAGGATGCCCTGTTTCAGCTTTCGGATTATTATTCTGCCTTCTATTTTCGATATATCAGATATAATTATGGCAAGGATGAACGTTTCTGGAGCAATTCGATTGACAATCCCGCAAGACGAGCCTGGTCGGGACTTGTTTTTGAGCAATTATGCAAGGATCACATAGCGCAGATAAAACATAAGCTGGGGATAAGCGGAGTTCTGACTGAGGAGTCTGTCTGGTATACTTATGGGGATGAGGAGCTTGGCATTCCCGGCACCCAGATCGACTTGCTGATTGACAGGAGAGACAGAGTCATCAATGTCTGCGAAATGAAGTTTTCAATCAATGAATTTATCATAGATAAAGAATACGACATGTCATTACGAAACAAGCTGGAATCGTTCAGAAGGCAGACGAACAGCAGGAAGACGCTGCAGCTTACAATGATTACGACATATGGTGTAAAAAAGAATAAGTACAGCAGCCTGGCCCAAAGCCAGGTGGTGCTGGATGATTTGTTTCATGAATGAGCTTTTCAGGACTTTGGAGGGTGGGGGAATGTTTTTTTCGAGGAAGGAAAAAGCCGGGGAAATCGCTGTCTGGACGGCGCTTTCGCTGCTGCTGTCCTTCTTTCTCACGGATCCGGCGCTGGGGAATTCTTCTCCCACAACAAAGTATTCTGTTTCGCTTGCTGTCAGCGCATCGTCTGATCCGATGCCGGGGAATTCCTCATCCGCGGCAAAGACCTCTGATTCGCCCGCTGCCCCTGCATTATTCAATCCGCTGCCGGGGAATTTTCCATCCGCGGCAAAGACCTCTGATTCGCCCGCTGCCCCTGCATTATCCAATCCGATGCCGGGGAATTTTCCATACATGGCAAAGACCTCTGATTCACTCGCTGCCCCTGCATTATCCAATCTGATACCGGGGAGTTTTCCATACGCGGCAAAGACCTCTGATTCGCCCGCTGCCCCTGCATTGTTCAATCCGATGCCG
>CAMKKZ010000021.1 GCA_946413525.1 uncultured Oribacterium sp.
ATTTTTGCTTTTCCTGCTCCTCTTCACTCATCCTCGCAATGGATTTTTGCTTTTCCTGCTCCTCTTCACTCATCCTCGCAATGGATTTTTGCTTTTCAAGCATCTCTTCACTCATTCTCTCAATGGCTTTTTGCTTTTCCGCCATTTCTTCGTCCATCTTTTTTCTGTTTCTTTGGCGCACCTGCTCATCCATCAGGTATCTGCGGCGATCCTCACAGCGTTCACGGATGAGCCGATCCTGCGAAAGCCTGTAGATCTCTTCCGCTGCTTCTCCAATAATAGGTCTTTGCTGCGCAAGCATTTTCATTTCCTCCCATGTCTTCGCCTTAAACATCCTTGCCCATAGATCGATACCATAAGCCCTGTCCTCTTCCGTTGCAAGGTCAATCCGTTTTAAGTTTACCACAGACAACCGGAACTTGTCAGTATAAATATTGCCGTTCGAAAGGTTTCTGAGCATATATGTGGCATAAAATTCAGGCTGTTCCGGAAACAGGTCGAAATCCAGAAACCCAATTTGGATCGTTGTTCTTGCCAGCGTGTAATCCTGCCCTTTTTCAAGCGCCGCATAATTACTGCAAAGATAATAGAGAGAACGGGACTGCCAGTTCTTTTCATCGTTGACCTGCATCTCCAGATCTATGATAATGCCGTCATTCATCAGGATCCTTATGTCCAGTACGATCTCCTTTTCCTGCACCGTCTTGCCCAAAATGATCGGATTCGTGATTTCAATAGAGGAAAGATCCTTCTCTTCAAGATGCAACAGGGAGCAAAGCAGCGCTCTCAGGACAGGAGTGTTGCTTTGCAGAACGGCCTTGAACATATAGTCATTGGTCATGTTGTACCGGATAGGCCCGGAAGCCTTGCGGATAAAAGAGGACGCCGCCGGGAATGCGTGTTTCGTATTATGATTCATGATACTGAATTCTCCTTTTCAAGCATAAAAGGCAAGCCTTTCATGCTTCATTTGTGCCGCTGACGAGACATAAATTGAACTCAATGCCTGCGGCATCAAGTCAAAGCATGAAAGTCAAATCTTACATATTTTATTTGTGCCACTGGCTTGTCACATATAGGACGCCAATGCCTGCGGCATCAAGTCAAAACATGTCATCTGCCATCGAATGCCATCAGGCGGTATTTGGAAGCGCGACACGATTTTCTGTCAAGACGCATGACATAATTATTCATGACATAATTATTCATGACATGATTATTCACGGCATGATGACTCATGGCTTGATGATTCATGACAATAAGAAAAACCGCGGCACACCTCATAGTATGCCACGGTTCTTCAAAAACTCCTATAATCCATATCAGGATAATATCTTTAAAAAGGTATTATCGAATAAATGATAACTGATTGCCGGCAATTACCCGATGGTCAGGCTGTCAAGGATGCGGTCCCCGATGGTGCCCTCCGAAAGATCCACTCTGACGGCTCCCACGGAAAGGGCGTGGGCATCGTCAATCTGGGCAATGTATTCGGTCCACTCGTAACCGATGTTTTTATAGGTACGCCCCTTGAAGGTCACGCCCCCGATCACGCGGTCTTCTATTTCCGCGTAATTCTCAAACTTGTCCTTATAGAAGTCGAAATCCTCCACCTTATCCTCCAGCTTAAAAGCGATAAAGCCGGCGCCAAAGGTATTCACGTCCTCGTTCTCGACCAAGTGATCCCTGCTTTCATCATAGGCCCAGCCAGACTCCGGAATCCCCATGCTGAGGGTAACAACGTCATCATGCTGTCCGAAAGGATGAATTTCCACAGAGAAATCCTTAAGAGACATTGTCGCCGCGGCCGCCTTGTCGGCCTCCCTGGCCTCGTTCTGCAGGACTTCAAGATACTTCTCCGTGGCCTCAGAGCCCAGGAAACCGCTGGTATTATAGCTGCTTACCTTATAAACACCTTCCTCCTTCTCATCAAAGTTCACATAAAGGAAATGCGTATTGTCGTCCTCGGAAATCCACTTATAATAACGCTTGTTTACGCCCATATGCTCGCTGTACTCTTCCTTGTCGAATTCACCCTCGACTCCGAAGAATGCTGCAAGATCCTCATACGTCGTATTGAAAGGATCCTTGTTGACCTTGTTCAGCCAGACATAGGCCCTCTGAACCATCTCCTCGCTGACAATGCCATCACCTCCGGGAACGCCCTCCGGCCTGCCGGCAGACGCCTCCTGCGCAGCCTCATCCGCCGTGGAAGCATTTCCTGAGGAAACATCCTCTGCGGACGCCGCGACCGCATCCGTTTCTTCTACTGCCGCGCTCTCTGAAGCCGCCTCCCCTGAGTCCGCTCCTTCCGAAGGCTCCGACGCATTTTCCCCGGCATCCGGTTTTACGCCGCCTGCCTGCTCATACACATATTCACAGGTCCAGATATCCTCCGGATCCCCATTAAAGAGATGCAGCTGACCATCCTTGATGTTCCCCGTATAATCAATCGTCCCAATGAAGGTCTCCGTCATGGTGAATTCATCACCGTCCCGGCTCCATTTGACATCAATATCCAGATCATCCCTGTGATGTACGCCCGTACCGTCCGGATAGAGTTCCAGCGTGAAGCTGTCATCCGTGTTCCTGGCGTCATCACTGTCCCCAACGAACTTGGTATAAAGGCCGTTCCAGACAGCCGTCTCATTCCCGGAATCGGTATTGGCGTCCACACCCTCTTTTGAACCGTCGCCCGCTGCATCTGTATTGGAGGAATCCTTATCTATGGAATCGGTACTGAGGGATCCGCTTTCCTGATCGTCCGCTCCATTATCTGAGGACGCAGCAATCGCCGCCCCGGTCTTCCGCATGGTGTACTTGATGCCCACCATGTCAAGAATCATTGTATCCCCTTCTATTTCATAGGTATAGTTTGTAGTGCCGTATACAGTGACAATTCCGGGCTTCCAGGTGACTTCCATGATCGTCTGAAAGAGGTTGAATTCCCCTGTCCCGTCCTCATAGAGTTCAAGGTACGTGTCTCCCATTCCCGCCTGCACCAGCATTTCATGGGTAACCTTTGTGCCGTTGCCCTCGTACTCATAAATCTCATAACGTCCGGCATCTCCCGATTCCGCTTTGGAAGCGGCAGCCTCAGCCTCCCCTTCGTCTCCTTCCGAATCGGATCCCTCAGAGCCCTCTCCTTCGTCTTTCCCTTCTCCGCTCAGGCCTTTCCCATCGGCAGCATCCGCCTCTCCTTCATCGGCTTCACCATCAACGGCAGCATCCGCTTCTTTTTCCGAACCGGCTTTCCCATCGGAGGCAGCATCCGCATCTCCTTCACTGCCTTCACCATCAGCGGCAGCACCCACATCTGCCTTTCCGTCCTCCGAACTGTCCTTCTCGTCAGCGTCAGCCTCTGCCTCTTTCCCCGCTTTGGCTTCCGCATTAACTTCCCCATCGGCGGCTTTCGCCTCTTCGCCCTCTGCCCCGCCTGTCTCCGCCTGTTTTGCCAAAGCGTTGTCCGCGGCAGCCTCCGTTTCCGCTGTGGCACCTGCTCCCACAGCCGTTTTGTCAGCCGTCTGACCGCCTCCGCAGGCTGAAGCAGCCACAGTCATCGCCGTCATTAAGGCAATAAAACCTAGTTTTCTTTTCATAATCGTCTCCTCCCTCTTTTTGAATTCACCTTAGTCCGTCCTGCTTTGTGACCGGCAAACGCGGCATCGCAAGCGGCATGTTTCAAATACTATAGGTTTTGACGCGCTCTAAGGAAAAGCGCGTCAAAATCCTCCCTTCGGTCGGACAAATCCCTCCGGGATTCGCCAGGTACGGACATGAATGTTCCTGAAGGAACATTCATATCCTATAGGTTTTGACGTGCTCTAAGGAAAAGCGCGTCAAAATCCTCCCTTCGGTCGGACAAATCCCTGCGGGATTCGCCAGGTACGGATATGCCGAAACGTCTAATACTCAAATCAGATTTATAAACAATTCTATTTGTTTGCTTATAAATATGCAAGACATTTCTATAGAACTTTTCAGGATGCTACTTATCATAAAGGACAAGCCTTTCATACATTAACTCAATGACTGCGCATCAAGTTGAGGTATGAAGAAAGGGGCTGTGAAGCCGGGGATGAAAACCCTGGCTTCACAGCCCCTTTTGTATTTCGCGCCTTCTGAATCAAAGTCAGCCACGAATAGATTCCAAACAGTTACGGCAATTATAATTACAACAAGCTTTCCATATAGCGCGTAAGAAATGCTTTGCATTGCCTGTCAGGCTACTCGCCACATCCTTCGCGATATACGATATATCTCAAGCCGAGCGCCACATCCTTCGTGATAAATCTGAAGCCGTGCGCCACATCATCCTTCGAAGCATATCTCAGGCAATGCGCCGCACCCTTCACTATAAATCTCAGGCTGCGCGCCTTCTCTTCCTCGCGAAGAGGAGTCCCGCCGCGCCAAAGGCCGCAGCAAAGAAACCAAACGCAAGGATGCGCCTTGTGCCGCTTCCGCCGGTTCTCGCCATAAGAAGCCCCGCCTTGTTCGGCAGCACGAAGCTGGTCCCATTAATATCCGAGCCTTCCACCTTTGGCTGGGATTGTACCGATCCTCTCACCGCAATGTGGTGAGGATCCTCATTCCCATCTCCCGGCGTGATCGTCAGCTTCCAGTACCCGCCGGGCAGCCCATAGCCATCCGGCGCAACGCTCTCCATCAGCCAGTACGCGCCGGCCGGGAGATCCTTAACCAGAAGCTTGCCCAGCATCTCGGAGCCATCCTCCTTTCCGGGCTCCATTTCTGTTACGGACGCAGTTGTCTCATACGCGTTCTTCACCCTGTACGTCCCATCGGAAAGCCCGATCACCTGGACTAGGTCGCCGTCCGCAAGCTTGCCGTCCGGCTTCCCGTCCCCGTTCTGGTCTGCCGTGGCGGGATCCACCACATCCTTGTCGCTCCTGCTCTTAAAGAGCTTGAACTTCGCGCCGGTCAGCGGAACGGTCTTATGCCTCTCATCCACCTTCAGGAAATCAAAGGCCGAAAGGACGCGGGTATTTGTGGCCTCCACATGGAGGAACACGTCTCCCGTTCCCTCGCTGCCGCTTGAGCCCGAGGTGCTGTAAGGCTTCGTCACAAGATTAGTGAAAACCGACTCCTTGTCCGTCGTCCCGCCCGTCATGCTTTCCGTAAGGGTGTAGTTCACATGGTAAGCCTTGTTGTCCCGATAGACGACTGCCGGAATCGGAAGCTTCTTCGCATCCTCTTCCTTCATCCTCCAGACATAGGCCGGATATTCCTCATCCTTTGGCATGGTCGGCCCGTCCTGTTCAAAGGTACCGCCCTGATAATCCGAAAGCCTCGGGGCAAGGTCCTTGTTGTCCGTCCTGACAGTCAGCTTCCGGTTATTCGTATTGGTGGACGCCGTCATTGTAATGACATTCTCGTAAATCAATTCAGGCGTATCGCCGCCAGTCTCTCCTTCCGGAGGCTGCCCGGTCGGATCACCCGCGCCGCCCTCAGGAGTTCCGCTGCCTTCAGAACCCGAATCCAGCGGATCGCCCAGAACGCCCTTCAGCGTAAAGCTCACGACCGTGCCGTCCGCCGGAGCGAACACCATGTTCTTCCAGGTCTTTTCCACCTTCGGAATCATGTAATACAGGCCGAAGTTCCAGTTGGCGCTGGTATAGCTGCTGCTTCCCAGGTCCTCCTTGCTCTTCATGAGGATTTCCTCAGTCCTTGCCACAAGATTGCTCCCGGGTTTAGCCTCCCCGGCGTAAATACCCCGGTTCCCGTTGTCCACGCCGCTGTTCTTCCGATAAAGCTTCGTAAGCCCCAGCTTTCCGAAAGGCAAAGGCTGTTCATTCTTCCAATCCTTCTCGCTCTTATACAGCTTCTCCGGATCCGAAATCTGCACCTTGTAGGTGCCGGGCCCCAAGTTCCGGAAGGTATACTCACCGTAGGTGCCTGCCGCTTCCGATGTATAGACCGGGGCGATCACATCTCCGAGGACGTTGACAGCCGGAGCGTAGCTCTCATCCGTCTGCTTCGCAAGAAGCTCCACCTTCACCTTGCCCAGCCTGGAGTCGTCGGTGCCGCTGCCGTAGCGGTCGTCATGGGACTTGTCCAGCCAGACATATCCAGTGATCTTCCTGGCTACCACGCTGATTCCCACATCCGTGGAATGGAGGATGTTGGTCGGTTCCTCATTGAAATCGCCGCCGCTGAAGTAGAAATTGTTAATGTATTTGTCGCCACCCTCCTGCGTTTCACCGTTGGCTGCCTTGAGGAGCTGGTGCCGTACGTTGCCCTGCTCATCGGTTTCCGTCACCGCCGATTTCGCCGTGCAGATGACCCGCAGGGTGACCCCATGCTTCTTCTGCTTCTCCACCGTCGTCGTGCTTCCATCCGCGTTTTCCACCGTCTCAGTGACCTTCTTAAGACCGCTCAGATTCGGGAAGAAACCATAAAGCACGATGCCGTTGTCCTTTCCGGCCTCCTGGGTGAGGATGTCGCTGTCGATCTGGTAGGAGACCGTGTACTTTTCCGCGTCATATGTCCGCGTGACGCTCTCGCCCTCCTCCAGAGGCAGCGCCGCGCCGGTACTGATTTTTGCCAGGATGGCCTTTACGGCCTCCTTGTCCCTGTCCGTATTCGTCTGCGGCACCTTGCCGCCGCTCGCGGTATAGCGTATGCCGCCGTTTCCGTTCTCATCAATGAAGTTCTGATAACTGTCATTATCCTGGAAGACGACATCCACCTGCCGTATGCGGTACGCCCCATGGAATTCACTTCCGCGGCTGTCGCCGGTGATCCCTCCATTGTCGTTCTTTGATTTGAAATACGGCATCACATCCGCGAGCCTTATGTTCGCGCTGCCCTCGGCGCCGTTGATATAGTTAAGCTCATAAACCATGTCCTCGCCGATCTCCGTCAGGATGACCCCGACATCCTTCTTGATGACATTGCTGTTTTCCTTGTTGACCGTGTTCGTGGCCACCGAGGTATGAGCCTCCGCCGCCAGGCGGTTGATTTCCTGATACTCCGCCCAGATGGTGGTCTTTGCCTCGAGAGCATCCCCTGTCTTCACGTCCTTCGTCTCGTCATTGATATCCCCGATGTCGCAGGCAAAGGTAATGTAAGGCAGGGCCTTGTCCACATCCGTCACGTAGGTCGTCAGCATCAGGCCTCGTCCGCCGTCCAGCACCTGGATTTCCCATTCCATCTGGTCTGCCGTGAAGCTGTTCTTCTTGGTGTATTCGAAATTGACAGAGCCATTCCGGAAGGTAAGGTTGTCGGTCAATTCCACCTTGATGTTGACGCGTACCTCCTGGGTCCCGTTCTTCATAAGCTCCGTCGCCGTCGCGTTACTGGACAAGGAGATGGAAGGATCCATGCGGTAGTTCACGATTCGCTCACCGCTGGAGACATTATAGGAAACCTGAGGCTCATTGGAGCCTGTCGGGATATCCGTATTACCAATGTTAATGGCCGTATCCAGCGTGTAGAGCAGAAGCACATTACCGCGGTCCCACCCATTATGGGTGCCCTTCTGGCGAAGGCCGTTCTTGTACTGGGTCTTGATATAGCCGTTAAACTGCTTATGGCACTCCTCCATGAAATACGTATAGCCCTTGAACACCTCCATCCTGTCAAAGACGGCCTCATACTCTGTCTGAGATTCCGTGCTGCCGTCAGTGCCTTCTCCGTCTCCCTCAGGTTCCCCATTCTCCCCATCCGCATTGCCTGAGGAGTCCGGGTCCACTGGCACGAGCTTATACACCTTCCGCTCCCAGGAGCTGCGGTCTGCCAGGCTGTCCCCGGCGCCCTCGGAGGATTCATCCATGCCGAAGACGACACGGTTATTCATCCTTTCTTCCCAGTCCTCATAAATGGGCTGCGGCTCGTAGCTGCCGTCCGATGGATAGGTGTAATTATAAAGTATGTTCCGAATGTTCTGAGCCCTCTGATTCGCGTCGCCGGGCCTCCGCCATACCTCCTTGTAATAGCGGCGGTAGGTAGCCCAACCCCTGGCGTCATTCGTCGTAATGTACGTGTTTCCGGTCTTGGTGAAGTCATCAGTCACGTCCAGATACGTATATACGCTCACGGAACGCTTGTCCCGGATCACCATGTCGCGGAACTCGAAGAGAAGCGCGACGCAGGTCCTTCCTGTCGCCTCCAGCTCTTCCAGCGTGCTGAAATAAAGCATGTTCTCCTCATGATACTTGTCCATGTCCGCCGCGCCGCCATCGTCCGACACATTGCCGTCCGCGTCCGTTTTATATATCTTTTCCCAGTTTCCGGCCGGCTCGCCGTTCACATCGGGCTTCGCCGCGTAAAGCACCGTCAACGTATAGTTGAGCGGCTTTTGCACTTCGGCGCCGTCCCATTCCGCCCTGGCTTCCGAGGTCACCACCTGGATTGGAACCTTGACGGTCTCCTTCGAGACCTTCCCGTTCTTGTCCTCCACCATCCTCCAGCCATCCGGCAGGGAATTGTACTGGCTGTTCGATGTAAAGGCCTTGTCAACATACGCATTCATGTAGGCCGGATGGTAGACCTCCGCGTCAAACTTCTGCAGGAGGTTCATGGCCGTCATGTAATCATAATCATTATAATTATCTATCAGCGTGTTCCTGTCCTTCGCGTTAATGTAGAACTTCGGCCTCGAAATATCCTCTGTGGAATACACATTGCTGCTGAAGCCCACGGTCCCGCCTGCATAGACCACGGAGTTGATCGGCGTGGATCCCTTGCCTTCCTGCCCCGTAAGCGTACCCCTGTCCTTATTCAGGAAGTAAGCCGTCTTGCTGATTGTGCTCGCCGGGCCGCCGCCCTCAGAGAGGTAACGCCCGAAATCGTTGAAGGAATAATTGTCACCGTAGCGCATCTCACAGTTCGCGAGCGGCAGGGTCTCCCCTTCCCGCACCGTGTTATAGAGATTCTCCGGGTCTGCCAGATCGTAATAGGTGTTCATGGCCTTGAGGCCATCGCTGTCGTCATAGGACACGGCATCTACGCCGCTCCTCCCCTTCGCGCTGAAGTGGGACACCGCCGCCTCCATGGCCACGGAAAGATAGCCCTGAATCCCGACGCCGTACTCCGCGCGGAAGGCGGCCTTGATGTCGTCATCATCATAAGGATAGACGACCTGGATATAGCCTGCCGTGAAGGGTTTGACCTGCGGGGTCTTGAAGCGCGGATCCTCCACATCGGCCGAGTTCCTGTTCGGATACGCGTTCTTGTTCGGATCCTTGTCCCCGTTCAGGACATAGTTGGACACGGATACGTGCAGCGTGGTCTCCTTCTCTCCATACGCGGGCTGCTGCCCTGTGATCTTCCAGGATCCACCGCTGAAGCAACTGTTATTGGAATTGCTCCCCTTGTTGCCGCCGCTGTTGTAGGGAGCGGCGTTAAAGGCATAACGCGTGGTCTTGACAAGGTCGTCCTCATCGTTCCAGTCCATCGTCCGGTTGTAGACACTGTCATCGCCAAGCTGCTTGCCCATGGGCGTATCCATATTTTCCTTATATGCCCAGATATACGGCGCGCCCTCAGCCTTATCGGCATTCTCCGAGCCATCCGGGAACAGGGGACTGCCGTTGTAATAAAGCTTGCCCTTGAAGGACAGGTCAAATTCCAGAGACTTCTCCGGCAGCTCAATGCCCTTCAACCCGTCAATAACATCGTTGTAGAGGCTGACCATGACGCCATAGCCCACCATCATGCCATGGATAATGTCCGTGTTCCCTTCCTTCTTCGCGTTCTTGTAATCCTCCTCCGAGACTTCGACGCCATTCTTAAGGTCAAAATAGCCGTCGTAAGCAAGCTCAGAGTTGTAATCAATGGCCGCGTTGTATTTCGGAATCGCGGAAATGGTGATGACCGGGGAATAGAACTCCGTCACGGGCCTGTGCGCCGAAGCTGCGGAAGTCCCGCTGCCGTCCGCGCCGCTGCCACCATTATTCTCGTTGTTATTGTTGTTATTGTTGGTATTATCCTCCTCGTCACCCATGAGCGCCGCGCTTTCGGATTCTTCAGCCTCTTCGACATTCCCGGCATTTTCAGCCTTCGATGCCTCCACGGCACTCTCAGGTTTCGAAACGTTAGCAGCCTTCGATGCGCTTTCGCTGTTTTCGACATTTGCCGCGTTTTCGGTGTTTTCAGCATTCGCCGCGTTTTCGGCGTTGCCGGAACCGTTCAGCTCGGCAAAGGCCGCCGCCGCTTCCTCCTCGGCTTCCGCAAGCGCTGCCGATTCCTGCTCAGAGGCATTCTGCAGGACCGCGCCGGTATCATTTGCCTCATTCCCTTCGATCCATGCGCGGAAGCGCGGCCGCAGGGTATCCCCGTTCTTCATGGCATAGATTCGGATCGTGAAGGAACGCATCACGCTGCCGGCATCGGTCATCTCATGCACCCAGTAGCCGGAAACCTTCTGGTAGGTCACGCCGTCCACGGTACGGATGCTGTAGGAAGGCGTACCCTTGAAAACTTCTGTCAGGCTGCTTTCCTCGAATTCCGCCTCCGTCACGTCGCAGGGGAGCTCAATCTCCACCCACGGATGAACCTTCCGGGTCTTGCCGCTCGCTGCCCCCTTCTTCGGAGCGATGCTGAGCAGGAAGGAATAGGTAAAGCTGTCATAGGAGCGGACCAGGAGGTTGTTCGTACTGCTGTCATAACCGGCATCCCATTCCGCCATCTGATCCGGCTCATAATACTTGCCGTCATGCAGGTACATACCGGCATGCTCGCCGTCGGAAACGAGCTCCCAGCCTTCCTGTCCGGCCATGTCTTTCGCCCGTTTTTCCTTCGCCGCGATCTCATCCCGCCGGGCAAGCTGCTCGGGCTTGTTTTCGGCCCACGTCACCGTGCCGTCCGTAATGCCGGACCCATAGTTCTCGGATTCCAGATGGAAATCCTCAATGTATACGTCCGAATCAAACTCATCGTCCACCGGCGTCTCATAAAAGGCCGCCGTAAGCTGCAGGTTGCAGGAGGACAGGATGCTGCCGGTAATGTACTGGCCGCCCACGGATGCATTTTCCGAATTGGAGATCACCGGGGCTGTACGGTTCGAGCCCTTGTAGGTATCATCCTTCCAGGCATTGTACTCTTCGTTTCCCATCAGCATGGCTGCCATGATCGTGAACTTCGGCTTGTTCGTAATCAGCTCTGGATGGCTGAAGTCGTACTGCGTGCCCTCGTACCAGGAGTAGATATCGTTCCCACTGCCATAGAGCGTGGTAAAGTTGCCCGCAACCTCTCCCCTGGAAACCATGAAGGTCATATTATTAAGCGGGTACTGGGCAATGCCGCCGCCGATGTCGGCGATGTTCTCCGTAATGAGGCCGCCCATCATGTAGGCCGTGCCGCCGTTCTGGTAAATGCCGCCTCCACGGGAAGCCTTGTTCCCCCGGACCTCCGTGCCCTCGTTAATGTAGAGCGTTCCGCCGCCCTGGTAAATGGCGCCGCCCGAGCCGGCCACGGCGTTTCCGCTGCCCTGGCGGGCGTAGGTCACCGTGTTCCCCTGCATCAGGACATTGCTCAGATAGACCTTGCCGTCATCCATGGAAATGGCGCCGCCCCTGACCTTTGCCGTATTGTTGATAATCTGGACCTTGTGCTCCTCGTCCGGCCCGCCGATATTAACCGTGCCATTCCCGACGTTACAGATAATGCCGCTGCTTCCCACGAGATTGTTCCGGATCACGCCGCCGCTGATGGCCACCTTGCCGGTATTGTTCGCGATAATACCATGGTTATTCACCACGGTGTTGTCCTCAATGACGCCGCCGGTCATGACAAACTTCCCGGAAGTGTTTCGGATCAGCACGGCTCCGCCGTAATAATTCGTCCTGTTCCCGCGAAGCGCCCCGTCCTTTTCCAACGTAAAGGTTCCTGCGTCAATGCAGACCGCGCCGCCGCCATAGGACCAGGAATTGCTGACACCGCCGGCCCGGCAATTCGCGATCTGCCCGGAGGACAGGGTCGCGTTGCCTCCGTTTGTCACGTGGACGCCGCCACCGGCCTGGCCCGCAGTTCCGGTAATGGTGCCGATGGCTCCCTCTTTCGCCGGATAAACCTTCACGCCGTTATTCACGGCGTTCTCTCCCGTCTTCTTTTCATCCACGATCCGGACGTCGCCGGAGCAGGAAATCGCGGAGGAGCCGTTGCCAAGCAGCGTGAAGCCGTTCAGGTTAAGAACCACATCGGCCTCGCCGGGGATCTGCACATTCTCCGTCACATCATCCACCAGGATGATCTCCGGCTTCTCCTGACCGGCAAACTCCCCATGCTTTCCGCTGAGGATCGCCTCGATAGCCTCCTGGACGGAATTATACACCGTATACAATCCGCCCTCGAGGTTCCTGACCGCCGCTGCCGACTTCGCCGTCTTGTAATTCAGGGTCAGCGGCAGGGCATAAGGCATGATGCCCTTCACCTCGTCATAGTACAGATTGTCGTTCCGCTCATCGATCCAGGCAATGCCCGTCCTCGCCTGATCCGTCCCCGCCTCGTCAAGGAACATGTCGGAGGCCCTGATCAGGGTGACCTGGGAAGTCCTGTAGCTCGAATTATAACTGTCATAGACATCCTGCCCTAGATTAGCGTGGTTGTCGTACAACTTGCCGCCGGAAAGGATGAAATGGCTCTTTGAATAGTTCACATAGACGCCGCCGCCATTGGCAGCCGCGGTATTTTCCGTCACGGTGCCCTGCCTCAGCTCGAATACCGTGTAATTTCCAAGAAGAATCCCGGCCCCGCTTCCGGTCGCCGTATTCTTTTCAATCCGGACATCCTTGCCGTCAATGTACTGTTTAAACAGTTCCTTGAAAGCCTCGTTCTGCTCATTATAGACATAGAGCCCCCCGCCATCCACGGCAGTATTTCCGCTGATGGTGCCACCTGTAATGGCCAGGGATCCGGAATCCTGAAACAAACCGCCGCCGGTTCCGCTCTTAAGGTGATTCCCGGAAATCTCCACCTGATCCTTCATGATGGTGCGGAACCTGGTAATATAGACGCCGCGCCCCGTATTGTCCTTAATGGCCGTGCTGCCGCTCAGGATGAGCCCCGGCACTGTTTCCGGATCGCTCATGTTTACGTTCCAGGAACCGAGGTACAGGCCGCCGGTAGCATTGCTGTTCCTGGCAATATTTCCGCTGATTTCGCAGTCCCTGAATTCAATCGTCAGCGTGGCAAGCTGCGTACACAGGACGGCGCCATCGCTTGCCTCATTGCCTTTGAACTCGCACTGATCAAAGAGCAGGACGGCGCCTTTTTCATAGTCGCTGCTGTAATAGCCGCCCATGATCCCACCGCCGCTTGATACCGTATAGTTATCATTAATCTTCACTCTGCGGAAAACAGTACCGTCAGGGACAATCTGGAAGCGCAGGCCGCCGGCATTCACAGCCCTGTTATTCAGGATATCCGTATCCTCCACGAGGGTGGTAAGGGCAGCCTTCAGTTCCTCAAAATAATCCTCCGCCATTCCCTCCGCGATTTCCAGAGCTTCCTGCTTCTTTTCCTCCTCCGTCATTTCCCCTGGCATATCGTCCATGCTGACAAAGCTCGTGACGTTATCCTTATAATATTTCACGAGACCATTCTTCACGCCATCGAAATTTTTCGCGCCGGAAACATAGAGACCGCCGCACCAGCCGTCCAACATGTTCGCCTCATTCTCCTCAATGAGGCATCCCTTCATTTCTATGGGGACAGTGGCATAAATGCCGCCATAATTCTTTGCCTTGTTCCCTGTCACCGTAAGATCCGTGAGCCACACCTTGGTATGGGTGTTGGATCCCGTTATCCGGATTCCACCGTCCTCTTCCATCGCGCGGTTATTGCTGACAACCGTCTCATACCCTTCTTTCCCAATATGCATGAAGCCGCAGTAAAGAGTCAGACCTCCGCCGTATATGGCGGTATTTCCCGTGATCGTCGTGTCATAAATCCGAATATCATCCCGATAGGAAAGGGGCGTATTCATATAGTTGTTCCAGTTATTATATCCCGTGACATAAATGGCGCCGCCATACTGGTTGACAGACTTATTCCCGGTAAACAGGCTCCCTCCATGAATCAGGAGCTGGTTCCCCTTGCTCTTCTGCTTCGGATTACCCTCCTCGTCCAAAACCGGATTCCCGTCATCGTCCAGTTCGTCAGCCATTGCATCGCTTCGGATGAAGCGATCGAAATGGACGCGCATTGCCCCGCCGTGGGAAAGGGCTGTGCAATTTTGGATAATGCTGCCGTCCTCAATCACAACGCTGGTCGCGGAACCATTCCAGTTTCCATCGTTATACAAATCTGCGTAAATCGCGCCGCCTTCACTGTCTGTGGAGCAATCCTCGATGACACTCTTCCCCTTCATGGTGAAGGAGGCGTCATAATAGGTACTGACGTTATTGACTCTGGTCGTATTGCTGTTCACATAGACCGCGCCGCCGGACCCGCTACTGTGGAAGCCGGAAATTTTGATGCCGTCCAGCACTACGTGGCCGCCGTTAATATGGATGGCTCGCATGTCCGCGCCATCCGGAGACAGAATCCGCCCCTTGTTTACCTTCACGTAGTTCTCTTGATTGTCATCCGCTTTCTCTCTATTAGCATCATCCTCCTCGATGGTCGAACGGAGTGTCAGGGTTCCAAGAACCTTGTCAAGATAGAAAACCTGCTGCTTCGCCCCCTTAAGCTCGTAGCCATTCAGATCCACGGTAAGACTCTTCGGCTGGTTCAAAAGGACACTCTCCTGAAGATTCTTAAGGAGATAGATCACGTCCCCGTCCTTTGCCTCGTTAACGGCCGCCTGCAGGGTATTATAGCTCTTCTCCCCGATCCTGGCCGCTCCTTTGATTTCATGATCCTTGATGGCCTGAAGGCAGAGTATCCCCTCCGCAAGCTTCGCCGTCATATCCGGTATGTCCTGACTCAGGGTAACGTATTTCCCGAAGCTTACCTCGTCCAGCCAGCAATTATAATCCTCGGAGCCCATGGCGGAAGCATCCCGGAGCTCCACATTCTTTGAATTCTGGATAAGATAAATGTCCGAACCGCGCATGCCCGTACCAAGAGAAGACTTATTGCCGTAAACCGCGCCGCCTTCCATCTTAAGATAGGTATTGGCTCCGGTCGTGTTATAAAAAATACCGCCGCCATAACCCGCGCTGTTTCCCATGATAAGGGCATTCCCTGACAGGATAAGGCCCGTCCAGTCGGAAGCCATATAAATACCGCCGCCATAGTAGCCATTGTTATTGACAACATTATCCTTAATTACACCGCCGGAAATATCCGCCCGACCCTGGTCATAAAGATAAATGCCCGCGCCATGATCATTCACCTTATTCTCGCTGATCTCACCACCAGTCATCACAATGTTCGACAGACGCTCATTGTTCCGGTTCACGCGGATCACATCTGTCCTGATGCCGCCGGCATTCCCGGTGATTTTTCCTCCCTTCAGGAAAACCCGGCTTGCGCTGGTAAGCTGAATTCCCCGCCCGGTATTCTTGCTGATCTCGCCGCCCTCCATCGTGAAGGTGGCGCCCCGGTTCCAATAGGAGTAAGTAATTCCATTTGAGGTAAAATTTGCGCCCTTCTCGGGATCCCGGTCCTTTTCATAGCCATAATAAACATAGACACCGGCACCCGAGTTTCCACTGACTGAACCTCCGGTCATCAGCATCTCGGCCTCATCAGAAAGGTAGACGCCGGCGCCGACATTCGCGTTATTGTTCGTGATGCTTCCGCCTTCCAGATAGAATCTGGCGCCGTCCCGAACATACACGCCGCCGCCGTACCGCCAGGTCGGCCATTGATACGTCAGTCCCTCCGGCAGCACGATGCCGGTTCCCTTGCCGTCCGTAACCTTCCCGCTCTGCTCTACGCTGTTATCCTGCAGCGTGAACACGGCTTCCTTTTCCACCGTGATGACGGAGCCAAGCCTTGGAGCGCGAAGGTTCTTCCCGTTAAGGTCAAGGATCACAGGATATCCAGCAGGAATGCTGACATTTTCCATGCTGTCCTGCAGCATCCGGACGGAACGTGTACCTTCTTCGGTATCCGTCATCTCATCCGACACCGCAGCCTGCACAGAAACATACTTCTTCCCGGTCTTTACATTTTCCGCCACAAAGCCGTCATAATCCTTGTATGTGAAATAATTATACACATCCTTTCTGGAGGGTTTCACCGGGTCGAAGTCCATAATGGCCAGTTCCGCATTTTCCTCAAGGTTATCCACTGCCTCCGTGTGATAAACATAGTTTTTTTCATCATACCAGGCTGCGCTCTCGCCAGGCGCTTCCAGGCGGTAGCTGATACGTGACCATGCCGGATTTGAATCCTGATAACTCCTGGCTCCCATATCGTTTCCCGATGTCCTGGCATGATTATCCCGCAAAAGGCCTCCATTCAGATGGAACCCCCAGGGATAAGCCGGTTCTTCACTACCATCACCGTAGGTTTCAATATAAACACCACCGCCATAATTAGCTTCGTTCCGTACAATGGCCGCATTTTGCTCCACCAAAATATGGGGATTATAATAAGTACGGATTCCTCCGCCATTTCCAGACGCCTTGTTGCCGCTGATTTCTACATTCCCTTTCAGTGTTAAAAGATGCGACTTGTAGGTGGTTGAAAAGGCGTAAATACCTCCGCCGCTGCCCGTAGCCGTATTATTGACAATCTTTCCGCCTGAGATAAAGGAACCATCGGCATTTAATTCAAGGTCAATGCCGCCACCGGATCCTGCCGTATTGGCGCTGACCTCGCCGCCGGTCATCTCAATAAGGGCATTGACAAAAAAACCGCCTCCATTGCTGTTTGCCCTGTTGCGGGTCACAAGGCCACCATCCATCAAGAGACTCGATGCATAGAAGCCGCCACCTGACCCCTTGGAATAATTGTCATATATTTCCACGCCATCGGGAATGTGCAGACGTCCGAAACGTCCGCCGCCCCCGGTACCATTCGACAGATTCCCGTAAATCCGAGTCCCGTTTTCCAGATAAGTGTCCGTTGGCGTAGCATAAATTCCCCCGCCCTCGTTGGAACAGTAGTTGTTCCGGAAAATCGTATTTCCCTTTACCGTAAGGGAAATACCGCCGCCCTGGCAGAATCCGGCGCCACTATAGCCGCGCCTTTCCCAATAGGAAATATTGTTTTCAAACAGACAGTCCTCGAGGATGACGTCCCGATCCGTGTAGCCAGACCACTGATCCATGCAGAAGCCGGCGCCGGATCCCCCGGTCCGGTTGTTCAGGAATTCGCAGCGTTCAATGGTCGCGGCATTCCTGTAAATATATCCGCCGCCGGCGTAGCAGCCCGCCGTATCCGACATATTCCCCGTGAAAAGGCTGTCGCTGATCACTACGCGTCCGCGCCCAGACTCGTGAATATAAAAGCCCGCGCCCGCTCCGCCTGTGGGAACAGCCTCGATATGGTTCCCCTTGAATACGGATTTACTGATGGAAACCGAGGTGACCGTCACGTCCCCGCTTCCGGTATAATAATCAACGTAAAAACCGCCGCCGTGGCTTGCTCCCCGGTTGTTTCGGAAAAGCGTGTTCTCAATCTCAATAAGCTTCATGTATCTGTACATGTAGCCGCCGGCGCCGTGACGGTTACCGTTCAGGTAATCGCCCAGCACATTATTCTCGATGATCGCGTTCTTAAGGCTCAGCTCGCTGAAATAATTATTCTCACTGTAGAGATAGAAGCCGCCGCCGTCTATATAAGCCCTGTTGCCGGAGATCTTGCCCCCGGCCGCCTCAATACGGCTTCTCCAATTGATATAAATACCGCCGCCCTTTCCCAATTCCGCGAGGTTTCCTCTAAGGGCCAGGAGCTCAGCCGCCTCAATGTCGGAAAGGTCGTCATGATCCGAATAGGCGTCCGCGCCGTACTCAGCGCCGGAAAGATCGTCCTCGTCCACTTCGGTGACGCCGGATGCAGCCGCTTCCGCAAGGTCACTCCCGGTCCCTGCGGATGACGCCTTCTCCTCCGCCGCGGCCTTCTCTGCCTTGCGCCACTGTCCCTCCGCATCGATCGCAGTATTTGTGGGCACGCCAAGCAAGCCGCCCTCTCCCAGATAGAAGACGGAGTCAAGTCCGTTCATATAAACGCCGCCGCCGTTTTCCTCTTCCGCCGTGTTTCCGGCGATCCGGCCGCCATTTTTAAGACGGAGCGCCGACCCCTGGGCATAGAAGTACATGCCGCCGCCGTTCTTTTTGGCCGTATTGCCGCTGATCAGGGCGCTGCCCTTGACTGTGACATCCGCCTTTGCGTCAAAATAAACGCCGCCGCCATTCACAGTGGCCCGGTTCCCATAGAGCACAAGGCCATCCATGCTCCAGGATGCTTTTTCCATGTCGTCATAATCCGCCTCATCCTCGGAAAATACCGCGAAAGCTATACCCCCGCCGTTCTTTGCCTCGTTGTTGCTGACAACACTCTTCTCGCCATTCTTCGTTTCAAAAGTGACGGATTTTGCCGAATAGGCAAAAATGCCGCCGCCGTTTTCCGATGCCTTGTTGCCGGAAACGCGTCCACCGGCCAGCATGAGCTTCCCGCCCTCGTTCACGGTAATGCCGCCGCCGTTGCCCTTCGTGCTGAAGTTGCAGACCGTTCCGCCCATCAGCCAGAGCTCGCCCCGCGCGGCCACCTCGATGCCCCGGACCTGGGAAAGCCCAGCTCCGTCAATCTTTCCGGTCTTACCCTCCGAGCTGTCCATGACCACCAGCTTCCCGAACACGGTAATGCCGGTATTGTTCTTCTTTCCCTTCGGGCGCAGCGTGTGACCGTTCAGATCCAGTTCAACCGTCAGCCGCCCTTCATCCCCTTCGCGGAAGGTGTCCAGTACCACCAGGTCCTCATTAAAATCATTGCTCAGGCTGATGGTCAGGGTATGACTGCTTTCATCATAATTATAACTGTATCCTTCATCGCCCGCATTGAACTCTGAAAGCTCCTGCAGGGAGGCCTCTTCTTCTCCGTCATCTTCTCCCAAAAGGGAATCCGCCGCCTCTTCCCGTCCTGTGGCAGTCGCCGCGCCCTCGCTGAGCGCCTCTACCGTCTTCTCCGAAATGACCAGGGCACTGCCATAGTCATCTTCCGGTTCGCCATCCTCAGCCTCCGAATCCTGCGAATCCTGCGACTCCTCGAAGTCCTCATTGTCGTCCGTATTATCCGCGCTGCCGGCATTCCCTGCGGCATCCGCATCATCGGCATCCCCGGCAACATCCTCCGCATTCTCCGTGGAATCCGAATCCACGGCCTCTCCCGCATCGTCTGTGACCTCCGCATCCACGGCATCACTCACACCCTCGGCGTCACTGACATCACCTGCGGAATCCAAATCGTCTTCTGAATCCGCATCCTGTCCATCTACGTCATTCTCCGCGGCGACGCCCTTTTCATTCTCTGACGCGTCATTCTCATCCGCACCCGCATCCTCGACTTCACCCGAATCCTCGGAAGAATCCGAATTCGCCGTCTCGTCAGCGGAATCTGTATTTCCTGCCTCCCCGGTACCTTCTGCCGCGTCATTGGCATCCCCGACGTCCGCGGCTTCCGCATCCTCTATGTTCTCAGAGTCCTCTTCACCATCCTCATCAATCTCTTTATCCGCATTTGCCATATTATTATCTTCTGTATCAAGATTATCTGCAGCATCCGCTTTCTCTTCACTTCCACTGTCATCCGAATCCAAATCTGAATCCGCAGCCTCGGCTTCTTCCTGATTTGAATTCACATCCTCTTCAAGCCCCTCATTGTCAGCGTCTGCCACATTCGCGTCTTCACCGTCTGCATTATCCGCATCCATATTATCGGCATTAACCTCATATCCCCCGCCATCCTCATGATTCGAATCCTCATCCGGATTTCCCGCAGCATTAAAATAGGAAGCTTCCGCGTCATCACCGCTTCCCTCTTCCCCATTATCCACGTCATCGGCTTCCTCTCCCGAATCTTCTCCGGCTGAATTGCCTGCCTCCTCATCTGAATTTGCATCGCTCTCACGCTCAGAAAGCGAAGTCCCGTCAGAGTCGTCTTCAAACTCAGACCCCGTATCCGATACGCCTTCGCTGTCATCTTCATCAGCATCAAGGGCAGCTTCATCGGACGGATCCTCAGCGCCCCCATCCGATGGCTCATCCCCATCGTCCATCAGCATCAGGCCCGCGACATCACTTCCGGCTGCGTCCATGTCAGACAGGCCATCCTCTGCCTGCCCATCAGAATCGATTATAACAATGTCCTGGCCGCCCGTCTCCCCGGCAGCCTGGACGCCCGCCAATCCCCCGCCTGACAGATTGCCAAATGATCCCTGACTGAAAGTCATCATGACAGCCAGTGCAAGTGCCGCCAGTCTCTTTCCCTTTCGTTTCATTGTCTACCTCCTATCTAAAACAACCTGCCATGCAGAACGTTATCTGAAAACATACAGCTCATTTAATACAATAATACATCCTTGTCTTAAAGGCGTCAAACAATATAATAGGTAATATATTAACATTTTCATCCAATAAATTACCCATTCTGATAGGTGAAAAAATTTTATCATAATCCAATATCCGAATTCATGTTATGTGAATAATAAAATAAAAAATTATTCAGTATTATTTGAATTTTTGCGTTACATAGCAAGACAGAACACCTTAGTCCCTCCGCGCCTCCCTCTAGCTTCAGCCCAAAGCTCTCGAATCCATCTTTTTTTGCAAGCCATCACAACGGCTCTGTCAACCTTTCATCCCTCTTTATTTAACTGTTCAATGCCCCTGGAAATCTGAACAAAACATGCCTGAAGGCATAGTTTATACCTAGGCAAAAAATGAAGCCTGCCCTTTTCAAGCTATAAAAACCGCGGCATACCTCACAGTATGCCGCGGTTTTTCAAAACTCTTATACTCCGGATCAACTCCGGATCAGGATAATATCTTTAAAAAAGTATTATCCAAAACGATAACGGATCGCCGCCAGGCAGGCGGTCATTTGGTTTCGCAAAAAGAAAAGCTACTATCTTCTCACAAACCTTCCTTTCCTTCGGCTCACCCACCATCCGCACGCGCCCGCGATGATCGCGAGGAAGCCGATTGTCAGGATCCGCCTTGTTCCGGGTCCGCCGGTTCTGGCCATGACAAGCCCCGGCGAATTCTTGACCGTGAGGATATATCCATCCTGTTCATCCTGTTCGGAAGACGGATTCCCGGCATCACCGGCTTCCGCCTCCGTCCCGGTATAGGATTCAATGGACACATATCTCGTATCCGTATCTTCGGACGCCGTCAAGGTGCCGTCATCCGAAATAGTGAACTTGATTCCCTTTGCGAGAGGCACATATCCTGCCGGAGCCTGGGTTTCCACCAGTTCATAATCCCCGGCGGGAAGCGCCCTTACAACGATCTCCTCCTTTCCGATGCTGATATCCTCAGCAAGGTACGCCTGGTAGGAATCCCCATTCAGCCGCAGCAGCCGGAACCTGGCCCCGTCCAGCGGCTCTCCCTTCATATCTGTCTTCATAAGACGCAGAAGGAACCTGGAATTCACAAAATGAACGTCATTTTTCGCGGCGTCCGGATCGATAACGCCATTCGTTACGCCGCTGCCTTTTTTAATCTGGGCATTTTCACCACCAACGCGGTAAACCGTGCTGTATCCGGCTTTTTCACCGTCCTCGCCGGTCTCCATGCTGTAATCCTGTTCCGTAACGGAATATTCCCAGGTCACCGGGACATAGACGGTCAGGCTTTCCCCATGCTTAAGCGTAAAGCTGTAAATCCCGTTGCCGGACTGAGGGAAGCTGATCGAGCCTTCAAACTCGCGCGCCCCGGTCTTCCCGGCATCGTCCGTGCCACCGTTTTCGGTATCCGAGCCACCGGCCGCGGTCCCGTCACCATCATTTGCTTCCTCCTCGTCTGTCACCGGTGCCTGCCGCCTTTCCAACGTCCGAAGGGTATGGCCTGCCGCCGAAGGTATTGTCAGAGTGAAAGCGAAGTCCTTGTCCTTCTCCCCGGCATTGCCCGTGACCTCCTTACGAATGACCAGCGGGACGAGGGCCTGGGTATTGGTAATGGTGACCGTCGCGTTTTCATAACGGTCCACGGTTTCCTCCGCCGTCTCCATTTTTTTCTGAGCCCTGTCATTGCCGCCGCTTTCGCTGACAAAGATCGCGTTAGTATTCAGGTTGACCGGTTTCAAAGTTACCGGATCCACCCCGCCGTCCGATTCTCCCGTCAGCTCATAGCGCGCCACATAGTTGTTTTTTGCCTCCCGTATAATGTATTTTGCCCCAATGGGAAGGTTTCGGAATTCCATGTACTCCCCGTCCTTCAGCCAGAAAGTCGTCTCCTCAGTCCTTCCATCATCGCTTACGCTGTAATACCCCCTGTTTGTATTCAGGACGCTGTTTGGCAGCAGCCCGCCCGTGAATTCGAAGGAAAGCTCGAAACGTTCATCCTTATCCACGGAAAAGCCTTCGCCCACCTTCTCATGCAGCGCCACCACCTTTCGGATTCTCAGCGTCTGGTAATTGTCCAGCCTGTTCCGGAAGGTCACAAGGATCTTTTCTCCGTCCTCCGCTGTCTCCAGCGCGGTCGAAAGGGAAGTCTCCTTCATGGTATTCTCCCCGGAGGACTGTAATACATGCTTCCCGGAAGTGCTGCCGGAATCGGTAATGCCGAAGGACGCGTAATAATCACCGCCATCCTCGGTAAACTGATACTGCGCCCCGGAGGGGATATCCTTGAAAACGGCATTTTCTCCATCCTTCAGCCGGATATTGACCAGGCCGTTCCCTCTTTGATCCGTGGTAAAACGGGCCAAAACCCCGTCTCCGCCATCCGTCACGGTATACTCGAAATTCTCCAAAAGCCCTGTAAAGGTGGCAAAGAAAGGATACTCCGAAAGCTCCTCCTCCATCCTTGTACCCGTGACAAACTTCGCCAGCGTGATGTCCAGAAGCTCCTTTTCAGGTATATATGGCGTATTTTCAAAGCGCACCGTATACTCTTCGGCCCCTTCGACCGTGCCGGTGATCACCTTCGGTTCTTCCCTGACCTCCACAAAGTTGCTGTTCCGCGCCTCCGTGATGGTATAGGAAGTCCCCACGGGGATGTCGGAGAATACCATTGCGTAATCCTCCCCTTCCCGGAGAGTGAAGTCCGCCTTCCCGTTCTCGAAGACCACGCCGCCGATAACCTGCGTACCCTCCGAAAGAATCCGTTCGCCCTGGAGCTCTATGGTGAAGGCAAAGGCCTGACTGGATTCCGCACCCACAACTTCCTTGAGAACCTTAACGGAACCATAGGAAGCAGAGGATGTATTGGTAATCACGACGGATTTGTTCACGCTGCCCAGGAGGCTTTCCAAAACAACCTTGTTCGCGATCTCCTCCGCCGTACGCATAGCTGCGGAAGTATAGCCCTCAATCGTTTCCTCGTAATACCGGTATCCGGCATTATCGTCAAAGACGTGGAACACATACATCAGCGTATTGTCGTCGATCCTCACCCAGCCATCATCTTCGCTGACATATTCATCCTCCGGAAGGAGCGGCTTCTCCGTATCCGAAGAGGATCCGTCGGAGCTGCCGGAACTGCCGGAGCCACTGGAACTGCCGGAGCCACTGGAACTGCCGGAGCCTTCGGTGCCGGAAGCCTCGCCATCGGTTGATGTGCCGCTGCCCGTACCGTCTCCGGAACCGCTCCCGGAGCTGCCGCTTCCTTCGATAATGACGGCCGATCCGCGTCCGGAGGTGTCACTCCCCCTGGCACTCAGATTCGTAATACGGGCATAGCCGTTCCCGCTGTGACCTGTCTCCGTTCCGCCGTCCGGCGCAGCGAAGGATTCCGTCCCGGCTTTGGTATAGGCTCCTGATTCCATCAAAGTACCCACATGTCCTGAGCCGCCTGCGCCAGGAGCGTAGCACAGTGGCCCATATCGCTTGGAAAGTGTTTTATTTGACGCATTGCCGCCGTACCAGCCGCCGCCCCAGGACACATTTGTGTCATGGCCGGCCCCCTGGCCAAAGGAACCGAGCTCATAATAAGGAGTCTGAGCAGACTTGGATTGTCCCCCGCCCGCCGGCGTATTATAAAGAGCCTGGTTACTCCAACTTGTATCCTTAATCCAGATATAGGTATGGCCGCTTATTTCGGAGCCGTCTGTAACGCGCTGGATGCTCTCGCCTTCCTCGCCTCCTCCTGCGCCGCCGCTGCCGGCATGCTGGTTACCGCCATCGTGGTTCGAATATTCCATCGCGCCGCCACCGCCGCCGGCCACCAGCAGGACAGCGTCCTTATCGTTTTCCAGACTGGACAGAACACCGGTTTCTTTCGCGATATGTGTCGCGCCTCCGCCGGAACCGGCCCTTGAATACTGCGAGCCATTCACACCATGGTTATCCAGACTTCGTCCGTTTCCGCCACCATTATACCCGCCTTTAACATAACCATTCGCCGTTCCCGTATTCACCGCACCCTGGCCGCCAACGGCGATATACAGCTTATCTCCCTTATTGAGCATCACAATGCCCGAGGAATAACCGCCCTTGCCGCCGTCATGCTTTTTATCACGCACTTCCGCCAATGGAACGTTAGGATAACTGTATGACTTATCTTGATACCATTTTTCAAGAGCATCCTCAGGTATTCCGCCACCCTGGGCGCCCCATACCTCCAGCTTATACAGCCCGGTAGCCGGAGCCGTATATTCCTGGATGCCGCCTGTATACGGGAATTCCCCACTCGGCTCCTTGAAAGTATTGATGATCGTGACCCTGCCGCCCCGAACCAGGGCCTTGTTGTCGATACCGCCGACACTGCTGGAATACTGGGCATTTTCATCGTCCATCACCTCATAGGCATAGTAATTCACGCCGTTTTCCAACAGTATATCAAAGGTATAGGTCCAGACATCATTGACCTTCTTCCATTCCCCGCTATCGCTGTCTGTATCCGCAACCTCCACATATTCATCGGAAAGCACTTCCGTCCCGGATCCTGTGAATTGATTTCCACTGGCCGATGGGTAGAATTTATTCCGGATAAGGTCATACATTCCATATTTCCCGGTCTCGTTCTCGATAACCGGAATCATGTCGGAAACCACCTCATTCCCCTTCTCAACCCGGAAATAGTACATCCGCCCCTGGAAAGGGAAATTTTTACTGTACGACCGGAAAAGCAGGATATCCGGATTTAGCGGACTGTCATTAGTCTTCTTTCCGGTATTATAGAAGCTCTGGCTGCCGTCCCGGACAAGCCAGCAGCCGCTGGTATCCATGATGACGGCATAATCCTTGCCGGGCACGTATACATCCTTAATTGTCTGGTTCGTTTCACCGCTGTTACCACTCGTATAAGAATTAAACAGGAAGCTTGTTCCCTCAATCTGTAAGCGGTAGCCGCTGTGAGTTTTGTCAAATAAATAGGAAGAAAACACACCGAAATTGGTCGTTGCCTTTTTCGTCCCCCGGAACTTCGTCTTAATCGTATAAGAATCATCGGAAAGATTAAGCCCGGTATCAATATACGCGTCCGAAGTATTCTCGATGTACTCAACCCGGGTATAGCCATCCGCCGCCTCTGTCCCGCGCTTTAACAGCTTGACATTGATATTCCGGGGCCTTGCCGCGTCGTAATCGTTCACCCATTCCTTTGTCACAGTGATCCCTCTCCGGGTCTGCTGATCCTCCTCCGGAATCAGGTGCACGACGGGGGTAGCCCGGTCCGCCGGATCCACATTCACGTCGTTCCATTTTTTGTATACGATAATTTCGCCGTCCAATGCCCGGGAGTTCTTCACATAGTAATAGGATTCCGTCCCGATTTCAGTACTCTCCAGCCCTTCGATGGTAAAGCTGCCGTCACCCAGTACCTTCACCACGTGTTCGGCGCCGTCCGAGAGATAATTGAGAGTGCCATCAGCCGTCTTTCGTCCGCTGCCGTCCAGCCCCTGCGGAGCTTTCGTTTCGCGCAGGACGTAGCTTCCGGCCTCCAGCCCCTCGAAGCGGACCAGGCCGTTTGCATCGCTTGTGGCAAAGATCTCCTTTGTCGGCGTGCCGTTGGCGACCCATTGTCCATTCCCGTCCTTCTTCATCGGCTGGAATTCCACCGCGCTCCGCAGGCTGAATTCCGCGCCCTCCAGACGGCGCGTAATATTCTCCGCATCCACCTTCAGGAACTTCACATTCCAGAAACGCGGCGTGTTGTACAGGATGTGGAACAGGGTGTCCCCCTTCTCGCTGTCCCCGTCATGGGGTACGGCCTCATAGGAAACCGTGTCATCCTCCGCCTTCACCTGTTTTTGCACGCTTACGGAAACATCGAAATTCGTTGTGCCGCTGACGATCACCCTGTACTCCGTATCCGAAAGGACGTAATTTGAGTTCGCCGCCAGCTCCTTCATGGTATAGGTGCCCTTTTCCAGATTGCGGAAAACGGCAATGCCGATGGAGTTCGTGGTCGCGACCATATGAACCTCGTTCCCGTAATCCGAGGTACCATTCAGTTCAAAGGTCGTATCCGGGATAGCGACCCGGGTACCATCCTCAAACTTGTAAATGTAAACATCAGAATGCAGCCTCGGCAGATTCACCACGGTGTAATCCCGCCCGGAATAGTCATGCTCCAAACGTGATGCCGAAATAGCAATAGCCGATGCGTCATTATACGAGGCATTGCTGGAGGAAGCGATTTCATTCGCCGACGTGCCGTCAGCCGAAGTACCAACCGCGGCATTACCATCCGAAGAAGTTCCCTCCTCGGCCGCCTCATCGTAATCGATCAGCACCTCCCTTTTTCCTGTGATCACCACGCGGTGCTCCGTGTGGTCTTCCAGCCAGTCCGGAGTCGATTCGTACTCGGAAAGGATATAGCTTCCCTTCTCCACATTCTGGAAACAAAGATACCCGTTCCGGTCCGTGTACTCAATCTTGTCGACCTGGGTCCCGTAATCGGATTCGCCTACAAGACGGAAGGAAATGTTGCCAATTCCATTCTGATCCGGTCCTACCTTGTGAAGGTTAAGGTCACAGCTGATAAGCAGCCGGACAGTGGTGTAGCCGCCGCTCTCTGTCATCGGCTGCACCTGCTCCGAACCCGTTTCCTCAGAAACCAGCGTCCGGCTGATCATGGATTTGTTGTAAGCCTCCGGATAGCCTTTCTCCTCACTCCCGTCCTCTGCCGTGCGGATTGCATAGGAGGGGCTCTTCATATACAGGAACACGGTCATCGACCCCATTTCCGGAAGGACATACTTTCCGCCCTCCACGGAGCTTGAATTGGAAAGGTCAATGGCTATCGCTTTGGCTTTTTCCAGCACTGCCGCATTCGTGTAATCATTGGAGGACACCACCTCCCAGATATCTGTCCGGCTCAGGTCATAGCCGCTGGGCAGGCTGCTTACCTTATTTCCATCATTGTCCTCATCATTGCCCGGATTGCTTCCTTCTCCATCCGGCTCTCCTGAAAGCTCTTCATCCGCATTTTTCGGATAAAGGAGGGCTCCGGGAATTTCATCGATTTCCTCCAAAGTCTTTTCGCTGATATAGACAATGGGGGTTACCGGCATCTGCCCGCTCTCATCCCGCAGGGCCGAAAAGTCAATGGACTGAAGCTTGCCGTGCCAGTCACTGACGCGCCCTCTTTCGTCACACTGCTCCAGGGAGTCATAGAAAATAATGTCCTTTACCATGTTGGCTGCGGTGTTCTGGAAACGAAGCCGGTAGCTGTAACTGTCATCGTTCTTCACCCATGCATCGATCCCGTAACCTGCGGAGCTGGCGGAACGGACCCTCTTCTGGAGATTTGAGGCGGCTGCCGTAATCGCGGCGAGGTCGTACCTTCTCTCCGTGTAGATGAACTTCTTGTCATTTGTTCCATCGTTCAGGAGCCCGCTCATAAGCTCCTTCTTCTCGAGGTCCCCCCCGTTATCCGCGCTGCCGCCGGCAATGTTTATATTATCCGTCCGGAAGGCCACGGCATTGTAAACATTATTCCCATAATCCCTGATGGATTCATAGGAATGCATCGTATTGTAATACAATTCGTACCATTTGCCGGGCTCCTTGACCTTTACGATCAGGAGGGTCTGTCCGCTGCCCTTGTAGTTGTCCACCTGCTCCACCGTGAACTGGCTGGAACGCAGCATCCCTTCATGATTCGTGATGCCGACCGTCCGGGGATCCAGCACGGCGCCTATGGGCAAAAGATCATAGAAGGTGCCTCCGGCCTGCTCGATATAATCCCTGGTGTCGCTGCCGGACATCATGGTCTCTTCCATCTCCACGCGCCAGGTGATGG
This sequence comes from uncultured Oribacterium sp., assembly GCA_946413525.1. Taxonomy (GTDB): domain Bacteria; phylum Bacillota; class Clostridia; order Lachnospirales; family Lachnospiraceae; genus Oribacterium. The sequence continues at coordinate 28,266 of CAMKKZ010000021.1, forward strand.
AAAACTCCCTCTCTTTACGGAGGTGGGCGCTGGCCATCACCTCTTTCTTCAGCTCGCTCGCCTTTTCCACGATACGTACATAGTCCGTGTCATCGGGCAGACCCCTGTATATGCAGTTCGTGTACGGTTCATGGCTGAGTACCTTGCCCTCCTCACCGTTGTCAGAGGCATTTTTGGCTTCCTGGCTGGCCGCGTCGTATGCCGATCTGTAGTCATAAGCCCGCATATCAGCAACACAGTTGATACCGATGGACTCCGTCTCACCGATACCGTTGCCCTCTTCCAGTGCCTTTTCCCGGCTCGTAATAGCCCCGATAATGTGATTGGCATGAGTCCCGTCATATTTGATGCTCAGGTTCGGCACCACCCCAAGACGGGTATAATAATGCAGGTTGTCCGTCACCATGCGGTATCCAACACAGTGCACATCCGGCTTTAATACCAGCTTTTTGTTATAGGACAGCTCCGGATCCACGTAGGCCTCATTAATATAGGAAAGCTTTCCTCCCTTCATATCGTATTCGGCAATTTTCACATAGTCGCTGCCGGAAGCATCATCGGAAGCGAAAAGGCCCAGTATCTCCACCTTTTCGTCCTCGATATAGCTTGTCGAAAGCTTCCGGTCAAACGCGGCTGTATCGGAATTATAGCCCCGGTCATATACATAAAAATCAAAAGCCAGCGTATCGATCTGATAGTCCGATGGATCCAACTGCACCTTATCGGCTAAGGTGTTCTGCTCGTCATAAATATAAAAATCATCATTTGTGAGAACATACCGGACGGGGGTCTTAAAATAATTTTCCGGATTCAGCCGTTCAGCGGCTGTGGCATCTTTGACTACTGTCCAACGCAAAGGATACCCCTCCATCCAGACAGCATAATCCAGGTTGTTCAGGGAATCCACGGTTCTGTCCTCACCCACGAGCTCGTTAAGATCATAGCGGGTGTAGAATCCGGCCACCATTCCAATGTTTGTAAGGAAGGTTCTTGTCAGTTCGCGCTCTGAGACATAACGATACCAGCCATCCGCCCGGACGAAACCGCCAAAGCCCAGGCCTGACCCGCCCAGGTCAAAAACCGGCTTATTCCAGTTAAACTTTTTCCTGCAATTCAATTCCGTTGACGGATCAACACCGTCCTTCGGATCCACCCTCACGGCAGCGTCATTGATGATCTCCCAATGATCGAACTGATCCCATACAGTCTTTTGGAATGCCGTCAGGACATAATCATAGCGCAGGCCGCTCATTATCTGATCCGGAATGCTTGCGGAACTATCTTTCGACCATTCAGAGATCTTACCGCCCTCGGGAAGCTTATAGGAAGACTGTCCGCTGAACTTGATTCCGATAACCTTCGCGCTGTCCATCGGAAAATCGGTCGGCGCTTCCTGGAGTCTCCCTCCGCGTATGCTGCCCTTGAGCTCGGCGAAGCTGTCCGTCAGCGTAAAGTTGTATATCTGGGTATTGTCTTCAATCCGGCTCTGTATCTCCCAGACGCAATAGGTATAATCATTTGCGTCCTCCGGCGCCGGCCCCCATGCCTTCTGCCAGCTATTGTACTTCGTAGGAATTCTCTTCTCAGCGGAAACAAGATCCACCTTCGTGTTGATCACGACATGGATGGGTTCGTCCTCCGTACTGATTTTGGTTTCTGTGCCATCCTCCGGGTCCTCCGCGGTAATCTCGGCCCAGAACGGATTTGAGACGGACATATCCTGGTAGTTAAAGGTGGTCTGATCCGTAATGTAGCTCATCTCGATGAAGCCGGAAAAGCCGATCTCCACGTCGCGGAAATTGTAGATGACAAGATCCGTCCCGTTCTCGTCCTCGTAGTAGGCAAAGCTGATGTCCGCGTCAAGCTCCTCCCCGTTCTCCAATGCTTCCTTTACCTCGTCCCTGGACGGGATGGACATCTCATAATTATCCGACAACTGGCCATTCCGATCCAGAAGGATGCTTTTCGGCACCCTTATCTTCACCGTGCCCTCTTTGAAGAACAGTTCAGGATTCTGCGACCTCTTTTGCAGCTCAAGGCTCAGACGGAAATTGAAGCGGTGGCCGGCTGCCGGACTCTGTGCCGTCCAGACATAGGCCTTTCCATCTTCTCCCTCCTGTTCCACATCGATTTTCTGCCAGGCGCCATCTTCAAACACCTCGGCCACATCGATCTCCTGCCAGGTGCCTCCATAAAACACTTCGGTCTTGAACAAAGGAACAATGGAATTCTTGTCTTCCCGGATGGCGCTTCTACGAAGTACGGCAAACGGAGTGAAGCCGCAGGTGGAAAAGCTTACGGAATAGTCTCCGTTCTCCTCGCCCGAAATGTCGCTCGCAAGCTTCTCCGTCACCCTGCCAAGATGCACCACCTCCGTGGCCGCCTCCTCAACGATGGCGGGAACCTTGCCCTCCGCCATCTTTATGGCCTGGACTTCCTCTTTCGAATAGAGGCCCGCCTGGGGAAGGACAATTTCATTCTCGCCGTTCTCCTCCTGATTCATCTCCTCAGCCGGAAGAGAGCTTTCTTCGTCCTCCTCGCTGAAAAGTCCCGCCTCCTCGGTGGCGGACTGATCCGCGGCGGACTCTCCCCCTGCGGCTGTCTGGCCCTCGGCAGACTCTCCCCCTGCGATTGTCTGATCCATAGTGGACTCTCCCTCCGCGACCGACTGATTCACGGCAGGATCTCCCCCGGCAGCGGACTGATCCGCAGCGGACTCTCCCCCTGCGGCTGTCTGATCCACAGTGGACTCTCCCTCCGCGACCGACTGATCCGCAGCAGGCTCTCCCCCCACATCTGTCTGATCTTCGGAGGACTCTCCATCGGCAGACTCTCCCTCTGTGCTGCCCGAAATGCCTTCGGCAGCTTCTTCTTCCTTCAGTGCCTCGCCATAGTCCTTAAGCACGATCTGAACGTCCACCGGCGCCGCAGGCTCGATCTGCTCCCCATCCTTCTCAATGGAAATATCCAAAAGCTTTGCGTAGCTGATATCAATCAGATCCCAGTTAAGGGATGCCGCTGCCTTCGCGATATATTCGGTATAACCCTCGGCATCCTGCCCGATTTCCGTAACCTTCAGGGCAGCGCCCTCCGGGATCTGTGCCTCCGGACCGTAGGTCAGCCTCACCTCATAGCTCTCTCCGTCGCCGGTAACAAAAGGCTGCTCCAGCGCCCCGCCCTCTCCTTCCGGGGCATCCTCAGGGGCATCCGTATTAATAAATCCAATAATCCCGGATTTTTCCATAGATAATACAGCCGCCTGTCCCGAAGCGGCATCTTCGTCCGCCCATTCCAGCAGCCCGTTTTCATTCTTAATATCCCAAAGGGTATAATCCAGCTCCTCCTGCCCCTCATCCTCAGCAAAGTGCATAATTCGTGGATTGCCCGTAGCAGCCTCTTCCGAAAGGCCAGCCCAGGATATCCATGCCTCTACCGGCACCTCCGGGAACAGCTCCTCCCCATCCGAGAACAGCCGAATGGAGAAGAACCTGGCGGAAGGGCCAGCTCCTTCATTTATTGCTTCTTCGTTTGCCGCCTTATTTGCTTCAATATCTTCATTTTCCGAAGCCATATCCGCTGACGCTCTCGAATAAAGCCCGGCATATTCCTCATTATTTTCATCGATTTCTTCAATAACAAGCTCCGCATTGGAAGGCAGTCCTGCCTCCATTGGATACCATACGTTAAGGATATTATTCTCCGATTCTGCCTGAAGGACTCCGGCAAGGGAGCCGGCTGCATCCTCTTCTCCCGCATAAAGGGAAAAGCCTTCACGCGCCGCAAGGATATCATCCCCCTCTGCGGAGGCCTTGTTGCCGAGAATGCTTCCTCCCTCGGTTTCCAGCCTGTTCCTCCAGTAGATATATACGCCGCCGCCGTTCCGCGCCGTATTTCCTCTTGAGGCTGCCGCCTCGGCGGCTTCCATGACATCAATATCAAGGATCCCGGGATATTCCGGCAGATCCTCTGTCGGGGCAGACTCTGTCTCTGCCTGCTCTGATTCCTGACTTACAGCCGCGCCGTCATCATTATCCGGCTCCTCCTGGGCGCCGTCTTCCGAAGCAAGGCAAGTCCCCCGCTGGTTTGAAATTTGGAACTTGAAAAATTTCTATATCATATCCACTGTGAATCTTTTGATTGTACGGCATGGCAAAGTGAACACAATGACAATAAATCACCGGAAGAAATCCTTGCGGCAATTGAAGAACACAGTGTTCCTCTATTAAGGTGGTTTTTTCGACCGGCGCCCCGACAGCATCATGCGGATGACGACCGGCGCCCCGACAGCATCATGCGGATGACGACCGGCGCCCCGAAAAAAGCAGTAACCGTGCTGATTGGGAGCTCCGTAGGGGCAAAGAGCATTCTGGAAAGAAAATCACAGAAAAGGCTGAAGACAGCTCCCCCGAGAAAACAAGCCGGAATCATCACAAGGGGTTTTTCGCTTTGAAACAGACGTCTCATGAGATGCGGCACCGCCACACCAAGAAAGGAGATCGGCCCCGCGAAAGCGGCTGCGCAGGCAGAAAGGAGACTTGAAAGCAGGATGATCCAAAGCCTCAGCCGCCTCCAACGCACGCCCAGGCTTTCGGCATATTCCCTTCCCTGCTGGCATGCCTCCATCGGCTTAGCCAGAAAAAGACAAAAAAGAAAGGAAAATGCCGTCAGCGGAACATATACAAAGGCATCTGCCCAGTCCGCGCCGGAAAAGCTTCCCTTCGACCAGTTATGAAGATTGACAATATTCGATTCATCGGCCAATGTGACCAGGAGATCCGTCGCGGCCGAACAGACGTAGCCCACCATGATCCCATAGATGACAAGGACCTGCATATCCCTTGACCTCAGGGAAAAAGGGATGACAAAGCACAGGGATAGCATCGCCCCGGCAAAAGCCGCAAGCACAAGCATGAAAGAGGATAAGGGAACTCCCCTTGAAAAAGACAGAATCATGCAAAGCGCCACGCAGAACTTCGCGCCGGAGGAAATGCCCAGCACAAAAGGCCCGGCAATGGGATTCTGAAAAAAATTCTGCAGCAGGAAGCCGGACAGGGCAAGACCTCCGCCCAGCACGGCCGCGGCCACGATGCGGGGGAGACGGATCCTGAGGATGATGACGGATGAAAAGAAATCCGGAAAGGACACCGTCACGCTCCCCCAGAGCAGATTCACCAAAGCGGCCAATAAAAGCAGGAGAAAAAGCAGGAGCAGCAGAGGAAAGCGTTTCGAATTATAATAATCACGCATGATTCAATCCATATTTTTTGCAGGAATAAACTATGCTTGATGCATAGTTTATTCCTGCAAAATGGTGTAAAAATTCAGTTATTCAGTTGGCGCCCCGGGCCCGGAGCGGGGCGAGCGGAAAGGAAACTGGCCCGCTCGCGCCAATTTTCCCGTGCGCGTTAACAGGCATGAGGCCACCTGCTGCCCGTTCTGATTTGCATCCGCGCCAATTTTCCCGTGCGCGTTAACAGGCACGCGGCCACCTGCTGCCCGTTCTGATTTGCATCCGCGCCAATTTATCCGTGCACGTTAACAGGCATACCTACCCACACAATACCATACAGTGAAGCCGCGACACTGGGCGGCAGGTTGACGCAGCCGTGGGAGCCGCTGGACTTGTAAATGGATCCGCCGAAGTTCGACCGCCAGCTTGCGTCATGGAGTCCCTGGCCATTATGGAAGGGCATCCAGTAATTGACCCAGCTCTTGTACTTGGTACCGTTTTCATTATACCCCTGAAGATAGCGGTTTCTTTCCTTGCTGTTGATCGTCCAGTGGCCGGTGGACGTGGCACGCTTTCCGGGCCGTCCTGTAACGCAGGGCGAAGAGAGAACCAGGTTGGAACCGATGTAGCAGTACATCATCTGTTCGCTTATGTCCACTTCGACGCAGGAATAACCGTAAGGATTCGGACGCATAGCGGGCACCGGCGCTGGCTCGGGCACCGGTTCCGGCTCGGGCGGTTTCTCCACCACGTATGCCCCTCTCTCATCGACAAGGCTGCCATCAGGAGTCCTTTCAGAAATATAGCAGGATCCCAGCGGGTGGTTTTCAACCTCATTTTCGGCCAGATAGAAACGTTCCCCATTCAGCTCAATCCAGCCGGTAAGCATTTTCCCATCCGCGCCAAGATAATAATAACGGTCGTTATGATGAATCCACTGCTCCTTCATAGGGATGCCTCGATCCATGTAGAACCAGCTACCATCCGGATCCTGGATCCATCCGTTGGTTCCCGGCCCGTTTTCTGAGCTCTCTGTCTGGGCGGCGCCTATCGCAAACGAGCGGATGGGCAGAAGCAGGGAAAATATAGTTAACAGCAGCAAGGCCGTCACAATACCATTCCTGCGCTTCCCGGACGAGAAGGGGAATCCCCAGGCGTCTGTTTTCATACCTTTACCCGTCTTTTCCATACGAGATTTTTCCAGAGTCTCTTCCGGCCGTTCTGAATTCTGACATAGCGAACCGTTTGCAGCGCAAACCGGCTTTTCCATGAGTCCCATTTTTCCGATTCCTTCTCCTTTCCTGTACGCGCGCGGCAGGGGGACGGCAGAATCCGCGCAAATGAACTATGCCCCGTCCCATTAACAGTATATCATCAAAAATCGCTCGTGGGTAGTATCCTTTCCACTTTTCTATAACGCAGTATTCTTTACTCTTTTTTACGATTTTATGACAAGTCCCGCGCGGATGTCCCGTCATAATTGTGTCAGGTTTTGTTTCTTATCTTTCGTCCGGAGCCTCGTGCTCCGGGCTTTCTTGTCTCAAACTAAAGCGAACCCCAAGCGCCTGTGACCGGGCTTTGAATAATATCGGCAATTTTTACCACCTGTACGGTTGCCATCCAAAGCGATATTTTGATACGGTTTACCGTAATCAAAATATCGCTTTGGATGAGCAACCTACCCCTAAATGAGCAAAACGATTTGCGAAGCAAATCTTTAAGCACGCGAAGCGGGCGGTTTTGCGAATTTAGGGGTATTCAGAATGGCCTTCAGGCCATTAAACCGTACAGGTGGAATTTTTATCTGCCGCATCTCATTCATCTTCATCATCTTCATCATCGTTAAAGCCCTGATAAGTGTCAAAATCCTCTTCTGCTGCCTGTGTTTCCTCTACCGGATCCCCTATATAATCGTCAAATTCTATATCATCCCAGTTTTCAATCCCGGCTTCTCCCCCTTCCTGTGTCCCGGCGTTCTGAGAAGCAGCTTCCTGGGAAGCCTGCGCGGCGGCTTCGGCAGCCCTTTGGGATTCCAGCAAAGCAGCCTGCTCCGCGGCCCTCTGGGATTCAAGCACTGCAGCCTCGGCGGCCCTTTGGGACTCCAGCGCGGCAGCCTCCGCAGCCCTCTGGGACTCCAGCGCGGCAGCCTCCGCAGCCCTCTGGGATTCAAGCAAGGCGGCCTGCTCCGCAGCCCTTTGGGATTCGAGCAGGGCAGCCTCTTCGGCAGCCCTTTGAGACTCCAGCTCGGCAGCATCGCCATCAACCGTATCCATTGGATTTTCAGGATCAGAATAAGCCCATACGTCCTCTGTCACCACACCATCCGCTTCATCCTCTACTTCATCTTCTGTTTCGTCTTCTGTGTCGTCTTCTGTGTCGTCTTCTGTTTCATCATCTATTTCATCGTCCGCAATGTCCTCATCTGAGTCATCCGAAAGCTCGTCATCCAGTCCGTCTTCTTCAAGCCCGTCCTCAGCTTCATCCTCTTCAAGCCCGTCCTCAAGCCCTTCGTCTACTACACCCTCCTCGGCTTCTTCGTCCTCAAGCTCTTCGTCAGAGGCATCCTCAACGTCTTCGTCCGCCTCCTCATACTCCCCTTCAGCGAAATCCCCATCCTCTTCTTCACCGCTCCCGAACTGCTCATTATATACATCCTCCGGAACAGTCACTATATCCACCTGACCGGCCAGATAATTCTCTACGGCCAGCTCCACCGCAAGTTCCTTTGCCCTGTCTTCCCCGTATTCCTCGAGCAAATCCTCCACAGAATAATCATCCGCCTCATACAAAACCGCAAAATGCCTGGCAAGCTTCTCCATGGCTTCCTGATCCGCGCTGATTCCCTGCTCATCCGCCACCTTCTTGTACACCATCCCCTGCCGGGCAGCCTCATCAACATCGATGCCGAAGCCATTATCCAGTTCCTCCCGGCTGATGTCATTTTCCTCGAGGTACTCGTCCATGCTCTGCCCGTTTTCAAGGAGGAGATCCTCCATCTCCTTCGCGTTCTTCGCCTTGATATAGGCGATATATTCCTCCGAAGGTTCCAGACCCGAATCCCTGGCTATCTTCTGGAGCGCGTCCGTACCTATCGTATTCTGTATTTCCTGCCGCTTTTTCTCATACAGCCTCTCCGAAAGCTCCTTCCGGAAATCCGCCTCCGTCCTGCTGCCGTTTTGAGAATATTCCTCGATCAGCTCCTGTGTCAGCACGGGCTTTTCCATCACGCTTTTCACAGTGACCTTGAGGGAAGCCGTTTTGCCGGCCATCTCCTCATCCTCCTCCTCCGGAATCGGAAGGGTAATGTCGAGGACCTCCCCTGCCCTATGCCCGAGAAGCTGTTCATCCAGTCCCGGGGCAAAGTCATCTGCCCCAAGCTCCAGATCAAAATCCTCGATAGACCAGAAATCATAATATGCCCCGTCCACCGTCGCCTCACAGTCAATCGTCATGGTATCACCCGCGACAGCTCCCCGGCTGCCGGTCTCCTGGGAATTCTCCGCCAGCAGCTCCTCGATATACTCATCAATCTCCTCGTCCGATGTTTGGGCAAGCTCGGGCACAATGACCTGGACGGAGGAAAAGTCAATCAGATTGATCCTCCCCATCGCGGCAAGCGGGAAGGCCTCTCCCTCCCTGGCCAGCGCGGCGCCGTCAACTTTCATAACTACATCATTGCTGCCGGCATCCTGATTGCCATCAGACTTGACATCAGACTTTCCATCAGACTTTCCATCCGAATCCTCTGAATGCCCGCTGTCCGCGTTCTTTCCGGATTCGTCCATGGAAGCTCCGTTTGCCGCGGAAATGGACGAAGCCCCCTTTGAAGAGCCCGTCCCCGCGCTTCCCGCATTATTCTTTTTTCCGCAGGAGCAAAGGCACAAAACACCCGAAAGGATCAAGACCCCCGTCAGTGCCGCCCTCTTGCCTGAAAAAAACATCCTGGAATTATCCTCCATTTTCTTTTCCCCCTTCCTCCTAAAATGAGTCACAAGGTGCCTATAAGTATGAAAAAAAGCAAGCTTTTCATACTTCATCTGTGCCGCTAAGCAGGCACAAATGGGACTCAATGCCTGCGGCATCAAGTCAAAGTATAATATTAAAACATTATACAGCAAAACCTTCTTATACCGCAATGAGAGTTTGTTAATTGCCTTTCTCCCACCGTCCACTTCAATGCGAAGGCGATCTGCGGGATGCGCCAAATACGGAATCAACTATGCTTGATGCATAGTTGATTCCTGCATAACTCCCAGAGTTTTGATGATCATCCTGGGCTGTTCAAGATGCGCGAGGATGGCCAGGTAGCTTCGGTCCACGGAGCCGGATTTCAATGCCTCCACAATAGCCTTGTGCTCATCCACGGTCTGCCGGAGACGGCCGGGCTGTCGCAGGGAAAGGCGGATCTGCCTGCTGATCTGGTGAAGATAATTATCAAAGAGCGCGGTAAGGGAGGCATTCGCGACGTAATCTATCATTTTCTTATGAAATTCCTGATCGCACAGGGTGAAATCCTCTATGGACTCCGTGGTTCCCGCGATTCCCTCCTGCTCCCCTATCAGGCTCTCCATCCTGCGTATGACCCTCCGGGCCTCCGGCTCCCTGTAATCCCGCGCCAACTGCACGCAGCAGAAGCCCTCCAGCGCACAGCGTACCTGGTAGGTTTCCAGCAGATCCTTTTCCGTCATCCTATGCAGTCGGAAGCCCTTGCTGGGAATGACCTCAATATACCTCTCCTGGGCAAGACGCTGGATCGCGTCCCGCATCGGTGTCCTCGAAACCCCAAGATCCTTTGACACCCTGGTTTCAGAATACATCTTGTCATATTCAAAACGGCCGTCCCTGATCATCTCCCTCAAGGCTTCATATGCCCTGAACTGAAGCGGTTTCTGATAATCCATACCCCTCCCCGTTAAAGCCGGTTTCCGGCAGCTTTCATCTCTGATTTCTCGCTCTGGATCCACAATGTCATTAAGCTGTCCTATCTGATTGCCGGCAGCTTCTATTGCAGGCCTTTGGATACAGCAACACATGATTCAAAACAACTTATGAAATTATACATTTTTTCACCACTTCTGGAAAGAATTAAAAGTAAAACAATGAAACTGTTCACAAATAGTCAAGTCTTTCCTAAATTATACTCCAATTTTTGTTGAAAACAACCAAAATCAGATATATAATTTTGTATATAAGATTGATTGAAAAAAAAGTTCCCAATATTTATAATACAGTCAGCACACCGGTATACCGGTTAATAACATTATCCCAAGACCTTTTTAGAAAGGAAGGTAAGTTTATGAAAGTTGCGTTGATTGGACTTGGCATCATGGGACGTCCCATGGCAAAAAACCTCCTGAAGGCAGGCAAGGAGGTTCTGGTGGCCGACCTTAACAAGGAAGCCGTCGCGGATGTCGTGGCCGCGGGGGCGAAGGAAGCTTCCTATGCGGAAATCGGCAAGGAGTGCGGCGTCATCATCACCATGGTCCCGAACGGCGCCATTGTCCAGAGCATCCTCTTCGGTCCGGACGGAGTGGCCTCCACCATCAAGCCGGGAACCCTGGTTTGCGACATGAGTTCCGTTACGCCTGCCGAATCCCAGTTCTGCTACAACAAGCTGAAGGAGCTGAACTGCGAATTCCTTGATGCCCCTGTATCCGGCGGCGAGATTGGCGCCATCAAAGGAACCCTTGCGATCATGTGCGGCGGCGACCAGGGGACATTCGAAAAAATGATTCCTTATTTTGAAATTCTAGGCTCTTCCTGGCTGCTCATTGGACCGAGCGGCAGCGGCAGCACTGCGAAACTTGCCAACCAGATGATCGTGAACAACACCATCGCGATCGTGGGCGAAGCCTTTACCTTCGCGGCCAAGGCCGGCGCGGATCCCGAGAAGGTGTACCAGGCCATCCGGGGCGGACTTGCCGGCAGCGTGATCCTTGACCAGAAGGTTCCCATGATGATCGAGCGGAACTTCAAACCGGGCGGACCCATCCGCATTAACCATAAGGACATCAAGAACTGCGTCAGCGCGGCTCATTCCATTGACTGCCCTATCCCTTACACCGCGCAGCTCTTTGAGATCATGCAGTGGATGAAGGTGCACGGCCATATGAATGATGATCACGGCGGACTGGTACAGTATTTTGAAGCATTAGCGGACTGCGAGGTCAGGAAGCCGGAAGCTTGAGTCCGGCTCAAGCCTGAGGCGTACCTGGGGCAATCAATCCCCACTTTGCCATGGGGATTATTCTGTCCCGCAAAGCGATTCGTTATGTCATGAAATCGGAGTGGTCAACCCCACTCTGCTATGGGAGATGGAAATGGCAATCAAATTTGAAGTTACAGAAGGCTACAAGCCGATAGATGAAAAGATGGTGGACGAGCTCCTCCAAAAGGAAATCGAAAAGAACACAAAGAAGATCGTTGTTCTCGACGACGACCCGACTGGCGTACAGACTGTGCACGATATACATGTTTATACAGGCTGGGACGATGACAGCATCCGGAAGGGCTTCCTGGAGAAGAACAACCTTTTCTATATACTTACGAATTCCCGCGGATTCACTGAGGAAGAAACCACAAGGGCGCATCACGAGATCGCGGCGGCCGTGGACAGGATTTCAAAGGAAACCGGGAAGGAATACATCTTTATCAGCCGGAGCGACAGCACGCTGCGCGGACATTTCCCTCTGGAGACCCGGCTGCTCCGGGAGGATTACGAGAGGAACACCGGCAAGACCATCGACGGCGAGATCCTCTGCCCCTTCTTTAAGGAAGGCGGTCGCTATACCATTGACAATGTCCACTACGTGAAATACGGGGACGAGCTGGTGCCGGCCAATGAGACCGAATTCGCGAAGGACAAGACCTTTGGCTATACGGCGGCATCCATGCCGGAATACGTGGAGGAAAAGACAAAGGGAGCGTTCAAGGCGGCGGACGTCACCTGCATCTCATTGGAAGACATCCACAACATGGATTTCGACAAAATTGAAGCGCAGTTGATGGCGGTGAAGGATTTCAACAAGATCATTGTGAACTCCGTCGGATATGCCGACATCAAGGTGTTCTGCGTGGCCCTCTACCGGGCCATGGCCAAGGGCAAGGTCTTCATGTTCCGCACGGCGGCAGGCATTGTCAAGGTAATGGGAGGCGTCACCGACCAGCCCCTCCTTACAAGGAAGCAGATGGTGGTCAAGGAAACCAAAAACGGCGGCATTATCATCGTAGGCTCCCACACGAACAAAACCACCGCCCAGCTCAACGAGCTGAAAAAGCTTACGGACATCGAGTTCATTGAAATGGACGCGACGAAGGTCAGGGACGAAAAGGCCTTCGCGGCTGAGGTTGACCGGTGCCTGAGCAGGGAGGAGGAATGCATCAAGGCCGGGAAGACCGTCTGCTGCTACACCACCAGGGCGCTGATCACGGCGGATACCGGGAACAAGGAGGATGAGCTCCGCCTTTCCGTGCGTATTTCCGACGCGGTACAGTCGCTGGTCGGGCGGCTGAGCGTAACGCCGGCCTTCGTAATCGCGAAGGGCGGGATCACCTCCAGCGATGTGGGCACCAAGGCCCTCGCCGTGAAGCGGGCCAATGTCCTTGGACAGATCCGTCCGGGCATCCCGGTGTGGCAGACCGGTGAGGAAAGCAAGTTCCCGCTGACCCCCTACGTCATTTTCCCGGGCAATGTGGGCGAGGCGGAAACGCTTCGGGAAGCGGTGGAAGTCCTGACAGCCGAAGCGTAAGGACAGGAGGAAAGTATGGCACAATGCATTGTTATCGCGGATGATCTTACCGGGGCCAATGCGGCAGGCGTTCTTCTTACAAAATTAAACTACCGGGTATTCACCGTAATGAATCCTGAGGCAATCGACCCGGAAACGGTGGCGGACTGTGACTGCGTGCTTTATCCAACGGATAGCCGGGGCCTCCCGAAGGAGGAAGCTTATCAGCGCGTATTCGCCGCGGCAAAGCGGATGGCCTCACCGGGAGTGTCCATGTATGCCAGGCGGATCGACTCCACCCTCCGGGGCAATTTGGGAAGGGAAACGGATGCCATGCTGGACTTCCTCGGCGAGGATTATATCGCGCTGGCCACTCCCGCCTTCCCTTCCTCCGGAAGGGTCGTTTCCGGCGGCTATGTGCTGGTGGACGGCATTCCGCTCCACAAGACGAATATCGCCCTCGACCCGAAGACGCCGGTGCATACGTCGGATACGGCGGAGGTGTTCCGGCAGCAAAGCCACTACCCTGTCGCGTCCCTGTACATCGGGGATATGATGAGGGGGAAGCATGCACTGGCAGACCGGATCAACGAGCTGGCCGGGCAGGGGGCCAGGATCATTACCTTCGACTGCATCACCCAAGAGGATCTGGACCTCATGGCTGATGCCGCCGTGACAAGCGGCCGGAAGATCCTTTGCGTGGATCCCGGAGTCTTCACCACCGCATATGTGCGTAAGATGATCAGCCCCCGGGGCGAAAAGAAAAGAAGCCGCATCCTTTCCATTGTCGGAAGCGTGAACCCGAACACGACCGCCCAGATGGAAGAGCTTTGGCTGGCCCAGCACCCGATTTACAATGTCTTTGTAGAAACCAGGAAGCTTCTTGAATCCGATGAAGAAGCGGAGGCGGAGATCCGGCGGGTTTCCGAGGACATTCTCTCAAAGGCACTGCTCAACACGGTGCTGACGGTGACGGGCGACGGCATTTATCCGGAAAACAGGATCGATTTCACCCCGTATATGGAGAGGTACCAATGTTCCATGGACGATGTGACGGACCGGATTAACCGCTCTCTCGCGGAGATCGCCTGGCGCATCCTGTCGGCGGAACCTTCCTTCCGGGGAATGTACTGCAGCGGGGGCGACGTGACCCAGAGCATTTTCCGGCGATTCCACGCCGCGGGACTTACGCTCCGGGACGAGGTGCTCCCCCTTGCGGCGTACGGCCTCTTTTCCGGAGGTGATTTTGACGGACTCTCCGTCATCACCAAGGGAGGAAGCCAGGGCGGACCAAATGCCATCAACACCTGCGTGAACTACCTGAAGGAAAAGCTGCTTATTTGACCTGTCTGTTACAAGCGACATTGCTATCTTAGGAGACGTTTCGTTACTTATAATAATGTCACCTCATTAGATGTTATCGCATCAATTCATGATGTCGCTTCAAGTGACGGTAATCGTGTTAATTGAAGGTATTATCTCGATTGACGTTTCTATCACGTTTTGTAACTGCTCAGGTGCCCTGAGCAGTTACGGCAAAAGACGCGGCGCTTACGCGCATTCCCATGCGTCTTTTGCCTGCTTTTCGGCTTATGTGTACGCCGCTTGCAGCGAGTGCAAGCGGCTACCCGAGTAGTAACCACGTTTTTACAATGTTTTCTCATTGGGCAAAGGAGGCAAAGCATGAAAAAGCCATTGATCGCCATTCCTATCGGGGACTGTGCCGGTGTCGGGCCGGAAATCACGGTGAAAGCGCTGGTTTCTGACATTGTCAGGGAATCGGCAGACTGCATCGTTATCGGCAGCGGCAAGGTCCTGGAAAAGGCCATTTCACTCACCGGTGTTAATCTCAAGATTAAAAAGGTGTCGGATCCCGGGGAGGGAGACTATCAGGACGGCATTCTCAACCTGATCGACCTTGACAACATTGACATGGACAAATTCCAGTACGGCGTTGTCCAGGCCATGTGCGGAAAAGCCGCCTATGAATATATTGCGAAAAGCATCGAGCTGGCCATGGCCGGCAAGGCGGACGCAGTGGCCACTACCCCGATCAACAAAGAGGCTCTTCATGCTGCCGAGGTTCCCTTCATCGGACACACGGAGATCTTCGGCGCCCTGACAGATACGCCGGACCCCCTCACCATGTTTGAGACCAATGGCCTCCGGGTATTTTTCCTGACCAGGCACCTTTCCCTTCTTCAAATGCTGGGCCAGATCCGAAAGGACAAGATCGTGGCATGCGTAAAGGAATGCATGGAGGCCCTCCGGAGACTTGGCGTCACCGAGGGGACCATGGCCGTGGCCGGTCTCAATCCGCACTGCGGCGAGCACGGGCTTTTCGGCTGGGACGAGGTCAATGAGATTGAGCCGGCAGTGAAGCAGCTTCAGGCGGAAGGCTACAAGGTGGCCGGCCCGATCGGGGCGGACTCCGTATTCCACCAGGCAGCCATGGGCAAATACAACAGCGTGCTTTCCCTGTACCATGACCAGGGACATATTGCCACGAAGACACTGGATTTCGAAAAGACCATTTCCATCACCAACGGCATGCCCATCCTCCGCACCTCCGTGGACCACGGCACCGCCTTTGACATCGCCGGAAAGAACATCGTCAGCGAGGTCAGCATGGTGGAGGCAATTCGACTGGCTGCGAAATATGCCCCGAACTTTGTCAAAAAGGCGGAATAATGACAGGTATAAACTATGCATCAAGCATAGTTTATACCGTATTCGGCGCATCCCACAGGGATGCGTCTGAACAAGACATGCCTTCAGGCATGTTTTGTTCAGATTTTTCCGCAGCATTCCTTACGCTGCGGAAAAACCTGGGTTTTCCCGCAGCATAAGGAATGCTGCGGAATGCTTCCGTGCAGCAAGGCACAAAATGACTCTGCGCCTTGCTGCGCAGAACGACTCTGCAAAATATTGCACAAAACGACCATACGTGGTAAAGCGCACGGTCGTCAGGAGCGTCTGCACAGAGCCTGCAGAACAGCAGTAAAAATATCAGCCTGCCACGCAGAGTCCCTCAATATTTACAATTTTATTCTTTGTTCTTTATCTTAACTCTTTATTTTAGAGAAGCCATTAGTTAGAAAAACCGCATCGGTTTTATCGGCAGTCAAATTGGCTCAAATTATTTTTATAGAGGAGCGTATTATGGTTAACGGATTAAGCGGACAGAGGATGCTGGTCGCCCTCCTGCTGGGCATCATTCTTCTGATCATTATGGTATTAAAGACAAAAATCCAGGCCTTTCTGGCCCTGATCATTACGACGGTTATCGTTGGCGTAGTCGGCGGCATGCCGCTCCTGAACATTACCCTGGAGGACGGCAAGACCTTCGGCATCATCAATTCCATCACCTCTGGCTTTGGGGGAACGCTGGGAAGCATCGGCATTATCATCGGATTCGGCGTCATGATGGGACAGCTCTTTGAAGCGACGGGCGCCGCCAAACGAATGGCCTTCACTTTCCTGAAGCTCTTTGGAAAAGGACGGGAGGAAGAGGCGCTGGCCTTTACCGGCTTCCTTGTTTCCATCCCCATCTTCTGTGATTCCGGCTTCGTCGTCCTGGCGCCCATCGCGAAGGCCCTTTCCAAGGTCACGAAAAAGTCCCTGGTCGCCCTTGGAACCGCTTTGGCCGCCGGACTTGTGATCACTCACTCCCTGGTTCCGCCGACGCCGGGGCCGCTTGGTGTATGCGGCATCTTCGGCGTGGATGTGGGCGCGTATATCCTTGCCTCCATCCTGCTTGCGCTGCCCATGGCCATTGCCTGTATTTTCTACTCCAGGGTATTCCTTGCAAAGAAATATTACTGGCTTTTGAATGAGAATGACGAAGTGGTCAAGAGCGAGTACCAGGCTCCGGATTATGATGCCGCCTTCAATATGGATATGTCAAATACCCCGGGCACCTACGAATCCTTCGGACCGCTTGTGCTCCCCATCATCCTTATTCTGATCAACACTGTGGCAAGCGCCCTGAAGCTGACGAAGGGCATCATGAGCATCCCCGTATTCCTTGGACAGCCTATCATTGCCGTAGGCCTTGGCCTCGTGCTCGCGATCTTCACTCTTGGCAAGCGTCTTGACAGGAATACCGCCCTTATGGAGATGGAAAAGGGCATGGCTTCCGCAGGCATCATCATGCTGGTGACGGGCGGCGGCGGAGCCCTTGGACAGATCATCAAGGATTCCGGACTGGGCAACTATATGGCACAGGGCCTGGCATCCGCTTCCATCCCCATCATCGTGCTTCCGCTGGTTATTTCCACCGCCATGCGTTTCATCCAGGGCTCCGGCACTGTCGCCATGACCACTGCGGCAAGTATTTCCGCTCCGATCCTGG
Organism: uncultured Oribacterium sp.; assembly: GCA_946413525.1. Classification (GTDB taxonomy): domain Bacteria; phylum Bacillota; class Clostridia; order Lachnospirales; family Lachnospiraceae; genus Oribacterium. Next base: position 45,577 of record CAMKKZ010000021.1, read on the forward strand.
TTGCGGCCGGCGCGAACCCGCTGCTCGGCGTGATCGCATGCTGCGTTGGCTCCCTGTTCTTTGGATATTTCAATGACTCCTATTTCTGGGTCGTCAACCGCACCCTGGGCGTCAGTGAAGCAAAGGATCAGCTGATCATCTGGTCCATCACGTCAACGATTGCCTGGGCTGTGGGCGTCGTGGAGGTCATCGCGCTAAGCTATGTCCTGCACTAAGCTCCGGGACTGACGGGCAGGCTTTCTCAATGAACCGGGACTGATAGGGCAGGCTTTCTCACTGAACCGGGAAATGACAGACAGGCTTTCTCACTGGATCCGGGATTGGCAGACACACTTTCAAAGCTGCGCCTTCAAATGCCTATAGGAGCGGTCACCTAAGGACCCGTAAAGAACACGAGACCGCATCCATTTGTCGATAATAACAGCCGGAAAACTACTTAATATAGGAGACTACATACAGGGCGTTGATATTACTATTACATGGGCAGATATGTAGAATAGCAGCTTTAACTTTAAATTAATGCGACAGGCTTTGACCGGGCATGGAAGGATTATTCTTCCATGCCCGGTTTTTTGCGGAGCCGCAGAGAAATTATTTTACCGGATTTAAGTTTGGTTTCAGGAACAGGGTATATCCTCACTGCAAGAAAGGAGTGAGGATATGAGTTCTAATGTATGATTCGCCAGTCAAAAGTCCTTTACTATACAATATCCAGTTGTTAAAACCATAAGATAAATACTTTATACTGTATGCATCGAGACTTTTGACCGATGAATCATGTATTAAATAGCAATAAAAACGGAATTGTTCTGATCCCAGCCTACAAACCAGGACCTGCCATGGTGAAGCTTGTGAAAGAGCTGAAATGCTTTAATCTGGAGATCATCATTGTCAATGACGGCTCCGGGTCGTGGTATGATGTGCTTTTTGAAGATGTCGAAAAAATGGCAACTGTCCTGCGGCATGAGAAAAACCGGGGCAAAGGGGCCGCGATCAAGACCGGGCTTTCTTATATATCGGAGCATTACACTGCCCCATATATTGTGGCCACCGCGGATGCGGACGGCCAGCACAAAACGGGCGATATCCTGAATGTCATGCAGGCCGCGTCCGGTGACCGGGACTGCCTTTTTCTTGGCAGTCGGCACTTTTCCGGGAAGGTGCCGCTCAGAAGCAGGCTGGGGAATTCGATCACCCGCTTTGTCTTCCGGGCCGCGTCCGGAACCGCAATTTACGATACGCAGACAGGACTCCGGGCGTTTTCGGACGTCCTTGTAAGCAGGCTTCTGGAAATCAGCGGAGAGCGTTATGAATACGAGATGAATGTCCTGATGAGCTTTGCTGCGGAAAGACGCCCCATCCGGGAAATATGGATAGAAACGATATATCTTGACAATAACGTCTCCTCGCATTTTGACGCGGTAAGGGACTCCCTGCGGATATATAAGGAAATTCTCGCGTTCAGCGCCGCCTCCCTGCTCAGTTTCTTTACGGATTATAGTTTGTTCTGCCTTTTGATGGCTGAGGGTGGAAACCTGGTTTTTTCAAATATAACGGCACGGATCGTCAGTGCGACGCTCAACTACCTTTTGAACCGGAAGCTTGTCTTTAAGAGTGACGCGCCGGTAATGCGTTCCACCATGCAATATGCAGCCCTGGCGGCAGCGGTGCTTGCGGGAAACACACTGCTTGTGCACTGGTTCACGCTTCTGGGATGGAGCCATTACCTTGCAAAAATCGCCGCGGAGATTTTCCTTTTCGCCTTCAGCTGGACTATGCAGAGATGTGTAATATTCCGAAGAAACAGCACAGTATGGGAAACGGGAGAAATATATGGAAAAGCATAAATGGTCATTGATATTTTATAGCTGCCTGCTTGGGTTTACGACATACGCCGCACTGGATACCTTCGTAATCAAAAGCACTTATCAGGAGAACGCGACGGAAATGAACCTTTCCATGTTTGAATCATTATCCGATACATCCGCGGCAGGCGGCACAGATACTGTTTCAAGAGATACATCCGCGGCAGGCGACTCAGATAATGTTTCGCGAGATACATCCGCGGCAGGCGATACCGGAACCATTTCTCGAGGTTCATCCGCAGAAGACGGTGAAAATGCTGCCTCACCGGAATCAAAAAATAAGAGAAAGAAAGCACCGGGAAGAGAAAGAAAAGATTCCAAAAGCACTCACAGCTATGGAAGGAGATATTCCTCCGATGCGTCAGGGCAATCATCCGACGCAGAGGACAAAAATACCGAGCCGGTAACATTAAATAACGCATCGGAGACAGGCACCTATAAGGATGATAACGTTTCCATTACCCTTACGGAATATACAACGAACGACACGAAAATTTATGTCGCCGATATCATCCTTTCCTCCGCGAAGTACCTTAAGACGGCATTCGCGAAGGATACCTATGGAAAAAACATTACAGAGGAAACCTCCGATATGGCGGAAGCAAACAACGCCATCCTTGCCATAAACGGGGATTACTACGGAGCCAGGGAAAAGGGCTATGTCATCCGAAACGGCGTCATCTACAGGGAAACCCCGGATGACGCGGACCTGCTTTGCATTTACGCGGATGGGACGATGGGCATCCTGGAGGACCAGGCATCCAAAACTCCGCAGGAGCTGCTTGATGAAGGCGTATGGCAGGCCTTCTCCTTCGGCCCGGCCCTCCTCATCAATGGGGAAATCGCCGTCACCGAAGATGAGGAGGTCGGAAGGGCCATGGCCAGCAACCCCCGTACGGCAATAGGGCTGATTGACCAGCTTCATTATCTCTTCGTTGTTTCCGACGGGCGCACGGAGGAAAGCGAGGGTCTGTCCCTTTACGAGCTGGCCTCTTTTATGGAACAATTAGGGGCGGATACCGCCTATAACCTCGACGGCGGCGGTTCCTCTACAATGGTCTTTCAGGGCGAAATCACCAATATGCCCACCACGGGCGGGAATCGGATCACGGAAAGGAAGGTGAGCGACATTGTTTACATCGGTTGACCAAAGGGCTCTTCAGTCAAACATCCTCAGGCAGATGTATTTCACTATATTCTGCATGATCTTCGGCGCGATCTATGAGCGCTTCAGCCATGAAGTTTACTCATACTATATGATTTACGCCTTCTCCATCCCGCTTTTGCTTGTTGTCCTGCCCCTCCTCCTGATCAGCAGCTCAAGATGTAAAGCATCGCCATGCGGAAAAGCAGACAGGAAAACTGAAGGTAAATCAATTGAGAAATCAGACCAAAAAACCGCTGAGAAATCAGCGGGAACATATGACGGCAAATCCACCGGAACATCAGCCGGAACATATGGCGAAAAAACCACCGAAACATCAAACGAAATGTATGACAAAAAAACATCTGGAAAATCCGCAGGAAAACGATTTTCAAGCTTTCCGTATGCCGGAACCCTGATGCTTTGGAATTACGGGGCTGTGACGCTCACGATTGGCTGCCTTTTCCGGGGCGCGCTGGATATCTACGGAACCACGAACCGTCTCGTCTGGGTCTACCCCGCCGTATCCCTCCTGTTATTTGTGTCCGCCGCGATGCTCCAGATCCATAAAAAACAATTAACCGGGAGCGCGGCGACCGATGACATCCCTTCAAAATCCGAATAAGCCTTTTCAATCCACCCCCCACCAGAAAAAGGCTTGGCCACTCTGATTTCATGACATAGCGATGTGGCATCGCGTCAACGAGCTTCCTCTATTAAAATGTTTTTGGGCAGCTTTAATCCCTGACTAACAGCCGCGGCCCATCATCCCAGCGTTTCCTTAAATGCTTCGTAGTTACCGGTATCATGCGGCCCGCAGTATACAGCAAACTCTATATGCTTAAAGACTTTCGGGAACTCCTGCAGGGCAACTTTATATGCCCTGGCGACTACATTAGGATTGTTTTGAAAGGCTCCGCAGCCAAAGGCCCCCAGCACAAGCGCGTCAGCCCCTTTCGCCGCGGCGCAAGTCATCACATGGATAGCCCGTTTAACATGATATCCAAACAGCTCCGCGTCATTCATATAAGTTCCATTACCAACTAAGGACGCAAAGATGTTTGATTTTGCCCTTAAATCAGGCGCCGCGACGGTAATAACATCCACGGTTGTCCATTCTTCTTCCGGAAGCCTTTCAGGAAGATCCGTATCCGTCTTGCAGACTATCACTCCTTCCGTGTAGATCAAGGCATCCGATGCCTTAGGGGTATTAAGCGTCTTATGATGTTTGTAAAACGTGTCCCCAAGAGTCTTTCTGTACAGCAAAGGATATAATGTAGAAGTTCTGCATAACGACTCTTCCTGGGCACTCGCCCCTCGTGTTACTCCCCCGCCCGCATGAAACGCATTAGCAAAGTTCATAACGGCAATTTTATTGTACCCATCTTTCTTAAGGCGTTTCGCGGCCTGAAAGCTCCTGTCCTTTGAAATATTTATTGTCGTTTCAAATGTTTTCTGCTGGTCAAAGGCCGGATAATCATCTTCCCAAAAAACCACGGTATTCTTTTTGGCCACAATAATTGAGGCTGCCAGTTTAACATTCTCCTCACACCATTTTTGCGTGTCCTGAAACACCTGTATTCTCTGAACTTGCGAAGCCATATGCCCTACCTCCAATCAAATTTATCGATCGTTCTGAAAATGATAATAGGTCAGTATTTCCTTATTGTCAATCATTTGCTTCGTGCCTTTCTTCTGCTTTTTCTGCTTCCTTTTTACGTTTCCTGCGCCTGATGTGTTTGAATTCGCGGATAGTTGCCATGCATCCAATAAAATGTTAAAATAAAGAAACTATTTTGCAGCATGCGAAAGGGGGCTGTTTTGTTTGGCACATTTAAGGAAGAGGATGTCACGATCCTTTTAAAAGATATCTCCGGACTGGTGGAGCCGCAAAGCACGGAGGAAAGAGAAAAAGCGATTCAGAGCGGGCGGCATTATTGTGAAATGCTCCCGATTGAATACGAACCATCGAAAGCGTATGAATTGGCTTTCGAGGACGCGCTCAGACGCTACAGCGGACTGACGGCCCGCGCTGTCGCTTCCGCAGCGCAAAAAATATGGAGGAGGAAGGACGGCGACCCGGTGATCGTGTCCCTTGCCAGGGCCGGCACGCCAATCGGAATCCTGATCAAAAGATATATCAGGCTGAAATACGGAGCCGATATCCCGCATTATACTATCTCCATAATCCGGGGGAAGGGGATTGACCGTAACGCTGTCATGCATATCCTGTCAAAACACCAAGCTGAAAAAATCCAGTTCGTGGACGGATGGACGGGGAAAGGCGCGATTCAAAAGGAATTGAGGAAAGCGATGGCAGAATTTCCCGAAATCGATCCCGGACTCGCCGTGCTGTCGGATCCCGCGCACGTAGCCGCGCTTTGCGGGACACGGGATGATTTCCTCATTGCCAGTTCATGCCTGAATGCCACGGTGTCCGGACTTCTGAGCCGGACCTTTCTGAGACCGGACATTATAGGGGAAAAGGATTATCACGGGGCGGTCTTCTATAAGGAGCTGATGGCAAAAGATGTAAGCTATCATTTCATTGACACTATCGAAAAGGAAATTGAACGATTAATTCAGGAGGAATCAGAAAAATCATTTCCCAGGGAATCAGAAAAGTCATTTCCCAGAGAATCAGAAGATCCATTTCAGAAAAACCGGCAAAATTCGGAAACATCATTTCTAAAGGATTCGTTTCAGAAAAGATCGGAAACATCATTTCCAAAGGAATCGTTTCAGAAAAGATCGGAAACATCATTTCTAAAAGATTCGTTTCAGAAAAGATCGGAAACATCATTTCTAAAGGATTCGGGAGAATCATTTCCAAAAGAATTGTCTCAGGGAGAATCAAGAGAATCAAAAGCCACTGAGAATCCAGATGATGATTGCGGTGAGTGGGTCAATCCGGCCTTAAGAGAGGTTGAGGATATTGCAGCAAAATATGGCGTAAAGGATATCAACCTGATCAAGCCGGGCATAGGGGAGGCAACAAGGGTGCTTCTCAGGAGGCTGCCCTGGAAGGTGCTGGTACACAGCCTGGATGATGAGGAGCATCTGGGGCACCTCTATCAGCTTGCAAGGGAAAAAGGCGTTGATATTTCAGAATATCCCCTGAGGAACTACAGGGCCTGTGGTATTATCAAGTCATTGGCAGACACATAAACGCATTGATGAAACATAGAATCATACTTTGACTTGATGCCGCAGGCATTGAGTCCCATTTGTGTCGCGCCAGCGGCACAAATGAAGTATGAAAGGCTTGCCTTTCATACTTGCGGTCATGGGGCCCCGCCCCACAAAAGATTATGAAAAATTGACACAGGATTACATTTGATGGAATACAGGAATACGTCAATTGACACAGGATCACATTTGATGGACGCGGGAATGTATTGGCAAGCTTTTTATTATGATGCGCGCATGAATCGCACATTAGTTTCACATAAATTACCCATGTGTTACATATGAATTGTACATGAGTTGCAACACCGCTTGTTGGAAGGAGGGAAAGGGTGAGGATTTGGTTTAACCACTGGTTCAGTACAGCTTACCATCTAATAAATCTGATGAGGAAAAAGGAGCCGGAACGCTTTGTCTTTATCGGTTCCGGTACCAACCCGGACTCCATTTACAAACAGGCATGCACCGAGTTTTATCTGGAGGATCAGGATGTTTCGGATGAAGAATATTTGAATTTCTGCCTGGAATTCTGCCTTGAGCATGGAATCGATGTCTTTGTGCCAAGGCACAATCTGGTTCAGATAATAAAAAACGCGGACAGCTTTGAGAAAATCGGGGTCAGACTCCTGGCCGAGAAGGATGGGGGGCTTGCGGAAACACTGGATGACAAGATGAAAACATATGAGCTAATCCAGTCCTTTCTTCCCGACCGGGTTCCACCGGCGAAAGAAGCAAACAGTGTTTCTGAGTTTGTGGAGGCCGTGCGCGGGCTTTCGGAATCCGGACGCCGCGTCTGTTATAAATTGATAATCGATGAGGGTGCCAGAAGCTTCCGGGTAATTGATGACAGAATCGAGGGCGCGTCAGGCATTTACAATAAGCCGGGCAGCAAGATCACAATGGAATCGACATTGAAGGTTTTGAAAGAATATGATTTCAGGATCCCGCTGCTCGTCATGCCGTATCTTGAGGACGCTGAGATCAGCGTTGACTGCCTGAAAACCGCGTCCGGAAACATTATCATACCGAGATTCAAATCCGGGAAACGTTATTCTGAGGTCATTTTTGAAAAGGACATCATGGATGAATGCGGACAGATCATTGACCGGCTGAATCTGCAGATGCCTGCGAATATCCAGTATAAGAAGAGCGGGGGCAGGCCTTATCTTCTTGAGATTAATACGCGGATGTCCGGGGGGCTGCAATTATCCTGCGAGGCAAGCAAAATCAATGTCCCGATGATCGCGTTATACAAGCTGCTGGGCGAGGATGTGGACTGGAAATATCCTGATTTCAAGTCCAGAAAAGTGGCCAATATTGAAACACCAATCTGCCTTTAAACGGCAGCAAGAGGGACAATCGACTGTGGTAAAGTATTAAAGGGCAAGCCTTTCATACTTCATTTGTGCCGCTGAAGCGACACAAATGGGACTCAACGCTTGCGGCATTAAGTCAAAGTATGATTCGCCAGTCAAAAGTCCTTTACTATACCATATTCAGTTGTTAAAACCATAAGATAAATACTTTATACTGTATGCATCGAGACTTTTGACCGATGAATCATGTATGCGAGAGATACGTGACTTCACCCGGGTGTAAACTTTGCCGGAAAGACAAGCCTTCAATTCTATGGCTGCGGCTTCACCCGGCTTCAAACTATGCGAGAGTTGTGGGACTTCGCCTGATTAAACATTGCCATAGGGATGCGGCTTCGCCAGACTTTAAACAATGCGAGGGATGCGACTTCAATTCAATGGAGGCGCTCATTATCAGAAAGCTTCGAGGTGTGCTTACGCTGAAATGAAAAAAATACTTTTTACATGCGATTTGGATAATACACTGATTCATTCATATAAGCATAAGCGGAATTATGATATCTGCATTGAATGGATCAAGGGGAAGGAGCAGGGATTCATCAGCGCGGAAGCCGGAAGGAAAATCAGACTTATAAAAGAACAGGCGATTTTTGTTCCTTTTACCACGAGGTCCGTTGCCCAATACTTAAGGATACAGTGGCCGGAAAACGGAATTCCCGAGCAGGCCATTACAACAAACGGGGCTATCCAGCTGCAGGAAACCGGAACCAAAATTGGAACCGGAACGGGATCCGAAACTGGAATCAGAACGGGTTCCGAAATTGGAATTAGAACGGGATCTGAAATTGGAACCAGAAGCGGGATTGGTGCCGGAACCGGAATTGGAACGAGAGCTGGAATTGAAATCATAACGGGATCCGAAATTGAAACTGAAAATGGAACCGGAATTGGAATTAGAACTGAAACCGAATCCGGAACTGAACCCATATCTTTATCCATATCAGAAAACTATATGGATAAAGCATGGCTGCATGAAAGCGAGCTCATTCTGGAAGCTTATAAGGACGAACTGACAAGGATGTTGAACCTGCTGGAAGAGGATGTTGACTATATCCGGTGCCGGCTTGTTGATGACATGTATGTTTTTTCATACTGCCGGAACGAAGTCGATGCCGCTGAAAAAGCAAGGGGATACAGCGGGAAAACATCCCTGTCAGTGCTTTCTTCCGGGAAAAAGATTTACTTTTTGCCGCCCGAATTCAACAAGGGAAATGCCCTGGACAGGCTGAAGCGAAATGTCTCGCCGGATTACGTGATAGCGGCCGGCGACAGTGAAATGGATATCCCGATGCTGGAAAGGGCTGATCTGGCATTTTGTAAAGCTGAAATAACGGGCAGGGTACAGAACAAAAATAAAATGATATTTCAAAATGAGGACGATTTGCTGGATAGCGTAATGAATGTTCTGGTCTCCGTTTAGCATACAGTGTCGTCGTAGTGTTTTTATTAGTTAATGAGCCGCTGAGTATTGATACAGTTTGGAAAGTGATTAGCTACGCGGCTCAATTTGTGTTCATTTTATTGCAATTATAATGGAATACGCTTTCCAAAGATGTGACAAGCCTTACCGATACCTTAGGGAGCAATATGGATTTCAAAAAGGGCACCAATGTTTACCTCGCATGTGTAAAAACCAGTGACAAGGCTCATTGCTGCGGATTGATAAATTTGTATTTCTCTTTTCCGAAACCGCTGATGGCCTGGATCAAACCTGCATCTTTTAATTTAGTGATGAGGTTGCCTGCCGCAGTAATAGCCTTAACTTTTTGTATTTTATACGCTCAACAGCTTGTTTTCGTTGGTAAAGCATCAATGATTTCATCCAACCTTGGCAAAGATGCTCCACATGCATTCAGGATGTCATTTTGCTTTTTGTCAAGCTTGTAGCGACGCTTATATTTTTCTGTACTGAGATTTCTGTCAGCAGTTATGGCATCTATTCTGTCAAATTGAGCAGGTACAGTAAAGTTCTTTTTGTCATATGAATTCATATCTCTGGTGGATTCGGCTTTCATCATTCATATTCTCCAGCACTAGACCCTTTGCTGTGATAAGCTTCACCATCGGAATGATCATCTCCTGCAGTGATGAACCGCCATGGACATAGTGCATACCGCCCGCCTGCTTCTTAATAATGTCTTCTCTCATCGGTGTCGTTACATAAATGCTGTTGAACGCGCTTAGGTAGGCCAGAAACCTGCTCACAAGCGTCTCATTGACCCTATACTCAGCTTTAGACGGCACATTCAATAGTGATAACAGGGCTTCATCCTCTCTTCGCAGATCCGCGGAATGGACAGGCCGGCAATCCTTTCATCCGGCATGCCGTCCTCAATCTTCCCGATCATCCAGCTCAGATTATTTTCAAAAAATCAGGCAGCGCGTCACACTCCAGAATATCCTCCAAACGAATCTGCCAGATAATGATGGGGCCTTCAATTCCGAAGAAAGCTTCCCGGCAAACGCGTCATAAAAAGCCTTGCTCTCATCATTATTCATCAGGTGTTTCCTTCCCATTCCGGCAAACATGGCATTCAGTTTATCCTGTATTTCTTTCAGAGCCATTATCGATCCCTTCTTCTTTTCACAAGTTTTTCTGGCTGCAAATCATTTTCTAATTTTTTTTGAAGATTTGAAATGTGATGATCCAGGCTCCATATGCTGACTCCTTCAGAAGTTCCTGACACTCTTTTCCGAAATCTGTCATACTGGTACACAATAGAAATGTCACCCGTCCCAATTTGCATATTACCACCGATTTCTGTGAACTTTTCCGATATAAATCCAATCTGTTCTTCCGTCAATCCATCCATACATAACATCCATGGAGCCTTGTTATTTCTTGATCTATCAAGAAACTCCGCAAATTGTCTAGCGCAACGTTTCCGTTCGTTATCGTTATTTTTAATCTGAGCAATATGGTTTCCAACTTCAATCATTGGGCGAATGGAATAATTAGTTTTTCCCCACTGTCGATCCGTTCTCTGAACTCCTCCTTTATCTTTTCAGAATCCTCTGCATTTGAATGCGCTGGTATTTTCAGTAATTCGTCTAATATTCCTGTATCAAGAAATGTATATATCATGCATTCACCTCAAGCCAGCCTGGCAGTGGTTCCTGAACACCGTCTTTCATAATGAGTTGATCATTTTCTTCTGCCGAACCAATTCCTCCAGAGGCCAGGATATATGCGTGGTTTTCCATATCAATAAATGGTATTATATTGCTTGAACCTTTCTCGTCATCCCGATATACTACCGATACACCAAGTATGGTTTGTCCACTCAAACTGTTTAACAATGAGACATTATGTGTGGTTATGAGAATATCCACTTTTCTCTCTTTATTTATTTTGAGCATCCATGATATCAGAGATTTGGCACGGTTTGGATGTAATCCATTATCAACTTCATCAATAATAATAAGACTTCCTTCTTTTTCTCCCAGAAGAGCCGCTATTACCGCAATGGCACGTAATGTGCCTGCTGACAATTGATTAGCGTATATTTTGCCATAGGAAGACATATATTTTTCTTCCAGGTAAAATAGCACATCTCCATTTCCCGGGAAAAGAAATCCGATATTGCGAATTTCATTTTCCGGCAATTGACGGATAATATTCAGCAGGGTCTCTTTATTGTCAGGATTCTCGCACAATGCATTTAATGCCGCAGACAGATTGGAACAATCATGTTTCAAGATACTATCGCTAATCCTGCAATATCCTCCAATAACATCCGGATTTGGAGACAAGACAAGTATTTTTCTCAAATTGTTCAAAACAAGATTGACATATTCTAGATTTTCAGTCATAACAGAGCCTTTTTCCAAAGGCTGATTCTTTAACTGTGGTAAAACTGCTGTATCGCGAAGGCAGATAATTTCCGGATTGGGTCCTTGCTTCCCGTTCCGTATTGCTACTTGAATGTTGGCACTTTTTGCTTCCCTTACTGGCTTTGTTGAAAAAATTCTGTTTCCTGTACTTACCATTTTTCCGTTCGAGACAATAGACAGACTTTCCGATTCAACATAAATCCTATCTCCAACTTTAATTTTAATTTTATACAGGAGATCATTATTTGTATTTAAGTCCACCAGACATCCCAATCCAAAGGAAGCTGATTTAAACCGGCAGCATCCTTTACTTCCTCCACGGACAAAGCTTTCAGAATTCCTGGAACCATCCAGAATTGTGGCAAGATCCTTTCCAGTTGCAATTTCAGAAAGAATCTCTATTCCCTCAATGGCATTACTCTTTCCGGAGGCATTTGTTCCAATCAGGATGCTGATATCCTCCAGGAACAGTTCTGCTTTCTGAAAACCCTTAAAATTCTCAAACCAAAACCCTTTCAGCATGCTGTTCACCTCCCTCCTACAGCTTTGCCAACAGATCAATGGCCTGCTTCTTCTTTCCTTCGGCCGAGACCTCCACGCCCTGAAACATCCGATAATTTTTCTTAACGCCGTCATCCAGATCCATCGGAATCCTTTGGGCCACTGCCCTGGCTGGGATCGATGCACAAAATGTCCTCCGGCGTCAGGCTCTTACAATCCGCCCGGATCTGTACCAGCTTCGCCTATACCTCCGTCTCCTGCTCCGCCTCCGGCAGCTAATATTTCCAACCGAAATCCTTCTCGATTTCCTGCTCGCTCCAGCTATCTCCATTTGCCAGGTGATGCTCCACCCACAGCCTGCCCAGGCTGTTTTCCAACATATAACAGACAATCCAGTCCGGTGTAGGCATCTGCGTAACTGCCGGAATCTCCTTGTAATCTTGCCCTTCTTTGCAAAGGCTTTTGCCTTCAGCTCGGTATTGCAGTACTGATATGTCCTGCCGATAATTTCTACCTGGCTGCCTTTATTGACATTGAAATCGCTCTCAGGTATCGCGGAAATATAGTTCTTACTCGCCACATAAAACTGCAAGGTCCGATATGCTTTCAGATATTTACCCATAATGAAGAACTCAATATGGGGCAGCCGTCAACCCTCCTCCCCCTCCCCGTCCTGCCGCTCCTGTATCTCCGCCTGCCTTTCCAATCCGACTTTCTGGAACCAGTCCAGAAACTCTTCCATACGGACCTTTCCTCCGGCCATGAGAAATTTTCCAAGAATATCCATGACCTTCATCTGCTGTTCCCTGCTCATGGCCCGGATGCTTCCTCCGATCCTGGAAAGGTTCCGCAGGGCTTTTTCGGCAATCTGGGGAAAGGTCTCCGCCCCGGTGGATTCCAGCACGGAAAACACCGCGTTCACAAATTCCTCCCTGTCCCGGAGATTCACGCCGGAAAGCCAGTCCCGGAAGCTCCTTTCAAAAAGGCGGCTGTCCGACTTCCTCCCCTCCGCTTCCACGATCCGGCAGCCCATGACCTCCCAGCTCAGAAGATCATGCTGCATGATGCTGTTCCTGTTGGAGCTGCGGATGACAAGGGGTTCCACCGCCTGCCCGAACATGATTCCGACGATTGATTCATCCGGGATAATGCTCATGATCCTGCCCTGGATCTCCAGGTATCCCTCGGAAGACAGCACCTCATCCGGGAAGCCCGGTCCATCATTGGAATAAATCTTCGAAATCCTGTCCCTTGTATCTTTTGAGCAGAATGCAGCCGCGTAAACGGCAAAATTCCCTCCCTTTGAGTGTCCTCCAACCATGATCGGCGACTCGCCCCTGTATTTCCGGGCAATGTAATCAAGATACTCCGCGGCACTTCTCTGCCCCCTGGTAGGCCCCGACAGGCAAAGTCGGCAGTCCTCCTTCCAGCCCGCAAGGGATGTGTCCGTCCCCCGGAAAGCAATGTAGATGCCCGCTTCCCCAAGGTGAAAAGTCGTGGCGGAAAACTGTACGGCAGCGTCTCTGGACAGAATATTGACATAATCCGAAAGCACCACGTTCCGGAAGCGCTCCCCAACGGCCATCTTCCGAAGCAAAAAAGGCGCCAGCCTCGTAAAGGAAATCCTTTTCCTGATTTCCTCATCCGTATGCATGGAGAAATAGATTTCGTTAAGCTCCCAGATCTCAGCCTGCTCCACCTCATTCCCGCTTTCATATCCCGTTACGGCTTCATCCCGGCCCTCGTCTCCGGCTCCAATTCCCTTCCGGCCCTCGTCCCCGGCTCCCATTCCGCCCCGGCTCTCATCTCCGGCTTCCTTTTCGTTCCAGCCTTCGTCTCCGACTTCCATTCCGCCACGGCCCTCGTCCCCGGCTCCCATTCCGTTCCAGTTATCCGCACCTGTTATCTTTCCGATTCGGCCCCCGTCTCCGTCCGACTTTCCGCCACGGCCCTCGTCCCCGGCTTCCTTTTCGTTCCAGCCATCCGCAGCTGCTATCTTTCCGATTCGACTCCCGTCTCCGACCGCCTTTCCACCCTGGCTATCCTCACCTGCTTCATTATCATTCCAGCCCTCAATTCCGGCTACCCTTCCGTTCCGGCCCTCATCTCCGGCATCTTTTCCATTCCAACCCTCGTCCCTGAAAACTTTTCCGTTCCGGCTTTCAGTTTCCTCTCTCCAAAATCCGAAAATCGGCCCCTCTTTCCTTTCCAGCACTCCCTCAAAGTCCGTATAGCAAAGCTGCGAAAGGATAATATTATCCACCATGTTAAAAGCATCTCTGGAAAAAGGCAGATCCCCTCTCCAATCCAGATAATCATTCATATTCGCCATGGAATACCCCCCCCGCTTTTCCGCTAATGCTTATTACCCTTACAATTCTATCCTATCTATCGTATTTCTGTTACGCATCCAATTCCGCATCTATTTCTGCATTCAGTTCCGGAACTCATTTTGTGAACTTTTCAATGCGCTTTACGTTAATGCTTTTTTACATATCTCATTTTGTAAACTTTCTAATGCGCTTTAAGCTAATGCTTTTTTCCATTTTGGCAATTGACAGAACCGCTTTCAAAAGAAGAAGGAACAGCTTCCCGGAAAACAGACTCAGGACGACAACTGCCGCGGTCCAGGCCAGGAGATCCTTCGTATCAAGATAGACCTTGGCCTGCTGCAGGCTGCTTCCAATGGAACGCGCAGGCATGCCGATTACCTCGGCGGCAATGCCGGCTTTCCACGCCAGCCCGGCAGCCACCTCGCAGGCCGAATAAAGGAATGGTTCTACCTGGGGAAGCAGTATGAAGCGGACTCGCCGGATCAGAGGGATGCGGAAAACGAAGGCCATCTCGTCCATTTCCTTGCTGCGCCCCCGAATCCCTTCCAGAACATTCCCATAAATCACGGGCAGCGTCATCAGGAAGGAAATGAGCGTGGAAAGGCGGCGGGATGAAAATATGACCAGTGCCAAGATAATGAACGAGGCCACCGGAACCGAGCGTATGGCCAGCATCAGGGGCATGCAGAGCTCCCGGAACCTTAAATATCTGGATGCGAACGCCGCGAACAGAACCCCCAGAAAAACGGCCCCGCAATATCCCCCCATGATTCTTAGCGTAGAACAGAATACGGCATCCCAAAAGGAAGGGGTGAATGACAACTCCCTGAGACGCAAAAGCGCCTTGACGGGAGAGACTAAAAAAAGCTCCTGGTCCAGAATACGGCTCATCCCCTCCCAGACCAGGAGCCAGAACAGGACTGCCCAGAGCCTGATCTCATGCTTTTTCATTTTATTATTACCTGACGCATCTGAAAATCCTGTCCGCACCGCCCGATCTTACCATTCCGGAACATAGTAGAAATCATCCTCCGGCAGGGCTCCGCCCACAGCTTTCTCATTTTGCCCATAGAGCACGGAAAGATAGCCTGAAAGCCTGTCCCGCATCGCGTCCCCATCAATAAACACAATGTTGCAGGCAGGAATTGCCTTTTTTGCCACCGCTTCGGGAACAATGTCATATTTCCCCACAAGGGCTGCCGCCTCGTCCACATTGCTGTTCACGTAATCCACGGATTCGGCATAGGCGGAAAGGAACGCGTCCACCGCATCGGGATGAGCCTCCAGGAATTCCTTCCTGACCACCGTCACGCCCGTAAGGAGCGCGGACGGGGTATCCTGTCCTTCCTGAAGCTTTTCCCATTCCTCGGTAAGATCCAGCACGGTCCGCAGGCCTTCTTCTTTCATCTGCGCCGTCGTGACAAAGGGCTGCGGAAGCATGGCAATTCCTGACTCATCCGAAAGCAGCGCCGCAAGGCATTCCGCATGCTCGCTCTTCCATTCAATGGTAACATCCTTGTCGGGATCAATCCCATTTTCGGAAAGAACATAATTCAAAGCATATTCCGGCGTGGCCCCTTTGCCGCTGGCATAAATAGTCCTGCCCTTAAGGTCCTCCACCGTCTGCACGCTGTCTCCATTTTCCACGATGTACAGTATGCCCAGGGTATTGATATTTGTAACAGCCAGGCCGCCGCTCGTGTTGTTATAAAGGACAGCCGCCAGATTGGCCGGAAGCGCCGCAATATCCACCTCGCCCTTTACAAGAAGGGGCGCCACCTCATCTACAGCGGAAACGATCTGGAAAGTGCAGGAAACATCCTCAAGCTCATCCTTTTCCGCAAGATCCATAAGCCGTACCATGCCCATGGCCGTCGGGCCCTTCATGGCAAGCACCCTGATTTCTACGGCATCCTCTTCGTCCTCATTTTCGTTCTCATCAGCCGCGGCATCCTCATCTTCATTCTTTTCGGACTCCGCATCCTCATTTCCGCTCTCATCAGCCACATCGTCCTCACCTTCGCCCTTTTCAGACGCATCGTCCTCTTTTGCCGTTTCGCCGGATTCCTTCTCTCCGACATTATCCTTCGCCTCTTCCGTTGAGCCGGCGGGCGCAGGGGCAACTACCGCGTCTCCCTTCCCATCATCAGCCTTCTCCCCGCTGCCGGCATTATCCGGAGAATCCGCCGTGACAACCGCCTCGCCTGACGCGGAAGGCGCGTCCACCTGGGACTCCTTGCCCGCGTTTCCTGCAGGCTCAGGGACATTACCCGTTCCACCACAGCCAAAAAGCGCCATCGCCATTATAGCTGCCATGATAAATGCCACAATACATTTCCTCTTCATCATACTGCATCCTTTCCTAATAGGCTCTCCTCCCTTAAGGATCTGCTTTATCCGGGTATTTCTTGCTGAATATTTCCAGTCGGGTATTTCTCCTGATAACTTTTAGCACCTTATTCGCAGCCGTCTTTATCGACTGCTCATACAGTCGTTCAGAAGCGCTCCGCGCCCCTGGACTCCCTCTGAAAATCAGATTGCGCTGAATAGTCACCCCCTCTAATCGAACGGGCTTTTGCCACTCTGAGTTCTGACATAGCGACCCCTTCGGAGAGGAAAATCAACGCTTCCTTAATAGCGCAGCTTTTGGCCGCTCTGACTCCTGATAAACAATCAGGCATCGGATTCATAAGACATTCTTCAGAGCTTTCTCAGTCAAGCCGTCCCCTACGCAAGCCTCCCCTTATGCAAGCTTTCCCAGTCAAGCCTTCCCCTTTCGGGAGCTTTGATAATTCGCAACGCATACAAGAATAACACATATCCCCCAAAAAATCATTCCCTTTCTTACTTTCTTGCTTTTCAAGACTCTTTCCGCCATTTCGCTACTCAACTGCCTGCAAGCCCGGTACCGTCCCGCTCTTCCTTTAAGGCCGTCATGCTCATAACGCTAATGTCGCTATTCAACCGCTTGAAAGCCCGCTACCGCCCCGCTCTTTCTTTAAGGCCGTCATATTTCCCAGAGGGACATCGTACTCGTCAATCAGAAGAATAACTATCTTCCCAATTATTTTTGGCCCCCAAATCCATTTCTCTTTTTTCACTGTCCGAACGTACAGGAACACGTATGATTCCCAGGCTGATCTTTATAACTCTGTTTATTTCCTTCATACGTTCCTTTGGCACTTTGCCACAATACTTCATAATCCGACTTTTGTCTATCGTCCTGATTTGCTCCAGATGGACAATGCATGCCGTCTTCAGCACGCCCACCGGCGGCAGAATATAATGCGTCGGCTGCCCTCTGCCCCTTCCAGACTGAATGGATATCGCCGCGCCAATGACTGTACTGCTGTACCTGTTCCCCGCATTGTTCCGGATCACCGGCACTGGCCTTTTCCCGCCCTGCTCTGAGCCTTTGAAGGGATTCAGGTTCGCGAGGAAGATGTCGCCCCGCCGGTACTTCCATTCCTTCTGCTCCCTCTTTGCGTCATGCCCCATAGCGTCTTCATTCTTCCTCGTTTTCACTCTCCTTCCCCCTCATCTTTATCCGGCACGTAGACAACCACGTCCTCCACAGAACATTTCAACACCTCGCATATTGCCCGTATTGTTTCCGTAGACATCAGCGCGTTCGCGATGCAGGCTGCCGCTAAGGTCTTCCCCGTGCCCACGCCGCCCCAGAACAGCAGGCCGATGTTCTCCGAACGTGCCCTGTTCCAGTTGGCGACGTACTGCCGCGCCTTTTGGATCACCTCCGTGTCCTCCGCGTCGGAGAAGCGCCACTCCCGGAAATGCCTGTCCTGGATCCCCATGAACCGCAGCCTCCTGAGGGCGATCATCCTCTCTATCATGCTGTCCTGACCTCGACATTCTTTCCGGAGAAGGCAATGCCATATCTTACAATATCGATTATGCCACGATCTTCCAGCTCTCTCTGATATTGTTTTTCTTTCGTCTGAACAAGAGCTTCTTCTGCCAGCTCAGACAGCTTATCTTTCTCTGATACGGACACGGCCTTGAACTCCATCAGAATACCGGGTAAAGTCTTGTCCTTAGGCTCAAGCTGAAGATCAAACCTTCCTTCACCGGATTCTCTGTTAGAACGTATGTAATACTTTGAAGAAAGACTGGCCACCAGGCCGAGCACCATTCCGTGATAAAAGCCTTCTGCCGCTCCGTCGTAGAAGGAGATGCTGTTAATCATATATTTTCTGAGTGCTTCCTGCATGCGTTTCGCATCACTCAGATAAACTGCTTTTTCTATCTCAGAGATAATGTTTCCCGACTGCTTCGTACGGTTCCAACTGAGGATTTCTGTATTGTAAATCCTCTTAATTTCAGCATTTGGGAGACGGAGAGAAGCAAATGTTCCGATCTCTGTTTCCTCAGGTTTTCCTGCAGGCGTCAGATAACCTGCCAGCAGCAGAAAACTGAAGATCGTATCATTGCCATCTGTCATGCGGGGATAAAC
>CAMKKZ010000022.1 GCA_946413525.1 uncultured Oribacterium sp.
AGAGGGGACCGGCGCGCTTGCGGGACTGGCGGGCGGGATTACGTTTCGATTCACCCCTCTCATACGAGAGGGGACGGGGAGCGAGACCGTCGGGCAGAAGTCGCAACCAAGTTTCGATTCACCCCTCTCATACGAGAGGGGACTTCTGTGTGGCAATGCAGCATTGCATGGATTCAGTTTCGATTCACCCCTCTCATACGAGAGGGGACTCTGGCTTGCCCCTGCCTCTCCGTAGCCGCTGTTTCGATTCACCCCTCTCATACGAGAGGGGACTGGGTACCTGTTCCCGTTGCTTGTGGCCGCAAAGTTTCGATTCACCCCTCTCATACGAGAGGGGACATGAGCGGAACGAATATCCCGTGTCGTCCAACAGTTTCGATTCACCCCTCTCATACGAGAGGGGACGATTTCCCGAGCCGCCACAGAGACCGCAAAACAGTTTCGATTCACCCCTCTCATACGAGAGGGGACGGGTAGCGAGTTTGAAAAGGCCATGTCTTCATGGTTTCGATTCACCCCTCTCATACGAGAGGGGACGGGCATTCCGTGCTGTTCTGTCTCCGGGCATTGGTTTCGATTCACCCCTCTCATACGAGAGGGGACTGCAAAACTTACCAATTGAAGTTCTGCATATAAATATAAATTTGTAAATAATTAACAACAATTACACAATAATGAATGTTTAAAACAATAATGAGGTAGCTCAACAACTACAAAAAAACTCCAAAAATCATGTGAACCTTAGGTTTTCAGAAAATAAGCGCATTATTATCGGAAATTTCAAGATTCGCCTTTAATCCAATAATATCAACATGACACGTTTCTTTTTTTCCTATTTTGTAAAAACGCACAGAATCCTCTTTTGGGTCGATTTCTCTTTCAATTTTGGATTTAAGCTCTATATATTCAGTCTGATTAATATTCATTTCAAAAACGGATTTTTGAACTCGCGATCCACAACCCTCACAAATGATAGCTATCTTACGTAATCTTCTATCGTTTCTAACATCATAAACTGTTAATATAAACAATCTATTGTTCCTCCCATATGTAAGGTGGATATTCTGATATATCACCACGGATATACTGAGCTAACAACTGTGCTTGTAAATATGGCAATAACTTTTTTGGAGCATTTCTTTTATACAAAGGGAAAAACACAGTTTTATTCCTATCCTCTTCCCATAATAGTAATACTTTCTTTCTGCTTGCCTCCTTTAAATATATAGATGTGCCTTTATGCTCAAAATCATCAGGCTTGATTTGCTTTCTATTTATCAATGTTACGACAAAACGATCTACTACAGGAGACCGAAACTCTTCAATCAAATCATTTGCCAGAGATTCACGACCAGGTTTCAGAGTATGCATATATCCAAGAAATGAATCAAGTCCAAATGATTCCAAAGCAGCTATACAGTTCAAGTTCAGAAGAGTATATAAAAAAGACAGAAGGGCATTGCAATTATTTTCAGGAGGTCTCTTACTCCGTTTGATGAAAAGCATTTCTTTGTTTGATGTTTTCAACATATTGTCAAATACTCCAAAATATGTTGAAGAAGCCTTACCTTCTACCCCTCGGATTTCCTCTATAGTTTCAGACTCTTTTAACTGTGCAAGAGAAGTCTTTAATTGTCCTGCAGCATATACCAATTTTACATTATTCTCCTCGTCAGTATTCTTTGCTGCATACAATAATGTACCGTACTGGTTTAGAATTTTACCTAAAACGACATTCTTTGAAAAAGATGTTCGAAATGAATTGTCTTCGTATAAACGATACTGTTTTTGTCGTAAAAAAATATTGCTGTTTTTGAACTTTCCTCTTAATCCACCATAATATTTCCCATAAAAAGAAACATATGAAACAAAAATATTATTTTCACTACAAAACCGAATGAAATAATCAGAAATAGATGTACTGCCAAATATTATAATCTGTTCTATCAAATTAACAGGTACCCGTGTTTTCTGATCATCACACTCAATCAAAAAAGAATCATGATCCACATGAAGATAAGTATTATCATTTAAAATATATAGAGTTTTATTAATGTCAATCATAATCCATGCCTGCTTTCTTCCATATATTTTTCATATAAGTACTAATCATAAGCTTTTTGGGACTGCATATTTCATAAACGGCGCATTTTGGACATCTCTTTTTATATAATGGTTCCACATACACAGGGTTATTCATATATATACGCATCTCGGAAATCAGACTTTTCAATTTGTCCTTTGATTGCTTAGCAATATTGACTTCAAAGCGTTCCCGGGATCCTGAATAATAGATATACCCCTTCTCAATAATGCAATTAAACATATCCTCCAGACAAACAGCCTGGCCAATAAGCTGTAGGTTATATTCTACTTCATTTCGTTTTACTCCGTTTTTATATTCGATTGGACATATGGTATACTTTCCAGATAGAAAAGGGATATAAGCGCCAAATTCATCTTTATGAAATTCAATGTTATCACATACTCCATAGAGGCCAAGAGAATTAGAAACAACTTCCAATCCCATTACCTTTACAACATCTCTTCTTCGTTCTATTTTTGGAATATGTACACTGACATGTTTTGCGCTTCCCTCCGCCATATACTCATTTTTTGAATCAATCCGTTCAATTATACGAAGGTAAAACCTTCTTTTACAATACGCATATTCGGATATCCAGGATATTAAAATACTATTATCATCAGTATTGCTTTTTTCGAACAGAGCAAATCCCTCCTTTTATTCATATTCAATTTGCATCATTATGAATCTGAATGCAACCCATATCCTCATGACTTATATTTTCCCATCCCCAAAGTACAGGTTCAAACGGATTTGCCTTGATGCCAATTTCAACTCCTTTTGGAACAGAAGAATGAAGCAACATAAGATAATCTTTTTTGTCCCTTGGAAATTCAACATCATCCTGTTTTCTTATCTCAAGCAGATCAAAAAGTTTATACGCAGGAGCACACCCCAATTTTGCCTCCCGGGCTTTTTCAATCTGGTTATTATCATTCTGAGTGCCTACATGCTTGAAAATAATCACCGGGGAAATAACGTTCATACCCATTTTCGATGAGGAAATATCATGGTTATAGCACTGCAGAATAGCTTCAAACAATGCATTCGCATCTTCTTCTGTAAAACCACATTTCTCCGCGAGAGCCGCACTGATGGAGCCTTTTATAACGTACAATCCGTATGACTCAATCTTCTTTTCTCCCATAGTGCGTTTTTTGTCATCTTCTCGTTCATTTTCCTCTTTTTCATAGTCTTCGATAGTTTTATAATCTTTTCCATCTGTTGTATAACACATTCTGGTGATTGTTAAATCTTCAATGTGAATTGGATCAAGAGAGGTACTCATCCCAATCTGTACCGCGCCACGTACCTGTCCGGCATTCAAGCCCGTACTGAGAACACCGCCGAAGGTACGAACATCCCAATAGCGCCTGCACATCTCCATACGAGCGTTATTTATCGCTGCCGTACTTTTATTCTCTTTTCCAACATTTGAAGTGGCAAAAACAGCCTCCGCAATTTTTTTGTTAATACTGGTTCCCTGCTTCATAAGTATATCCATGCCATCTATCCCCTGAAAAGCATCAAGTATATAATTTCTGATGCGTCTCTTGATGGCTACATCCGTAAATATACCGCAATCCGTTTCACCATCTTGTCTCGGCAGATTGGCCATGTCCGGATCGCCATTATGATTGCACATTTTTGCTTCGATCAAAAAGACAAATTCCATTCTGTTCTTTAAAATATTACTCATCGTCAATTCACCTCTTCTTCTTTAAGATTTTCTGCTTCTCTTTTTTTATCAGCGGCTTCCTTTGCCCTTAATGTCATGTCAAGATCTTGATGATGCAAGCCAAGATATAAAGCGCCTTGTTCCTCAGTGCTTAGCTTCGAGGGAAATGTCTCTTCAAAACCGGCTAAAACGTCATTAAGCTGACTGCGATATATACCCGCAATTCTGGAACCTTGCTCACCTTGTCCTTCAAGTTTTTTCAGATAATCCTCTTCATGCTCTAAGACCATAGTCATTCCAATGTTTGTTTTGTTAATGACGAGTTTAATGTATTTTTGTGATATCTTGACTCCTACTTTTACCAATGCTGCTCGCTGCAATCTGTCCATGATTGCTATTACCCTTCCGCATAGATATCCAGCATTTCTACTGTCTTTTTTTAGTACCTCCCTCATATAGTTTTCCTCCTTCCCTGTCCTGATTAAATATGTTTTAATAATCTGTAAAATAATGCGTCTGCTTCTCTTTTCCTTACTATCAAAACCATCGAGAACAACAGCCCTTTCTGCATGTCGGAGTGCCTTGCTATATATACGCACAGGGATTTGCTCTCTTAACAAAACAGAAAATAAAAATTTTTCTACGTCATCTCCATGTTCCGCTTTGATTTTTTCAGCATCATTTGTTGGGCTTTTGACAGTATTCCTCAAGACCGAAAAAGTATTTGACAAATCTCTTGTGATTATTCTTACCGTTTTTTCCTTTATATCATAAAAGGCATCTGTCAACCGGCTATCCTTATACCATTGGATCAAATTACTGCACGCAGCGTCATAATCTATCACCCTCTCATTTGTCAGTGTGAATCGTCCCTGTGCGGGAATATTATATTTAATAACATGCATTTTCACACCGAGTTCATCAATAATATCCCTTCGTGCCACTACAGACTCAAGAATATCCTTCCACGCATCTTCAACTTCATTCGCGTTGAAGCTTTCCATCAAATCTATTTGTTTTTCCTGATCATACCAATACAGCACACCAAAACTACGATTATAATTATGACCGCTTGTAAAAAGATGTTCAACGCCTGCTTTTATTGCCTCTGCTTCTGATTCCGCAATAGGGCAGGCATCATAGGCATTTTTAAATCCATAGGACTTAAAGGCACAATTTGATCCCCTATAATTGCTGTGCTGATTGGAAAATATAGATACTCCGGACCCTACCGGTCCTTGTGATATCATTGGAAAGGTGGATGCACCATATTTGAATGTATTTCCACTCAATATGGAAAACCCCTTACTTGTTTTATTTTTTTCTGAGGATTGCATCAAATCAAGAAACCAAGAGATCCAGGAATCATCATCCTCAACCTTGCATCCTTCTACTTTCCATGAAACATAATCATTATCCTTTAATCCGCTATTCAACTTCTGCTTTAGATAAGAATTTCGATCTGCCTCCTCATCCATTCTTTTAAGAAAAGCCGAAATCGCCCCAATAGTCTGAGATGTACCTGACGCATCAATGATAGATTGAACATACCGGTCATGTTTTTTTTGGTTTTTTTCATCCTCAACAACATATTTGAAGAGCTTGTCAACAATGAAGCAAGGCGCATCATTCCCCCCGGGAAGTCGTACAGGACAATCTTTTCTTTGAATATCATCTTTTTTTATTACCTCGATATATTCAAAGGTACCATCCTTTTGTATATGAATATACCCTGCTATTTTTCTTTTAGTGAAGTATTTTTTTGTTGAAAGATTGTTGTTTACCGCAAATTTGTAAATGGACTCATACATTCATGTTTCACCCCCTTTGATTGTTTCATATGAAGGAATTCTGATTACGCCATTCTCCATATAGGCATGATAGTATTTAATATTTGTTTTCCCAGTATTATTTTCCGTATCAAGAGGCACGTTATCTGAAATATCAAAAATATCATAAAGCATCATTCCGAAATCTTCTGTTTGATTGATGGGTACTTTGTCCGGGTCAGGTTCTGAAAAATATGCCAGACATTCCCTTGTTCCAAGATAGGGCTGGTAAAAACATTTTCCTTTTCTGACACGTCGTTTAAATTCATTATATAGTTTTTCTATATTGACCCGCTCATCCGCATCATTTCTCATAATGATCAAAGCATGTATTCTGTAATATACATTTTTTAAAAAAACTGTTCCCCTTTGTGTCCTTTCTGCTTCCACATCTATGGACTCAAGCTTCTTATCTGCTTTTCTTGCCACTTCATTTCTTTTTATTCCGATTCTTTTGACAGGCTTCATTACTTCGATTTTTCGTATTTCATAATAAAATTCAGCCGGTTTTGCATAAATCGCGCTCAATATACCACGACATGCTGATGGTGTAGGAATATCATATGTCACTCGTTCCGTTTTTGTATCGGCCTGAGTGAAACAGGCAAAGTCCCCCCATACATCCACGCATATTTCACGCGAATATTGCGCCTGTGTCATCCGCATTCACCTCCTCCAGGTCTCTTTTAAATCCAGTCTTCTTATCATACGCAAGCTTATATTCATCAATATACCAATTCAAAGAAATACTTAGATCCCCATAAGTAGAAAGTCTTTTACAAGTCTTATTCAAAACAGTTTGCACATCCTTGTTCAAGGTAATATTAACACTGTATTTTCGATACCGGTTCATTTCTTTTTTGCTGATTTTGTATCCCTGGGAACGAAGTCTTTCAGCAAACTCATCAAATGAATCCCGCTCTCCGTAACCGCCCCATCCGTAAGGAACCAGAACGGTTGCCTGTGTCATATTATCGATCAGTCTGTAATTTTTCCCCATCAAATAGATATCCAGATTTTCCAGTGGCTCACGGATTTTTCGAGTATCTTCTTCCTTGATGCATTCAAAAAACTCTTTATAATATCGTCTGATAGTGTCAAGGTCATTCAGGTTCGCTTCACTATTTTCCAACAATAATTTTCTGGAGATTGATGTCAAATTTCTATATGTGTTATCTGGATATCCATCATCATTCAACTCAAAAATGATAAATTCACCTGAATACATTCCATGTCTGTTAATTCTTCCTGCTGTCTGCACAAGCGATGTCCACGGGCCTATCTCCCTCATACCAAAAGGAAAATCCAGATCAACACCTGCTTCAATGCATTGAGTACTTATAAGTATACATTTCTCTCCTTTCTTTATTCTAGTATTCACTTCATCAATAATATCTCTTTTATGTACACCGGAAAACCACGACGTTAGAAGGAGACAGTTTTCTTCGCCCACCAAACGAACGACTGCTTCGTATAATCTTGTCGCTTTCCTGGTTGTATTCACTACGATGAGAGCACTGTAATGTTCCGAAGCAATAACGGTAATTTCATCATAACTTTTCAAATCAGGCTCATATACAGCTTTTGTATTTTTTGCGATTGTGTAATTCCTGTATAAATTCACCGGATCATCTATCAATTCTTCGAATTGTACCCTGATATTCTTTCGGTAGGAATATAAAGGCTGCGTCGCAGTACTTAACAAAACCGTGGTATTGAAATATCTTGGTAATGACTTCAAAGTATTTATGGTTACATCAAGTACATCTTCTTTCAACGTCTGAGATTCATCAAAGATTATTACCGAATTAGAAATCTGATGTAGTTTACGAAGAGATGGTGTGTTGCAAGACATAAGAGTTTCAAAAAATTTCACGCTTGTGGTTATAATGACCGGAGCATTCCATCGATCCGTATACCTGAGATAATTTATCTTTACTGCCTCCTCATTGATATCCTGAGAATCCTGAAAAACATTACTGTCATCTTCTATTATATAATTGTCAATTCCGAGATTGGCGAACATATTTTTGTAAAATTCATAGCTTTGCAATGTTATGCTCAAATAGGGTAGTACAACAAAGATTCTGCTCAGTTTATTTGTCATGGCATGACGGACGGCAAAGGCCATAGAGGCCATTGTCTTACCAAGTCCAGTAGGGGCCGTCAGTGTATACAGGCCGGGTTTCAGTTCGGCTCCCTTGCAGCACTGATTGTAAACATAATCCCTTAGAGCCTGCATTGGATTATGAACCCCGGATGATGCAAATTGCTGTTTTCTAATGTTTACTGCCTCAAGCATTTTCTCTGCATCCATTAAAAACTCATCAATCTGTTCTTCAGGATTCATATATTCAGAAGTCGAACTATAATCCGCATCCACCAGACAGGAGTGGATCATCCTGGCAAAGAGCATTAATTCCTCTTTGTCCAGTTCCTCTGGCATATTGCCTTCTACAGGAAAATATAACGCATTGTCTTTGACATAATTAAGTGCATCTTCAAATTCACTTGCTGAGGAAAATGCATTTACTTTGTCATTTTTATCAGTTTCAAAAAAATCTTTCGGTAAACGAAGCTTTCTTAGTGATAAACTGTTGCCTATGAAGTTGATGCCCTCACCGTAATCTGAGTGATGGCTATAGATTGATTCGTAAGAGATCCGATCTGCCATTTTCGTACTGTGATTTGTTAATTCATACAGGATCTGTGCGCCAGATAATGCGTGATTCACAAGAGTATATCCATGAAACAGGACATCCTGAAATCGTTTTGATAGCTTGCCTGCATCATGTATCAAAGCATTTCTTTTTGCTAATTCACCACAGCCGAATTTATCTCCATATGATTCCGCCTTTTCTGCCGCTTTTTTCAAATGGTCAATAACTGATTCCCTGTCTTCCCCTCTTTTATGAGCGTAGTATTCCATTATTTGCATTTCTCCTTATGCAATAATTTAGTATTATTTTAAAAAGCTACAATCTTCTCTTTACTTCTCCTTAAGCATGCAGTGACTATGCCGATCCCTTTTCACCGCAGACTTTATTCGCCCTTGGATACCTTTCTCCGACTAATGATATATTATACTATCACATGAGCTGTCCAATAAAACGGACTTTCGTCAAAACAGGTATATGGTTAATTGTTATGGCAAATGAATTTACTATTCGTATCATGCATACCTTGTGCCTTGACCCTGGCTCTACATACGCCCAATAATCATTTCATTCATTTTGTCATAGCTGTCCCATACGTCTGATGGGATCGGGCAGCTCAAAAAGCCAAAGAGGGAGCGTATCTGCTGCATGATTTTGTTTGTGGAAAGTCCAGTCAGGTCATATATTTTGTCCTCGTTAAATGAATCCAGCTCGTGAGCGGCCAGGTTGCGAACCTTTATTTCCACATTTCTCAGGTTCGAAACGATACTGATCATCCCCTGATCCATGCAAAACTCATCAACAAGAACTTTAAGATGGTCAGAGGATACGTCCTTGTTCCTGAACCCGTCTTCCCCATAATGGCTGTCAAGCGCCGCAAGTGCCCTCTGCCCGATGTCGTCCTGGCCGAATTTCTCCCGGCTCCAGCGCCTTGCCACATGCTGATGATATTTCACCTTTTTCTCGTACTGCTTCTTGCTGTCCGGATCACAGTAGTCATCCACCTTGAAACCGCACCTTGATTCAAGGACCATTTCAAAAAGGTCTACTATCAAAGGGGTAAGGGCCCGAAGGAAGTCGGCATACTCATGTTTTCGAAGCTTTATCTCAAGGATCAGGGCATATTCCAACTGCCTCCCCGGAATCCTTTTCTTTACGGGAAGGCAGACGCAGCCCGTTTTCCCCTCCAGGCTCCGAGCCTCATCAAGGTCAAATCCCAGCCTGGCTTCCGCCATTTTGATCAGATCAATGTAGGCCGCGCTTTTCCCTGAGGGTAATGTCGATGCCACCTGCATGGCAGCGCGGTAATCATAGGCCCTGATATGCATCTTGATGATTTCCTCTTTTTTCATCAGGGCAAGAGATGGAAGGGTGATTTCGACGCATCTGTTTTTCGCGTCAGGGCGGTTGTCCTCATCACATTCCCACATGAGGACCGGATCATACCCGCTGTTGTCATGTATGTTCATAGATTTTGTGGGCGTGGTGACCTGTATGAGCCTGCATGGGTATTCGGAAATCGTCTTCATGACCGCGAGCGCGCTCTTCATGGCCGGCGTCCCGGACGCGATATTCAGGATCAGGGTATCCGTCCCATCCATCTCCCCCGTCATGATTCTATTGATAATGACGGAAAATTCCGTATAAAAGAAGTCATAATCCTGGACATCCACCAAATCCGGCCTCTCAATAAGTTCCACTTCAAAAGTCCGTTCCTGCAGCTTCATCAGTTCATTCAGACAATAAGTGTAGCGATGATCCGCCCTCTCATAATCCACCATTTCTTTGGAGAGATACAGAAAAACCTTGTCCGGTTTTAGAAACCTGCATATGTGCAGCATAGATCCGTCCCTGCAGTTCGTTTGCGAAATCGGATCCGTGCCACCCAGTGGGGAAAATAAAAAAGTTTTGTTCATAGTCCTGCACCTTTCCTTTGATTCGATTCGATCTATTTTGCCACTAAAGTTATAGCAGCATATTTATTCGCAATTAAGCCATCCTCGTCCCTGTCCCCTTTGGCCGGTTTTTACATTAAGCCCATCTATCAAAGTGGGGGGTGCCGCTCTGAATTCTGACATAGCGAACCGCTTGCGGGGCAAATCGGCTCCCATGATGCTTATCATTATTTCCCAATGCTGGGGACGGTATATGTCAAATGACAATAACAGGCTCAAACCTGATCGGAGCATCCCGGAGGCGAGGAAGCTGCTCCATATTTCGCAACATACGCCGCATCTGCTGAGAAGCATCCCGGAGGCGAAGAAACTGCATTGCAATATACGTTAAATTACAATAACATCCTCAAACCTCTCGTAATCCTGTTCACCAAACGTCAGGATTTCCTCATAGCCATACAGTTTATAAATACGCAGGTTTTTCCGCAGCACGAGGAATGCTGCGGAAAAATCTGAACAAAACATGCCTGAAGGCAGATTTTGTTCAGACGCATCCCACAGGGATGCGCCAAATACGGTATAAACTATGCTTGATGCATAAGTTTATACCTACATTGTCCTCATCCTTCAATATTTTCCTGATGTCCTCAAGAAGCCGTTGATACTGCTTTTTGTTAAGGCGTGCCTCAAAGGCCGACTTCTGAACCCTTATGCCATATCCCGATAAAACCCTGGCCATTTTTACCCGCTGCTTATCAGAAATAATGTCGTAGATGACAAGGATGATATATTTCCTTTCTGAATAAAGGTCATCCTCGCTTCCTTCGGAATCGGCCAGCCATTCATTTTCAAAGGATTCATTGTTTTCCAACATGACTGTGACATCCTCCCATAGTACGAAATCATCTTACCCGGATCGGTTTGTAGACAGATAGATCCCCCTGGTCTATCCCCTGCGCGAGCATTTTCACCTGCCACCAGATTCCGTGACGGAAGCTCGTGGGGTGTTCCAGATATTCAAGATAATTCATTTTCGAAGCCATTTTCTGTTCCAGCTTGTTCACGAGGATTCGTACCCCCTGTGTGGAGATTATTACCGCCCCTGTCTCCTCATCCGTGGAAAACATATCATTTTTTATTTCATGACCCTGGACAAGACTCATCACGGTCGAATCGACAATGATTGCCCTCCACTCCTCTAAAAGGTCGCTGACCATCGCCGGATGATGCTCCTTCAGGCTGTGTACGAAGCTGATATAGGGATTGACGCTGCGGTTTTCCAATTCCGCGTATATTTCAAAAAGACAATAGTATATCCGAGGCTGAGAAGGGAATTGAAAGGATCCTTCGGTGGGCGTCTGCTCCTTCCTGAAAAACGAAAGCCTTCATCCACCAGCTTAGACAATCCGCTGAAATAATAACGCGCAGCCAGCCCCTCATGACCCATTATCTCTTCTACCGTCTCCGCATCCTTAAGTTTCCTTTCGCATACGGTCATATGGAAGATTTCGTCTTCGAGGCTGACTCCCTGCGCATTCCTCAGATATCGGCGCAGGAGGACGATCTGATTGTGAATTTTTGCGCTCAGGGTTAAACGTGCAAATAATAGACGATGCTCCATGTCATCGCTCATATAAACCTGCTTCTTGAAGCGTTCCACGTTTGGATGAGCCGTGGAATGGAGTCTTCCGAAATATCGTCCCCGGGTAGAGAGGAAAGACATGCTGATTCCCTTTTCAAGAATCCTTTTCTGGGCTCCGTAGGTCACCTGCACATTCCCGAACACCATGATGGATTCAACGATTTCCTCCGGCACTTCCCTGATCAAATCGTTTTTGCACTCAATAATGAATCTTCCTCCGCTTGTGGATATCTTTGCACCTTGTTCCGTTACATACAAACAAGACAATCGTGACCCCCTTTCTTTGGGCTCATATTTCAATGAGTGGTTTGAATTCATTCCGTCCCCTTGCGGGGTGATGGTTTTCTAAACCGTATGGGGCCTCGAAGTTAACCCAAACATTCGTCCGTTTCCGTCCCCTTGCGGGGTGATGGTTTTCTAAACACGGCGCTAAAACGGTTACTTTACGTATCTGGAAGTTTCCGTCCCCTTGCGGGGTAATGGTTTTCTAAACTTAAGGGAGTTCTACTCCTACGGGCTTGTCTGGCAAAAAGTTTCCGTCCCCTTGCGGGGTGATGGTTTTCTAAACTTATATGATGTTTCCTATGACGTAAACATCAAACATAGTTTCCGTCCCCTTGCGGGGTGATGGTTTTCTAAACGAGTCTATGGAAAAATTCTTGAAGTATACAGAGCTGTTTCCGTCCCCTTGCGGGGTGATGGTTTTCTAAACCGAAAAGATCTTCGGAGAGGTGGAGGAGGATGGGTTTCCGTCCCCTTGCGGGGTGATGGTTTTCTAAACCCTATCCGATTTTAGGCCTGTGGTATAAGGCTTTTCGAGGTGGTTTGCGGCTGAAAGGAAAAATCGGTCATTTTTTTGTCTTTTTTTCGTTTCCGCCGCAAACCCTGCGTATGCAAAGATTTGTTTCGATATATTTAAGCATAATAATGCAATACCCGGCATTCGCCCATCTGGTAGAGCCTGCCATTATATCTGGTGCATTTCAGGACGTGGGGCGAGATGCCCTTGCGCGGGTCATTTTGGTGGTTATGTTCCTTTTGGTGGCGGGGCGAAAGTGTCTGATTGGTAATTTTAGACACTGTCTCCACAGCTTCCTTGCCCTCCAGGATGCCGTAAATGATGGTTTTTGAAACGTAGCCTGTCCCGCCCCCAAGGAAAAATGTTGTGTATTTATCACCAGTAGGAGGCACAGCAGTAAAGTGGCTGGAAAAAACATCCCGGTAATTCCTATCAAATGATTTGATAGCATCTACAATGTCCGGCAACGTATACCTGCAAATCCGGGTATCAATTCGGATTGGAATTTTGATCTTCACGCCCGGCCTGATCGCTTCCCGCTGAACGTTCAATAGCCTCTCCTCACCGTCAAGATTCAGATCGATCTTTTCGCAGATGCACATATCGTCCCAGGAAAGCGGCCTGCTGTCTCCGACCAAAAAGCCTCGAAGGATGTCGTTTTTCTGATCGCTGAGGTTTTTCCCGGGACGTTCGTCCTTTCTTTGAGGCTCGAACATTTCTTTATGCATAGATTCGACATCCGCCCTGGAATCCTGCTCTTTCAGGAATTTGTCCCTGCGTTTCCGGCGGGGATCCGGATCATCGACCTCCCTGATGATCTCCTTCCCAAGTTCCCGGGCGCCCTCTCGGTTTTTGAGATAATGCTCCGTTTCAAGCACGGTGCGGAGCATCCCCTTGAAACCGGATGCTGGGACATAGGGGAGTCCCCTTTCATTTCGCGCAAAGAGACTGATGTCCTTTATGCTCCGATAATTCATTTTTGAATCCGCAAACGTCAGAACCTCATCGGACCAGGTTCTGTATTCTCTTTCGGGAATTCGGTTCCTGTGCATAAAATCAACAAGTTCAGGACCGCCCCGTCCCCCTCTGTTATCCACGGGCGTAAGGAGGTATTCCTCAAATTCCTTTTCGAGACCAAGCCTGCAGATGCGGTCAAAAACCTTACCCATCTGGAGGATTTCGATTTTCCCTTTTTCCGCATCATACAGGTATTCCTTCTTGCTCGCGGCCTGCCCACATCCAATATAGACCGGCGCAAGCGTAATGAATTCAATAATTCCACGTTTGATATAATCTTCCATTTATGTTCCTTTTACCTGTCAGAGTTTTTCTTCAGGATATCGTTATGTCACTTGTGCACTGGTCCTGGAGCCTGCCGAGGCGATCGTGGAGGCATCAGTATTTTTTCAGGGTATTGTTATGTCACTTGTGCACCCTTTTGAAAATTGTCGCGTTGCTGTCCGTCAGGATATGGCCAGAAGCAATGTTTTCCTGTAATCAGGTCTGGTCTTTCGGTAATTGTTGTCTTTAAGGTCAGGATACGGCCGGAAGCATTGGCTTTCCATAACTTTCCTTTATAGCTTCTTCAAGCGACTTGCAATAGTCAGGATACGGCCAGAAGCATCGGCTTTCCATAACGGTAGACGGGATGGCCGCCTCCTTCGCCGACATCAAATATCCCGCCCGAAAAGCGCCCGGAAAAGACGGAACCGGCTGACAGCATGTACAGATCCTTCTTTTTCCGGAATGAATCCGCATAGGAACCAGAAGCAATCCAGCCGCTTCTTTTCACCGAGAGATAATCCGCATTGGATATTACATCGTCCAGCTCCTCATCAGTGGGAAGGCAGACCGAGAGGGACATGTATTTTTCCGAATCGGACTTCAGAAGCCTCTTTAAAATTGACTCCTCCATATCAGCCTCCGTCAGCTCAAACCTTCCGTAACCGGCAGAGCGCTTCCCTCCTATTCCCGCATAGGAAAGACTATTCATCAGTTCCGTAAATATACCACAGGTCTCATCGTCCCCATATCCCATGCAAAGATACAGCCCGCTCCCGGGGCGAAAACGTCTC
Source organism: uncultured Oribacterium sp. (assembly GCA_946413525.1). Taxonomy (GTDB): domain Bacteria; phylum Bacillota; class Clostridia; order Lachnospirales; family Lachnospiraceae; genus Oribacterium. Next base: position 14,662 of record CAMKKZ010000022.1, read on the forward strand.
ACTGCAACAGCATAAGGGCGTGTAATCTCATGCTCCGGCACAGTGACTTTCTCAAGAAGCGCTGAATGGCTGCATCCATCATGAAAGCGTTTTGCTTCCCCTGCAATATCAAGCTTCCCCTGCAGGTAGATATCCAGCTTGTCCGCCGGGATGTAGCGGAGCTTCTTAAGGGCCTTCTTGATCACGGAATTCACTTCTCCATCACCCCTGACCTCCATCACCGGCTTGGGAACATATAATGTCTCCCCGATATATGGCAGCCCGTCGGAAAGCAGGAGCCTGCCGGAAAAAGCGCTGTCAAGCAGCCTCTCCAGCATGCCCCCTCCCCAGGCTGCCGCCTCGGTACAGAGTGCGGCAAAAACCGAATCGGCCATCAGTACGTCCGACGACGTGGCGAGGCCTCCCTCCCCAAAATGAACGGCACTCGTAAAATTCATTTTATATATTTTGAATTTCATGCAGCCCCTTCTTTCTCAATTGCCACCATTTCCAGGCTTAACCTTTGTCTGCTCTGAACTCCTGCGCAGCAAAACGCCGCGTATATAAGAAGCTTTGGTGTAGGAAAAACACTTCCGTCGCTTGCCTGCAGATCATCCGTCAGATGATTACAACAAAAGCAGCCTTGATGTTGGAAATGCTTCCCACGCCGGAGGACAAGCGGGCTCATGCGAGTTTTTCCTCTGCCAGTAAGGCCTTGCACCTGTCCAGAATCTCAGGATCGCATTCACCGCATACACATTTGATCTCCAGACCCGAGAAAGAAATCCTCCCGTATCCGCGGGATCCATGCCCGCCAAGGTAATCGTAGGTCAGGAGCTTCAATCCCTTGCAGATCGTCTCAAAATCCTCTATCATCTCGTCCTTATTTACCACATTGTATATAAGGTTCAGGTCGAACTGCGACCCGGCCACGGAGCGCTCGATCTGCCTGGGATTTGCCACGGCAGTCAGGCGGTTAATCGTATTTTCAAATTTCACTTCTGTTGTGGGGACACCGATTTCCGTCAGTTCCTCCTTATTCGCAAGAAACATATCCGAGAATTGGAGCCTTGCCGGGAAAGCCATCTGCTGCCCGCCGTCTCCTGACTTCCCATCCTGCATATAACCGAACAGGCGGCGCACCCGTTCCGGATCCGAATTATGCGCCGGGAGCTTCGTGGAATCCGCGTACTGCCTGGCCAGAAGGGAACGCATCTTCCCCTTCAGGCTCGACCCGGGGATCATCGGATCATCCGTCTGGATGTCCCGGATCACCGGGGAATCAAGTGCCCCGATCGCCGAGAACCCGGACGTGCCCCCGATATGCATACCTGTCCTGGAAATGATTTTTCCGGAAATCATGATTTTCGCCAGCATCCTGTTCACCTCCACTATCATTCTGACATTTGTCTATCTGTAATATGCTATTGACCATTGAATCATTCATTCCTTTCCACCGTAATAACGGTGGTACGCCACCAGTGCCTCCATATATCTGCAGAACAATAGAAACCTTTCCTTGCTGTTCCCGATATCCTGGATATGAGAGAAAATGTCTGCTTCATAGACAAAGCTTTTTACCTTTGTGTCCCGCCCTGCCTCATAGGCGAAATGCAGACGGATATACTGGATCCTGCTCTGCTCCTCCTCGCTGAGAGTCTCCTTCCTCTCCCTGCGCACCTCATCATACAGGGATGTGATCATGGACAGCAGGTTCCGGATCTTGGAAGTTGAAAGCAGCCCGCTGTCCCTCCATTCCGCTTTTTTATCGGCCAATTTCCGGATAACTCCCTCGGCATCGTCCACATATTTCTTCCCGTCCAACGGCACATGCGTCCTCATGTCGACGTCGCCATTGTACCCATCCTCGTTTCTATTATTCCGGTCACGATATCCGTCATTATTCTTAGTATTATTCCGACCATTATTCCTTTCATTATACTGATCATTATTTCGATAACCGCTTCCGCCACTTGCGCTTCCTGACTTTTGCCCAAAGCCCCTGCTGTCGCTTCCCAAAGCATTCTCCTCCACGATCATACCTCCCCCCTGTTAAGATAAGCATATATATATGCCGCCGTCACAAACTGTTTCCTGTCCTTTTCATTCCTCTGCCACTGATACAGCTTCTTTCGAAACTCGCTGTAAAGCCTGGCATATTCCTCCGCCTTTCGGTCCCCTGGCTTTTTCGCAGGCTCCAGCCTGGCCAAAAGATAAGCAAGGCGTGCCAGATTGATCCTGTCCTCCGTGTCCCTGAAAAGTTCAAGGATTCGATAAAGGAACGTCTTCCCCCTCTCCGACGCCTCATGGGAGAATGAGAAAAAGCTGTAAAGCATACGGAATTTCTCGCCCAGCACCTCGTCAATGAATTCATCCCACTTGTATGTATTGCCCTCTTCCATGAAAAGGGTGACGGCATCCTTCCCCTCAAGCCCCTTTGACGCGCTCTCCAGCTCCTCGCACTGGGACGCGATATAAGAAATCGGGTATTTCTCATTGAACATGCCGATGCCGGCGGATATCTTCAATGTCCCGATTGAAAAGGCATCCAGGCTTCTGTGAAGATCAACGGCGAATTCAATGATGTCCTTCCAGGCGCCCACGATAAACAGGTCATCACCGCCGGCATAGATGACCGTGGCATTCCGGGGGCCTGCTCCCTTTTTTTCTTCCGGGGAATTGGAATCGTCGCTCGCCGGATTCCGCCCCTCGGATTGACAGGGCGCGTTTCCTGCTTCATCCAGGGAATCGGAGGCACCGCTCACCCCGCGGATATCCGTTCCCCCGTCCTCCAGTCGGTAGCCCCCGTCCCGGAGAAGCGCGTTCACGTGCCATTTAAAGAACATGGATAGCATCCTTGAAAAGCTTGCCGCCCGGGTGAGGGTCTGGTATTCCCGGGGGAAGCCGGAAACAAAGGCCGTCCCCAGATTGTCTACATCCGCGCGGATGACCCCCAGCCTGGAGATCCCTTTGCCATTCTCTACAAGCTCCTGCAGCGTCCCCGCGCTGCTGTAATCCGCGACCCAAAGCCTGGTCGCATGGCTCCCGTAGCCATTCCCGCTTCTATTATACAAGTGTTCATTTCCGTCATGTTCATTATCGTCACTCCGAAGACCCTTTTCGCCCGCCTTGTACGCATCTTCGACTTTCTCATTCAGGTGCTCACTTCCGTTATTCCAAAGGCCCTTTTCGTCCGCCATGTATGCGCCTTGGGCATCATTATTCAGGCATTCGTTTCCATCATTCCGAAAAGCCCCGCCCATATCGTTTTTGGTATAAGAGCAGATATAATGGCTGTCCCCTTTGATCGCTTTACCCAGGCCGGCCATATCCATTGCGGACAGGAACTCGCCCTCATATATGGGTATCTGTCCTTCCCCATCCTCGCTGTTTCGCACAACGAAGAACGTAGCTTTTTGATTCATTATCCTGGGCGAAAGCTTTGTGAGTCCGCTGCAGATCCCGCAGAGGCCTTCCTCCGTGAGCTTGTCCGAGCGGTGGCAGATCCTGCATTCCCGCGCGCCGTCCCTCTTCTTCCCCTTATTAAGGGCCCGGATCTGCGCTGCGGAATACCGGTGCGACTTTGAATAGGAAATTTTCCTCGATACGGTCCTGAACAGCTCCCCATAACTGCCCTCCGGGACATTTTCCAGCGTGCGCGCGCTGCAGGGAGCGATCCCGGTTCCCAGGAACAGATCCGTCCCAAAGTTCTCCTGCAGCCATGCGTTGGCATTCCCGGAAAATGCCTCCGCTGCCTCGCAGCACTCCTTCGTATTCGGCAGAAGCAGGTAGGCATGCCCTCCCCCGGAGTAGATCAGGTTCGCGCGGGAAAGGCCTGTCTTTTGAAGCAGGATATCCACAAATCGTTCCATCATGATTTCCAGATAGAAGGATCTAGCGCGCAGGTTTTTCAGCACATCCTCTGTACCGAACTGCTGATAAATAAAGCTCTGAATCCCCGAGATGTCCATGGAAAAGAGGCAGAAAGCCTCCTTTTCAAGGAACCTTTCAGCTTCCGTGAAAAGCTCCTTCCGGTAATCCTTTATCTTCTCCGCCCGGAGCCACGAAAGGATGCAGCCTGCCAGTGCTGTCGTCAGCTTCAAATGATCATAAAGCGAAACATCCGTTGGCTGCCGGGGATCGGTCGAAGAAGGGGCATAGGCAAGCCATACTTCAAGCCTGCTCAAGAGGTAATTGATGGATTCCGCATTAATCGCCTTATTATCAGAAAGGCCTCCAAACGTCTCCCGGAGCCAATTCTCAAAATTCGATTGAAAAGCATTATCCATTGCCACGGGCTGTTCGGTCGGATAATTGATCCGCCCTTTTTCGTCCATAGCCTGCGGGGCATAATGCATACTTTTATCATTTCCGTTTAACTTATTGAACACGCTCCATAGCGGGGCAATCCCGCCGGATCCGGCTGCCGGATCTCTTTCCCTTCCCTTTTTCCCAGTCGCAAAACCCGGAAAATCCTTTCTCTTGAAATTCGCCACAGAGGCTGCCGGACCCGGCTCCTTTTTCCCCGATGCCCGGCTCTGTGGGGCGTTTTCCCCTCTGTCCTTCGCCGGATCCTCAAAGCTCAAATGCTTAAGATCCGCAGCAGATACGATAATATCCGCTATGTCTATTATGTAAGAAGGAGAATCCACATCCTTCTCCTGCCCGCGTCCGCTTCCGCAAAGCTTATCGGAGGATCCGTATAGAACCTTCCCGATAACATAGAGCATCGACTCGACCGCAAGCCTGCCCTGTAAATCATCCATCCCCGCATTCCCCCTTCCTGAACAAATCCTCATGTGATTAATGAAGCAGAGCTGCCCGATACACGGACCGCCCCCATTCCCATCAGATTAACCATAAGGTCTTTTACTGATTTCCAGAGCCGCCCGACACACGGACCGCCCCCATTCCCATCCCTGTCTTGATCCCGATTCCGGAGTATTCTCCAAACTTTGCCAGCATCCATGCCACGTTGGCCATCTGCTGCGGGCCGCCGATCCGGATCCTCAGATCGCCCAAAAAGGACGGGATGCGGACGCCTTCCATAGAAAAACGGACGCTCCGGAGCCTGTAATCCGCAATGTCCGTCAAGCTTTCAAATTCCTCCAGAAGCTCGGGCGTGAATATCCTGCTGTCCTGGGAGCAGGCATCGAACCTCATCATCAGGCTCTGGAAAATCAGCCTGGCCGATGGGAAGATGCAGTATTTCCCGCCCTGCCTGAATGCCATGGGGGACCGGATCTCAAGATAAAGATTCCGGCCGCAGTCCCCAAGATAATACCCTTCGACCAGCTCCTCATAAGAGGTACTCCGCAGACTCTTCTCTTCTACATTCAAGGTCTCCTGTCTATGGGCAAGCTCGATCACAGAAAAGGAAGTGTCAAGGAGCGGCCCCAGGATCTTCTCCTCAGCCTCCCCGGTGAGGGCCTGGACATGCCACATTATCCTCCCATCCCTCTCTTCCACATACTGGCTATACGGATGAATCTCGCTTTCATGCAGTGCCGCGGCATATCCGGGATCGATCAGCTCCATGATCACCCCCTGCAGCAAGGGCGCAAGAAAAGGACCATGTCGTTTTTCCCGATCCCCGCTCATTGTTATTGTTAAGGCCGAAGGCATAAGCGCTCCTTTCCAAAAAACCAGGTATTTGACATGTCTTATGGCATATTATTGCCTATTTAATAAAATTATAGCATATAAAACTGTCAATTTGAATTTATAAATGTAAAAAAATTATTTTTCCATAATTTCTCAATCATAAGGAAGGAAACTGCGGCCTGACCAGAAATGATTCGAAATATCTGTCATGGGAGTGTGCGGCTTTTTTGAGATTTGGTGGAAGATATCAGGAGGAAGACAACTTGCCCCTCAACCTGCTCTTTGCTACAATATAAGGGTAAGTTGAGAAGCAAGTTTGCTTAAAGTTCAGGCTTATTGGCCGCCTTGAAAGGAAATGCAGGATGAATTTTTTAAACAGCGGTGCCGGCTATGCCCTTTTCAGGGAGGCAGCCCGTTCGGAAACTTATGTGGACAAGACCATGATGATTGATGCCCTCTACCGATACGCGATGTACAATTGCAAATATATCTGTGTCACCAGGCCCAGGCGCTTCGGCAAGTCCGTGGCGGCAAACATGATTGCCGCCTTCTTTGATGAGAAGACCCGGGAACAAAGCAGGATATTGTTTGAGAAATCAAGACTGGCATCCATCAAGGAAAAGCAGGAGGAAACCTGGTCCCGGAATCCGGAAGCGCCGGAGGCGGAAGGATTATGCTGGCCTGTTCAAGGCAGGCTGAAGGTAATCCGCATCAACATGATCAACCTGTTGTCGCCGTCCATTCATTCCTTTTCCGACTTTCTGTCCAGGCTGGATCGAATGCTAAGAGAGGATCTCCATCAGCAATATCCGAACCTGGATCAGCCTGACAGGAAGGAATTGCCGGACAGGGATTTTTCCAGCAGGAAAGACCTGCCGGACCTGCTCCTTCAGACCGAAGCATCTTTTGTCTTCGTGATTGATGAATGGGACGCAGTTTTTGAAAAACCATTTATGACGGAGGAAAACAGGAGGGAATACCTCCTCTTCCTGAAAGCCCTGTTGAAGGACATGCCTTATGTACATTTCGCTTACATGACCGGCATCCTGCCCATTGCCAAGTACACCAGCGGCTCCCCGCTGAATATGTTCCGGGAGTTCTCCGCCTTCCAGGACAGCCAGTTTTATCCTTATTTCGGCTTGTCCTCGGAGGAAATCCGGGAGCTGATGCAGCGGAAGGGCTTCGAAAAGCCCTCCCTGGAGGAACTGACTCACTGGTATGATGGCTATGTACGGGAACATGACGGCGTGCATATGTTTAATCCGGAGTCCGTATCCTGCGCCCTGGCGGACGGACGGTGCAAGAGCTATTGGACAGGTACAGGACCCATGAACGAGGTCAGAGACATCATCCGGCACAATGTCATGGATTTGCGGGAAGACGTCATCCGCATGACCGGCGGAGAGACTCTGTCCATCAAGCTGACGGGCTTTTGCGCGGAAAAGGAAAAAATCACGACAAAAGATGAAATCCTTTCCGCAATGGTCGTCTATGGATTCCTCAGTTACTTTGACGGAAAGTTGCGCATCCCAAATTATGAGCTGCTTTTGAAGTTCCAGTCGGCTTTGTCCTCACAGGAGCTGGGGCTCAAACAAACCCTGGAGGAATCAAGGAGACTGATCAATGCCACCCTGGAACGAAGGGACAAGGAAGTAGCAGCGCTGATCGAGACTTTGCATGCCGAGAAGATCCCCTTTTTTTCTTATAATGATGAAAACTCCCTGGCCTGCGTGGTGACCATCGGATACCTGGCGGCCATTGATGGCTATCGTATCACCCGGGAGGACAAAGCCGGAAAGGGTTATGCGGATTTCACCTTTGAGCCAAGGAAAAAGGGGGGGCTTCCAATTATACTGGAGCTGAAACGCAACCGCTCTGCAAGGAATGCCCTGAAATGCATTAAGGAAAAGGATTATCTCCTCCGTTTCCGGGATTATCCCGAAGTGCTGCTGGTGGGCATCAACTACAGCGACAAAACAAAAAAGCATAGCTGCCGGACGGAACTCGCGGTGCCTGCGGATTATTTTCCATGATCAGTGACAGAAACTGTCCACCTTACTACAAAACAGACAGCCGCGAACCACAGATTCTTTTCCGTAATCAATGACAGAAACTGTCCACCTTACTACAAAGCAGACAGCCGTGAAACACAGATCCTTTTCCGTAATCAATGACAGGAAAGGTCGGACAATAAGTATGAAAGGGCAAGCCTTTCATACTTCATTTGTGCCGCTGGCCAGGCACAAATGGGACTCAACGCCTGCGGCATCAAGTCAAATTATGAAATACGTCTGAAGGTATATAGAGAGAAATGAGGATTCCAAGATGATTTATACAGCATTGACGAAGAAAGCCCTGGTTTTATGCTTCAAAGCGCACAAGGAGCAGTTGGACAAAAGCGGCATCCCCTATGTCTTCCATCCCTTCCACCTCGCCGAGCAGATGGACGACGAGCTCAGCACCATCGTCGCCCTGCTGCACGATGTGGTGGAGGACACTGGGTATACTTTTAAGGATCTTCGGGAAATGGGCTTCCCGGAGGAGGCCCTGGAGGCCATCCGGCTGATGACCCATGAGGAGGGGGTCCCCTATCTTGAATATGTGAAAAGGATGAAGGGAAACCCCATCGCAAGGAAGGTGAAGCTTGCGGACCTTGCCCATAACAGCGATATCACAAGGCTTGACGAAATAAAGGAGAAGGATCTGGAAAGGATTGAAAAATACAAAAAGGCCATCGCGATCCTGACAAATCAGGATGGCGCGGCCTCATGAATGATTTGGATTGCGAGACCTTATGAATGATTTAAATCGCTCAATCTCATGAATAATTCAGATCGCCCGATCTCAGGAACGATTTTAATTGCATGGTCTCATAAACGATTCGTATTTCCTCTTTCATTCATGAACTGCCTGACTCCCTCCTTCAGCCTGGACAAGCCGTCAAGGCAGACGGATCGGGGGCAGGCCACGTTCATTCTCAGGAAGTGGATGCCGGACTTTCCGTAAATGCTCCCGTCCGTCACGTAAAGGCCGGTCTTCTTCCGGATGAATGCCGCGACCTCCCCGGTGCCCCCTCCCAGCATTCCCACATCAATCCAGAGAAGGTAGGTGGCATCCCCCTCCACGACATGGACTCCCGGAATTTCTTTTTGTATGAAATCGGCGGCAATCCTCTTGTTTTCCGTCATATAGGCGCGGAATTCATCAAGCCAGGCCCCGCCCTTCCGGAAAGCCGCGATGGCGGCGCAGGAAGCGAAATAATTCGGCTCGGCAACGGAATCCGCGTCAAGCGCCAGACCTATCCTTTCCCGCAAGGCAGCATCCGGTACACAGACCGCGGCCGTCTGGAGCCCTGCCAGATTGAATGCCTTGGTCGGGGTAATGCAGGTAACGCTCCCTTCGCGGCATTCGTCCGAAACGGAGGCGAAAGGAACGTAGCCCTTGCCCGGAGAGGTAATATCACAGTGGATCTCATCGGATATCACGGTCACATGATGCTTTTTTGCAAGGGTGCCGATACGGGAAAGGGGTTCCCTGTCCCAGATCCTGCCCACCGGGTTGTGGGGATTGCAAAGGAGCATCAGCGTGGTCCCGGGCTCGGACAGCTTCCTTTCCAGATCCTCGAAATCCATGGAATAGCTGTGTTCCGACTCATTATAGATCAGCGGGTTTTCCAGCACGATGCGCCCATTGGCCGTAATGCAGTTGAAAAAGGCATTATATACCGGGGTCTGTATCAAAACGCGATCCCCCGGGGCGGAAAGCCTCCGGATGACCGAGGAAATGGCCGGCATCACCCCCGAGCAGAACAAAAGCCACTCCTTTTGCATCTTAAGTCCGTGCCTTTGGCCCCACCATTCCATATAAGCCCCGTACCATTCATCCGGGATGAAGGAATAGCCGAAGACCCCCTGTTCCAGCATCTTCCTGAGCTCATCAAGAATCTCCGGCGCTGCCTGGAAATCCATATCCGCCACCCACATGGGGAGCTCCCCCTCTTCCACCTTCCACTTAATGGAAGACGTCCCCCTCCGCTCCACAAGCCTGTCAAAATCGTATTTCATAACAATCCCCTCCTCTATTTTTGTTGGCTCATGATGATGATATCATTAATGGCTTATGGATAATATAGCAGACAAAAAGGAATACCTCCAGAGTTCGGCAAAAAACAATGAGCCGGTTTGCCCCGCAGACGGTTCGCTATGTCAGAATTCAGAGCAGTAAAAACCCACTCTGATAGATGAGCCGGTTTGCCCCGCGGGCGGTTCGCTATGTCAGGATTCAGAATGGCAAAAACCCACTCTGATAGATGAGCTGTCTATAATGTATTATAAAAACAAGCAGGGGCATTTGATAAGCTATGAAAAATACAAAGATTATGATAAAATACGGAAAAAACGTTCGGAGGATACAATCATGCGAAAGCCATTGCCCATCGGGGTGGAGTTTTTTGAAAAGATGAGAAGCAGAGGCTATTACTATGTGGATAAGACGCTTTTTATTAAAGAATTGATTGATAAAAAGGGGGAGGTAAATCTGTTCACAAGACCCAGACGCTTCGGGAAGACCCTTACCCTGGACATGCTCCGCTGCTTTTTTGAGGAGGGAAGGGAACCCTCGAATTTTGAGGGCCTTAAGATCATGGAGGAGGGGGAGAAATACACCTCGATGATGGGGAAGTACCCGGTGATCTTCCTGACGCTGAAGTCCGCGAAAACCGGGGAGGAGAGGTCCGCCTTCGAGGCCTTGAGAAATGAGATTGCCCGGGAATTTGACCGTCACGGGTATCTCCTGGACAGTGACGCACTGAGCGAAAAGGATAAGGCTGACTTCATTGGATTCCGGGACAGAAATCCGGAACCTGATAGATACAAGAACAGCCTGAACTTCCTCTGCGCCTGCATTAGAAAAGCCACGGGAAAGAACACCATCCTGCTCATCGATGAGTACGATGTGCCGCTGGAGAGCTCCTTTTACAGAGGCTATTATGAGCCTATGGTGGACTTTATACGGAGCCTTTTCGAGGGGGCGCTGAAGACCAATGACGCTCTGGAGTTTGCCGTCATTACCGGGTGCCTCAGGATTTCGAAGGAATCCATCTTCACGGGGCTTAACAACCTGAGCATCGTGTCCATAATGACGCCGGAATACGGGGAATATTTCGGCTTCACGGATGAGGAGGTCCGGGACATCCTTTCCTATTATCAGCTTTCCGACAAGTATGAGGAGGTCCGGAACTGGTATAACGGCTATATCTTTGGAAACAGCAATGTGTACAACCCCTGGAGCACCATCATGTACCTCCGGGACCATATCGGTTCAAACCGGGATTATTTCCCGGTCTCCTACTGGGCCAATACCAGTTCGAATTCCATCGTGCGGGACCTCGTCGAACGCGCCGACAGCGGGACGAAGGGGGAAATCGAGAGGCTCATCGAGGGAGGGAGCATAGAAAAGCCCGTGCATGAGGACATCACTTACGGGGAAATCTATCAGGGGCAGGACAATCTCTGGAATTTCCTTTTCTTTACGGGCTACCTTAAGAAGACGGCGGAAAGGTTTGATGAAAAAAGCAAGACTACCTATGTGACCATGACGATCCCGAACTGGGAGACGGAGTATATTTACAGACAGAAGATCATCAACTGGTTTGATCAGGAGGTCGTGAGGAAATCGGACCGGAGCGCCCTTTTTGAGAGCATGAAAAAAGGGGACGCGGAGGGCTTTGAGAAGGAAATCAACCGGCTGTTAGCGCCTTCCATAAGCTATATGGACAGTTATGAGAATTTTTATCATGGCTTCATGCTGGGCATCCTTTCCGGCCATGACGTGTATGCGGCAAAGAGCAACCGGGAATCCGGAGAGGGAAGGAGCGACATCCTTATGACGACCGGGGACGTATTTGAAAAGGCCTTTGTCATAGAACTTAAGGCCGTGAAGCAGGTCGGCAGGAAGCCTGTCACCATGGAGATGATGGACCAGGCGGCGGAGAGGGCCATAAAGCAGATTGATGATCGTTCTTATGTGGACGCCCTCCTGGAGGAAGGGTACGGGAACATAGGGAGATACGGCATCGCCTTCTTCAAAAAGAAGTGCAGGGTGCATTATAAGGATGGGTACGTCTCGAGCTGATTGTCAGAACAAGGTGGAAAGAAGACACCACGCTGCACAATCAGGAGGTGACTTTTGTGCATTTCGGGCTGATTGACGGAACAAACTGGAAAGGGAATGCCACGCTGCAAAACCAGGAGGTGGCTTTCGTACATTTTAGGCTGATTGCAGGGACAGGGTGGAAAGGGGTGCCTGGGCTTTACTAAGTGGGCTTTACTAAGTGGGCTTTACTAAGTGGGCTTTACTAAGTATCTTGGACAATGTCCAAGATACTTATTTAACTCTTGACAAACGTAATGATTTCTGTTAGAGTATAGCTGTTTGAGAGTTCGATTGGATTCACGAACATTTAGTATATTTTAAGGCAGATTGGTCAAGAGGTTAAGACGCAGCCCTCTCACGGCTGAATCCCGGGTTCGATTCCCGGATCTGTCATTTTGGAAGACGAGTTGGACTCGTCTTCTTTTTTAATCATCGTATTATATTTCAATTCATTTTTGCATCATATTATATTTTCAATTCATTTTTGCATCATATTATATTTTCAATTCTTTTTTTCATTATATTTTATCTTCAATTCCTTTTTGTCTGTTTTTTCAATTCAATTTTCCTCAGTAATTTTCTCATCTATAGTAATCTATAGTAATATATAACCTGTTAAAAGTAACAGTAATATGTATAAAATACTCCTCCTGACGCGGATGTGGAACGGTGAACGGTAATGATTCCATTATTCCAAACGTAATATGCTTTAATCTTCTTAAATATTCTCATGTCCATAATTTTACGTTATATCTTCCGTTTGAAATCGGTATGCTTCCCACTCTTCCAATTCCATAATTCACATTGACTTTCCAAAACTTAAGGATATAATCATATTATTATGAAGAATAACAATTATATGATGAATAAACAGAATATTGGTCTTCTTTCTCTCCTGCTGAGCGCCCTTGCCCTTCGACTGGGACGCTTTTAAATCATGCGCGGGAAGAAACGATAAATGCAGGTATGCAATATTAAGAAAACGTTGATTGCATAAAAGGCTTCGTTTCTTAGGAAACGAGCCTTATTTTTTTGCACGGCAGCTGCGGACTACTCCCTGCGGGAGTCGCCAAATACGGCATCAGCTATGCCTGATGCGTAGCTGATGCATAGTTGATGCCTACTATTCAGGAGGGCTTATGAAAGAAGTAAGAATCAGCGACATTACCATGAAACAGGGCGGGAAATCCAGGGCTCTGTCCCTGACCTTCAAGGAAAAGCTTGAGATGGCGAAGCTTTTGGACCGGCTGGGCGTGGATGTAATTGAGGCGGAGGGGATCGAGCAGACCAAGATCGACAGCCTCAGGATCAAGTCCATCGCCTCTTCCATCCGGCAATGCGTGCTGGCCGTGCCGGTCAGCCTGAACCGGGAAAGCGTAAGCATTACCTGGAAAGCGCTCCAGAACGCGAAATCCCCCCGCCTTCAGGTGCCTGCGGCGATCAGCCCCGCGCAGATGGAATACATACACCACCTGAAAGCCCCCGCCATGCTTACCGCCATCGAGGACACAGTCAGCGCCTGCAGGATGCTCACCGAAGATGTCGAATTCATTGCTGACGACGCGACAAGGAGCGACCCGGAATTCCTCTTTGAAGCCGTGCGGACCGCCCTGAGAGCCGGAGCGGGCACCATTACCATCTGCGACGCGGCAGGCACCATGCTTCCTCAGGAATTCACCACATTTCTGGAGAACCTCTACGGGAATGTCCCTGAGCTCAGGGACGCGGTGCTGGGAGTCTGCTGCTCCAATGACCTGGCCATGGCCGATGCCTGCGCCATTGCCGCCGTCATCAAGGGGGCAGGCGAGATCAAGGCGGCGGCCTACCCCGTCAGCATGATATCCCTTTCCAATATCGTAAAGGTGCTGAACACGAAGCAGGATCTGGTCAAGGCGAGCTGCCGGGCAGGAATGACGGAAATGAAACGCATTACCGACCAGATCAGGTGGATGTGCGAAACGGGACGGAGCAAAAAGAGCCCCTTCGACCAGGGCGTGGAGGAAGCCAACAATGATGTCACGCTGACCGCCCATGACGACCTTGTCGCCGTCATGAAGGAAGTGAGCCGGATGGGTTACGACCTCTCCGAGGAAGACGGAAAGAAGGTTTACGAGGCCTTCCTCCGTATCGCAAGGAAAAAGGAAGTGGTCAGCGCCAGGGAGCTGGAAAGGGTGATCGCCTCCGCCGCCTTGCAGGTTCCCCCCACGTATGTCGTAGACAGCTATGTCATCAATTCCGGCAATGTCCTGACTTCCACGGCACACCTCAAGATAAAGAAGAATGATGAGCTGCTTGAAAGCGTCACTCTCGGGGACGGGCCCATCGACGCGTCCTTCCTCGCCATTGAAAAGATCGCGGGCCGGCATTATGAGCTGGATGATTTCCAGATCCAGACCGTTACCGAAGGGCGCGACGCCATGGGGGAAGCCCTCGTCAAGATAAGGCACGAGGGCAAGGTCTATTCCGGACGCGGCATCTCCACCGACATTATCGGCTCAAGCATACGCGCGTACATCAATGCTCTGAACAAAATTGTTTACGAGGAACAGGGCCAGTGACAGGAGTTTTGAATTACAGCGGCCACAGGAACGGCAGACAAAGGAGGCCGCAAACAGGACGCCGAGTAATTATCCAGAATGCGGACAATGCGCGCAGCGCCTCTGAACGCGCGCATGAAGTCGCAAAGGCGTCTGAGAATAGGGTGCTGAATAGTTACCCGGAATTATCTTATTGCCTTGCGGGGCAAATCGGCTCAACAGAAAGGCTGGTAAAAACCATGAAATTATCCTTTTCCACCAGGGGCTGGACTGAAATCGGCTGGGAAGAGCTGCAGAAAATAGCGACAGACCTGCATTTCAACGGCATCGAGGTTTATAACCTCCATCAGTCCGCGGAGTTCACTCAGCGTGGCGGCCCTTTCCATAAATACAGCATGCAGGCCACCGCCCGCGAGCTTCGGGAAAACAAGCTGGAAATCCCGATTCTTGACACTTCCATTGACATAAGCCGCGAGGACGGCGGCATCGGGAATGCCGAGCGAAACGCCACAGACCGGGACGGCCTGCTTGAAACCGTAAAGGAACTGATTTACACGGCCAAAAATATGTCCATCCCCTACGTGAGCCTCAAGGCCCAGGAGGACAGGGAAGAAAAGGTCCGGGAGGCGCTTGACGATCTGGTGCCCTATGCCGAACAGTGCGGCATTACCATCCTCCTGAAGACCTCCGGCATTTACGCGGATACGGCCCGGCTCCGGAAGCTGATGGACAGCTACGCCTGCGACCAACTGGCCGTGCTCTGGGACATACACCATCCCTACAGGGACAAGGGGGAGGCCCCTTCGGAAACCATCCGGAACCTGGGTGCCTACGTGCGCCATGTCCATATGCGCGACTCCGATGATGAAAACACCTATAACCTGATCGGCGAGGGAAGCATGCCCATTGATGACTTCATGCGCGCCCTGAGCTCCATCGATTATGACGGCTTCATTTCCCTCGAATGGAAAAGGAACTGGATGGAGGACCTTACCGACCTCGAGATCATATTCGCCTATTTCGTGAACTACATGGGCCGTTACGAGGACACCCGAGGCAAGAAGCGCACCCGTTACCTGAACCACGACGGCACCGGGCAGTACATATGGAAGAAGGACGAGCTGATCAGCCTGACCTTCCCGGAGGTCCTGGACCGGGTGGTGGAGGAATTCCCGAACCAGTACGCCTTCAAGTACACGACCCTCGATTACACGAGGACCTATGAGGAATTCCGGGAGGACGTTGATAATTTCGCCAGAGCCCTGGTGTCCATGGGCGTGAAAGCCGGCACCAAGGTGGCCATCTGGGCTACCAATGTCCCCGCCTGGTACATTACCTTCTGGGCGACGACCAAGATCGGTGCCATCCTCGTAACGGTGAACACGGCCTACAAGATTCACGAGGCGGAATACCTTTTCCGCCAGTCTGACACCCACACCCTGGTCATGATTGATAAGGCGCTGGATTCGGATTACAGCCAGATCATCAATGAGCTTTGTCCGGAGATCGCCGGGAACCAGCCGGGGAAGCCGCTGCACTGCAAGGCCCTCCCCTTCCTCCGGAACGTCATTACCGTGGGCTTCCGCATGCCGGGCTGCCTGACCTTCGACGAGGCCCTGGCCCGGGCGGATTCCGTGCCTTATGAGGAGATTCGGAAGATGGCGTCGAATGTCCGGCCTGACGACGTCTGCAACATGCAGTACACCTCCGGGACCACCGGCTTCCCGAAGGGCGTCATGCTGACCCATTACAACGTGGTCAATAACGGGAAATGCATCGGCGACCGGATGGGACTCTCCACGGCGGACCGCATGATGATACAGGTCCCCATGTTCCACTGCTTCGGCATGGTGCTTTCGATGACCTCCTCCATGACCCACGGCGCCACAATGTGCCCCATGCCCTACTTTTCGGCCAAGGCCTCCCTCGCCTGCATCCGGCAGGAGCGGATCACCTGCTTTAACGGTGTGCCCACGATGTTCATCGCGATGTTCAACCACGAGGATTATCGGAAGACGGACTTCTCCCATATGAGGACGGGGATCATGGCAGGCTCCGGCTGCCCGCCCGAGCTCATGCGCAGGGCGGCCCAGCCGGATGAAATGAACATGACCGGCATCGTCAGCGTCTACGGGCAGACGGAGTCCTCCCCGGGCAGCACCATGTCCGCCTGGACGGATCCTCTGGAGCTCCGCACGGAAACGGTGGGCTACGATTTCCCCCACGTCCACTGCAAGATCATCGATCCCGAGACCGGGCTTGAGGTAGCGGACGGCGTGAACGGGGAATTCTGCTCCAAGGGCTACAATACCATGAAGGGCTATTACAAGATGCCTGAGGAGACGAGGGATACCGTGGACTCCGACGGCTGGCTCCACAGCGGCGACCTTGCCTGCCGGGACAAGGACGGAAATTACCGGATAACCGGGAGGCTCAAGGACATGATCATACGGGGGGGCGAGAACATTTACCCGAAGGAAATCGAGGAATTCCTGCTGACCCATCCCCGGGTGCGGGATGCCGCGGTCATCGGCGTCCCGGACAAAAAATATGGCGAGGAGGCGATGGCCTGCATCATCCTTTCCGAGGGGGAGCCGGTCACGGAGGCGGAAATGCGGGAATATACCGTTGCGAGGCTCGCAAGGCACAAGGTACCGAAGTACATCCGCTTCACCGACTCCTTCCCCATGAATGCGGCGGGAAAGATATTGAAATACAAAATGCGAGAAGAAGCCTGCAAGGAGCTGGGGATCAATTCCTGAAAGGCGGCATAGATCTTCAGCTTAGATCTCTGGCTGGATTTCCAGCCTGGATCTTCGGCTTAGATCTCTGGCCTGGATCTTCGGCTTAG
Organism: uncultured Oribacterium sp.; assembly: GCA_946413525.1. Lineage (GTDB taxonomy): Bacteria > Bacillota > Clostridia > Lachnospirales > Lachnospiraceae > Oribacterium. Next base: position 31,786 of record CAMKKZ010000022.1, read on the forward strand.
ATCTCTGGCCTAGATCTCTGACATCCGCAGGTTTGGTATATCAGGAAGTCAGCGTGGCCAAAGGCCACTTGAATTAGGGAGAAATAAATGTCAAAAAACTACATGACTGTAGACGGCAATGGGGCGGCGGCCCATGTCGCTTATGAATTCACGGAAATCGCCGCAATCTATCCCATCACGCCCTCTTCTCCCATGGCCGGGAGCACTGACCAGTGGAGCGCCAGGGGCAGGGAAAACATGTTCGGGCAGACGGTCCGGCTGATCGAGATGCAGTCGGAGGCCGGTGCCATCGGCGCGGTGCACGGCGCCCTCCAGGCCGGCTCATTAGCCACAAGCTATACCTCCAGCCAGGGCCTGATGCTGATGATCCCGGTGCTGTACCGGATTGCCGGGGAAAGGCTCCCGGGCGTCCTGCACGTGGCCTCCCGCACGGTCGGGACCCATGCGCTGAGCATTTTCGGTGACCATTCCGATGTCATGGCCTGCCGTCAGACAGGCTTCGCGCAGCTCTGTTCGGCAAGCGTACAGGAGGCGGCGGACCTGGCCGCGGTGGCCCACCTTTCCGCCGTGAAGGGCGGAATCCCCTTCATGCATTTCTTTGACGGCTTCCGCACCTCCCATGAGCTTTCAAGAATCGATATGCCGGATGTGAAGGCCCTTTCCGGCCTCATCGACCGGGACGCCCTGGACCGCTTCCGCGCCCATGCCCTGAACCCGGAGCACCCGGAGCTCCGGGCCACCGTGCAGAACGGGGACGTTTATTTCCAGGTGCGCGAGGCCAACAATCCCTTCTACGACGCCCTTCCGGACATCGTGGAGGAATATTTTGAAAAGACGGCGGAGATCACCGGGCGGCGCTACCACCTTTTTGACTATTACGGGGATCCGGAGGCCACGGACGTGGTCATCGCCATGGGGTCGGTATCCGGAGCCGCCGAGGAGGCGGTGGATTATCTGAACGCCCGCGCCTCTTATGCAGGGAACTCAGATGAAAGGAACTCCAATGAAGGGAACTCAGATAAAAGGAAATACGGTTACCTGAAGGTCCATCTCTTCCGCCCCTTCTCCATAAAGCATTTTGCCCAGTCCCTCCCGAAGAGCGTGAAAAGGATCGGGGTTCTGGACCGCTGCAAGGAAATGGGCGCCCTGGGCGAACCCCTTTACCTTGATGTGAAGACGGCAGCCGACAAGGACATCCTTGTCGTAGGCGGGCGCTACGGGCTGTCCTCAAAGGATACCGACCCGGCCCAGATCGTCGCCGTTTTTGAAAACCTCGCGAAGGAAACGCCGATCCAAAGCTTCAGCATAGGGATCAACGACGATATCTCGCACCGCTCCCTCCCCATCCCAAAACTCAATGAAATCGGGGACGCGGATCCTTCCCGGAAAATCTACAGCTGCAAATTCTGGGGCCTGGGGGGCGACGGGACCGTGGGGGCAAACCACAACACCGTGCAAATCCTGGGCGACAGCGCCGGGCTTTATACCCAGGCGTATTTTGAGTATGACGCGAAGAAATCCTTCGGTGTCACGAAATCCCATATACGCCTTTCGGAAAAGCCCATCCGCAGCTCCTATTTTGTGAAATCGGCAGACTTTGTCGCCTGCCATAACCAAAGCTATATTCAGCAGTATGACATCGTGGAGGAGCTGAAGGACGGGGGCAGCTTCCTCCTGAACACAAGCTGGGGCAATCGCGCCGAGGAACTGGAAAAGCATCTTCCGGGCCGGGTAATGCGCCTCCTCCGGGAAAAGAACATCCGCTTCTTCGTCATTGACGCCACCGCCATTGCCCAGAAGCTGGGTCTGGGAAGCCATACCAATACCGTCCTTCAGGCGGCCTTCTTCAAGGTATCGAAGCTGATGGATGTGAAGGACGCGTTGGAAAACATGAAGGAGGCCGCGCGGAAATCTTACTTTGCCAAGGGGGACGCCGTCATACAGAAAAACATTGCCGCCATTGACGCCGGAGCGGATGAGGTCATTGAAATTCCTGTCCCGGAAAGCTGGGCCGGCGCAAAGGATGACACCCCTCCCGTGGATCCCGCCCTCCCCGAGGTCGTCAGGAACATCCTGCTGCCGATCAACCGCCAGAAGGGCGACGAGCTTCCGGTCAGCGCCTTCCGCGGCCGGGAAGACGGCGTGATCGACCTGGGACTGACTGCTTATGAAAAGAGAGGCATTGCCGTGAACGTCCCCGAATGGGATCCGGAAAAATGCCTCCAGTGCAACCAGTGCTCCTTCGTCTGCCCCCATGCCGCCATCCGGCCATATCTCCTCACGGAGGAAGAGGCGGAAAAGGCGCCGCAGGGCTTTGACAGTGTGCCTGCCAAAGGCATTAAGCAGGGGAATTTCCGCTTCAGCCTGCAGGTTTCCGCCTTTGACTGCACGGGCTGCGGCAGTTGCGCCAATGTCTGTCCTGCCAAAGAGAAAGCCCTCCGAATGGTTCCCGTGGAGCTTTCCGAAAAAAAGAAAAAAACATGGGAATACGGACTCGGACTCTCGGCAAAGGAGGAAATCCTGGATAATATCCTGGATCCCTATTCCATCAAGGGCTCCCAGTTCCGCCAGCCCCTTTTGGAGTTTTCGGCCGCTTGCGCGGGCTGTGCCGAAACCTCCTACGCGAAGCTGATCACCCAGCTCTTCGGGGACCGTGTTTACTGGGCGAACGCCACGGGCTGCTCCCAGGCCTGGGGGGCGCCGATGCCCGGCATCCCTTATACCAAAAACAAGCGCGGCTTCGGCCCGGCCTGGACCAACAGCCTTTTTGAGAATAACGCGGAGCTGGAGCTGGGGCTCTATCTGGCCGTACAGCAGCAGCGGGAAGCGGAGAAAAAAAGGGTGGAAAAATTTCTTGAGAACCTCTCCGCAGGCGACAAGGAAGATCTCAAGTCCGCCCTGCGGGCCTGGCTGGATGCCTATAATGATTTTGAAGGCTCAAGAAAGGCAAGCGACCTTCTGATCCCTGAGCTGGAGAAGGATGGCTCACCCGAGGCCCGGGAGATCCTTAAATACAAGGACCAGCTCGCGAAGAAAAGCTTCTGGATGTTCGGCGGGGACGGCTGGGCCTATGACATTGGCTTCGGGGGCCTTGACCACGTCATCTCCCTGGGGGAAAACATCAATGCCTTCGTAATTGACACGGAGGTTTATTCCAACACCGGCGGGCAAAGCTCCAAAGCCACCCCCATCGGCGCGGTGGCCCAGTTCGCCTCCTCCGGGAAAAAGAGCCGGAAAAAGGATCTCGGCGCCATCATGATGAGCTATGGGAATGTCTATGTGGCGCAGGTCGCCATGGGCGCGGACATGAACCAGCTCCTGAAAGCCCTGAAGGAGGCCGAAAGCTATGACGGACCTTCCATCGTGATCGCCTACTGCCCCTGCACCTCCCACGGTCTTCGGAACGGCATGGGGAAGGTCCAGGAAGAAATGAAGCGGGCCGTGCAGAGCGGCTACTGGACGCTCTACCGCTATGACCCAAGAAACGAAAAGCCCATGCATGTGGACTCCAAGGCCCCTTCCATGCCCTATGAGGAATTCCTGGACGGCGAGACCCGCTACTCCTCCCTCCGGAGGACCTTCCCGGAAAATGCGGAACGGCTTTTCGCGATTGCCGGAAAGGACGCGGAGGAAAGATATATTAAATATAAAAAGATGGAAGAATAAAGAGTCACAGATTAAGAGAAAAAGATAAAAGACACAGGAAAAGTCTGCTACTTCTTTACCGGGCGGAGATGCTGAACCAGCGTCTCCGCCCCAATTGTTTCTATCATGACAACGGCCTGGAAAAGACGGATAAATGCCATACCGGCCTTTGGCACATGAAGATAATTCCTGAAATAATACAGCTCCGATTGATTGCGAAGCCTCTGCCGTTCAGCCATTCGCCGGTAGGTCCTCGATATCGTCCCGCTGTTTACATGATTATAGCTTTGATCCGTAAGGAGGAAGGACCGGAAACCGGCCTCCTTCAGGCGCCGGGCCAGGATGTTTTCCTCCGAGTAAAGGAAGACGCCCTCGTCATAGCCGCCGGATCTCTCAAAAGCCTCCCTGGACAGCATCAGCATGGAACCATGCAGGACGTCCACAAAGGCCCCGGCGGGAGGCACTATTGTTTCCTTCGTCTCCATGGCCTGCGCCTTTTGCCTGCCCAGAGGCAGGGCTTTGTCAGAAGAGGACATTTTTTCCTTCGTCTCCATGACCTGGGCCTTTTGCCTGCCCGGACGTCGGTCTTTGTCGGGAGGCGTCATTATCTTCATCATCTTCATAATTCCTGCCTTCCCGTTCCCTCTCCGAAAATAGGACGGCGGATAATCGATTGCCCATCGGAAGATCCTCCGGCAGGCGGGGCCGGAATTGAGAAGCTCAAAGAGCCAGGGGCGAAGGGGCCATGCGGTGCTCTGTACTCCCCCGCTTCCATCCTTCAATACGGCGCTCACCGCCCCGACGGAGGGATACAGGGAAAAGACCCTCTTCATCTCCTTCACGCATTGCTCCGAAAAAGCCGCGTCCGGATTCGCGATCAGCACATAATCCGCATGCAGCCGCTCAAAGGAAAAGCGGGCGCCCAGATTGTTCCCGGCCCCATAGCCCCCGTTCCGCCCGGAAGGGACGAAAAAGACCCGTCCAGGCCTTTTGGCGGCAAAGGAGGAAAGCCGGGCGGCACTGTCATCCGTTGAACAGTTGTCTACCAGGACCACGGAATCCAATGCGCCATAATCGCTGATCCTCTCCGCCTGGGCCAGGGTGCCATCGGCATCATTATAATTCAAAATGACGGCAGCAACAAAGCTTCCGCCCTCCTCACTTTTTCCGCCGGGAAACGGCGGACGACCTGTTTCCGGCCTTTTGCCTACATCTGCCACGGCATGTCCCCGGGAGCCTTTTGGAGTCCGCAATGATCTTTTGGAGATATCCCGCAAAATCTCTGTGGATTGGAGGGAGAAATCGGAAGACCCCAGATCAGCGCATGAAAGACCCAAGGAAGCATCCGATGATCCCGGTTCAGCATCCGAAAGTCCCGGGGAAGCATCCGAATACTCCGGGTAGGCCCTGGAAAAAAACATCCCGGAGATAAGCTTTCTAAGGGATGGGCAAATTAGGGTCATGACATTCATCCCATGGTAAAGCTGCATGTAAAGCTCTTTCCCGGCAATTGGTCTTTCCTCGGAAAAGGCACTCCTGTGCAGGTGCTTCCAGTACGCCGCCCTGTAGGGGTTCCGGTTTCCCCTGTACCATGGCCGTTCATCCCCGGCAAAATGCACGATGACAGGGTGCTTTTTTGCTCTCCGGAAAACAGCCTTTCCCCCTGCCACAGCATTATCCCTTTTACGGCAGCGCCCATCCGCAAGAAGACCGGCATGAACCCTTGCCACAGCATCATCTCTTTGTCGAATGCGGCTGGCTGCGAAAGACCCAGCCTTCCCCCCTGCCACAGCATTATCCCTTTGACGGCAGCGCCCATCCGCAAGAAGCCTGGCATTTTTACCCTTTCCCATGCGACCTGCCGGAAAGAAGTCCCTGCATTTTTGGGAGAACCGTCCCGCACTATTCGTTGAGTGATATTGATATAAGCAATCCCTGTACCAGGGGGAGAGCCCGCAAAGGGCACCGTAGGAAAAATAATAATAATTGCTGATAAAATTATATTGCTGAGGAAGGCAGCGGACGCGCCCCCGCAGTACATGGTTCAGTATATCCTGGTCATTAAAGGGAAGCCGCCCTCCCTTTTCCCTGTACCACGAAAAGAAAGCCTCCTCCAGCCCCTCCTTCCTCCAGAGCGAAAGATCCGCCAGGATCACGCCGGCATTGAAATAAGGCTCCTCCGGAAGAAGCCCCACGATGCGCCGCACGGCGGGATAGATCGTTGGTTCCGGAGCCATTGCCGCGGCATCCCCCCGGAGCGGCAGGCGAAACAGGCCCCGGAGCGACCGCAGCACCACCGTATCCGCGTCAAGGTAAAGAACCCTTCGTACATCGGACGGCAGGACCGAGCCCAGCATGAGCCTTGCCAGCGTGGTCGCGCGGAACTTCCCGGTGTCAAAGCCCCCGGTCCTCCGCTGCAGCTCATCGTTAAAGCCGTCCAGCGGGTAGAAGCTGATGCCCTTTCCCGCGCCCTCCGCCATGCTTCTGAGCTTCCGCCTGCTCTCCCCGGAAATACCGTCGGAAAGCACATGGAAATGCAGCGGATCCTTCCCATGGCAGAAGATCACGGACTGCATGGAAGCCGCCATATGGCGGCAAAAACCATCATCCGAGGCATAAACAATATGGATCACGTCATCCATCCCTTGACTGTATGCCGTATTCATTGTTTCCAGCACTCCTCCCGTAAATGATTCAATTCGATGACCCTTTCTTCTACTGCCATCTTGAAAATGCCGGAAAGAAGCGAAAAGAGTGTATTCGAATACCCGGTGCTATATTTTGAAATTAGATATTCCCGGAACACAATCCTGGTTCTGAGTATGTTCCTTTCACGATAATGATATTTCATAAGAATAATCCTGGTTCATTTTCCATCAAATCCTGAACCAGATATCTGTAGTCCATATTCTCTATCCCATAGCTTCCATCATTAATCTGCTGGGCAAGCTTACTTTTGTAATAGATATCCATTGCCTGACGGATCAGGATTCCCTTCACTTCTGCCAGATGATTGATGATTTTCTCCTCCAGCAGTTCTTTATATGTTTTATCCAGTTTTTCTTTTTCTATCATCTCGACACCTCATATGATTCTTTGAACTTCACTACAGTGTCGATAACTTCCTGGGTCAGAAATGCAATCTGATCATTCTTCCGGAAATACCGGAGTTCATCCAGAGTCCGTTCCTCGTCCCAGATTCCATCCATGAACATGTTGACACACTTAAAAACATCATCATTGGCTACGTTCCCAATGACGGCATCATAGTTCCGGAATACATCTTTTCCATTCCGGCAATCCACGACAAATTGCAGCCATTCTTTATCAGTGTCTGTAAATCGCTTTACACGAAACTCTGAAATATCTCCTATCTCGTAAACATTTACAATCCCCGACTTTGAAAGACGCATTCCTTTACGCGCTGCCCATCGTTCAGCCTGTTTCGGAAAAGAAGTCGTATAAAAGCCGACGCCAAAATCCAAATGTGCTTTTGAATGCCTGATATCCGGCTTCTGTATTTCCATTGTGGTGCCGTGATAGACAATCATACCTGTACTCCCTTATCCCTTACAAAGCCTGTGATATCCTCAACAAGATACTGCTTCCCTTGCGTGTGCAGTACATCATAAAACGGCAGAATGTAATCATCTAAGATCCCTGTTTCATTCAAAACCTGATACACGCGCCTGTAAGGCCTGTTCCAGGCGTCCGCCAGTGCATGAATCAGAAATACCGCGAATTCCAATGTTTTTCTATCCATGGTGCACCTCTCAAATCATGCGCTATATGGGTTGACATACGGAGCCGTCAAACAACATCTCCTGAATCACTGCATCAGGCCCTCTTTCCGAAGGAGACGGAACGCGGATTCCACCACCTTGTCCATGTCGTAATACTTATATTCCCCAAGCCGTCCTCCAAAGACCACCTTTTCTTCTTTTTCGGCCAAAGCCCTGTAGGCATCGCAAAGCTTCTGGTTTTTCTCATCATTTACCGGATAATAGGGCTCCATCCCCTCTTTCATCTCCGAAGGATATTCCCTCGTGATCACCGTCTTTGGCTGAGTGCCGAAATCAAAGAACTTATGCTCTATGATCCTTGTCCAGGGGACCTCCCGCTCCGTATAATTCACCACCGCATTCCCCTGGTAATTAGGCATGTCCAGAAGCTCCGTCTCGAAACGAAGGCTCCGATAATCCAGCTTCCCCAGCCGGAACGCGAAAAACTGATCCAGGGGGCCCGTATAGATCACGCGGTCCGCCATGCCGTCAAACTCTGCACGGTTTTGCAGATATTCCGTGGACAGGAGGATCTCCGTATCAGCGAAAAGCGCCTCCGTCAAAACATTATAGCCACCGCATGGAATGCCTTGGTAACGGTCATTGAAATAATTATTATCATAAGTGAAGCGCACCGGCAGGCGGCGGATGATAAAGGGGGGAAGATCCCGGCAGTCACGGCCCCATTGCTTTTCGGTATAACCCTTGATCAGCTTCCTGTAAATGTCCTCCCCCACCAGGGAGATGGCCTGCTCCTCCAGATTGGAGGGCTCCCCGGCAACGGCCTTCCTCTGCTCCGCGATGATCCTCTCCGCCTCCTCCGGCCTTGTGATATTCCAAAGCTTCGCGAAGGTATTCATGTTAAAGGGGAGGTTGTACACCTCGCCCTTGTAAAGGGCCACCGGGGAATTGGTGAAACGGTTGAACTCGGCATAGGAATTCACGAAATCCCATACCTCCTTGTTGGATGTATGGAAGATATGAGCCCCGTACTTATGTACCTGTATCCCTTCCCTTTCCTCGCAGTAAATGTTGCCGCCGCTGTGCGCCCTTTTCTCAACGCAAAAGCAGGACTTCCCTGCCTGCCGCGCCACTGCGGCAAATACGGCATTGAAAAGCCCTGCCCCTACCAGCAAATAGTCATAATGTTTTCTTTTCATTTTGTTTCCCCAAAATGTAACTATTCAGCACCCTCTGGATTTCAGAGAATTCCAGAGGGAAAGCTTGCTTTTCCTCTGGAATTCTCTGAAATCCAGAGGGCGGGCAAGGCGCGGAGCGCCTCTGAACGCCCACATGAGCAGTCGCCAAAGGCGACTGCGAATAGGGTGCTGAATAGTTACCCCAAAATAAAGTTAATGCGCCTCACAAAAGCGCGAGGCGCCAAAGCATAGCTGCAAGAACGGTAAAGGCTTTGCCGCTAATACATATTGCAATCCCTACAGGAATATATTAAGAGGGAGCCCCCCGTATTCAGGCAGACATCCTTTCGATGATGATTTTCTCTCAGGAATGGACAAAGAGAGAGCGCTCGCCGTGCGGATCGCCGTTCCCCTTCATCTCCGCCACCTTCCTCTTCCCGTAGGCTTCCGCCTTTTCTTTATAGAACATACGGTTTACCGCGCTGAAAAGGGCCCGTATGGAGGAGCGGGTAATGCTTGAAGAAATGCCGACTCCGTAGGATGTATTGCCCGTTTTCTTGTCCAGGAGGTGGATATAGGAAACCGCCTTCGCCCCTGAGCCCGAGGTCATCGCGTGCTCCGAGTAATCCAGCACCTTGATCTCGATGTCCAGCGTCTCGTCAAGGCCGGACTGCACCGCGTCAATAGGCCCGTTCCCCATCCCGCTGAACTGCTTCTGAATGCCATGGTACATATAAGTGACATTTACCGACGTGGTATAGCTGCCGTCCCCATTATCCTTGTCCGCGGAACGGAAGGAACGGAAATGAATCGGCTCCTTGGCCTCGATGTACTCCGCCCGGAATACGTCGTAAATTTCCTGCGGGGTGACCTCCCCGCCTCGTTCGGAAATGGACTGGATGTAATCGGCAAATTCCCTCTGCATTCCCTTGGGGAGCTTGTAGCCGAACTGGGAATCCATGATGAAGGCAACGCCTCCCTTCCCCGACTGGGAATTGATCCGCACGATAGGCTCATATTCCCTGCCGATGTCGGAAGGATCGATCGGCAGATACGGCACCTCCCAGTAGGGGGACCTTCCCTCCTCCATGGCCTTGATGCCCTTATTGATCGCGTCCTGATGAGAGCCGGAAAATGCCGTGAAGACCAGCTTTCCCGCGTAGGGATGGCGCGGCGGCACCAGCATTTTCGTGCAATGCTCATAAACCTGCTGTATTCCCTTTATATCCCCGATATCCAGCCCCGGATCCACGCCATGGGAAAACAGATTGTAGGCCATGACCATGAGATCCACATTGCCGGTCCGCTCCCCGTTCCCGAAAAGCGTCCCTTCCACGCGCTCCGCGCCGGCCAGGAGGGCCAGTTCAGCCGCCGCGATGCTCTCCCCGCGGTCATTATGGGGGTGCACGGACAGGATGACGGAATCCCTCCGTTCTAGGTGGTCATTCATGTACTCCACCTGGTCCGCAAAGACATTCGGCGTATCCATCTCCACTGTGGACGGGAGATTGATGATGATCTTCCGGGCATTTGACGCGTCCCATGCCCGGATCACGGCATTGCAGATTTCCGCCGCGTAATCCATTTCCGTCCCGGTAAAGCTTTCCGGAGAATACTCCAGAAGGATCTCCCCGGGAAATTCCTTTTCATACTTCCTGACAAGGGCGGTGCCCGTAAGGGCAATCTCCGTTATCTCCTCCTTTGACTTATGGAAGACCACGTCCCGCTGCAAGACGGAGGTTGAATTATAGATATGGACGATCGCCCTCGGAAGCCCCTGGATGGCCTCGAAGGTCCGCTCTATGAGCGGCTCCCGGCACTGGGTCAGGACCTGGACGAGCACATTGTCAGGAATCAGTTTGCGTTCAATGAGGTTCCGGAGGAAATTATACTCAATCTGGCTTGCGGCGGGAAAGCCCACCTCTATCTCCTTGAAGCCCATGCGGAGGAGCATATTGAAAAACTCAATCTTTTCCTCCACGCCCATAGGCTCAACCAGTGCCTGGTTCCCGTCCCGAAGGTCTACGGAACACCATGCCGGCGCCTTCCTGATTTCTTTTTCCGTCCAGGTCCTTTCCGGGTAATGGAAAGCCGGAAAGGACCTATATTTTCTATAATTCATCATACTTTCCCTCCCTCCCGGTCATCAAGCCAGATATATTCTCAAGCGATAGGATTAAGTCAAAGTATATAAAATACCACCGTGTCAAAGAAGCAGACCCGCGTCCCCCATGACCGAGATCACCTCGTCCACATATTTCCCGCAAAGCTCATCGGAGGAGGCCTCTACCATGACCCTGACCACGGGCTCCGTCCCCGAGGCCCGCAGAAGTATCCTGCCATCGTCCCCGAGTTCCTTCTCCACCTTCTTTACGGCTTCCAGTACGGCGGGATTGGACTGCGCCTCCTCCTTGTCCTTGACCCTCGCGTTTTTCAGCACCTGCGGATAGATCGTGATGCCTTCACAGAGCTCCGCCAGAGTCTTCTTCTCCGCGAGCATGGTTTCCACGACCTTGATGGAGGTCAGTATCCCGTCCCCCGTCGTGGCGTGACGCAGGAAGATAATGTGGCCCGACTGCTCCCCGCCCAGGCTGTAATGGTTTTCGGACATGTTCTCATAAACATAGCGATCCCCGACCTTTGTCTTTTCATAGCGGATGCCCGCCTCGTCCAACGCCTTGTAAAGCCCGAAATTCGACATGACCGTTGTCACGATGGTATTATCCTGAAGCTGCCCCTGCGACTTCATATATTTCCCGCAGAAGTACATGATCTGGTCGCCATTGACCAGACGCCCCTCGCTGTCCACGGCGAGGCAGCGGTCGGCATCCCCGTCATAGGCAAAGCCCAGGTCGCAGCCCTCCTCCTTCACATAGCTCATGAGCCGCTCTATATGTGTGGAGCCGCAGCCATCGTTTATATTAAATCCATTTGGCTCGCTGTGGATCACATGGGTATCCGCGCCCAGTGCGTCAAAAACGGCCTTGGCGCAGGAGCTGGCGGAGCCATTCGCGCAGTCCAGGGCTACTTTAAGGCCCTTGAAGGACTTTGTGGCCAGGGAGATCAGGTAACCGATGTAACGGTTCCGCCCGGCGGCAAAATCCACCGTGCGCCCTATTTTGTCCCGGACGGCCAGAGGGATTTCGCCCGTTTTCCCGTCCAGATAGTCTTCAATCTCATTGATGACGTCATCCCCCAGCTTCTCCCCGTTTTCATTGATGACCTTGATGCCGTTATCATAATACGGGTTATGCGATGCGGAAATCATGACGCCGCAGCTAAAGTCCTCCGAACGCACCATGAAGCTGACGGAGGGGGTCGTCGTCACATGCATAAGGTACGCGTCCGCGCCCGCCGCCGTAATGCCGGCGGCAATGGCATATTCAAACATATAGCTTGAGCGCCGGGTATCCTTCCCTATGACGATCCTGCATTTCTCCCCCGGCTTCACCTTCTTCTGGTAAAACCATCCAAGGAACTTTCCCACCCGGAAGGCGCTGTCCGCGGTCAAAACCACATTTGCCTCGCCCCTGTATCCATCCGTGCCAAAGTATTTTCCCATATAATATTATCCTCACTCTGTTTTCAAAAGCTCAAGGTAACGCCCCAGCGCGTCCTTCCACTCCGGCAGGGGGCGGAAGCCCTCCCTCGGAAGCTTCGAGCGGTCCAGGCGCGAATTAAAAGGCCTTTTTGCCTTGCTCTGGCCATATTCCTTCGTGCTGACGGGGATCACCGAAACCTTGAGCCCCGCCGCCCTGAATATTTCAACGGCGAAATCATACCAAGAAATGTATCCTCCCTCATTGGTGGCATGATAATAACCGTATTTCTCCGTCTCTATGAGATCCACAAGCAGCCTCGCGAGGTCTGCCGTATACGTAGGCGTCCCTACCTGGTCGTCCACCACCCGGAGCGTATCATGGCTTTTTCCAAGCCGCAGCATGGTCTTGATAAAGTTGTTCCCGTTCCTGCCGAAAACCCAGGCCGTCCGGACAATGAAATAACGGCCAAGGCGCCCGGAAACCATCTGTTCCCCCAAAAGCTTGCTTTCACCATATTTATTTAGCGGGGCATAATCTTTGGAATCCGGATCCCATGGCGCGCTGCCCTCCCCGGAAAAGACGTAATCCGTCGAAATATAGAGCATCTTCGCGCCGTTTTCCGCGCAAGCCTCCGCCAGATGGCCCGTACCGTCCACATTGATGGCCTTCACCTTTGCCGCGTTCTCCTCATCCTCCGCCGCGTCCACTGCCGTCCAGGCGGCGCAATGGATAATGGCGTCAGGCCTGATTTCCCGTATAAGGCGCAGGACGTCCTCACGCCTTGTGATGTCCAGCGGAAAATACGGCATGGCCGAGGCCGGGGACGCCGGATCCAGGCCGTTCCAGGACGCCGCGATATCCGACGCGAAGCCTTCATGCCCCCGCCTCGCGAGCTCCTCCATCACGTCATAGCCCAACTGCCCTCCGACTCCTGTTACAAAAACCTTCATAAATACCTTTCCTGTATCTTACAAGCCGTACTGCTTTTCAAAGTAATTGCGGTACTCACCTGAAATAATATGCTCCCACCATTCCCTATGGGAAAGATACCATTCTACCGTGGCCGGAATGCCGCTGTCGAAGGTGTGCTTCGGCTTCCAGCCGAGTTCTTTTTCAATCTTTGTGGGATCCATGGCATAGCGCATGTCGTGACCGGGCCGGTCCTTCACAAATTCGATCAGGGACTCCGGCTTCCCCAGGGTCCTGAGGATCGTCTTTACCACTTCCAGATTGCTCCGCTCATTGTGGCCGCCTATATTATAGACCTCCCCTTCCCTGCCCTTCCGTACCACCAGGTCGATCGCGCTGCAATGATCCTCCACATAGAGCCAGTCCCTGACATTTGCGCCGTTGCCGTAAACAGGGATCTTCTCATCATTCAAGGCCCTGGAGATGACCAGCGGTATGAGCTTTTCCGGGAAATGATAGGGGCCGTAATTGTTGGAGCAGCGGGATATGCTTGCGGGTATCCCGAAGGTCCTGTGATAAGCAGACACAAAGAGGTCAGCAGCTGCCTTGGACGCCGAATAGGGTGAAGACGCGCGGATCTTGTTCTCCTCCGTGAAAAGGAGATCCGGCCGGTCCAGGGGAAGGTCGCCATAAACCTCGTCGGTCGAGACCTGATGATACCTTCGGATCCCAAACTCGCGGCAGGCGTCCAGCAGGGTCACCGTGCCCGTCACATTCGTCTTCACAAAAATGTCCGGGTCGGAAACGGAACGGTCCACATGGGACTCGGCTGCGAAATTGATGATGACATCCGGCTTTTCCTTTCGGAACAGTTCAAAAACAAAATCCCTGTCGGCGATGTCCCCCCTCACAAAGGAATAATTCGGGCGGTCGGCCACGGGAGCCAGCGTCTCAAGATTCCCGGCATAGGTCAGCTTGTCCAGGCAGATCCACTCATCCCCAGGATACTTGTCCACCACGTAATGGAGGAAATTCCCCCCGATAAAGCCCGCTCCGCCCGTCACAATATACTTCATAACGCCTCCCAATCCATTAGCTTTCTCATCCGTTTCCGAATTTCTTCTCTACATATTTCCCGTCAAGCACGTCCCTCAGGTATTTGCCGTATTCGTTCTTGCAATACATTTCGTAGGCCTTTTCCACCTCTTCACGTCCAATCCAATCGTTCAGAAAGGCGATTTCCTCAAGGCAGGCAATCTTCCTGTGTTCATGAGTCTCCACGGTATAGACAAAATTTGTCGCGTCCACCAGGGATTCCTGCGTCCCGGTGTCCATCCAGGTGAAGCCCTGCCCGAGAATGGCCACCTCCAGCTCCCCGTTCTCCAAATAGATCCGGTTCAAATCCGTGATCTCCAGCTCCCCCCTGGCGGACGGCCTGAGCCTCGCCGCGTAATCCACGACCCTGTTGTCATAAAAATAAAGGCCGGTCACGCAGTAATTCGACTTCGGCTCAAGGGGCTTTTCCTCGATGGATATGGCCTTCCCACTGGCATCGAATTCCACAATGCCGTAACGCTCGGGATCGTCCACATAATAACCGAAAACCGTCGCGCCCTTTTCCCTGGAGGCGGCTCCCCTCAGGATGCGGCGGAAGCCATGGCCCGAAAAAATATTGTCCCCCAGGATCATGGCCACGGCATCATTCCCGATGAAATCCGCGCCGATAATGAAAGCCTGTGCCAGCCCATCCGGAGACGGCTGGACGGCATAGGAAAGCCGGATGCCGAACTGGCTCCCGTCCCCCAAAAGCTCCCGAAACCTGGGGGTGTCAATCGGCGTTGAGATCAACAGGATGTCCCGGATGCCGGCCATCATCAGCACCGACAAAGGGTAATAAATCATTGGCTTGTCATAAACAGGCAAAAGCTGTTTTGACGTAACCCTTGTCAAAGGGTACAGCCTGGTGCCGGAACCGCCTGCCAAAATAATTCCTTTCATGAACGGACTCCTTTATCATAATGGTATAATGGCTGTTTTCATTGCCGATTAAAAATTCGGCTACAATCTTTAGCTTTTATTTATAATAATGCTTCATAGGTCATTCAAATTGCCGGTTAAGTGAATGGTGCCGCGAGCTTTTCATTTTACCAATGCTCGACAGATATCCAAATTTTATACCACAGTAAGCAAAACTTTGCAATGATATCATCCGTCACGCTTCATGAAATATCTGCGATAAAACCCAGGATTTTTTCAGCCATCCCCTCCGCCCCCGCGTCCAATAGCTCGGCGTAGCCCCTCAGCATCGTGGCCTTGGCATGCAGCATTCGCGACCTTGGATTTACGAAGATCCGGCATTTGTGCTTCGCGTTCTTTGCCTCCTGCACCAGGTTGACGGCCTGTGAATTTCCGTCAAGGGCCAGGAGGACGGAGGACCTGCGTTTGAAAATCTCATAGGCAATGCTCTTGTATATGCCGATGCTGGACGGTTCAATGCACACCCGGATCGAAAGCCCGCTGCTCTTCAGCCTTGCCGCCTCCGCCTTCCCAATCTCGGCCGGCACGAAAGCATAAACGCGGAAGCGTCCCTGGTTCCTTTTCACGAGATATTGTTCGTATGCTTTCAGCTCATGCCCAATGACGAAGCAAATTCTGGAGGGATCACCCAGGGCAAGCAGCCGGTCAAGGAGCCCGAGGCAGTCCTTTTGAAGCACGGTCCTGTGCTGGTCATTGTTAAAGCTCCCTCCCGCAATGATGACAGGGACAAGCGAGGGATCTATTTCCTCTGAAAATTCACGGAAAACAGTTGCGGAATCCTCCTTCTCCGCCTGTCCGGGAAGGGCCTCGATGCACAAAAGCTCCTCCCTGATCCTTTTCCTGTAAAAGCTGAGCACCCGATGGTACAGGGACTGTCCCTCCCCGCCCATTCCCATGACCCCTTCGGGAAAAACCGCGCCGACGGAGAAAAGCTCCATCTTCCTCCGGAACGCCTCCATGCCCTGGGAAAGAGACCTTTCCTCGGCTGAGCGCATCAAAAGAAGTTCTTCCTTTGTAAGGGAAAGAAGCTTTTCCAATGCCAGCTCTTCGTCAATGGAATCTGTGCCGTACAACGCGCCCCCGTCTGTCCCCTGGACACAGAGCACGCCCGCCGAAAGGTATTCGCGCAAAGGGTGCCTTTCGACCATGCTGAGGTTGTTGAGACGGACGTTGGAACTGATCTGGAACTCAAGGGTGACATTATGATCCGTAATAAGCTTAAGGAGCTGCTTTCCTTTCTTCTTCCGAAGGTCAGAAGTGTACAACCCGTGGCCTATCCTCATGTTCGGCATTCCCTGCCCTTCCTTCAGGGAATCCAGCACGCATTGAATGCTGTTCGCCACATTTTCCCGAAGGCTGTCATTTTCCCCCGCATGAATCCGGATGACGAAGTCGGGCACCTTTTCCGTAATGGAAACGAGCTCCCGGACGGCGGGCATCATATCCCTGATGTCATTAATCTCCTCACCCAGGATGTCGCTGCCGGCCACGTAGGGATCCTCCGCAACGGCCCGCAGCACCTCCAGGTTTTCCTCAAGGTAATTCCCCCTGGCAATATTATCCTTCACAATGGTGAGGGGAATCCTGCGAAGGCCGGCGAGGAAGCGGATCGTGACCCCCGTTTCCTCCGTAATGGCCGGCATTACCGTATGGATTTCCGCCAGCATCTCTGCCGCCCTGTCCTTTTTCACAAGGGCTGTGTCGGAAATCTCCACGTAAACAATTCCTCGGCTCCGATACCCCCTGGCGATCCACAACAGCTTGTCCTGAAACAGGCTGTTCTCCCTGTAACGGGGATCCCTGTGATCCTCCTCCATGCGCTTTACGGCGGCCCGTATGTCCCCGTCAGGAATGCTGTCCAGTCCCGACAGATCCCTCCTGTCTTCCGATGACTTCCCCTTGGTGAACACATAACGGTAAAGGTAAACCTTTTCAAGGTTTGTGAAAACAGCCTGCCCGTCCTTCATTACAGCCAGGGAGGCACGAATCTTCGGGATATTGTATTCGGCATCGGCGGGATTGTCCAGGAAAAGGCTCGCGAAGTTCAGGAAGGTATTGTCATCAATCTTGCGTTCAAGATATTTTCCGGAGAGTCCGGCAAGCGGGATCGTTAGCGATGCTTTTTCACGCCGTTCGCGGAGCAGATCCTCCTGGGACGGATTGAGCCGCAGCCCGAGCTTCCGGATATAATACAGGGGATACCGTATCTGATGGAATATGCCGAGGGCGATCAGGATGTCCGGATGGAGGTTCGCGTTCATATGCGTATGCAGATCCGTCCGGAACTTGCACTCTTCCAGGATATAGGATTTAATAATCGTTTTGGAAATATCCAGGCAATAGTCCTTTGTCTGACTCATGAGGGTTTTGGACAGGGATGGGATGGAGGCCTTCATTTCAATCCGCCCGTCCGGGAAAATGTTTGCGACCTTCGTGCCTCCCAGGCGGAAAATGTAGACAGGCATATTATAGGCATCGATATAACAGGGAACGGTTCCTTTGATAATCATCAGCCCTTTTTCGTCCGAATCCAGGGGCAGGCCGCATAGCCTGGCCAGGTTCCTGATAAGGTTGCCCGTATGGTGGTTCGGCGTGGAAAGGACGTAATCCATTCTGCCGTCCCGGAGGAACAAGGTTACGATCAAGTCCTTTTCCTTGTCCAGATAAAACCTGCCAAACAACAAAATCCCCCCTTCCTCATAATTTTCCACCTGTACGGTTGCCATCCAAAGCGATATTTTGATACGGTTTACCGTAATCAAAATATCGCTTTGGATGAGCAACCTACCCCTAAATGAGCAAAACGATTTGCGAAGCAAATCTTTAAGCACGCGAAGCGGGCGGTTTTGCGAATTTAGGGGTATTCAGAATGGCCTTTAGGCCATTCAACCGTACAGGTGGATAATTTTACAGTTCTGCGAAACTCAGAAGGCTCTACGCTGTAGTTTCAAGGTCGGTCGCCATACTAAATCGTGCGTTCATGTTCTGCGATACTCAGAAGGCTCTACGCTGTAGTTTGGAATAGAATTACGTTAACGAGTATAACAATATTTTTTTGCCGGAATAATATTGGGATGTGCCGATTTCCGATGAAATAAGCAGCCGACAGGCAATCATGCCCATGGATGCACGGCAGTTAGATCCGCTCTCATGGTTGACATAAACAGACATGCCTGGTGCGGCAACCATCCTATGGGAGCCCCAGCAAATGAATCCACGGTCACGGTTAACATGAATGGACATGCCTGATGCGGCAACCATCCCTATGGGAGCCCCAGAAGTTGGATCAGCAGGCCCCAGAAGACGCCAAATCCATATAAGGAAAGCAATATCAGCAGGTTCTCGTTAGGGTGGTCATTCGTGCGGAACAAAACGAGGAGGCCAACTCCCGCGCCAACCAAAAGTCCGGCCATCATTTGACCGCCGCTCAGCATGCCCATTAGCCATAGCTTTGTCAGAGCCACGGAAGCGGCGCAATTCGGAATCAGGCCGACCAGTCCCGCAAGAAACACGCCTGCCAGCGGTTTTCCCACAAGGAAACTCCCAATCGCATCTTCCCCGATGCCCTCCACCAAAAGAGTTATCACAAGATTGAAAATAAAAATATAAATAGTAATCTGGATGGTATGGTGAATTGCCGGACGGATGATATTTATCCAGGCATCCGATAAAAAATGAAAAACTCCGTTTACAGAATCTTTATGGGAATGAGCGGACAAATCCATTTGAGAACGGGGAGCGGAATCCATCTGGGCATGAGAAACGGGATCCGTATGGGCATGGGAAGCGGAATCCGTATGAGCATGGGAGACGGATTCCGTATGGGTATGGAAAGCGGATTCCGTACGCGCATGGGAGGTAGATTCCGCATGGGCATGGGAAGCGGAATCCGTACGAGCATGGGAGGCAGATTCCGTACGCGCATGGGAGGCTGAATCCTTACGCGCATGGGAAGCAGATTCCGTACGCGCATGGGAGGCGGAATGCATCCGCATTATTCCTTTGCCATTATGAACGTGGCCATCATAGGCATAAGGGATGCCGGGCTTCCCACAATCACAGCCCTCTCTCTCGCATAGATCATGAATCTTTTTTGTGCTCGCCCGGCCTTTCCCGAAGGACATTCTGCGCAAAAGGAAATCTGCCGCAAAGCCGCTCAGCATTCCAATCAGGAATTTCAGAAAAAGAATACGCGCAATTGGCCCCATCCCGGCAGAGGACGTGAGCAGGATAGGCAGCATTTCATCAGACGTTGAAAGGAAAACGGCAAGCAGCGTTCCCATTGAGATAATGCCTCCCGAAAACAGGCTTGCTGCCGCGGCTGAAAAGCCGCATTGGGGGATAATGCCGGATACTGCGCCAAAAAACGGGCCGTAAATCCCGGCCTTTTCCAATAACTGCCTGGTTTTCTGTTCCGAGGCCTGCTCCAGGTACTCCATCAAAAGGTAGGTTAAAAGCAGGAACGGAAGAAGCTTTACCGTATCGAGCACGGCATCCATTAACGCGTCAACGACCATATCCCCTATGTCCCCCTGCCTTTCCCGGGTTTGACCGCAGCATGGAATGCCGCGGAAAAAAATTGTCCTCTGAAATGGACTGCAAAGCGCTGATTTATAGATCGATATCCCCAGGTTTTTCAGACCCTGAAAATCCTGACGAAATGTTACTACAAACCGCTGATTTATAGATCGATATCCCCAAGCCCGTCTCCATTAATGACGTAATAAGCCTTCCCCTCTTCCGGCTTGATATAAAGCTCCAGGGAGCGTGCTTCCGCGGCATCACGGTTATTGTTCTTTGCCCAGTGTTCTTTTGCCCTTTCAGACAGATCGCCTGCCTTCCATGAATTGCCACCATATTGAACCTCTATATTCACAACAGCTATCCCCGGAATTGGCGGCAAACCCTCTTTTCCCAAAACAGGAGGCAAATCTTCTTTTCTCAAAACAGGAGGCAAATCCTCTTTTTCTAAAACCGGAGGCAATTCTCCTTTTCCTAAAATAGGAGGCAAATTCTCTTTTTCTAAAACCGGAGGCAAATCCGACTTGATCGAAGCAGGCTCTTTGTCAGCCGCGTCAGAAATGGGAAGCGATTCATCTTTCCCGGGCACTGCGTCCGGCTCAAGCTTCCCGGCAGCAGACGCTTCCTTCACCGATTTCTCCTTCTTTGCGCTTCCCCTCCTGCTCCTGGCAGGTTTTTTTTCCACAAGCTCCTCGACAGGCGGGTCTGTACTTCTTCTCATTTTTTTAAACCTCCTTTATTAAAGTGGTTTTTGGCCGCTTTAATAGCCGACAAACAGATGCGGTTTCGCATTCCTTACGGATCCTTTTTCACCGAAAGCACTTTTATAATAATGCATATTGCCGTCTTTTGCAAGACTGTATAGGATTGCGCAGTGCCAGAGTGTTTGACGTAGCTGTCATAAATAAACAGCGCCCTCCGGAGTCCATGAAAATCCGAAGAGCGCCAATCCGTCCCGCAATACAAGATATATATAGGACATGAATGTTCCTTCAGAAAGATTCATGTCTCAAAACCGATAGGACATGAATGTTCCTTCAGGAAGAATCATGTCCGTACTTGGCAAAGCCCGCAGGGGATATGCCTTGACCCGCTTGCGGGTCGAGGCTAGCCACCCGGCAATGAGGGTTTGTCCGCCGCAGGCGAATTTTGACGCGCTTTTCCTCAGAGCGCGTCAAAACCATGATTTCACGCGTGTGTTCAGTTAAGCCGAACAGTCACAATTCCTTCTGAAAACATACTCCAGCCCTTTCAAAAGCAGGAACGGGTCATGGATCACGGGATGCCGCATCCAATCCTTCACCAGAGAGGAAAAACCGCCAGTCAAAACGAGAGGTATCTCATCCTGACGCCATTCTTCCTCCAGACGGGCCGCCAGTCCGTCAATCATAGCCGCAGTACCAATGATCGCGCCATTAAACATGCAGGATGCCGCATTCGTCCCCAAAACACTGCCTTTATATATTAATGAAGGACTGTTCTCTTCCTCATCTATCAGGGTGGGTTTTTGCCGCTCTGAATTCTGACATAGCGAACCGCCCGCAGGGCAAGTCTGCTCATTAGCCGATACATGCCGGACAGAAATCGATTCACTCATTGGGGAATTGTCAGCCGGCTTTCCCTTTCCGGCATATAATTTTGGAAGAACTGCTGTTTTTTCAGACATGGCATCCAGCATCATCTGAACTCCGCAGGAAATGCTTCCTCCCGCAAAGTGTCCCTCTGAATCCACGGCTGACATGGTGGTACAACTGCCAAGATCGAAAACCATCACCGGAGCCCCATAGCCTTCCCTGGCCATGAGCGAATCTACCAGTCGATCCATTCCGGGAGGGTTGCCCTTGTAGGACGGATAGGAAATCCCCATGTCCAGCTCCGGCCCGCAAATCAAAGGCTCGCGCCCTGACAGCTCTCTCAGAAGGCGAGAAAGCGGTGCGATACATTCAGGCACAACAGAACTCAAGATGGAACCCTCAATATTTATCCCTGAAGAAATGGATGTCATGAGCATTGCCGCAAGACCCTCCTGCCCCTGATCATTCAGCAGTTCCCCATGGGTTTCCAAACGGCGAACAAAAAGCACATTCCCTTTTTCAATACCCGCAATAACCACATTCGTATTGCCGGCATCCGCCACAATGACCATGTACTTTTCTCCCCTATCAGAGTGGGTTTTGGCCACTCTGAGTTCATGACAAACCGATGCGGCATCGCATCCGCAAGGCCGCCTAATTAGAGCGGGTTTCGGCTGCACCGATTTCATGACATATAATGAATAATGCCGATCAGTCTTTTCTCAGATAAACATTGGCACGGAACAGCGGAAGGGAAACCGCGGGAACCAGGATGGCCGCCACCAGCATTTCCGGTATCCCATTGGCAAACACCACACTTAAAATAACGGAAAGCACTGTGCTGACAGGTATTCCATTGGCCGCAGCGTAGGCATCACGAAAAACGAAATAAATCATGCCCATGACAAGCGCCGTATTGGTTATCGCGCCGATTGCCCCGCAGAGAGAAAGGATTGCGGCGCGGACTATGCCTTTCGCGGGCACAGGCTTTTTCAGCAAAAGACCCTCGGCAAAATGGTAAAACAGAAAAGGCATGACCCCGACAAGCATCCTCGGGAGGAAGCAGATGAGGATGGCCCAGAACGAACCTCTTCCAAGCCCTGGAACAGGAACGGCGGGTGTGAAAGCAAAGGACAGGATGCTGGGATGCATGGTGTTCTTTATGAAACTGGTCAGCCCGAAAAGAAAGCCAAGTCCCGCGCCCTTCTTCGGCCCCAGGAAAAGCGCGCCAATGATGACAGGCACATGCAGGATGGTTGCCTTGATCAGGGGCAAATCAATGATTCCGAATGGCGTAAAGGCCATGAGGAGGACAATGGCCATGAACATTGCCATTACCCCCATCTCCCTTGCGCCGCTGTCCACCGGGACGGCATCAATAGAAATCGTCTGAGATCTTACATTTTCCATATTCAATTACCTCCTTGCTGCGGTTCCGCCCTATTACGGATATCGCGCAAGACATATCTTATATCATTTGACTGTTTTTTCAATTATTTTCACAAAAATTTCTTGCTTTTTTTAAAAAACATGATATTGATAATGATATTGATAATTGAAATAAAGACAATGAAGATAATAATGTCGATAATTACGAAAATGGCAATACTGACGCTGGCGATTGGGCGCAGAATACTTATCTTAATATATTTCGCGAAATTACCGATATTATTGATGTATGTCTGTGTTGAAGGAGCCGTTCTTTACCGCCCCTTCGCTGATTAGTGATGATGAAGAAGGGGCTTTAGGCTTATGTTGAATGGGAAAAAGATAATTTTAGGAGTTACCGGCGGGATTGCAGCGTATAAGGCAGCCGGGCTTTGCTCTCTGCTGATGAAACAGCATGCAGAAGTTGACGTAATTATGACAAAAAACGCATTGGAATTCCTTACTCCCCTTAGCTTCGAGGCTCTTTCTCACAGGGAAGTATACACGGACACATTCGAGCAGAAGCATCCGTGGGAAATAAAGCATATTTCGCTGGCGACAAACGCGGACGCGCTGATCATCGCCCCGGCCACGGCCAATATCATTGCGAAGCTCGCGCACGGAATTGCCGATGACATGCTGACAACCACTGCCCTTGCCTGCACCTGCAGGAAAATGATTGCGCCGGCCATGAACAGCCACATGTATGAAAACCCCGTTACCCAGAAGAACCTTACGCTGCTCAGGGAATACGGGTGGATTGTCATCGATCCTGCGGAGGGTCATCTTGCCTGCGGAGAGGACGGGGTCGGGAAGCTTCCCGAGCCGCAGGATTTACTGCAGTATGTGCTGCATGCCTGCGCCTGCGAAAGGGACATGGAGGGCATGAAGGTGCTTGTCACGGCAGGTCCTACCCAGGAGGCTCTGGATCCGGTACGCTTCCTCACAAACCACTCTTCCGGCAAGATGGGATATGCCATTGCCGAAGCGGCTGCCATGCGGGGCGCCGACGTCACGCTGGTTTCCGGCCCCACCTCCCTCCCCCGCCCCATCTTCGTGGAATACGTCGGGGTCACCACCGCGGAGGAAATGTTCGAGGCCGTCACCTCCAGATCCATGGCGCAGGATCTCATCATTAAGGCTGCGGCCGTGGCTGATTACCGTCCGTCTTATGTTTCCGTGAACAAAATTAAAAAGACGGACGATGGCTTTGAACTGATCCTCCCGCTTGAACATACCGAGGACATTCTTCAATATCTTGGGGAAAACAAGCCGGAATGGCAGATCCTGTGCGGCTTTTCGATGGAAACAGAAAATCTCCTGGAGAATTCCAGACAGAAGCTGGAAAAGAAGCATCTTGACATGATCGCCGCGAATAGCCTGAGCACGGATGGCGCCGGCTTTCAGGGTGACACCAATATACTGACGCTGATTACCAAAGGGAGCACGGTGGATCTGCCGCTTATGAGCAAAAGGCAGGCCGCGCACCGGCTGCTGGACGAGCTCATGAAAATCACCTTCTAAACTCAGAGCGGGCAAAAGCCCGCTCTGATATCTGGATGAGAAAAATGGAAAATTACAGATTATTAATATTATCTTTCCTGGCTGCCGCAAACATCTGGACATTTATCCTGTATGGGATGGACAAATGGAAAGCCATGCATGGAAAATGGAGAACCCCCGAAAGGACGCTGCTTCTGCTTGCTTTTGCTTTTGGCAGCGGCGGAGCTCTTCTGGGCATGCTCGTTTTCCATCATAAGACCAGAAAAGCCAAATTTCTTATACTTGTGCCATCCTTTCTCATCCTGCATGCGATACTTTTGTTTTACATAATGGCGTAACGATTTGAGGCTTTCTGAGATGCTTTCACGCATGCATCCCCAACAATCGTGTCAGGGGGATGAAATCCCCCCATTCGTCCGAAAGCTGTCGTCTGTCTCAAGGCAACATCTTTCTTGCGGAGTCTTTGCGAATCGAGCTCGTCCGGTTTAATTCCTGACTAACAGAGCGATGCAGTATTGCGGCAATCGCCTGACCAGACGTACTGCACCGCTCTCCATCAGAACCGGGTCCTTTTAACCTGCGTTGGCCGGCCCTCCCTTCTTTCTGGCCTCCTTGGCTGCCTCATGCTCCGCCCTCTTCGCGGCTGCCTTTTCTGCCTTGTGGGCATCCAGGCGCCTTCTGCGTTCAGGTTCCTTTTGCTCAAGCTCTTGAAGGGATACCTTCTTCCGTTCTCCGGAATGGACGTTCAGATCTCCTAGCTTCTGTCCCTCCTGCGCGGACTGCATGGCACGGTCGAAGTTTGCCGCATTTACGTTGCTCATGCCCTCCCAGATATCCGTCACCATCTTCAGACGATCCTTCCCGTCCTGCGTCCGGGGGTTCTGTCTGCTCACGATATAGTCCTCGCAGAGATCCTGAAGAAGAGCGTATTCCTTCTTGTAAGTCTCCATGTTCTGGGCAGTCGCGTCCTCCGTCCTCATGTTCTTCAGCTTCTCCATGGAATCCAGGATATCCTTATATTTGTCGCTGTTGGAGTACTTGACGCCCATGAGCTTCCATTTGTGATTCGACAGCCTTTCCTGCTCGCGGAAGGTAGAAGCCTCGATGTCGATGGTTTCGAAGTTACCCGCAAGGTTTGCTTCCAGGTCATCCTGCGAGGGTCCTTTTATCCCGGCTTCGGAAATCACCTTCTTTGCAAGATCCGCCTTCTCAACATAATTGGCCACCCATAAAGCGTCCCTATCCTTAGTGTCTTGATCCTTCCCATAGCTCTCAATACCCTTGGTCATGCGCTCGACGATTTCCCTTGCGGCACGGTATTTCTCCGCCATCTCCATTTCTTTTTCCTGGGCGAAGATACGGACATTATTCAGCGGCTCAGAGCTGTTTTCATTCTCTATCCTGACCCGGTGCATGCGTTCCGCCGCGTCCGCATACATCTTCATACAGCGCGCCTGCTCGGTGTAATACTGCAGGAACTTAGTGAAATACTCCTTGTGCTGCGGTATCTTATCATTTTCCAATTCATTTTGGAATTCTACAGTAGAGAGCGGATCCGGTGCTTTGTATTTGCGCTCACCGGTGATCTCCATACTGTAGGCACGGTCTACGGCGATAAAATCCTCCTGACTCAGAACCTGCGGCGGAACGACCTCTTTCGCGGCCAGGCCGAGATCATGGCTGTCCGGTCCGTCGTTACCCATCTGATCTTTTCCAAAGCTGCGGATCATATCCGCCACCTCGGTTTTCTTCAGGCTGCCCCCCTTCAGCTTCCCGATCATCTCGTCAAGCTGATCGCTGTTCATGTTGGCCATTTTTTTGTCCATGCCGTCGAGTATGTTTTTCAGAGCCTTGGGATCCACGCCCCGGAGATCCACCTCCAGCGCACCCTGGCGACGGGCATGGCCCGCGGAGCCGTCCAGCCTCACGTTCATAACATTGTCATCTCCGTATTTCACGTTCTGCCTGATGTCCTCGGACAGCTTTGACGCGCCCTCCGGCACGGAGCGTTTCAGGGACGATTTTTCATTCTTGTTCATCTTCGGCAGCGTGAAATTCACCTCTCCTGCGCCGAGCTTACCCAGCATAGTGTACGGATCGGCGATCCGGTCCGGGCTGCCGGCAAGCTCCGCATGTCCAAGCTGCATCAGGAAAAGGGTCTTCGCCAGATTCTTTTTGCTTTCCGGAGCAGCGTTAGCGTTCAGCAGATCGTTTTCTACTTTAGCGGCGGCGAGGGACTCCTGCAGGCTCGCGTGCTTTTTCGCCGTCTCGCTGCCGCAGATATTTCCCACTCTTTCCATTGCGGACGTGTAAACAGGGTTGCTGAGATCCATGCCCAGGCGTTTCGCAGCCTTCTGCATCTCCTGAACGCTGCCGACGAAAAGCTCGGGATGCTTCATGGCAAGGGCTCCCGCTACGGCTGCCTTGGAGAGGTTGGAAAGCTTGTCATACAGCGCATAATTCCCGTTTATGACCGAGAGCATTTTCTCCCCATCGCCTTTTTTCCCTGCAAGCTTGTCATATGCGCCTTTTTTGGCCAGGCTCACGCAATGAACCACGGACATTGAATCCATCAGTTCTCCCTGTTTGAATCCGTTCTCCATCGCCCGTTTCCAGCCCTTCGAATCGCTGACGTAGGGTTCGGGAGCCTGCCCGTCATCGGCCCTTATGCCCCAATCATATCTTCCTTCAACTTTTTCTTGCTTTGCTTTTTCGAAGATATGGAAGGGCGGGAGCGCTCCTTCCTCGCCCTGCAGGTAGGCATCGGCATTATTGAAGAAATCTGTTGCTTCAAAAACAATTTCATCAGTCTGCTCATCCTTGATGGGACCTACATAATCATTCATGAGCTGACCTGCGACATTGACAGTCTCACGGAACTGTTCTTCCCTCGAAAACTCGGAACTGTTGCCCATTTCGTTGAGAGTCGCTCCCTCCGGAAGAGTAGCGTTTTGCTGCGAAAGGACGCATAACTGGGCGCGTGAGGAGAACTCCTGGATTTTGCCCGGCGAAAAAACATTATCCGCGTATTGGAACGTCAGATCGCAATACTGCAGGGCATCAAGGGTTTTCATGAAATCAATCTGCTGAATATCCGCCTGTTCCTTTATGGATGCCACTACCTGACGGTCAATATCTCGCAGCTCCGTCCCCAACTTATTGGTCTGGAGATAAAAGCTCTGGGAACCCGAAAAGGCCTCCAGCATCGGCAGATTGTCAAGGAGCTTCTCCGGCGTATCAGCCTGTCTGAGCCAGTCCATCTTCTGATCCTTCAGGTTCTTGAAGGCATTCGCGTACATCTTGCCGATCTTCTCTATGTCCTTGTCAATGAACTGGTCAAAATATTCCTGGCGGACCCCTTCGATCTTCTTTTCCAGCTCCTTGCTTTTTTCCGATTCCGGATTCATCATCAGTTCATATATATCAGCCGGTGTAAAACCCTTTGAGAAAAGGAACAGCTTCATGTGGTTATGCTCGTTGCCGGGACGTGAAATCTCGTTCAGGGGATATTCACCTGTTTTCTTCAGCTCGTCAAAAAATTTATTCGCGTCGTCATTGTTCGCAAAGGTAACTTCCTCTCCTTCCTTCAAAGGATTCTTTACCTTAACGCCGGCTGTGAACAGTTCCATGATATGATTCCGCCCATTCACTATCTTTACTAATGTTTCATCATGCTGTTTCTGCAGTTCTTCAATCGTCTTTCCCATAATTCCTCCCGGGTCTCTTCCCTTCCATGTTGCCACCTTTGTTGCAAAAAGCAAAAAAGCACCTGCTGCTTCAATTTTTCTTTCCAAGATCTTTTCTGCCTTTTATTGAATATTCTTGGGCATTATATCACAGTATCCGTCACAAAAAAATTACAGAACATAGTTTTTCTAAAAAATTCCACCTGTACGGTTGAATGGCCTAAAGGCCATTCTGAATACCCCTA
>CAMKKZ010000023.1 GCA_946413525.1 uncultured Oribacterium sp.
ATAAGAACAGGCTTTTTCCGAAGCGTCTGGGACGGCTTAGAAAATAGGGTTTACCGGTATGGACCAGCTTGTAAATATACTCTGACTTATCCACATAAACATAAGCTTCTTTTATCAGATCTTCAAAATCCTGTATTCCCAAAGGCAGCTTTCGGATTCCGTTCTTCATTGTTCCTGTCACCCCTCTATACATCGTTTTACAATATTTGTGAGACAAAGAACGATTCCATGTTCCACGTTCATAGCAGGATTATTATACCAAATAAAGAAGAACGCCTCCAGTTTTTTTGCCTGAAAGCGTTCTTTCTTATATAATATCTTAATGGTCTGAAATCATATACCGGCTTCAGATATCTGAAGACAGGCAGCGGCCGTCAGGAATAGAGCACCGTGCGCAGCGCTTTCCCGGCCCTTTTGTACACCAGGAAGGTAATGATATCCGTGACCAGATGCTTGAAGAGATTGAAAGGGAACACGCTGAAAAGCATCATGGTGGTCATATTGGTGATGCGCGGATTGATCGCTGTCCCCATCCCGATGATGGCTTCCAAAGGCATGCCATAAAGGCGGGAATAGAGAGGGAACATCACGTAGGCGTTCAGGAAAATGGAAAGAACGCTGACGGCAATAGAGGACACGGTCATGCCGATGATAGCCCCCTTCTTCGTACGGTCTTTCTTGTAGATCCAGGCAGCGATCAAAACGAAAATAGTAGATCCTGCCAGATTGGAGAATTCACCGACAAAAGCCGTATCGGTCGACTGCACGATGATCTTTATCAGTAATTTGATGACAATAACCTCGAAGCCGGCCAGCGGTCCAAGGAAAAATCCCGCGAACAATCCCGGCAGGTCAGCAACGTCGAACTTCATAAAAGACGGCGCGAAAGGCAGCGGGAAATTGATCATCATAAGTACGAAGGACAGGGCTCCCATTAAGGCGACAAAGACGAGCTTTTTGGTAATGGGAATACTGCCCCCTTCTTTGGTCCCCACTTTCGATCCCGCACTCATTTCCGCATCTGACCCGCTACTCATTTCCGTATTTGACCCGCTACTCATTTCCGCAATGGTCCCTGCGTTGATTCCCACAATAGTTTCGTTGCTTCCGATAAGATCCGCGTTTGTCTGACTCATGTTTTCCTCCTTTTGTGTTCTGAGCCAGGGAAAATGTGGAACAGAAAAAGATGCCATTAAACGCAGGAGTTCGCCGTAAGGAAACTGTGGTAAACGGCTTCGCGCCGTCTGCTTTGACCGGCCCTGTGCAGAAAACGGCCCTGGCGAAATACACTCACCAGGGCCGCATAAACATCCTTTCTTCTCCCATCCGGACTGAGACTGTTCACCGAAACACTGTTCATCGAAACACTGTTTATAAAAACACTGTTCATTGGAGCACTGTTTATAGAAACACTGTTCATTAGAGCACTGTTCGTTAGAAACAGTCAATACCGTCGGTTTTGGAATTTCACCAAATCATGCATGACTGCCGGTCATGCTCGCGGACTGTCACCGCCGGTGAGGAATCACACCTCGCCCTGAAGACTATTTTTTACGTTCCTTATAATAGCACCGTCTATCGGAAATTACAATATCTGTTTTTTCCTTTCCTGTCCGGCTGTATCGATAAGTCAAGATGCCTTGATGCTTTCTTCAAGCCGCCGCCCACATCAGTCGCCAAAGCCGTTTGGAATCGGCAAAATTCTCATACTCAGCTTAAGACAACTCATAAACACAGGCGCCAAACATCTTCCTACGCCTCCAATCCTGAACAATAACCT
Source organism: uncultured Oribacterium sp. (assembly GCA_946413525.1). GTDB lineage: Bacteria > Bacillota > Clostridia > Lachnospirales > Lachnospiraceae > Oribacterium. The sequence goes on from CAMKKZ010000023.1 coordinate 1,781, forward strand.
CTGATGGCCTATAGCCGTCTTCTGTTCCATTCCAGACTTGACATAACCTTGGATATACATTATATTCGTGACAATTTCCGTGAATGTCGTATAAACAATTTGTATTTATCATAAATGAGCTGAAGGCAAGTGCTGTCACCCAGCCAGAAAAGCAAAGAGGAAAAAAGTTATGCTGCAATTATCAACAGGGCTTGTAAATGCTGAGGCCAACAAAATAGTAAAGAAATTTATAAATGACAGACTGATTGGCCTCATGGAAGAAATCATTATGAATGAGGTGACATGGGATAAGGCCATGAGCAATGAACTGAGCGAGGAGGATCGTTTCAAACCGTTTGATGATCTTGTGGACATGTCGAAACTCATGACAGATAAGGACTTTGCGGAAAATGTTTCGCTTTTGTATCTGCCGGATGGCTTCCCCGTTGAACGTGCCAATCAGGAATTCTTTGGATTATACAGGCTTTTGAAGGCAAAGAAAGAGTATGTTCCGGAGCTTGTCATGGAATATATCCTCTACCATGTCATATACGATGAAGTTGGACAAACGGATATAATAAATGAGGATACGGAAGACGGATTATATGATGAGCTGATGGATGATCCATTCTTTGAAGGAATTGAGGATGAGGAATACACCACGGTAATGCCGATACCGGAGCCGGATCGCGGCAAGGTACTTAACGCCATCAGGGAACAATATGAAGGCCAGTACGCGCCGGAAGAAATGGATGATAAGGTGAATTATTTCATCAATCTGTATGAGGATCTCCGTGAATATGACGAGACATGTTTTGAGGATACCGACTTTCTGTTACTTGATAAGATGAGCCAGGAAGAAATCATAAAATCCGGACTCGACGAATACATGGGAATAATTGTGCCGAAGGAAACCAGGAGCATCGAGTTTCCTGTTCAGGGAAAGAACGGGCAGGAGCTGAACGTAAAAGCAGAGATTTATATCCATCCATGGGATTTGGAGGATGAGGACTGAGCGGGACGCGCGGAACGGGGACGGTTCTAGATTTCAGTTAAGGAACATAGAACCGTCCCCCTTTCCGCTGCCGCAGATGCCGGGGAACGCGCCGGCTCGCGGATTATTTCATGATAGACAAGTCCTGGAATCATTATCTCCGAATATAACTGCTTCTCTATTAAAGTGGTTTTTGAGCCATTTTTATTCCTGACAAACAGCCGCGATATCGCAGACTATATGGCCCCATTGATACCTCATTCCGAGGATGTATCTTAACATTACATCATCGCTTTAATACAGCGAACCTGAAATCGGATCTTGTAAAACTAAGCCAAATCGAACATAACCACACTGATTATATTACAAATCAAAGCGGTAAGCGGCTTATCACATCAGCAAAGCTCATCGTAAAAGGGATCAAGGAACTTCCTCTCATCCTCAGGCAGGCTGCCCCGGGCCATATCCAGCATCCTTTTTGCCAGATCGACAGCCGGCTCTCCATAGACTGATGCCTGCCATCCCCGAAGCATTAACCCATCCTCCGCCCTCCTTATGTCATCCTCCGAAAGACGCCCTCCGCGGATCCTTTCCCGGGCATAAGGCAGCCCGTCCTTCCCGTAGAACAGCCCCTTGATCAGGGCGCAGTAGGCCAGCATGCGGTTTTCCGGGACCGAGTCCGCGTGCCGGATTTCGATGAACTGCTTCAGCCTCACATCGGGGAAGGCCATGGAAATAATATGCGTCAATTCCTCCCCGCTGATATCGCGTCCCTCAAAAAATTCCCTCACCGTTTTGTGACCGGTCGGGAGGATGTCCCCGCCTTCCTTTAAGAAAATCGGCGGCATCTCCCCCAGGAAGTCGGCATAATTTGAAAAACCGAAAGTCTCTGAAAAAACACCGGGCACAATGCCGCAGCGGCTCTTGTCCACCCTGCGCCAGATATCCGTACGCTTAAGACAGGTTTTCAATGCCTCCCCCTGAAAGGAAGCGGAATTGTCACAGAACATTTTCAGCACGGGGCCGTAGAAATACGCCGCCTGCATCTTGCTTCGGAAATCCTCTTCCGAGTGATAATCCAGGGAGACCTGCAGGGAAGCCGTCCCCCGCATCATCTCCATGCCTCCCGTCCCGATTTCCCGGAAATACGCGTCCATCAGGGCGTACCTCCTTTTCGGGATCAGCTCCAGCCCGGACACCGGGCTGTTTGGCTGGACCCCCGCATTAACGGCGGAGAAGCCAAAGCCGGAAAGGACTCCCGCCAGGGTCTCCCTGAACTCCCGGTATATCCGGCCAATCCGCTCCACCGATTCCATAGGAGCGATGCTGATCTCAAGCTGTGCCGCCGGCTCCAGGGTAATTGTGAAATCCGGCACGCCAAAGCCGAAGAAGTCGTCATCCGGCAGTGCCCGGGCGCCTGGGTAACGGTCCATCAGCTCCCGCAGGATCCGCCTGACCCCCTTTTCCCCCGAATAAGGGACAGACATCCCGCTTACATTATCCAGGATGAAATGCTCAACCTCCACGCCAAGCATGTCCCCCCTCTTCCTTGCCCCCTCCGCGAAATAGCATATAAGGGCGGCCTTCCAATCTTTTCCGACATTCATATTCTATGAATTCCTTCCTTTCCCAGCCAAATCCGGCCAGTCCCCACTGGAATGCTTTTTGTCACTCCTTCCTGCCCCTGACAACAAACACCGGGGCCGTCCTCTCATTCTCGTGGGCCACGATAATGCCGTCGCCCTCCGCCATGCGCATCAGGAAACCCGCGAAAACGCCGTTATATACATAAAGCCCCGCCATATTGAGGAACGGGTGCCAGCCTCCGTCTCCCCACGCAAAGTCTATATTCTCCGTCGTATACTGCTCGCAGAACTCCTGGCAGACATAGCCCTTCTGCCAAAGATCCGCAATAATCCTCTCCCATTCCTCCTGGCCGCATTCCCTTCCGGCCGCATAGACCCCCTTCGACGCGTACGCATCCATGGGCTTGATAATGTAACGGTCCTTATTCTCCTTTACCTCGTTAATGTCTATGTATTCAGGCGAAAATTCCACCGTCAAGGGGACATGGGCTTCCACGAAGCGCCTCTCCTCTTCCGTCAGGAAGCGCTTCGTCCTTTCAAGATGGAGCACATAGAAAAGCCATTTGGAATGAATGGCCTGGGTGTCAAAAGCGCCAGCCATGAAAACATTATCCTCCCGGAGGCAGTCAAGCAGCGCGCTGATCTCCTCGTAATGGGCCATGCAATCCGCCGTCACGGCCCTTCGGTAAATGGCGTCGATTCTGTTCCCCGCCGGTGAGTACAGCACCCCGTCCCTATAGGAAAGCGAGCGTATGTCACAGATCTCGCAGTTATAGCCCGATTTCTGGAAGCGCCGGGCAAACTTCTCAAAATCACCCCTCGTGGCATTTTCCATGAAATCAATGATCGCGATATTGGGATGCTCCTTCTTTTTGGGATAGCTTTCATAAAGGGACATGAATGCGCGCACCCAGCTTTCAAAAAGCTCAAAATGGTCCAGCTCATAACGCCGGATGACCGCCTGATGGGCCGGGTTGTTAATGAAGGCCTTCCTTATTTCCAGATCCCTGATCATCGCCGCCGTGCCATCCGCGTTAATCTCACAGAATTTGAAATCCCCCGTATCCTCATTATAGAAAATATCAAACCTTGCAATCGGCAGGAAGCCCTCGTACTGCGGAGGGAGCAGCATCAGCCCCTCAAGCTCACGCGAAAAGGGGAAAAGCGCCCGGTAATCCGGATCCCTCCGGTACTCCCGTATCACTTTCGAGAAAATTCCATGGGCAGTCCTCGTTATTTCCCGGAATCTTGTAATGTCCTCCTCCCCGAATATTTTCGGGATCTGCACTGTCTTGTCCACAGTCCCGTTCCAGTTAAGGGGAGAATGCTCGAGGTTCCACCTGACCGCCAGCGCCCCCTTCCTGTTCTCCTCCATATGCTCCTCAATATGCTTCTTATAGCATTCAAACACTTCCTGCTTAAGCCCCATATACCTTCGCCTCCTCCTCTTTCCAAGCGGTTTTCCGGCTCACATTGCCTGTTGCTCTCCTCCATTATACTCTCTCAGTCTATATTATACCACTTTACAACTTTTTGAAATATTTCAAAAAAATAACACACAGGATTCAATTCCTTTTGTATAATAAGCATCACTTTACAACTGCATCCGCCTGTGCTATAATCCATTTTCGAAATACCTGAGAGGAAGGGCGGCCGATAATGGCTGCGCTGAGGACAAGGTAGGGCAGTTGTTTTGTTTTTAGCGATGCCACATTCTTTGTGTGCATTTTTATAAGAATAAAGCCGAGGCCGTACCTGGTTTTGCATGACACAGGGGGCGGTTCTCTGTGTTGAACTACACAGAGAACCGCCCTCTTTTTTTGGTGTGCAGGGGACAGAGAGCCGTCCCCTGTCTTCTGAGGGTAAGGAGGCTTAATGGAAACAAGAGCAGCGGTGATCACGTCGTGCTGGACGGTCCGCAGGATTTTATCGGCGCTTTGTCCGGCAGGATCGGCAATCTGAAGGGGGTCACCGCAAAAACCTCCTATTCTAATGTCAAGGGATGAGGTAAGGAAGAGAATGCTGCAGGAGATGTCATCATTACCGAAATCAAAAAGAGATCCATCGCCGGCTTCCTCAGTGCCGGTGCCGACGCTGATCCGCAGGCTGGCAGACACGCATCATCTTTCAAAGGACGAATATCGGCAGCTCATCGATGGCCGCACACCCAGGGCGGCTCAGATGCTGGCAGAGGAGGCTGTCCGGCAGCGGGAGGCGATCTATGGCAAGGATGTATTTACCCGGGGTCTGATCGAGATCTCGAATATCTGCAAAAACGACTGTCTGTACTGCGGTATCCGCCGCAGCAACAGCTCCTGTGAGCGTTACAGGCTGACGCCGGAGCGGATCCTCGCCTGTGCCCGGGAGGGAAGAGAGCTCGGCTTTCGGACATTTGTCCTGCAGGGCGGGGAGGACCCGTGGTTTACGGATGAGAGACTCTGCGGGATCATCAGGCAGATCAAGGGACTGTGTCCGGATTGCGCCGTCACACTTTCCATGGGGGAGCGAAGCAGGGAAAGCTACCGTGTGCTCAGAGAAGCCGGGGCGGACCGGTATCTGCTCCGCCATGAAACGGCAGACAAAATTCACTATGGAAAGCTTCATCCTACGGAGATGTCCTATGATAACCGCATGCGGTGCCTTAAGGATCTGAGGGATCTGGGTTATCAGGTGGGATGCGGTTTTATGGTGGGATCACCTTATCAGACCGTCGCGGAGCTGGCGGAGGACCTGGCGTTTATCGAGGCTTTCCATCCCGAAATGTGCGGGATCGGGCCCTTCATTCCTCACCACGATACTCCTTTTAAGGACGAGCCTGCCGGGGATCTGGACCTGACCTTGTATCTGCTGAGCATCATCCGACTGATCTGGCCGCCGGTGCTCCTGCCTGCCACCACTGCGCTGGGGACGATTAATCCCAGGGGGAGGGAGCTGGGTATTCTGGCCGGTGCCAATGTGGTCATGCCGAATCTCTCCCCGGTGGACGTGCGAAAGCAATATGAACTCTATGACAATAAGATCTGTACGGGAGAGGAATCCGCCCAGTGCCGGGGATGCCTGGAGCAGAGGATCGCCTCCGTCGGTTACTGCCTGGTGACGGACAGGGGAGATGTGCGCCGCAAAGGTTTCGTCTCCTGACCTGGTCTATACCGAAAAAGTGCTGCCGATGCGATACTCCGATAACTGACGTTGCCGGGACTATCACGGATTTATACTGAAGCGAACTGCACATGGGGAATATAGCTTCTCCGGGGAGACACACGTTAGTAGGTTTTTCCGCAGTTGAAGGCATAGTTTATACCCAGGTTTTTCCGCAGCACAAGGAATGCTGCGGAAAAATCCGAACAAAACATGCCTGAAGGCATTTTTTGTTCGGACGCATCCCTCATTGCCGGGTGGCTAGACTCAATCTGGCTTTGCCAGATTGAGTCATGTCCCTATGGGATGCGCCAAATACGGTATTAACTATGCTTGATGCATAGTTAATACCTACGAGAAGATTGCAGCAAATTCGTAATTATCAATTATAAAGGAGAACCCAAATATTATGGCTGTATACGATCCGAAATCATTACGCGCAGAAGAATTCATCAACGATGAAGAGATCCGCGAGACCCTCGCCTATGCGGAGGCCAACAAGAACAACGAAGCTTTGATTGACGGGATTCTCAAAAAGGCCCGTCCGCGCAAGACGGCCACCGGCTGTGAGTGTGCCGGCCTGACCCATCGGGAGGCTTCCGTTTTACTGGCCTGCGAAATCCCGGAAAAGATCGAAAAGATGTACCAGATCGCCGAGGAGATCAAGCTGGCATTTTACGGCAACCGTATCGTCATTTTTGCACCGCTGTATCTGTCCAATTATTGTGTCAACGGATGTCTTTACTGTCCTTATCATCTGAAGAACAGGCACATTGCCCGCAAGAAACTTAGCCAGGACGAGGTTCGGGCGGAGGTCATCGCCCTGCAGGATATGGGACATAAACGCCTGGCCATCGAAGCCGGCGAGGATCCGGTCAACAATCCGATTGAGTACATCCTTGAGTGTATCGACACGATTTACAGCGTTCATCACAAAAACGGGGACATCCGCCGTGTTAACGTCAACATCGCGGCCACCACAGTGGAGAATTACCGCAAGCTCAAGGAAGCCGGCATCGGCACCTACATCCTTTTCCAGGAGACCTATCACAAAAAGAGCTACGAAGAACTGCATCCCACCGGTCCGAAGCATGATTACGCTTATCATACCGAAGCCATGGATCGCGCCATGGAGGGCGGCATCGACGACGTGGGCCTGGGCGTCCTTTTTGGCCTTGAACTGTATAAATATGAATTTGCCGGTCTGATCATGCATACCGAGCATCTGGAGGCTGTCCATGGCGTTGGCCCCCATACCATCAGCGTGCCCAGGGTTAAGAAGGCAGACGACATTGATCCGGATATGTTTGACAACGGTATCGATGACGATACCTTTACAAAGATCACCGCATGTATCCGCCTGGCTGTTCCCTACACCGGCATGATCGTCTCCACCCGCGAGACTGAAGCCGTGCGCAGACGCCTGCTGCAGGTCGGCATTTCCCAGGTCAGCGGCGGTTCTCGGACATCCGTTGGCGGTTACACTCAGGAGGAAAGACCTCACGATACGGAGCAGTTCGACGTCTCCGATCAGCGCACGCTGGATGAGGTCGTAAAATGGCTCATGGACAACGATCATATCCCGTCCTTCTGTACGGCCTGTTACAGAGCCGGCCGTACCGGAGACCGCTTTATGTCCCTGTGCAAGAGCGGACAGATCCTCAACTGCTGTCATCCCAATGCACTGATGACATTGGCCGAGTATCTGGAGGATTATGCTTCCGAGGAGACGAAAAAGACCGGCTATGAGATGATCGAACACGAGCTGGCCCGCATTCCGAAGGAGAATGTGCGTAAAATTGCGCAGCAGAATATTCAGGATATCCGGACCTCCAACCGGAGAGATTTCCGGTTCTGATGAGTCAGGGGGGCAGGTTCCTCGACTCACTTAGTTGTGAGCCAGGGAACATGTCCCCCCGTTTTTCGCAAAGTCCCCTTCTCTGGCCATGTGAATAATTATATGCGCGACAGATTTCAGATATTCTGAAAAATATGAAATATAAACTTGAATTTCGTAGTATTGAACTTCTCTATCTGCTTTTTGACAGAATACTGAAGCTCAAAACAGCAAAGGATACATCAGGGGATGTGGAAGTGTAAAAAGTAAGCTTACATATGATTGATCTTGTACAAGCAAATAGGATTATGTAGACTTTTTTTTATAAAAGAAGTATTCTGTACTTGTGAATAATGGTACCAAATCATTCATTAATTATTGTTATAAGGTTCTGCCCGAAGGAAAGGAATTTATGCCGGGAGAAAGGAGGCAAAATGACACTTGAACTATTCAAATTCGATACCTGCCCATATTGCCAGCGAGTGATAAGGCATATCAATTCAACAGGCAGGAAAGATATTGTTTTCCGTGACATCAACGAAGACAAGGAGGCAGAACAGACCCTAATCCGGGTAGGCGGGAAGCGCCAGGTTCCCTGCCTTTTCATTGACGGAAAGCCATTGTACGAAAGCCTGGATATCATCAAATGGCTGGATGAGCATCCGGCCTGAACATGCCCTATAAAGCCGCAAAAGACAGACGGGAACGGAGCAGGGCGAAACATTTACTCATGTAGCCACAAATAACAGACAGGAACAGGGCAGGGCGAAACATTTCCATGAAGCCATAAAAGACAGACAAGAACAAGGCGGGGCGGGGCGAAACGCGCCTCTGCATTTGCCCATGAAGTCGCAAAAGACAGACGGAAACCGGGCAGGGCAAGGAGCAGTGTGCCTTTGAACGCCCCATGAAACCGTAAAAGGTGGCATCAAAAAAGATGCGGAATCATCGCAATTTTTTTGCTAAAGGAGGACAGTAAGCAATGAGCGTAAGTTTAAAAAAAGGTCAGAAGGTCAGCCTTACCAAGGATAATGCCGGTTTAAGAAAAGTCGTGGTAGGTCTCGGATGGGATGTCAATGCCTATGACACCGGCGGTGATTTTGACCTGGACACGGCGGCTTTCCTGCTGACGGATAGCGGAAAAGTCTCAGGACAGGATGATTTTGTATATTTTGGAAATTTAAGGCACCCTTCAGGAGCCGTAGAGCACATGGGTGACAACCTTACCGGCGCCGGCGAGGGGGATGATGAGCAAATTCGAATCGACCTCCAGACTGTTCCCGGGAATATTACGAAAATAGCCATCACCGTTACCATTTATGAGGCGGAAGCAAGACGCCAGAACTTCGGCCAGGTCAGCCGCGCATTCATCCGGATATACAACGAAGAGACCGGGGAAGAAATGCTCCGCTACGATCTGGATGAAGACTTCTCCATTGAAACGGCCGTGGTTTTTGGCGAGCTCTACAAAAACGGCAGCGAGTGGAAATTCAACGCCATCGGAAACGGCTACCAGGGAGGCCTGGCCGCCCTGTGCAAAAATTATGGCATTAATGCAGAATAAATTTTAATCTCTCGTTCAGACATAAAGATCAGATATAAAAGTCAGACATAAAGGTCAGATATAAAGGCCAAACATAAAGGGACGCAATTTTTTAGCGGGCCATCCGGATACATCAAGCGTATCCGGATGCCCGCGCATTTTACAGAACTGATGTTAAAGGCTTCAAAACAGGAAAATCTCTCGATTCACAATAACACATTTAGATAAATCCGTTTCACAAGTAAATCTATATTTTCAATTTCGGGCAGCAGGCTGCCTCACGCTCATATTTTTCCACCCCTGCCATCAGCATTCTGTGCTTCAAAAGCCCATAAAAAAGGGGTGACTATCTTCCAATCAAATTCTACACGAAACAGACGAATGAATTACAATCTCGTCCGAAGCACATCCGAAACTAACGAATGAAATGGAATATAATCATATCTGAATCAGACTAATGGAATTCGCACCAGTCTTTATAGCTAAGCTTGCTGTCATCGAAATGATTCCCCGTCCTGATGCTGACGGATCCATTCTCAAGATCCATGCCGCTCATGAATCCACTGTCGATTGATCTGCACTCGCCTTCTGAGGAATATCCGTCCTTATCCGCCCATATCCTTTCGAATCCAAAATTACCGCTGAAGCCGGCATGCTTATTTCCCTGCTCATCAATCCCATAATAAATCCCGGAATCGTCCATCATTGCAGAATGATACTGCGTACCGCCCGCGTTAATATCAACCTCGAATATCCTTTTCCCATTCTCATTGCTGTAGTTAATTCCCGCAAAAGCCGGGATGACGCATGAAAGAATCATAGCTGCTGACAAAAGCAAAATCTTGCACTTATTCATTTTTTCTCCTTAATCATATTTATTATCATATTTACCGGAATAAACACTTCTTTTCTCCTATGAGCTTTTTTCCGGAACAGGCGCTTCAAGCATTTTTCCGGAACGGGCGTTTCCAAACCTATAAACATTCCCCTATTATAAAGGCATAAAAAACATCGAAAAACGCGCCTCGGGCGTGCTCAGAATACGCATAAGCACCACGCCCGAGGTTCAACCGTCCAGCCTTCAGCCTGACTGGACAGTTACGAATTTCAGTTTATTTCAAACCAATTCCTGCTCGTTGATTCCCTGCCGGAGAAGGCATTAACTTCCTTCTCAGCCATAAAATCATCAGTAATGATGGTTTGAATATCCTCATACTCCTCTATGGAAGACTTGTTAATGTAGTCTCTGATGCTGACATTTCCATCTCCAGCATGTACCTCGGAAATGTGACTGCCTTCTTGCGTCACCGAGCCAGCGGTTGTACGACCGGCAATATAACCATCTCCTGCCTCCTCCACAGTATGGATGAAGCGGTCATCAAATTTATAGGCAGCTATGTCAACAGCATCCATAAAGCCATTTCCAATGGTGAAATTCCCATAATCGTAAGTGGCAAGCTGAGTAAGAGACTGCACCCTCTCATTCTTCATATAATTGCCACTGACATACTTATTCATCACAAGCCATCCACTCTCATCAAACGTGTAATTCTCATGCCCTATCTTTAGAGTTGTGTTCTTTGGATAACTACCATCATCATACTGAAACCACACGCCCTCGTCCCCCTGCACAAAGGACCCTGCATATCCCTTCCCCGCAAAGGAAAGAACACAACATACCATGACCAAAAGGATAGCCATGCACTTAACGATACCTTTAACATTGATACTCTTCTTCATTTTGAATCCTCCTCAACTTGAATTCTTAAACTCCTCCCGATTCCTTCAAAAACGGGAAATTAACTTCCATAACTTTGTCGACAAATCACTACACTTTTTTCTCCCCATCAGGAAGCAGGTTTAGTATAATACCTCACCTTGTTTCCCTTTTCGGGAAACTGGGTTAGTATAATACTTCATCTTGTTTCCCTTTTCGGGAAACTGGGTTAGTATGATACTTCACCTTGTTTCCCTTTTCGGGAAACTGGGTTAGTATGATACTTCATCTTGTTTCCCTTTTCAGGAAACTGGGTTAGTATAATACTTCACCTTGTTTCCCTTTTCGGGAAACTGGGTTAGTATGATACTTCACCTTGTTTCCCTTTCGGGAAACTGGGTTAGTATGATACTTCACCTTGTTTCCCTTTTCGGGAAACTGGGTTAGTAAATACCTTGCCTTGTTTCCCAGGTTCGAGCAAGTGTCTCGTAAATCGAGCAGGGAAGATTAAAATCGCGCCCTGCTCACCCGCGGGGCTATGTCCGGCGTAAGCCGGAATATTTCCTTGCTCAGCCCCTGCAATAAAAAAAGCCAGGCCGCTGAATCAGCGCCTGGCTACGGTAATATATAGGTATTAACTATGTATCACGCATCGTTAATACCGTATTTGGCACATCCCACAGGGATGCCATCGTCAGATCATGTCAAAAATGCTTAATTGGTTGGATTCCGGTATATCACCGAGAAGCCCCATCTCTGCGAACTTGTCGGCAAAGGCCTTCGGGCAGTGCGTGCGTTCCAGGAATTCCTGCCTTGACAGGAAACGGCCGGCCTTCGCCCCTTCCTCGATTCCCTGGGCCACGGCACTCCCAAGACCAGCCATGCAGGTAAAGGCTGGCATAATCCTGCCGTCCTCCGTAATCTGGAAATCCGAGGCCTTCGCCTTGTAAATGTCAATCGGCGCGAATTCGATCCCCCGCGCGTACATCTCCTCCGTGATCTTCATGTCCCGCAGACAGACCGCCTCCGTGTTCGTCATCTTCGGGATGTTCCTGTATTCCTTTATCCAATAGCGGAGCTTGTCCAGCCCGCCGCACATCTTGTCATAATCAAAACCATCGGCCCGGATGGAGAAATACGCCGTGTAATATTCCTTCGGGTAAAACACCTTACAGTAGGCAACCCGCCAGGCCATCATGACATAGGCCGCGGCGTGAGCCTTCGGGAACATGTACTTGATCTTGTTGCAGGAATCCAGATACCACTGGGGAACCCCGTGGGACAGCATGTCCGCCTCCCATTCGGCGTTCAGCCCCTTCCCTTTTCGGGTCGCCTCCATTATCTTGAAGGACTCATCCGGCTTAAGACCCATATGGATCAGGTAGACCATGATGTCGTCCCGGCAGCAGATTGCCTCCTGAAGGGTCGCCGTGCCGGAAAGGATCAGGTCCTGGGCATTGTTCAGCCAGACATCTGTTCCGTGGGACAGGCCGGAAAGCCGGAGAAGATCCGAAAAATACTTCGGCTTCGTATCCTCCACCATCTGCATGGCAAAGCTGGTCCCGAATTCCGGCACACCGAGACAGCCCAGGCGGACCCCCTGGATGTCCTCAGGCCGGATTCCCAACGCCTCCGTGCTTTGGAACAGGCTCATGACCTCCGGACAGTCGAAGGGCACTTCCTTAACCATGTCGACCCCCGTCAGATCTTGCAGCTTCCTGATCATCGTGGGATCGTCATGCCCCAGTATGTCGAGCTTTAAAAGGTTATGGTCAATCTTGTGGTAATCAAAATGGGTCGTGATGATCGGGGAGGCCATGTCGTTTGCCGGGTGCTGGATCGGAGTGAAGGTGTTAATGTCTTCCCCATGGGGAAGGACCACGATGCCGCCCGGATGCTGCCCGGTCGTCCTTCGCACGCCAACCAGGCCCTGGGCCAGCCGGGCGATCTCCGCGCCCCGCTTCTCCACGGACCTTTCCTCAAAATAGCCCTTCACATAGCCATAGGCCGTCTTGTCCGCCATGGTACCGATGGTGCCGGCCTTGAAGGTATAACCCTCCCCGAAAAGCACGCCGGTATAAGCATGGGCCTTTGCCTGGTACTCGCCTGAAAAATTCAGGTCGATATCCGGCTCCTTGTCTCCTTTGAAGCCCAGGAAGGTCTCAAAGGGGATGTCAAAGCCCCACCTGTTCAGCTCCGCCCCGCAGCGCGGACATTTCTTTGGCGGCATATCGCAGCCGGCCATGCCTGAGAAGGCCTTTACCTCCTCGGAGTCAAAATCATACCAGAAGCACTCCGGGCAGACATAATGAGGCGAAAGCGGGTTGACCTCGGTAATATGCGCCATGGTCGCCACAAAGGAAGAACCTACGGAGCCCCTGGAACCCACCAGGTAGCCGTCCTCATTGGACTTGTCCACCAGCTTCTGGGCAATGATGTACATGACGGAATAGCCATTCTGAATGATGGAACGAAGCTCCGTCTCCAGCCGGTTTTCCACCACCGGCGGCAGCTCCGGCCCGTACATCCTATGCGCAGTTTCATAACATATCCGCCGGAGCTCCGCATCGGAGTCGGGAATGACCGGCGGGCATTTGTCCGGACGGACCGGCTTGATTGGCTCGCACATGGCCGCAATGCGCTTCGGGTTCTCGATCACCACCTCCCTCGCACGGTTCGGTGAAAGATAGCTGAATTCCGCAAGCATCTCATCCGTGGAGCGGAAGTACAGGCAGGCATCGCTCTCCTCATCCCCAAAGCCATGCCCCGACATCAGGATCGCCCGGTAAATGCTGTCGTCCGGGTTCACGTAATGCGCGTCCGTCGTGGCGCATACGGGGATGCCCAGACTGTCCCCCAGGGACAGGATCTTCAGGTTGTAATCAATGAGGTCCTGCTCCTTTTCCGCCGGATACTTGTCCGAGGCAAGCATGAAGCTGTTGTTGGAAATGGGCTGTATCTCCAGATAATCATAGAAAGACGCGATTTCCAGAAGCTGCCTATCCTCCGCCCCCCTTACCATGCTCTGGAAAAGCTCGCCCATCACACAGGCACTCCCAATGATCAACCCCTCCCGGTATTCCTTCAAAAGGGACTTCGGGATGCGGGGGCTCTTCCGGAAATACTTGAGGTGGCTTTCGGATACCAGCCGATAAAGGTTGATCCTGCCCACGTCATTTTTGGCCAGGATGATCACATGGTAGGACGGCATCTTCATCACCATCGAGGCCTTGTCCTCGCACAGGCCGTCTACCTCCCGAAGGAAGGAGACCCCCCGCTCCCTGAGCATCTCCGCCTCCCGGATATAGATCCCAGCCGTGCAGGATGCGTCATCCACCGCGCGGTGATGGGTAATGAGGGGAATCTTCAGTTCCTTTGCCACCGTGTCCAGCTTGAAACGGTTCAGCTTCGGAAGAAGCAGCCTTGAAAGCCCCACGGTATCCACGATGGTGGGGTCATAGGGGATTCCCAGCCGGGCCGCGTTTGCCCGGACAAAGCCGGTATCAAATTCCGCATTATGCGCCACGATGACGCTGTCCCCGCACCAATCCAGGAATTTGGGCAGAGCCACCTCGATGGGATCCGCGTCCATGACCATGGAATCATCAATGGAAGTGAGCTGCGTAATGCGGAAAGGGATTGGAATCTTCGGATTCACAAAGATGTTCATCTGATCCACGATCTCGTTGTTCTTGAGCTTCACGGCGCCGATTTCTATAATCCTGTCCTCCTGCATGTTGAAGCCGGTGGTTTCAATGTCAAAAACCACCGTGTCAGAAAACAGCCCTTGTCCCTTTTCATTCTGCACAATGGTGGAGAGGTCGTTTACCAGATAGCCCTCCACCCCGAAAATCAGCTTGAAATCCTTATCCCTCCCTTTCTTTTTCAGGTACGAGGCCGCGTCCGGGAAAGACTGCACCACGCCATGATCCGTGATGGCCATGGCCTCCATGCCGAAGGAAAGAGCCATGTCGATATAATCCGTCACATCGGACACGCCGTCCATGTCGGACATCTTCGTATGCAGGTGCAGCTCCACACGTTTTTCCGCCGACAAATCGTTTCTTTTTTCTTTCTGTATGCTGTATTTCTTGATGCCTGACAAATGGGAGAGCTCCAGCTCCTTGTCAAAGGTATCGTATTCAATGTTCCCCTTGCAAAGGATCTGGCTTCCGGGCTTGAGAAATGTCCTTGCTTCCTCCAGATTCTCATCATCCACAAAAATTTTGGACTGAATCGAATCCGTCCAATCCGTAAAGGAAAAGCTCAGGATATTTTTTCCCGTCTTCGTCTTCCGCTCATCCACCATAAGGATCTCGCCGCCAAGGGCGACCGCGCCGCCCCCTTCGGAAACCTCGGAAATCTTGATCGGATCATCACTGAAGTCCCGTCCGTACAGGACGTCGGGGGACTCGGAATGACGAAAGGCATACTTCTTCCTCTTCTCCTTCCCCGTCCGAGTGGCGCTTTTCGCGCTTTTATATTTCCCCCCGGCATCCTTGCCTCCTTTTTCTTTAATCGAAGTGCCAGCGGATGCCCCCGCCTCAGAGCTGTTTTGAGCCGCTCCCGCTCCCGGCATGTCGGGGCGCGGCATTTTCAGGATAATCCTATCCTTCCCCTCCCTGTCCCAGGTCTGTTTCCCTTCCGCATTCTCTCCGTCCGTGTAAGCCGCTGCGGAAGCATTATCCCCATAGTCCCCTGCAGAAGCATTATCTCCATAGTCCCCTGCGGAAGCATTTTCCCCTCGGCCCCCTGCGGAAGCATTATCCCCGCAGTCCCCTGCGGAAGCATTATCCATATAATCCGTTCCTTGATAATATCCGGTATAATCTCCCTCTATCAATGTGGATTCCAGCCACTCTGATCCCTGACAGGCCGATGCATTATCGTATCCGTGAGGCCCATCCTCCCTGAACCCCTCAGAATAATCCTGCTCTTCGGGATACCCGGAATGTCCGGCGTTCGCGTCAAAATATATCCCTCCGGCATTGGGACCGGAAGAATTCCCCTCCTCATAGCTCATCTTAAGTTCAAAAGGAATCCCGCAGCGGTCCTCAAACAGCCTTCGGAGCACCCTCTCGAATTCCCCCGCCGCCTTCTCGTAAATCCTGTTCTTTCGGATGGAAATGGACATGACGCTTTCCTCCGGCCAGTTGATCCTCCCGGAAGACAGCATGTTATAGAGGACGATGTCATAATCCTTCAGATCCTCGGCCATGGATTCCCTGTACATCCGAAACAAAGACTGCGCCGTATATTGAGAAGAAAGGCTGAATTTTTCCAAAATTCGGACGGACACCCGTTTCCCCGGAAACATCTGATCCCGTATGGCCCGTTCCGTTTCATGTATATGCCGCTTTTCAATCAGGTTCGGACTATGGATATAGATGAACAGGCTCATCCTGTCTTTCGACAGCCGGATGCTGCGCACAGAAACAAATTGAAAAAGCGCCTCCGCATCCTGCCTGAGGCGCACCCCCGTAAAGACATCAAAAAAAGGCTTCATGATCATGGTCCCCTTACAATTCCCAAAACAAGCCTCTGTCACGCCCTATTCTCAAAGTGGGTTTTGGGCCATTTTAATTCTGCGTTGTTAGCCGCTGAGCGGATAATTAAGGATCTCCTCCTTCAGTGCCCGGAGCAATTCAGCCTCCGGCACTTTCCGTATAATTTCGCCCTTTCGGAAAAGCAAGCCCTCCCCTTTTCCGCCGGCAATGCCAATGTCAGCCTCCCGGGCCTCCCCGGGCCCGTTGACAGCGCAGCCCATGACCGCCACGGTAAGGTCATTCTCGGGAAATTCCATGGCCATGGCCTGCACCTCATCGGCAAGGGATATCAGATCAATTTCCGTCCTCCCGCAGGTTGGGCAGGAAACCACGTTAATACCGCCCCGCCGGAGCCCCAGCGTGCTCAGGATCAGCCTGGCAGAACGAATTTCCTCCACCGGATCCGCCGTCAGGCTCACCCTGACAGTATCCCCTATTCCCCTGGACAGGATCAGGGAAAGCCCGATGGCAGACTTGATATTGCCCGACCACGCCGTCCCCGCCTCCGTAATGCCCACATGCAAAGGATAGTCCGTCTTTTCGCTGATCAGCAGATGAGCCTTCAGGCACATAAGGACATCGGAAGACTTGATGGAGATTACCAGCCTGTCATAACCCGCGTCCTCAATCATTCCCACCTTCTCAAGAGCCGATTCCACAATTCCCTCGGCCGTCACGCGCCCGCCATACTTGTTAAGGAGCCGCTTTTCCAGGGAACCGGAATTAACCCCGACGCGTATGGGGATCCCCCTCTCCCTGGCACAGTCAACCACGGCCCGAACCTTATCCGGTCCCCCGATATTGCCCGGATTCAGACGGACCTTGTCCGCTCCCTGCTCAATGGCGGCAATCGCCATCTTATAGTCAAAATGAATATCAGCGACCATCGGAATGCGGGTCTCCCTCCGGATCTCCCCGAAGGCCCTGGCCGCTGCCATGTCCGGCACCGTAAGGCGCACGATCTCGCAGCCGGCCTCCTCAAGGCGCCGGATCTGGGCCAGACTCCCCTTCACGTCCGTGGTCTTCGTGTTGCACATGGACTGTATCGCGATCGGGTTTCCTCCCCCAATGCATACATTCCCGATTTTGACGACCCTGGTATGTTCCCTTGTATACACTTACATTCCTCCAAGATTCCGATATGCGCCGGTGGCAAGATTATAAATATCATTCGAAAGGATAAGGACCATCAGCACCAGAAGAAGGATCATTCCAACTGTGTTAATCCTCCCTTCCAGCTTCGGGTCAAGGCGCCTCCGAAGCAGCATTTCCAGCAGGATGAAGAGCAGCCGTCCACCGTCCAGCGCCGGCACAGGCAGAAGGTTCATCACGCCCAGATTCGCGCTGAGCATGATGGTGAGCTCCATAAGGACCAGAAAAGCGTTGAGCAGCCCGTATTCCCTGGACTCCTCTACGGTTTCGGATATGACGGATACCGTCCCGACGGGTCCCATGACCTCGTTACGATGGACTCGGCCTTTGGAAATCAGGTAGAAGCTGTCAAAAACAACGAGGACATTGTACCGTACCTCATAAAAAGCGTCCTGCACCAGCTCAAGGACGCCCCTCGGGAGAACATGCCCGCTGAAAAAGCTGATGCCAAGCCGGTACTCCTGCCTCTCCTCGTCATAGAAGGGGGAAAAGGCCGTTTTCATCAGCTCTCCCTGTCTGCGGAAAACCGCTTCGACCGAGCCGTCTTCCTGAAATTCACCGGAGTGGATATAGAGCCAGATATAAAGCTCCCTGAAGCAATGCACCTTTCTCAAATGCCGCCCATTATAGGAAACCGAGACAAGCATGTCTCCCCTCTGAAAGCCGGCCTGGGCGGCCGGGGCTCCCTCCGTCGTTCCCATGATCACCGGCTTGTCAAACCCGCTGATCCCAATGACCAGCATGGCCAGCAGGAAAGCCAGCAGGAAATTATTGGCCACACCCGCAATACAGATGATGAACCTTTTCCAGGCCGGTTTTTTCTCATAACTGTATTGATCTATTTCGGATCTAAGGTAGACGACCCCGTCATAATCAATTTCAAAGTCCTCATCTTCTGCCAGAGGAGACTCCTGACTCTCTGGATTCTGAACGGGCGAGCCGCCTGCAGGCCTAATGGGCTCCTCTGTCAGAGGAGGCTCCCGACGCTCTGAATTCCGAACGGGCGAGCCGCCTGCAGGCCTAATGGGCTCCTTTGTCAGAGGAGGCTCCCGACGCTCTGAATTCCGGGCGGGCGAGCCGCCTGCAGGCCTAATGGGCTCTTCTATCGGAAAGGAAGGCTCCTGTCGTTCTGAACTCCGGGCGCGCGAGCCGCCTTTACCGGCTCTCACCGCGACGCTTTCCGCCTCCCTCTCTTCCTCATATTCCTGATAATATGTAAAATCGCCGCTTCCGGCCGGATCCTCCCCAAGCATCGCGCAGGACCCTCCAAACGGAAGCAGCTTCAGGCTGTATCTCGTATTCCCAACAACTTTTGAAATAAGCCTGGGACCCATGCCGATGGAAAACTCCAGCACGCCGACTCCCATGGCCTTCGCCGCGAGGAAATGTCCCAGCTCATGAAAAAAAATCAGAAAACCCAATGCAATAATCGCTGCAACTATGCTCAATATCCGACTCCTCCCAGCTATGCCAAATTGCGGCTGTCCACCAGATCGGACAGCTACGCCAAATCATCATTGTCTTTGCCCCGCGGAAACCCGGACAAGCTTCCTTGCCCATTTTTCCAGAGAAAGGATTTCGTCCAGACCGGGCGATGGCAGCCAGTCCGCCTCGTGTTCCTTCATTGCCTCCGCTATACGGTCTGCTATATCCAGAAAGGCTATGCGACCCTCAAGGAAAAGGGCGACCGCCTCTTCATTTGCCGCATTATATATCAGGGGCATGGAGCCTCCTTTTTCAGCCGCCTGCATGCCCAGGGCGAGCCCCCGAAAGGTCTCCGTATCCGGCTTCTCGAAGTGCAGCGTTCCCAGCTTCCATAAGTCCAGCCTCCGTTCCGGATCCATCAGCCTCCTGTCCGGCGCGTATAAAGCGTACTCAATCGGCATCTTCATATCCGGCAGGCCCATCTGCCCCTTGACCGCTCCATCTGTAAACACCACTGCGGAATGAAGGATGCTCTCCGGATGAACCAGAACCTCTATTTTTTCCGCGGGCAGGGAAAAAAGCCATTTTGCCTCGATAATTTCCAGACCTTTGTTCACCATCGTGGCGGAATCTATCGTAATCTTCTGGCCCATGGACCAGTTAGGGTGCCGCAGGGCATCCTCTTTTTTCACATTAACGAGATCCTCCCTCTTTCTTCCCCGGAAGGGTCCGCCCGAAGCCGTGAGGAGGATCTTTTCCAGCCGCGCCCTGTTTTCCCCGGCCAGGGATTGCCAGATGGCCGAATGTTCGGAATCGATCGGCCGAATCTCATTACCCATCTTCTCCGACAGAGGCATGATAATGTGACCGGCGCAGACAAGCGTTTCCTTATTGGCAAGCAGCACCCTCTTTCCGGCCTCCAGGGCCGCGATCGTCGGACGGATTCCAATCATCCCGACCACGGAAATGATAACGTCGTCCGCCCCCTCCATCGTTGAAAGCTCTATCAGTCCGTCCATGCCCGAAAGCACGCGGACCGGCAGACCATAGGTCCGGAATGCCTCCGCTTTTTCCTCATCGTAAACGCAAACGGCTTCGGGATGCAGAAGGCGGACCTGATCCCTGAGCGTTTCAATGGAACTTGCGGCAGCAAGCCCGATCACCCTGAAATCCGGATCCTGTCTGATCACTTCTATGGACTGCCTCCCAATGGAGCCTGTGCTGCCCAAAATCACAATCCTTCTCATTACCTGCCCCTTTCCCCTTTCGAATCCTGCCGACACCGGAGCTTTAGCTGAGCCGATGCACTGAACCGGAAGAATCCGAAGCTTGCTGAATCGTTACGAATATATGATTCAGCGGTCAAAAGCCTGCCTACACGGCAAGCTTGCTTGCCGGTGGAGGCAAGGCCTTGGACCGCGCCCCGATATGAGCATGTAGTGGGGGAGGGACCCCACGAAATGCGAATATCGGTCCGGATTGTGGAAGCGAAGCGCGGAACAATCCGGGAATCACTTTTGACGGGCAAATCATATATTTGCCGCCAGCGGCATCAATGCAAAAAACGCAAAACGAAATAAACTGCCGGCGCGGTAAAAACAACGGAATCGAAACGATCCATAATGCCGCCATGACCCGGGATCAGTGTCCCATAATCCTTGACGCCGTAATCCCTCTTAATGCCTGAGGCCGCCAGGTCGCCGACCATGGAAATCAGGGAAGCGATCCCACAGGCAACGGCACTGATCAGGCCGGGATTTGAAATGGCCTTGAAATGATGGCGAAGAAGGAAGGCATAGGCAAATCCAAGTAAAGCCGCGCCGACCACGCCTCCCACCGCCCCCTCCACCGTCTTCTTCGGACTCAGGATCGGCGTCATTTTATGCCGGCCAAAAACCATTCCAACGCAGTACGCGCAGGTATCCGACCCCCAGCTTGACAAAAAAATCAGCCAGACCAGGAATTGCCCGTCCGGAAGTGTCCTGGTCTGGTACAGATAACTCATCATGACACCGGCATAGACAACGCACATAAACGCCTTGGCCACGAGCGAAATTTTGTAAGCGGGATATGTAAATACATAAAACGCCATAAGGGACATCAGGGACAGGATGACCATGAGGACAAAATACTCTTCCAGCCCGAAATATACCATGAAATAATAAACCGACACGGTAAGATATCCCACGAAACCCAATGATTTATTCTCTATGCCAAACACCCGGTAAAGCTCATAGGTGCCGCACAGAGATATCAGGAAGGTGGCAAGGAAAAAGGGGAGGCCGCTCTGCGTGACCAGGAACAGGGAGAGCGCCACCAGGACAATTCCGCTGAACAATCTCGTAAAAAAGGAGCGAAGCTTTGAGCCCCGGCTGCTGCCTCCGTCCTTTCCCTCGTTTTTTCCTTTGCCCATATCCAGTCCTTCCTAATCATGACGTAACTGCTCAGGTTCCCTGAGCAGTTACAGCAAAAGACGCAGCGCTTATGCGCATTCCCATGCATCTTTTGCTTGTTTTTCTGCTTTCTTGTACGCCGCTTGCAGCAAGTGCAAGCGGCTGCCTGAGTAGTAACATCATGACATCATTATGACATTGTAACAACCTGGCAAGAGAATGCATTATCCGCTTTTCAACGTGTCATCCGCCTCATTCCTTCCGCCAAATCTCCGATCACGGCTTCTGTAGCTTTCAATCGCTTTCATGAGCTCGTCCTTCGTAAAGTCAGGCCAGAGGACCGGGGTAATGTAATATTCCGCGTAGGCGCATTGCCAAAGAAGGTAATTGGAAAGCCGGAACTCTCCGGACGTTCGGATTACCAGATCCGGATCCGGCATGCCGGCCGTGTCCAGATACCCGGCGAAGGCATCTTCCGTAAGCGCCTCGATATCCTCCTCCCCCTTTTGTCCCCTGACAATATCTCTGGCATAGGCCCTCACGGCCCGTACAATCTCGTCCCGCGAACCGTAATTAACGGCAAATACAAAGGTCATGCCCGTATTGCCCGCCGTCTGTCCTTCAAGGAATTCAATCCCCTCCTGAATATCCAGGTCAAAACGGGAACGCTCGCCGATCATCCGGCAGCGCACATTGTTCTCATTGGCAACCTTGACCAGCTTCCTCATATAAAGGCGGAACAAGCCCATCAGGGCGCCGACTTCTTCCTTTGAACGCTTCCAGTTTTCGGTTGAAAAGCCATAGACCGTAAGATAATCAAGACCGATCCGCGCGCAGTCCTCCACAATCTGCTCCAGGGTTTCACAGCCCTTCTTGTGTCCCATGGCACGGGGTAGCCCCCTGCGCTCCGCCCACCGCCCGTTTCCGTCCAGGATGATTGCCACATGGGACGGCATCCCTGCCTTGTCTATTCCACCCGCCGTCATACCGTCATCAGTTCCTTATTCTTGGCTTCAACAGATTTGTCAATTTTCTCAATCATGTGATCCGTCAGCTCCTGGATGTCCTTCGTCTGCCTCGCAAGGTCGTCCTCTGTGATTTCTGACTTCTTTTCCAGTTTTTTTGCCAGATCCATGGCGTCCCTTCGGATATTGCGGATGGCCACCTTTGCGGCCTCTCCCTTCTTCTTCACTTCCTTGGTGAGCTCCTTACGCCTCTCCTCTGTCAGCTCCGGAAAAACCAGCCTGATGACCTGGCCGTCATTCGTGGGATTAATCCCCAGGTCGGACATATTAATGGCCTTCTCAATCGCCTTGATCAAGCTCTTGTCCCAGGGCTGGATCTGAAGCATCCTTGCTTCCGGAACCGAGATATTGCCAACCTGCTGAATGGGCGTCTGCGTGCCGTAATAGTCCACCGTTATCCTGTCAAGTACATGCGGATTCGCCCTCCCTGCCCTGATCGTGGCCAGCTCCGCCATCAGATTATCATGAGTCTTATGCATCTTTTCAATATGAATCGTAAATTGGTCATCCATTTCCCTTCCTCCATTATCCTGCTCATATGTGACTTCAATTATCCTGTGAACATAAAGCGGCCTGTCAGGCACTGACAACTGTGCCGATATTCTCCCCTCTGAGAGCCCTGAGGATCCCGTCAGGCTCCTTCAGCGAAAAGATCCGGAGCGGCATATGGTTATCTATGCAGAGCGCGGATGCCGCAAGGTCAATCACCTTGAGCCTCCTTTCCATCACTTCTCCGATGCTGATTTCTGAAAAGCGTACGGCGGCGGGGTTTTCCGCCGGATCCGAATCATACACGGCATCAATCGACTTCGCCAGCAGCACCTCATCGCATTCAAGCTCGATTGCCCTCAGCACGACGCCGGTATCCGTTGTGAAATACGGATGGCCCGTTCCTCCGGCGAGAAACATGACGTTTCCCTCCGCCATGAGAGCCAGCGCCCTGTCCCTGTGAAACAATTCCGCCATATCCCCGATCGCTATGGAAGACATGACGAATGCCGGAATCCCCTCTGAACGGAAAATCTCGGATACGTAAATGCAATTCATGACCGTGGCCAGCATGCCGACCTGGTCTGCCTTGTACCTGGGGACGGCCTCGGAATTCCTGCCCCTCCAAAAGTTTCCTCCGCCAATTACGACGGCCAGTTCAACTCCCTGCTCCAAAGCTTTCCTAACTTCCCTGGCCACGGACTGGATCGTGTAATCGTCAAAACCGAAGCCCTTGTCCCCCGAAAGCGCCTCACCGGAAAGCTTCAGCATCACCCTTCTTTTTTTTGGCATCCCTTCCTCCTTCGGATTTTGTAACTATTATACTCACAGGCGATAAGATTTGCAGCGAGTATACCATAATCACGTAATGTAGGCAAGAACAGGCGCAGCCGGCCGCATCACGCTATCACCTTGCCATTGACTTGCTTGCCGTCCATGCCATCTTTCTTTCTGCCTAGCTTCCGTCCATGCCATCTTGCTTTCTGCCTTGCTTACCGTCTATGTTGTCTTTCACTCTGCCTATGCTGTTTTTTTCTTTCCGAATCCTTCCGCGAAAATTGCTTTGTCAATGGCAAAAATGATGACCATGGAAACGCCCCCGGTGACCACCGTGGTCACGATGTTCCGTATGCCGTCCGGCACGTTGAAAGCTGCCGTTACCGGGTTCCATATACAAGTAAAGAGATTCATAATGAAAAACACCCCCAGAGCGCCGGCAAAGTGGCAGGGAAGCTGGGCGAGAACGGGTCCCTTGCTCCGAAAGGTCACATTACGCTGCAATGGGAAGTTAATGCATTCCCCCAGGATAATGGACGTGAAATTTGCCAGTGTGAAAGCAAGCCCCCCATCGGCAAGGCTGTTTCCGATAGCCGCCAGCGGCAGCGGCACTCCCATTACGGATACATTCAAGCCGGGCCACGCCCAGGCCACGTCCCCGACCATATTACGGAACATGGCGGGCAGGAAAGTCAGCAGCCCCCATTTCAGAAAGGTCACAACATAACTGAATATCAGAAAAAGCCCCCCTCCCTGATCCATTGCGCCGCCTTCGGATGCTTCTCCGCGAAACTGTTCATAATCCCTTCTCCTCCACTAATTCACTCTTTACTGCTTTACTCCTTCTATTTATAAAATGGTTTACTGGCCATTTAAATTCCTGACAAACAGCCGCGGTATCGCATTGGCAGGACTCTGTAAATCCAGAGAAACGCTGATTCAAGCGTTTCCGGCGCCGAAAACGCGCAGCGCAGCGGCAAATTTCCTTTGTTTTTTCGTGTGTATCATAAGGAAATGCTGATTTAATCAGCATTTCCTTAGCGATGGAACAACTTCTTGGTCTGGTATTGCGGCTCGCAGGTCAGATGGACCCCCAATTCATGGAAGGTGTGTTCATCTACATTGGCCAATATGACCGAGGAATGCATCTCGCAATCCTTCAGCCTTGAAAGCTGCTGCATGCAGAGTTCGGCATTGTCATCCGTATTCGCGCAAATGGTCAGCGCGATCAAAATCTCATCCGTATGCATTCTCGGATTATGATTTCCCAGATGGGAAACCTTGAGGTGCTGAATCGGCTCAATAATCTCCGGAGAAAGCAGCTTCACATCGTCATCAAGGCCTGCCAGCTCCTTCAGCGCGTTCAGCAGCATAGCGCCGCAGGCGCCCAGAAGCGCGCTGGTTTTTCCGGTCACAATCCTTCCGTCCGGAAGCTCTATGGCAGCGGCCGGCTCACCGGTCAGCTCGGCTTTCTGCCTGGCAGCCGCCACTACCGGACGATCCGAAATGCTTATCCCTCCCTTTTCCATCAGGATCTGCACTTTTTCCACCACTTCGGATTTTCCGGTTCCTTTTCGGAGATCCACAGAGGCCTGATAATACCTCCGTATGATTTCCTGGCAGGCCGCCTGCCGTACAACCTCATCGTCCACGATGCAGTTGCCTGCCATGTTCACGCCCATATCCGTTGGGGATTTGTAGGGGGACTCCCCGTAAATACGGTTGAACATGGCCCTGAGAACGGGGAAAACCTCCACATCCCTGTTATAATTCACTGCCGCGACCCCGTATTCTTCCAAATGATAGGGATCGATCATATTGATATCATTCAAATCCGCCGTAGCGGCCTCATAGGCCAACTGCAGGGGGTGCTGCAGGGGAATGTTCCAGATTGGAAAGGTTTCAAACTTCGCGTATCCGGCACAGACGCCGTGCTGATGCTCCTGATAAAGCTGTGAAAGGCATACAGCCATCTTTCCTGACCCGGGACCAGGCGCGGTCACTACCACCAGGGAATGCGTGGTCTTTATATAATCGTTTTTTCCAAAACCATCCTCACTTATGATCAACTGCACATTGGATGGATATCCCGGAATACTGTAATGCCTGTAAACGCGGATTCCGAGAGCCTCCAGCTTCTTCTGATAACCCGCGGCGCTCTCTTGCCCTTCAAACCTTGTCAATACCACGGAACCCACATAAAGCCCGTAGCCACGGAACTCGTCGATCAGTCTCAGGACATCGAGGTCATATGTTATGCCGAGATCTCCTCTCACCTTGTTTTTTTCAATATCTCCCGCATTAATGGCGATTACGATCTCCACATCCTCCTTCAGTTCCCTAAGCATGCGGATCTTGGAATCCGGCTGGAAGCCCGGCAGAACACGGCTAGCGTGAAAATCATCAAAAAGCTTGCCTCCGAACTCCATATACAGCTTGCCTCCGAATTTGGCAATCCTTTCCTTAATGTGGCTGGACTGGGTTTTCAGATATTTTTCATTGTCAAATCCCGTCTTGAACATTCGCCCGTGCCCCTTCCTGTTAATGCATTGTTATTTACTTGTTTTCAAATGCTATTCATGATCTTTTGTATGCTAATTATAATCTCTTTTTTAATACTATTTATAATCTCTTTTTCATGCTGATTATAATCTCTTTTTTCATGCTGATTATAATCTCTTTTTCACACGATTTATAATCTCCTTTTTTATGCAGTTATTCAATGCCTTCGTGAGTTTCTGTGATGTGTTCTTTAACGATTTGTAAGCATTCAGCATCCTCTGGATTTCAGAGAATTTCAAATGGAGCTCGCTCTTCCTTTGGAATTCTCTGAAGTCCAGAGGGTGGGCAAGGCGCGGAGCGCCTCTGAACGACCACATGGGCAGTCGCCAAAGGCGACTGCAAACAGGGTGCTGAATAGTTCTGACAATTTTTCGTAACTGGCCACTCAAGCTGAACATCTGCGATTTTTCCAATAATTCAAGTCACGGGCATATAAGCAATTTTTCAGTATAATCACTCCCTCCCTCCCCGGAAAGCATTCGATAAATATGGGACGCGAAAATATCCGTTTCGAACACACGATCATTCCCGGCCACGTGCCGGGCTGCCCATTTGGAAAGGGGCAGGGCAGGAGGTACTTTCAAAGCCCCCAGGAGTTCCCTTCCCCTCCCGCTTACGCCAAGGACGCGAAGCCATGGAGGATTGCCGCCTTCCCGAAGCCCCCCGACAAGCTTTTCCATATCTTCCTTACGAATGTCCAGCAGAATATGGAGGAAAGCCCGGCAAATACGGGAATACGTCCAATTCCTGCTTTTCGCGCGGAGCACCCGTTCCGAAAAGCCCAGAGGCTCCCCGGCCTCCCTCATTATAACCCTGCCAAGATCCCCGGAAATATCCTGGAATTCTTCCGGAGGGATGCCCCGCTTCTTGAGTTCCAGCAAACGATAACCCAGCATGGCGGAAAGGCTGTCAGGAAAAACTGCACGCCCCCCTTTGCTTTCGGCAGCCTGTACGCCTCCTTCCTTGATTCTGTCCCGAATCTCGTGGGCGCTGGCATAGTCCTTTTTCCTGGGAACCAGGACAGCCTCCATTCCAGAGTTCAGGCGCCGCAGGGATTTCAGGTATTCAATGCCCAGTACATCGTTCGGTTCGAAATGAAACGGGAAAAGAGACCGGTCCATTGCCGCGAACCTCGCCGCCGGAAAGCTCTTCCCCTGCCGCAGCCCCTCCCTCAGGTCGAAAACAAAGCGGGATGCCTCATTATTTGTATCTGTATCTGTCATCCCGTCCCCGCACAGCAGGTAATCCGCGGCAGCGGAAAGACGCGCCATATCCCCGCATTCCGAACCAAAAACCAGCATATCCGCAAAGCCGGTCGCCGTGAGAATTGCAACGGAACCCTCCGCGAAAAATTCGGCCGACGAGGTGGAAAAAAATACGGGCAGCATCAAAACGAGATCCACGCCGTTCGAAAGCGCCTCCCGTGCCCTCCTGTATTTTGAAAAGATGGCCGGCTCCCCCCTCTGCACAAAGTCCCCGGACATGACAGCCACCACATAATCCCCTCCAAAGCGCTTTTTGGCCTGGTCAATGAAATATCGGTGTCCCTCATGAAAGGGGTTGAACTCCGCGACGAAGGCAAGCACCTTTTTCCCCCTGAACATCCCAAACCTCAGTTTCGGAAGGAGTGGACAGGCGCCGGTATCCTTCCGGGACGCCTGACAAAGGCAGCGCAGGAAAAGGGATTCACCTTCATGACAGGCGCATGCCCAAGGAGTCCGCCAAAGTCCACCGTGTCTCCCGCCGCCTTTCCAAAGGCCGGGATAATGCGGACCGCGGTAGTCTTCTGGTTCACCATCCCTATAGCCGCCTCATCAGCAATGATTCCGGAAATCGTTTCCGCTGACGTATCGCCGGGAACCGCAATCATATCCAGGCCTACGGAACAGACCGAGGTCATGGCTTCCAGCTTCTCAATCCCAAGGGCTCCGGCCTCCACCGCATTGATCATCCCCTGGTCCTCGGAAACCGGGATGAAGGCGCCGGAAAGCCCCCCCACCGATGAGGAGGCCATAATGCCTCCCTTCTTCACCTGATCATTGAGCATGGCCAGCGCGGCGGTCGTTCCGGGCGCCCCGGTTCTCTCAAGCCCCATCGCTTCCAGAATATCGGAAACGGAATCTCCGATGGCAGGCGTGGGGGCCAGGGAAAGGTCGAGTATTCCAAAGGGCACTCCCAGCATGCGGGAGGCTTCCCTGCCCACGAGCTGGCCGACCCTTGTCACCTTGAAAGCCGTCTTCTTGATGGTTTCCGCCAATTCCTCAAAATCCATTCCTGCCGCGTTCCTCAGTGCCTCCCTGACCACTCCCGGACCGGACACGCCCACATTCAGCACGCAGTCTGCCTCTGCAGTGCCATGGAAGGCTCCGGCCATGAACGGATTGTCTCCCGGCGCATTGCAGAATACCACCAGCTTCGCGCAGGCTGAAGAATTGCTCTCCCTGGACTTGTATGCCGCCGAAAGGATCATTTCACCCATAAGGCGGACCGCGTCCATATTGATTCCTGACCTGGTAGAGGCCAGATTAACCGAGGAGCAGATGACGCGGGTTTCTGAAAGGGCGTCCGGAATGGAAAGAATCAGGTTTCTGTCAGCCTCTGTCATGCCCTTCTCGCAAAGCGAGGAAAAACCTCCGAGGAAGTCAACCGAAAGAGCCGCAGCCGCCTTATCCAGCACCAGGGCAGCTTTCACAAAATCCTCCGGACTTTTGCATGACCCCGCGCCCGCAATGGCCAAAGGGGTCACGGAAATCCGCTTATTCACAATAGGGATGCCATATTCCCT
The DNA here is from genome assembly GCA_946413525.1 of uncultured Oribacterium sp. Lineage (GTDB taxonomy): Bacteria > Bacillota > Clostridia > Lachnospirales > Lachnospiraceae > Oribacterium. The sequence continues at coordinate 30,729 of CAMKKZ010000023.1, forward strand.
TGAAATCCTCTCCCCCGTGGAAACCAGACGCTCCGCCTTCCTGGTAATCTTCTCATAGATTTTCCCGCAGAAAGAGGAAAGATCCGAATCCGCGCAGTCCAGAAGGCTGATTCCCATTGTAATGGTGCGGACATCGAGATTATTATGTTCGATCATGTTATTCGTTTCCAGAACTTCCACCGTATTGATGTCCTGCGTCATAAAGATGCCCCCCGTTCCATTATCCCATATCTATAGTATAAAGAAGCGCCATATACGGATTTGAATGTCCCTGATGGGACATTCAAATCCTGTGCATCATTGTGAAGATTTCTTCGAGCTGGAGTTTGATGGAAACCCCGATCTCCTCCCCCAGTTTTTTCAGGCCGTCGGATATGTCGTCGATGGTCTCCTCCACCAGGGAGGAGACGTCCACGACCATCATCATGTTGAAATACCCGCCGGTAATCGTCTGGGAAATGTCAAGTATGTTAATGCCCCTGTCTGAAAGGAAGGTACAGACCTTCGCTATAATGCCCACGGAATCCTTTCCGACCACCGTAATGATTGCCTTCCTCATCCTCTTCTCCCTTCCTGCCTCACCATTCCAAAACCTCCGAAAGACCATTCCGTTTCGCTATGCTGATTGAAATATCCGATGATCTGTAGGGGCTTTCGGATGAATCTATTTCTTCCTTTACCGTGCAGAGCGCCTTCTCCGGCGTATTGTTTTCCTTGCTTAGATGGGCAAGAAAGATATGCCGAAGCCCTCCGTGCAGAATCTTGTCACAAAGCTTCCCGGCATCCTCATTGGAAAGATGCCCCCGGTCAGAAAGAATCCGTCTTTTAAGATAAAGCGGATATCGCCCGCTGCAGAGCATGCCCGGATCATGATTGGCCTCCAGAAGGACGGCGTCAAGCCCCCGGAGATTCGACAGAATGTAATCATCATACGCCCCAAGATCCGTGGCAACAGCCGCGCTTTTTCCGCCAGCCTCAAGCCGGTACCCGACGGGATCCGCCGCGTCATGCCCGATGGAAAAGGCCGTCACCTCCATGTCCCCAAGCCTGACAGGCTCCTCTGGCCGCAGTGGATGGAGAAGCTCCCTCGGGATGTCCCCACCGCCCTTCTGGAGCAGCAGCTCCTGCAGCGTGCCCAACGTGCCGTATATTGGAATCCCGTACTTTGCGGAAACTCGTCCTGCCGCTTTCACATGGTCTGAATGTTCATGCGTCAGGAAAATGGCGTCAATATCTCGAAAGCAAAGTTCCAGTTCCTCAAGCCCTTCCCCAATGTCCTTCATGCTCACGCCCACATCTACCAGGATATGTGTACTCGTTGTGCCTATATAGCTCACATTACCGCTGGAACCGCTTGCAATACTTGTAAACCTCATCTGTGGCTTCCTTTAAAGAACGGGAATTGTCCACCTCAAAAGTGGCAAGCTCCCTGTAAAAAGAATCCGGGGGCTGGACGGACAGCACAGCTTCCGCATCCTTCCTCCCCATCCCCCTGCTTTCCTCCAGCCTGCTCAGGCGTGTTTCCCTGTCCGCGTAAACAAAGCAACAGGCATCCGCGGCATCCGCATATTTCTTCACAGGCAGAGCGGTTTCCACTGCAAGATTCCTCCCCTCTGACCGGCAGGCGCGTATCTGCCTCTCCACTTCCTCCCATACGGCGGGATGTACGATTTCTTCCACTGCGGCGCGCAGGCCGGGATCCCGGTAAATACGCTCCCTTATCAAGGGAAGGCGGAGGGTAGCTCCCCCCTCCGCCACAATATCCTCCCCCATCAGGCCGCGCAAAGCCGAAAATACCGGATTCCCATTTCGATAAAAGGATTTTGCCAGGTCATCCGTCCTCAGCCCCTGAAAATGGCATTCCTCCGTAAGGAAGGACATGACAGCGCTCTTCCCGCTTCCAATGCCGCCAATCAAAAGAAGGATCATACCTTCCCCCTCTCTTTTGCCTGAAATGCCGCAAAATATGGAGCCTTCCTGTCATTCATCCATTTTCTGGCTTCTTCCAGCCCCTCCTCCGAAAAAGGGAAACGCCCCTCCTCCCGGAGAGAGGGATCCGTTGCCGCATAGGAATACGGCTCCGGCCATACCGTGCAAAGAAGCTCCGGTTCAGAGTTGGATGCTGCATCCTTTTCCAGCCTGTAACGCATGCCCTCGGAAGAACCGGTAAAGGGTTCCTTCGCAAGGAACCCGGTATGCATGATGTCCGAAACACCGATCTCCCTCATCCTTCCATGGCCTCCATGAAGGCCTCGTCAGAGAATTCATCCGTCACAACCGACTCATCCTCGGGCGCCTCCGGCTCTGCCGTCTGGACGAATTCCGAAAGATATGCCTCGGGCGGCAGACCTGCCAGCATGGCCGGGAGGTTCAGGATAATGCCGTCCATATTATAAGGAAGGGGCATCCGGACGGAATGCGCGGTAGTCTCCCCGCCCTTTTCCTTCGTCACCTCAAGAAGCATGCGGAAATTCTGGCCCATCCACGGGGACATGCCCCTCTCCCTTTTTCCCAGCTTCGCCACCTGCTCGTCATTCACATATACGCTGATCCGGTATGGCGCCTCATAGGCCTGTCCCTGGTATTCCAAGGTCTTGTTGTCAAAATAAACAGTATGTCCCCTGCCGATAACAAACATCAGGGCGGCAATCAGCACCAGCAGCGCCACGGCGCCGGCCCGGAACAGGAACCTTCTTTTATTTTTCATTTGCTTCCTCCATCGCCTGATCCAGCCGGAGCTGTTCCGCAAGCTGGCTCTTCTCCCTCCGTTTCTTTGTCTCATACATAACAAGTGCCACGGTAATGACAGCGTAAGAGACAAAAACCCTGAAATATTCGCCAATCATGGAATCTCCTGTAATCGCCGCGCCTGCCGAAGGGGCCACGATGAACATCAGATGGAACAGCGTGACGCCGAGAAAAACATTGCCGATGGTCGCCTTGTCCACGGAAGCCCCGCCCACCAGCAGCGCCGCGATACAGAACATGCCGATCTGAGAATGCGAGCTGTAGGTCGAAAGGTTACCCATGTTCTGAAGGTAGATCACCATGCCGAAGCCCGCCAGCACGGTGGACATGATGATGGAAATGATTCGTGTCCTTTCCACATTAATGCCCGCGTCCCTGGCAACGGCCATGTCCTGGCCGACAGCCCGCATGTCCTGCCCCAGCTTCGTCCTCCGGAACCATATGATGAACACGCAGAGCAATGCCACCAGCAGGAAGGTCGCCACGGGGATCCGGACGCCCTTGATGCTCAGCGGGATCAGATTGTCCAGCTTCTGCCTCATATTGATAAGGCTGACCGTGTTCCGGATGCCATAGCCCCTGGGAAGCTTGATAGAAGAATGCTTGATAGGGATGACCGAGCCCATCATGTAGAGCACCACAAGCTGGTAAATTCCGTTAATGAAGTAGCTGATAATGTAGCTGGTCACCATCTCCCTTCCCTTGGCCATGTTCAGAATCTTGCCGCAAATCAGCCCAAGCATCGTAGAAATGGGGATGGATATGATCATGGCAAGGATCATGCCCGGAATGCCGAATATCTGCCAGTCGGAGGCCAGAATCAGGCCGATCTCCCCGGCCATCGCGCCAAGCGTCATGCCGAAATTCAGACCCATGCCCGCCATGATAGGGATAAGGAGACTTAAAATCAAAAATGTATTCCTGCCCATCCGGTTCACGATCTCGTTCATCAGGTAATTCGGCGAAAAACCGGAGATAGGGATGCAGAAGGCGCAGATCAATACAAACATGATCGGGACGGAGTTTGCCATCAGGAGACTTGCCGCCCTGCTCCCCGCCCCCTTTTTCATCTTGCTGTTTTTCATCTTGTTCCCTCCGTCTTTCTCGTCAGGGCGTACAGGATCATGCCATTGGAAACAATTATCCTGATGACCTCGCTCATGTCCATATGGATCATATTGTTCATCACAGTCGGCGTCATAGTGACGATTCCCTGAAAAAGGAAGGTTCCGATGATGACATTCGCAATGGAAGCCTTGTTCACCGAAGCGCCGCCGATCAGTATGGCGGACACGGCGGGAAGCGCCATGTTGAAGGGCGCCATGTAAAGCTGAATAAAGCCAAAGCCCTGCTCATAAACCAGGATGCCCACGGCCGCGATCCAGGTTGACATGATGACGGAAAGCATGCGGATCTTGTCCACGTTGATGCCCGCCGCCCTCGCGAAGACCGGGTTCGAGCCCACCGCCGTCATGGCCGTTCCCGTTTTCGTATGGAGAAAGGCCCACATCAAAAACGCCAATAGCCCGAAGAAAAGCAGTGTTCCGACAGGGATTGAAAGATTCCCTGCCTGGATCCGAAGGAAGCCGGCCAGTGCCTGGTCATAATATCCCTCGAGAGAAATCGTGGTACGAAGCCCCTTTCCAGCAAGTCCCCATACCATGTTGGGGCTTGAATAAGGCAGAAGGAGCCACATCATGCACATGAATGCCACTGCGGAAAAGCCCACATAGGTGGCGATCATCATTTCCCCGCCCTTGATCCTGTTCAGGAGCCATCCGTAAAAGGTTCCCAGTACCAGGGCGAAGGGCGTCGCCAGCAGGATGGCCATGAAGAAGCTGAAAGCCCCGGTGAAGCCCAGCTCTATGGAAAGCGTGGCGCCCAGGAGTCCGGAGATGATGCCCAGCGGCAGGCCGAAATTCAGGCCGCAGCCGGAATGCACCATGGGGACCATGGCAAGGACGAGCACCGCGTTCCAACTGAAACGGTTAATCGTATTGGATATCTGGGTGGGAAGATCCGCACCCACCATCGGAGCCATTACAAAAAGCAGCAGGAGGAACCCGGCTATGATCAGCCTGGGGAGCCCGAAGCTCTGCAACATGGACTGCAGGCGGCCTTTCTTTTGCGCCGCCCCTTTGTTCTTCTCGTTCATCCGCACCCCCTACTTTACTTTTGAAACCATCAGGCTGCCGAATTCCTCAGAGGAAGACTGCGCCGGAAGTATCCCGGCAATCCTCCCTCCCGAAACGATGGCGATCCTGTCGCAGGTCTGACGAAGCTCCTCCAGCTCAGAAGAGATCATGACCACGGTAACGCCGTTTTCCCGGTTAAATTTTTTCAGCGCGTTCAGCACCAGGGCTTTCGCGCCCACATCAATGCCCCTTGTCGGCTCCGAAACAAAGAGGAACCTTGGGGAAAGCGCGAATGCCTTCGCAAGGCAGATCTTCTGCTGGTTCCCCCCGGACAGCTCCCGGGCGCTCTGACGGGAGCTCGTACATTTAATGGCAAGCTCCTCGATGTACTTTGTCGTCACCTCGCGGATCGCGTCCTCGTCTCTCCAGCTTACCAGCCCGCCAAGGTACTTCTTCAGGAACTTTCCCTGTGTCTGCATGGCCGGGAAGGCGACGTTCCATTCTAATGATTCATCCAGAAGGAGACCCACGCCCCTCCGGTCCTCCGAAACAAAGGCAAGGCTTGCGTCAAGACAGCTCCTCGGTGAATTCAAAGGGATCCTGTTTCCGGCGAACTCCACCTCGCCGCCGGCCTCGTACAGCCCCATAATGCCGTTGGGAATGCCGAGCTTTCCCTGTCCGGCGAGGCCCCCTATGCCGAGGATCTCCCCTTCCTCCACATCCAGGCTCACGTTCCTGACCGTTTCTCCCGGCATATCCACCCACAATTTTCGGATGGACATGATCACATTTTTCTTTCCACTGCCGGAATCCTGCTCTTTCCCGGCCTCCCCGACGTCCTCAGACTGCTCTTTGACCTGCCGTCCCACCATCCATTTCGTGATTTCCGGCACGCTGGTCTCCCGGGCGGGCACATCCTTCACGACATAGCCGTCCCGCATGACGACCACCTTGTTGCATACGGACAGGATTTCATGCAGACGGTGGGTAATGAAAATGACCGCGATACCCTGCTTCGACATGTTCCGGATGGAATCCAGCAGGGATTCCGCCTCGTGCTCTGTCAGCACGGCCGTCGGCTCGTCCAGAATCAGAAGGCGGAGCTTTTGTTTGCTCAGCTCCCTGGCAATCTCCGTAAACTGCTTATGCCCGACCGGCATTTCATTCACGACCATATCCTTTTCGATATGAACGCCCATTTTCTGAATGGCCGCGTCCGCCGAGCGTCCAATCTCTTTATAATCCAGCGTATCCAGCCGGTCCCCGAAAATCTCGGATATGAAATTCCCCTTCTTCGGCTCCCTGTTAAGCAGTATGTTCTCCGCGGCAGTAAAGCCCGGAATCAGGGAGAATTCCTGGTGAACCATGCCGATGCCCTCATGAATGGCATCAAAGGGAGTCTGGAAATTGACCTTCTTCCCTCCAAGCAGGATGTCACCCCCGTAACCGCCTGTTTCCCGGATGACGTCCATGCCGAAAAGTATCTTCATCAGCGTGGATTTGCCTGCTCCGTTTTCCCCGACAAGGCCCAACACCTCCCCCTCTCCCAGGGAGAAATTGATGTCTGTCAGAACCTGATTGCCGAAGAAGTCCTTCTTTATATTCTTAAATTCCAGCAAAGGGGTATTACCCTTGTCCATACATACAGTTCCTCCTGCCGCTTTTCCTCTTGTTCCTCAGCGCCCCGTGAGGCGCGCTTCCTTTTAGTAATAGAAAGGGGGGAGGCAAGCAAAGCCTCCTCCCCCCTGAGATTCAAAGTCCACTATATCCTTACTTTATTGTAAAGAACTTCTCCGGAACTTCAACTTCCGTGGACCCCATATAATGCCCGGGATCTCCCATGATATAGGTATCCTGGTAAATCAGGAAAGTGTTGTCTGCCTTGACGCCGGTATCCGCGTTGGTATAGTTGGAGCCGTTCCAGTTGGCGCCCGGTGAAAATACGCCGTAAGCCTTGGAAATATCGTCAATATCCTCCAGCTCGCTCTCACCGTTAATCACGTTCATGGCGTGCTGTGCAAGACCTGCGGAAACAGTATAGCCATAGGAATAAGCCCAGGTGCCGAAACGGCCGGCGCCGCCCTTCTCATTTACGGCTTCCTCAACCTTCGCGAGAATCTTCTCAAAATCGCCGGCTTCCTCGGTAAGGTCAAGGCCAAGGGCCCCGGGATAACCCATCAGAGGGGACGGAAGGTCTGCTTCGATGAAATAGCCGCCATACTCAAGGAGCTGCTTCAGAAGCGGCTCGGTATGCGCGTCGTTGGTGCAGAAGTATGCCGTTTCCTTGCCATACTTTTCAACCCACTCAGGAACCTTCTCCAGAATGTATGCCTGCGCTCCGGCCACGCCCACATCAGATGTCGGATCCGGTGCCGTCTCCAGGACAAAGTCCATGCCGAAATCCTTGCAGGCTTCCTGCATGATGGCCACACGGCGGCTCATGGTCTCATAAGACATATGACGAGGGAAAGAAATATGCACAAAGGACTTGCAGCCCAGCTCATGCGCGGTGCGGATAATGAGATAGCCCCTGGCAACGAAGTCATTATTGACTACCAGGTCAGCCGCGCTTCCGATCTCCGGAAGATCCTCATGGGACTCGCCCGCGATGCAGATAATGTCAGGCCTGCGCTCCTTGATCTGGCGGAAGGCTTCCGTTGTTCCGGGGATTGCCTGGTTCACAATGATGGCTTTCATGTCCGGATCATCGGACAGACCCACGATCCTCTGAATCGTCGTCTCCAGCTCCTCGGTGAAATTATCCGGATAAATAGCAAGCTTCACGCGATCCTCGCCGTACATTTCCTGGAATGCCTCGGCGCCCCTGCGGTCGTCTTCAGACTGGGAAACGGATCCGGTCACGATGCCGATATGGAAATCTCCGCCATCGGCGCCCTCTTCCTTCTCCTCACCGGCCTCTTCTGCTTTTTCCTCGCCGGCCTCTTCCTTCTTCTCTTCGCCAGCTTCCTCAGCCTTAGCCGTCGTCTCTTCAGCCTTTGTGGTCTCTGCCTTTGTCTCCGCAGTTTCTATCGTTGCCCCACCGGAACCTCCGCAGGCAGCAAGGGAAAGAGCCATGGCCATGGCCAGAACGAAACTGATTGTTTTTCTCATGTCGTTTCCTCCCAACAAAACCCGTGCGCGGCCAATCCGCGCGCGGCTAACTCTAAAACATCGCTATTATATGAAATAATTTCATCGCAGTCAATCACCCACTTGCCATCCTTTACATTTTCTTTTATTTCCTTATGCTTTTTTTACTTTGCTTAAATTTTTCCACCTGTACGGTTGCCATCCAAAGCGATATTTTGATACGGTTTACCGTAATCAAAATATCGCTTTGGATGAGCAACCTACCCCTAAATGAGCAAAACGATTTGCGAAGCAAATCTTTAAGCACGCGAAGCGGGCGGTTTTGCGAATTTAGGGGTATTCAGAATGGCCTTTGGACCATTCAACCGTACAGGTGGAAAAGTTTTGTCCTTCGATAAGCTTTGCGTAATCCTGTACGCCGATCGCAACCGTTTTTGCCATAACAGCTTCCTCCGTTTTAAAACCTCCTGCCGTGCCTTTATTTTACACAACAGGAGGTCTATTTACAATCAAAATTCGTAACTGTTCAGTCAAGCTGAACAGTTACGCCTCGGGCGTGGCGCTTACGCGCATTCCAAGTACGCCCGAGGCCTGCTTTTCGATGCTTTCATACGCTCCTCGCGGCAAGCGTGAGGAGCTAACTGAATAGTTGCGAAATTTTCAAATCTCCGGATCTTCCAGTTTCGCGAGCAGCCGCTCCCTGTAATCCTCCGGCATCTCCATTTCCTCAATCAGCATCCTCAGATGGTTTCTGAGGGATGACGGCATGAGGGAAAGATCCATCTCATCCATGTCCAGAATGCTTTCCAGCATTTCCTCGTCAAAGCCCTCATCCCCCTCCAGATGTTCATAAAGGACAGACTCCGCCTCATCCAGCGCCGGCATTTCCCCATCATAAATGCTGATTTTCACGCCCGTTCTCTCACAGAAATCCTTCAGAACGGCGTACGTTCTTTCATCCCTGCAAAGAACCTCTCTGGGACAGCTTCCGTGCTCTGTCCACGTCTCCGCAAAAGCCTGCAATATCGCCTGGGGATTCTCATCCGCATTTTCTTCTGTCGTAATCGGCAGAATATAAAAGGATTCCCTTTCCGCTGCCAAAAGCACCAGTGGAAAATAAGGAGGCCCTTCCATGTCCAATTGCACGGGAACGGACATACGTACAAGCCCGAGCTCCCATACCCCGGACTTCATCAGCCTTTTCACCGAGGCAATTGCAATGTCATTCATTGCGCGTACGTATTCATAGCTTTCCTTCTGTTCCGGAGGCAGAGCTGTCATGCCGATGCTGATAAGCTTTCCATCCTTCACTTCAAATAAGGGAACCTCATCGCTGCCCGGAAAAATGGCGGAAATTTCCAATTCCCAGGGCTTTTTGTTTTGGAGAATCTCTGCCATTAATACGGAAGCCTCCAAAGCCTCATGGATTGCCTTCTCCTCTGCGGGATTGACAACGCCCCATGGCGAATAATTCGGCTCAAATCTGACAAATTGAGGATACGCCTTCCTGCCGGTAAGCTTGATTCCATTCCTTGCGGCGTAAGAACGGACCTCCTCCACTTCCTCAGGACTGAGCCCCTCCTTGTCCTCCAGAACCATATGAATGCATCGCTGCTGCAGCAATGTCTCATTTTCTCTAAAATAATCTCCGTTTACCTGTTCATATCCGATTGTCTTCCAATAGCTCTGAAACCAGTCGCCCAGGTAAATGCCCAAGCCACGGTAATCGGCATTCTTCCCCATGACACAAAGAAAGGCTATTTCCCCACTTTCGAGCCGTATGCCAAAAATTTCGTCAGAGCCCAGTTTCTTCCATAACTTGCTGTTTTTAAATCGGAACGCCGCCCCGTAAAGATCATCTCTGGTCAATATCCTCCTCCTTATTTTGTAACTATTCAACACCCTCTGGATTTCATAGAGTTCCAAATGGAAAGCTTGCTTTTCATTTGGAATTCTTTGAAATCCAGAAGGCAAACAAGGCGCGGAGCGCCTCTGAACGCGCGCATGAAGTCGCCGGAGACCGGGCACGCATTGGAGCCATACCTTGGAGCGCCTCTGAACACGCGCATGAAGTCGCCAAAGGCGACTGCGAACAGGGTGCTGAATAGTTACCTTGATTTTTCAACAAGTAACTGTTCAGTCAGGCTGAACAATTACGCCCCGGACGTGACACTTCCACTCCTTTCAGGCACGCCCAAAATTACGCTTTTTATGACGAAATCGTCCCTATGGGCTTTGATATTACACATCATCCCTCTGCCGCTCCACAAGCTCCAGAAAAATTCCTTTTCTGTCGATCAGTTCCTCATACGTCCCCTCTTCCGCAATTCTGCCGTCCTCCAGCACGAGGATCCGGCTGCAGTTTCGTATCGTGGAAAGCCTGTGGGCGATCACTATGCGTGTACAGCCCATGGCGTCCAACGCTTCCGAAACCTGCCGCTGAGCCTTGTTGTCAAGGGCGGAGGTGGCCTCATCAAATATCAGGAGCCGCGGCTTCGGCAGAACAGCCCGCGCAATCATCAGGCGCTGCTTCTGCCCTCCGGAAATGCCTCCCTGCCCCTCCGATATAAGCGTATGCATACCCATCGGCATACTTCTGATATCCTCCGCAATTCCGGCAGTTTCCGCTGCCTCCCACGCGTCCTCCATGGTGCTGCTTTCCGGCGCGGAAATAACGATATTTGAGTAGATATCTCCCTGAAACAGCCCGCCTGACTGCATGACGACCCCTATTTTCCTTCGGAGGGACGCAAGATCCAGACTGTCAATATCCTTTCGGTCGGCTGGCCGGGAATTTCTGCGCCATGCCCTGGATCTCCCTGAGGATTCAGGCCTTTCTACAGACTTGCCTGAGGATTCAGGCCTTTCCCCGGGCACATTTGAGGCTTCATGCCTTTCCCCGGATATGCCGATGGATTCGGGACGGACTCCGGACGTTCCCGAGGGTCTGCGCCGTGCCATGCCCTTCCGGCTCCCCCCGCGGACCGTGTCATAGTAAATCGCCCCTTTTTCGGGCTTTTCAAAACCAAGCAGCAGCCGCATGAGCGTCGATTTCCCGCAGCCCGTCCGGCCCACAATGGCGACATATTCCCCCGGCCTTATCTTCATCGAAAAATCCCTGAGGACATAAGGCATATCCTCCCGGTATCGGAAATAGACATGCTCAAGCTCAAGGCCCCCGGAAATCCCGGAAACGATTTCCCGGCCTGTCTCCGCTTCCGGCTCCGCCTCCAGAACAGGCGACGCCATTTCCAGGAGAGACGACGCCCCCGCAAAGGATTCAATCGCGCCCGAAAGGGATGTAAACGCGCCCACGAGGGCCCCAAAGGCCGCTGAAAAAGCAAAATAGGATGCCTGCCGAAGCCCGGATTCTGCCGCGAGATAATATATGGCAATATTCGCGAAAAGCCCCACCGCCATATTTATGACGCCGTTAACCCTGAGAATCACGGGGGGATTATACCTCAGCGCGGCCTCCTCCGCATATAATGTCAGCCATCTCGAGAAAAAACGTTTTTCGGCACCCGAAAGCCTGATCTTCTGAATCCCGCTGATCATGGAATAAGCCATGCCGGATTCCTTCGCCGAAAGCCTCATCTGCTTTTTGAGGGTGCCGGAACGGGCATACGCGGAGGCCGCCGACACCCCGGCCATTGACAGGACCGCCATAAATGCCGGCATGGCAAGCGAAGGCGCCAGTCGGAAGATCTGCGCGGTATACAAGGCTGCGGCAAAGAGCGCAAAGCCGGCGGAAGAAACAATTCCCGCAACGATTGGACACAGATGCACGGCCGACATGGCCCGCTCATGCAGCTCTCCAGGGCTGAAATCCCGGAAAAAAGCCGATGGCAGGGACATCATGCGCGCCATTATGGAAGCCTGCACGGAAAGCGCCGCCCTGTTCCCAATACGCCTTGAGAACAGCCCGCGCAGCCCGTCCACAAGCTTCATGGAAAGAATTACGCAAAACATGCATACGGAAATGCCGGCCAGGACCCCCTCATCTCTTCCTGACAGAACCGTGCCGGCCAGCGCGCCGGCAATTCCAGGCAAAAAAAGTCCGGCAGCGGCAAGGGCAAGGGTGGACAAGACTACCAAAACAATGTCCCCCGCCGAGACGCATTCCGCAATATAACGCAGCAGATCGGCAGCATCCATTGCGCGGAGGGGCATTGGACGATAGAAGCATACCGCCTCCCTGCCAAACAAATCGGCATTTCCGGAACCCACCCGTCTTCTCAAGCCTGTCGCCGGATCCGTATAGCTGTACCCCAGAAAGGCAGAAGGAATCATGGCCACAGGCATGAATTCTTCCTTTGTGAATGCCAGGATGGGGCTGAAGGCGTTCTGAAACCATCGCTCCCCCAGCTCCACATTCCTCCTCATCAAACCGAAAGAGGAAAGATGCCGGTCCAGCTTTTCTTCAACTACCCGGAAAAACCCTGTTCCATGAAACACATCCTGCGCATCCTGTTCATCAATAGCATCTCCATCACGCGCATCCATCCAATCATCCGTCATTTCCCCCGGCGCCAGACCGTAATATTTCAAGATCTCCTTAATCGCGTCATTCAATGCGGAATCACGCAGGGCAGCGCTGTGCTTCCCTCCCCGTTCGGGGATTTTCCGGCCAAGCACTGCGCCGGCCGCCTTTCGCAGCGACTCCTCCAGGAGACGCTGATCCGCCTCGCGCCTTTTTTCTATCTGGTTCCCAAACCACCCCATACCCCGTTCACCTGCCGTTCCGTCCTCCGTGCCCGAATGCCCGCAATAAGATGCAGCCTGCTCTTCCGGATTGCCTCACCGGATCCGCACAATCCCCCTTTTTCCCTGCGTTAATACGTCACCTGCTTTTCGGGAACATCTCAACAGCTCCGCACATACTCCCTATTTCCCCTGCGTCAGGATATCACCTGCTTTTCAGGAACAACCGACCAACTCCGCATAGTCTCCCTATTTCCTCTGCGTCAGGATATCACCTGCTTTTCAGGAACAACCGGCCAAAACTCTGCACAGTCTCCCTATTTCCCCTGTGTCAGGATATCACCTGCTTTTCAGGAACAACGCACCAACTCCGCGTAAATCCCCTGTTTTCCCATCAATTCCTCATGCCTCCCCCATTCGGCAATTCTGCCATGATCCAGAACGATGATTTTGTCGCTGTCCCTCACCGTGGAAAGGCGATGAGCGATGACAATGCAGGTAATGCCACGATTCCTGATCGACCTGATCACCTCATATTCCGTCTTCGCGTCAAGGGCGCTGGTCGCCTCATCCAATATGACAACCGTGGGATCCTGAGCCAGCACCCTGGCTATTTCAAGCCTTTGACGCTGCCCACCGGAGAGGTTCCTTCCCCCGTTTGACAGCCTGTATCTGTAGGCACCGGGAAGCTTCATGATATCCTCATGGATGCCGGCGTCCCTTGCGGCAAGGATCATCTCAAAATCCATAATGGTATTATCCCACATTTTTATGTTATTTGCCACAGTATCCTCAAAGAGGATAATCTCCTGATCCACCACGGCCAGCGAACCGACCATCACATCTCTCGGCCAGGCATTGCGAGGCTTCCCATCAAAAAGAATCTCCCCGCTCCAGGGCTGATAAAGCCCGGACAAGAGCTTTGAAATCGTGGACTTTCCGCAGCCGGAAGACCCCACCAGGGCAATTCTTTCCCCGCTCTTTATGGAAAGGGAAAAACCGCTGATCAGCGGCTCTTCCAAAGGCGAATAACCGAAGGTGACATTCCGAAGCTCGATATCCCCCTTCAGCTTGCTCAGCCCACGTATTGCTCCGCTGTCGTCGCCGGAAGCACCCATACCCGAAGTTCCCGCTGCACCAGTACCCTTTCCCGAAGCAAGTGCTGCCATTGCATCTGATCCTGCGGCATCCCCCGCGGAAACGCCTGCCTCGCCTCCCTTTTCCCTGACGGAAACATCCCCCGAAGCCATCAAAGGCTCCTCAGAAAAACAGGGGTCATCCGGGTAATCCATCACATCCTCCACGCGCTCCATCTTTATGCGCATTTCCTGAATAGCTTTTCCCGAGGCCGCAAGGGACATGGCAGGAGACAAAAAAGCTCCCAGGAAGCCCTGGAACATCATAAGCGCCCCAAGGGAAAAGCGGTTCCTCATGACCATCAGGATCCCGATCACGAGGACAGCGGCATTTGCCAGCATGGAAAAAAGCCCCGGGAGCATGTCGAAGAAAAAGTTCAGCTCCTCCGCCTGGACAGACTGCCTGTTCACGGCTGCCTGATAAGCGGCCCATCTTCTGAAAAACCCGTCCTCCGCCCCTCCGGCCTTAATGGTTTCCACCATCTCAATACCTGAAACGGCAGCCGCCTCCAGCCTGCCGGCATCCCTCATCTGCACCATCATCAAATTCTCCCGCCTTTTCCGGCTCAAAGCGGAAAGCAGGAGATTCAGGGACAAAGCCATTAAGCCTACCATTGTAAGTGCCGGACTCTGCCTCAGCATCAGGATCAGATAGAAGATCATCATTGCGGAATTCAGGACAAGCGGGGCCAGGACATTAACCAATGTGCCGGAAATCGAAGCATTGAGCCCCGCTCTGGACTGAAGATCCCCCGCCAGCCTCTGAGAAAAAAAGCTCATGGGCAGCCGGAGGATCTTCCACATATAGAGGGCACGTCCCGTCACCGCCATCTTTCCATCAATCTTCAAAGAGTAAACAGCCTGTGCCCATCCTATGGCAATCTGCAGTCCGGCAAACGCAAGCATTATGCTCACAAAGGGATGCAGCCATTCCCGGTTCTGCCCATCCAGCAGACGATCCACAAAAACGCGGGACGCGGCTGAATTGACAATACCGAAAAGATAAGCCATTGCCGTCGTTATGATGACAAAGGCAATGGCAATCCCGTTTCCGGACAGCCGCTTCAATGCGTAGGAAAGGGTGCTTTTCCTTTGGCCTTCGGGACGAAACCTTTCCGATGGGACCGGTATCAGCGTCACGCCGGTAAAGGATCTTTCAAACTCGTCCATTCCAAGCTTTACCATCCCCCGCGCGGGATCGTTAATGTAGGCATGCCTGCCTTTAAATCCGGCAAGAACCACAAAATGGTTCATGTTCCAATGGATAATGCAGGGGAACTGCCCCTTCTCCCTGATGGCTTCTGGGCTCATGCTGAAAGCTGAAACGTCAAGCCCGTAATTCACCGCCGCGCGGTAAATATTTTTCGCCGTGGAGCCGTCTCTGGAAACCCCGCAGTCCTGCCGCACCTTTTCCAAAGGCACCCACTTCCCATAATACGCCAAAATCATGCACAGCGATGCCGCGCCGCATTCCAGTGCCTCCAACTGCATCACCATGGGGACTCTGGCCACCCCCTTTGACAACACCGGCCTCATCCCGCCTTTTCCTGCCATTTCCATATGCCCCGCCTTATCAGCCGCCATTTCCTCCGCATTATTCAATCCCCAGCCGCTTCATTAAATCCATCTTATTGGCTCAATGTCAATGAATCAATGTCAATGGATCAATGTCAAATAAATCCATCTCATTGGATTTTAGCCGGAACCGCTTCCAAGAAGAATGCGGATTGGACTGCTATGCTCAAGCACAAGTTTTCCTTCGTACGCTCCATCGGGAAGCCCCAGTTCGGCGACTCCCAAAGGCCGTCCAAACTCATCCGCCTCCACTGAAGCAATCACAGCCTCCTCGGAATAGACCCTCAGGAGCATTCCGCTTTCCACGGCTTCCCCTTTCATCGTCGCGACACGGGCCATGCGATGCTGAACCACCACCCTGACATCCGCCGTCATCTCCAGATTCCCCGCCGAAGACCAGACCGCTATCCCAAGCAACATAAAAAATACAGCAGCAAAAAGCGCGAATACGCCAGGGCTTGCCACTCTGAGACAATCCTCCAATTCCTCCGGAGAAGAGAAATTATCAAAGCTCCTGCCCCTGAAAATACCGTTTCCGTTTTCTCCCATAAATAAACCAGCCCCGCATCTCTCCCGAAAAACATCCCCTGTCGTTTCTAGGAATCATCCCACCATACCTCTCAGGAATCATCACCACATCCCACCCGGGAAACATTGCCATATCTCAACCAGGAAGCATCCCATCCCCGGAAAGCCCAGCCGTCCATCCTGTAAACAATTCAAAGATCCACACAATTAGCTGAATTATACCATTTCCCGCAATACTCGGCAACCTTACGGCAAAGCAAATTATATTCTTATCTTTCTTTGCCGTTACAATTCACACCTCATCATTCTTGCCAATAGTTCTAATTCCTCTGCCAGAAAGCCGCAGGAGGTGAGGGTTCCGGGCATTAAAATATGACAAAAGCCTCATTTCCCCCGCCAGGAAACCGCGGGAGGTGAGGGTTCCGGGCATTAAAATACGACAAAAGCCCCATTTCCCCCTTTCTTTTTCTGCAAGTGCAAAAAAGATAAACAAGTGATAAAATATAACTGTTCATTCACGCCAGGCAGTTGCGATAAGATGCTCTTAACTCCACTTAGGCAGACTGATAAACAATAAATATATGCAGCCTTAATGAGTAAGGCGTCCAAAAAGCATCCTGATCAGAGTTGGCTGTTACACTATTCAGAAGGAAATAGTCTGCCACACAAAAGAAAGGAGACTTCCAAACGATCATTTTACAACCCCGGTAAGCCGAGAACAATTGAAAAACTATTGAAGACAATATTTTTTTGATGATATGATGAAATGTGTGGCTGATTTAGACAAAGATTTACTGGCAGTTAATGCTGATTTACATTCGGATCTGCAAGAATTATTACTGAAAAAGGGTTCAGACCAACACTCATTATACGGTTTTAACATCATTTTCGATGATTGGGAAATAGAATATGATTCATTGATCAACCCGCCAAGGAACAGGGACGCAGGCTTCCCACGAGCGGGAAGGACAGTGGCAGATTCCTCTGCCCGCAAAAAAATAAAGGAGATCGTAGAAAAATGGATTCAAGGCTGAAATGGTTCGAAATGCCGGTGACAAAGCAAATATCCAATATCGGCAGCGAGGTCGCGCGGGCAATCCGCTGGAAGAAAAAAGGAGATGATCAAAAGGCCCGCAATTTCTGTAACAAGGCGATAGAATTCTGGCTCCTCACGGAGGAGGATCCGAAAAACCGGCATAGAAACGGGGAATTTAACTGCGCCGTTGAAGAATTAAGGGATTATTTTCTGGGTCAAAACACCTATCAAACCACTGAGGAGATGCTGACAAAATACTATGACGCCTTCCTCTACAGGGATGACTAAACATTCCTCTCTCCAAATTACAGGCAGGCAGATGCGGTATTGCATTCCATACAGCCTCTCTGTCAAAATGGTTTTCAGGTCATTTTAAGGAAATGCTTGTTAAATCAGCATTTCCTTAAGATACACGAAAATGCAAAGGAAATTTGCCGCTGTGCAGCGCAATCCCGGCACCGGAAACGCTTAAATCATCGTTTCCTTCCTATTATGTCAAGCCCAAAATTCAGTTTTTATGCGGGTTTGACTGACCTCTATACCTCTTAATTACCGGTTATCAGATGCGGTATAGCAATCTATATGACTCCCAACAGCAGCTTTGGGATAACAGGAAAAATCGTGCAGGGAGATTTCATCAATCACCCCTGCACGATTTATTATGTTCACAAACAACTATATTTATTATGCATGAACAAAGCAGATGTCAAGTATTATGCATGAACAAAGCAGATATCAAGTATTATGCATGAACAAAACAGATATCTTGTATTATGTATAAACAAAGCAGATGTCATGCAAAACGCCATCAATTACCATGCAAACCGTTACGCAAGATACTTATCTCATTCTGACCGTAACCGGAGATGCTTACATCATTCCGCCCATGCCGGGATTTGCGGGCATTGCGGGCGCCGGCTCCTTAATGTCAGCCACAACTGCCTCGGTAGTAAGCAGTGAAGACGCGACAGAGGCCGCATTCTGCAGTGCCGTCCTGGTGACCTTCGCGGGATCCAGGATACCGGCCTCGATCATGTTGACATAGGCTTCCTTGTAAGCGTCAAAGCCCTCGCCCTGCTTCTGGTTCTTGACATTATTGACAACCACCGCACCCTCATAACCGGCATTATCGGCAATAGTATAAAGCGGAGCCTCCAGAGCCTTGAGGATGATCCTTGCGCCGGTCTTCTCATCGCCGTCAAGGGAATCAACAACTTTCTGTACCGCAGGCTGCGCATGAATGTAAGCTGATCCGCCGCCGGCGATAATGCCCTCTTCCACGGCTGCCCTTGTGGCGTTCAAAGCGTCCTCCATGCGGAGCTTTGCTTCCTTCATCTCGGTCTCCGTCGCGGCACCGACCCTGATCACGGCTACGCCGCCGGCCAGCTTCGCAAGCCTTTCCTGCAGCTTCTCCTTGTCGAAATCGGAGGTCGTCGTGGAAATCTGCGCCTTGATCTGTCCGATCCTGTCCTGGATATCCTTCTTCTTGCCAAGGCCTTCCACGATGGTGGTCATTTCCTTGGTGACCTTGACGCTCTTCGCGCGGCCGCAAAGCTCTACGCTGGCATCCTTAAGCTCCCTGCCGACTTCCTCGGAGATGACCTCGCCGCCCGTCAGGATAGCAATATCGCGGAGCATTTCCTTACGGCGATCGCCATAACCAGGTGCCTTGACAGCAACCACATTAAAGGTGCCGCGGAGCTTGTTGACGATCAGGGTTGTCAGAGCCTCGCCCTCGATATCCTCGGCAATGATCAGAAGCTTCGCGCCGGTCTTCACAACCTGCTCAAGCAGCGGCAGGATATCCTGGATATTGGAAATCTTCTTATCCGTGATCAGGATGTAAGGATCGTCCAGCGTGGCTTCCATCTTCTCCATGTCGGTGCACATATAGGCGGAAACATAGCCCCTGTCGAACTGCATGCCTTCCACAAGGTCAAGCTCGGTCTTCATGGTCTTGGACTCCTCAACCGTGATGACGCCGTCCTTTGAGACCTTCTCCATCGCGTCGGCAACCATCTCACCGACTTCATCATCACTGGCGGAAATGGCGGCAACCTTCGCGATCTGATCCTTGCCGCTGATCGGGCTGGACTGCTCTTTGATGGACTCAACGGCAGCGTCAACCGCTTTCTTGATGCCCTTCCTGAGGATAATGGCATTGGCACCGGCTTCGATGTTCTTCATGCCCTCGTTCACAATGGCCTGCGCAAGAACGGTCGCCGTCGTGGTTCCATCACCGGCCACGTCATTGGTCTTCGAAGCCACCTCGCGCACAAGCTGCGCGCCCATGTTCTCATACTCATCCTTCAGGTCGATCTCTTTCGCGATCGTCACGCCATCATTCGTGATCAGCGGAGCGCCGTAGCTCTTGTCCAGGACAACGTTCCTGCCCTTCGGTCCCAAAGTCACCTTTACCGTATTCGCAACCGCGTCCACGCCGCTCTGAAGAGCCTTGCGGGCATCTACACTGTATTTGATCTCTTTCGCCATGTTGTTCGCCTCCTAATTTCAATCATCCTTTGGTATACAATATTATGAGCTTATATGTTATACAATATTATTAAGAAACTATAAGCTTATATACCGGTGGGAATGCCATCCAGATTATTATTATTCTACAACGGCCAAAATGTCATTCTGCTTTACGACCGTATATTTCTTGCCATCAATTTCCACTTCGCTGCCGGCATATCTTGAGAAGATGACATGCTGTCCTTCCTTCACCTGCATTTTGATCTCTTTCCCATCGACAACGCCGCCCGGCCCTACGGCCACCACGATAGCCTGTCCCGGCTTCTCCTTGTCATCCTGTCCCGGAAGCACGATGCCGCTGGCCGTAGTCTCTTCCATTTTCTCTTTTTCAAGAACAACCCTGTCAAACAACGGAACTAATTTCATCTCTAAACCTCCTTACAAGCTCATCCCCCGGGGATGAAAGCCACACAGCCTATTCATTTATTCCAGCCTGCGAAAGCTTCTATCTACCTTAGAGTTTTCCTTTAAGATTGCTTTTGTGTTTTTCCTTGAGTTATGTTTCCCTTGAGCCTTCCTTTGAGTCTCATATTTTTGTTTTTTTGTCTCTTGGTTACCTGACTCCGTTCCGATTCCGTAACGGGTAATGATTCAGTTTCAGGTTCCGAATGACCGAATCAGTTTCATTCACTAATCCGGTTTCGGACATTGCTTCTGCTACCTTACTCCTTTTTCCCTCAGAACTTTGCCTTTTCTCTTGGACAGTGGGTATTATAGCGCAAGGTGTTAGCAATGTCAATAGTTGAGTGCTAATAATTTGAGAAACAAAAAAAGAACGCCTCCAATTGAATTTTTCATTCTGGAAAGCGTTCTTTTTCATAGGACCTTTTCACACCCTCATGTCCTATAGTTGATTGTCTGAATCAAAGATCATACCAGTTCTATTCCAAATGATATCGTTCTTGAGTAAAACTTTTTAACAGGTTATATGTTCGCTATCAGTCAGAATGCCTGCCTCTATTTCTTGATCTTAACGCTCTTTTCCGCGGACCACGGCGAATAATATTTCACCTTGCCAATCTTTTTGTAGCTGCGCACAGAAACCTGGTATGTCTTTCCTTTTTCAAGGCCTGTGATCGTCAATTTTATCTTGCCTGCCTTGGGAACATCCTTTGTTTTTTTCGCCTTGCCCAACACATACCTTACCTCATAGCCTGTAGCCTTCGCATTCTTCTTCCACTTGGCGATGATTTCCTTTCCGGATGTATTTTTCACGCTGCTTATGCCGGGCTGTGACAGATAATAGATTACCTTTTTCCCGGAAAGCGCCCCCTTTCCGGTCTTGGCGAAGGCACATACCTGATACGTGTATTTTGTTCCGTTGGACTTTGCGCCTTTATCAATGAAAGTCAGGGTTCCGGCCTTGCTGATTTTTTTAATTTGTTTTCCATTGCGATAAATATAGTATCCAGCCGCGCCTCCCGCCTTCTTCCAGCTCAGTTTCACGCCCTTCGCCGTATTCGCCGCGGACAGGGAAGAAACCCTGGCCGGCACTACTTTCATCGTCAAGGCAACCGTCGCTTTTTTATATTTCCCCGTTGCGGCGGCTGTAACCGTTATCGTTACCGTTCCCGGCCCCTTGGCTGTAACCGTGCCGTCCTTCGCCACAACAGCAATTTTGGCATCTGAACTCTTATAGCTGAGTTTGCCAATGTTGTCTGACGCCGTGACCTTTTGCTTGCCATTGACAGGAAGAGTTGCCTTTTTCAGTTTGGCGCTCAGTTTCTGATCGGCTTTTTGCACCGTCACCTTACAGCTTGCGGAAAAGCCGCCGTCCACTGTAGTCGCTGTGACTGTCGCGGTTCCTGATGAAACAGTGGTCAACTTGCCCTTTCCACTCACCTTGACTATCTTTGTGTCCGAGCTCGTCCAGGTAACCGCCTTGTCGGAGGCATTCCCGGGACTGACAGTCGCAGTCAAAGAGGCCGAGTCACCATAGGTCAGCTTAAGGCTGCTCTTTTTGAGAGAAATGCCGGTAACATATATTTTGTTAAGATCAATAAGCTTTACCCAGCAATTCTCACGATTAAACGAATAGTCACTCATGGGGCGGGAAATGGCCAGAATGTTGAACGTCCCATTACTATGGTTAAACACAATATTCTGCCTGCCAGCTCCAACAAGCTCGACCCTGTGACTGCCCTCACATATAAAAGGCACTGTACCTGACGCATTCCCCTCCGTGAAGTCCCCTTTCAGACGGATCGTCCCGGCCTTCAGCGTATGGGAATTTCCCGATTCCGCATAGAAATCACCGCCTACGCTCAGCAGGTCATCTGAATCCTGCATCACCAATGTTCCTGTACTATAGGTATTCTTCACTTCCCCATTGCTCTGTGTTTCCGTCCTGCGCAGGAGATAGTCTCCGCCAACCTCCAGAATGCCGCTATTGAAACTAATGGCTCCATACCTATGATAGACATTCCCGGACACGGAAAGCTTCCCGCCCACAAGGTTCAGGTTGTCGTCCACCTCGATATCGCCCGTCAGCGTCATGCTATGCCCGTTCAGGTTCAGCGACGTATTTACGATGGAACTCCAGAAACAGACCGTCCCGATGCACCTCGCCTTCATATCGCTTACGAGCTTGTTGATGGACACATTGCCTGACAAAGCAATCTTCTCATTCTGCATTTCCAGTTCGTTGAAGTATCCGCCCTTCTTGAAGCTTATGGTCTGCTCCCCGGTCCCGCAGAACACCACCCTGTGGCTGCCCTCACACCTAAAGGACGTTGTGTTTTCCGCATTCCCCTCCGTGAAGCTCCCCTTCAGCCGGATCGTCCCGGCCTTCAGCGTATGGGGATATCCCTCTCTCGTTTCCGCATAGAAATCACCGCCTACGCTCAGCAGGTCATCAGAATACTGCATCACTAATTTTCCATAACTATAGATGTTCTTCACTTCCCCATTGCTCTGCGTTTCCGTCCTGCGCAGGAGATAGTCTCCACCAACCTCCAGAGTGCCGCTATTGAAACTAATGTCTCCATACCTATGATAGACATTCCCGGACACGGAAAGCTTCCCGCCCACAAGGTTCAGGTTGTCGTCCACCTCGATATCGCCCGTCAGCGTCATGCTATGCCCGTTCAGGTTCAGCGACGTATTTACGATGGAACTCCAGAAACAGACCGTCCCGATGCACCTCGCCTTCATATCGCTTACGAGCTTGTTGATGGACACATTGCCTGACAAAGCAATCTTCTCATTCTGCATTTCCAGTTCGTTGAAGTATCCGCCCTTCTTGAAGCTTATGGTCTGCTCCCCGGTCCCGCAGAACACCACCCTGTGGCTGCCCTCACACCTAAAGGACGTTGTGTTTTCCGCATTCCCCTCCGTGAAGCTCCCCTTCAGCCGGATCGTCCCGGCCTTCAGCGTATGGGGATATCCCTCTCTCGTTTCCGCATAGAAATCACCGCCTACGCTCAGCAGGTCATCAGAATACTGCATCACTAATTTTCCATAACTATAGATGTTCTTCACTTCCCCATTGCTCTGCGTTTCCGTCCTGCGCAGGAGATAGTCTCCGCCAACATCCAAGGTACCCTCGTTGAATTCAATCGTCCCACCGGTATGATATGCATTTCCGCCAACCGTCAATGTATGACCATTCAGATTCAGCTTTCCGCTTTGAACATACAGATTCCCGAAGGTCGTGATATCCTGTTCCAGCTTGACATCGCCGTTAACAATAAAATCTGTGATAGCCTGGGTCTCATCCTGTACTTCCTGAAGCACCGCTTCAAGCTCCTCCTCAGGCAACTCCACCACTGTGACATTATCCCGAAGATCACTGTTAAGGCTGTCGCCATAATCTTCAAGATACCAGGAAAGATAATATTCCTCTATGCCAAGGAAATGCGAGTCAATGGATCTCTGGATACGGTCAATGCTGTCCAAAAGCTCCTGATGCTTCGCGTTTTTATTTCCGTTCAAGAAAGTATATACCTTGCCCAGAATTCCGCCCTCATCCGCCGTTTCGATGAACTGCTTTGAATATTTTGTGCCGATAGATAGTGTCATATACAGCATGCGCATGGCCATAATATATTTCCTTGCGCTTGCCACGTCATGGCGGGATTTGAAAGTCTGTTGGTATTTAAGGACTTCCTTCCGAAGAAGATTTTCAATCTCATATAACTGGACAAGAGTATAATAATTCTCTATCACTTTCTCCGTGGACAGGAAGAGAGCATTTGCGAATTTTCCTATAGCCTGTCCAATCTTGATGCTCAGTCCGACCCCTCCTGCCGCTTCAGTGACCACATCCCAGCTTTTTTTGAAGAGGAACTTCGCCCCCTCATGCAACGTAGTTTCCCCTGTCATAATGGACGCAATTTCCTCGGAAGAATATACCCCTTTCATGATTTTGGAAAACTCCGTCAGGGACATCTTCATGGTCGTATCAGTAGCATCTGAGGCCATATCGGACAAAATCGTGCCGACCAATTCAGATGAACCATTCAAAGCAGCGGCCTTTGAAATATTCTGTACAAGTTCTCCCACTGTATTCGCGTAACTGGCGACATTGCCCAGTGTATTGATTTTATTCATTGTTCCTGCAAAGGCATCGCTTTTATTAGCGGAATTAAAAAGCTTTTCCAAAATTTTGTTCGCGCCTTCCGGATCGTTTTTAATGTCAATTACCGTATTTCTGGAAAAATCTGCATCCGTTTTTGCAATTTCAGCCCATAACGAAGCGTTTAGCATTTCAGCCGTATTATTCCCGTTTTTCAGGATGGTATTCGCAGTATTGCTGACGCCATTCCCCTCCTCCTGATATAGGATATCAAACAGTATAGCCTGGTTATATACAAGCTCCTTTTTTGAATAATTCAGCCCGCTTGCCATATCAAAGGTCGCGAGATGCCACGCTGCCAGCTCCGCCTGGAAAAGCGTGTCATTTCGAAGATCCTCCACATACTGCCTGTACAGGCTTCTATATTTGTTAATATAATACTGTGAACTGGTAAGATAATGATCTGCCAAATAAACCTGTACATCCGGAACCGAACTATCCTGCAGAACTGCATTTTCGGTTTCTTCCGTTTCAGATGCCGTTTTTCCTTCTGCTGCTTCGCTCTCGTCGGCATCCAGCCCGGCGTCCTCTCCGGTCTCCAATGATCCCGGGATCTGACCCTGTTCTGTCTCCTGGATTTCTACATCCTCAGCACTCTCTGCTTCAGACGTTTCCTCCATCAGGTACTCCGATTCGCCCTCAAGATCAGCTTCACCTTCTGCCTCAGAGCTGCCCTCATCCTGCTGCTCCTCACTGCCTTCTTGCTCCTGTATGCCGCTTTCTTCTTCCGACTCACTTTCCGTCTCACCGGACTCCTCGAGCGGATATTCTTCCTCAAAGGGTTCGTCTTCTTCCCCCTCATTTGGATCACCTTCATCATTCAGGACATCTGGGAATTCCGGTTCCGCATCCGTACTTTCGGCTTCCAAGTCCTCATTTCGGAAATCCTCCGAATTCAAAGACTCTGAAGAAGATTCTGACTCTTCACTGGATTCGGCAGGCTCATCATCCGCGGAAGAATACTCTGTGCCATCAGGATTTTCGGCCTGTCCGCTGCCATTTACATCCTGAGCATTTTCCTCTTCATCACCCCCATATGGAGTCTCTGTGAGCTCAGTATTTACTTCCGAGCCATCATCTTCTTCATTCTTTTCTTCCCTTCCTCCTTCCCCTTCTTCATGAGTATCCGGCGAAGCATCATCCTGCTCCTGACCAATCATCTCATTATCATCCCCTGAATCGTAGCTCTCAGTCTCTTCCGATTCAGAAAAACTGTCATCCCCTACGATCGCACCTTCCCCTGATTCCCCGGAAGCAGGCTCAATCTCTTCGGAGCCCTCTCCGGTTTCAGGTGGTGCCTGGACATAATCCCCAGAGTTTTCCCCTCCGCTTTTATCTCCCGTCAAGTCACTACCCGAATCCATATTTTCTTCGGAATTGCTCTCGGCAGGCTGGGATTCGTCTTCATCACCCTCCTCTACTTTCTCTACTTTCTCTCCTTCCTCCGGCTCTATGCTTTCACCGTCTGTGCCGCCCGCCTCGTATTGTCCGTTTTCATCTTCTTCCTTACTGGGATAATCCTCTGCCAGATTCTCGACCTCCGTGCCGCCTTGCTCAATTTCGGCATCCGATGTCTCGTCGTCTCCATTATCTTCCTCCAGGATACTGGAATTGTCCTCTGCGAAACCTTGTTCATCAGATTCCGAGTATTCGATTGAGTCTGACAATGAATCCTCTGTATCATCCTCCTGATCCAGACTACCAGCATCTCCAAATTCCTGGACCTCCGCTTCTGATTCCGCAGATTCCATGGCATCTTCATATGCCTCGACCTCTACAGCATTCGTAGCGCTTCCCTGCGCAAACGCAATGCCAGCATTGGAAATTATGACAGAAGCTATAAGCTGCAGAGCCACCAGCCTCATCATCCACCATTTCCTCATGCCAAAATCCCCCTTTCCCTTAATTCCAAAGAGATATGTCATACTTTGACTTGATGCCCCAGGCATTGAGTCCCTTTTGTGTCGCTTCAGCGGCACAAAAGAAGTATGAAAGGCTTGCCTTTCATACTAATGAGGTACTTTGGCCCAGCCAGGAAAATTAATCCATCACCATTTATCTTGAGACCAGTGCTCATCTATCGGAGTGGGTTTTTGCCACTCTGAGTTCTGACATAGCGAACCGCCTGCGGGGCAAGTCGTCTCAATGGCGACTGATAAATCTCCTGCCCAAACCTGTGTACAAAAAAGCAGGGTGCCCCGGCGAATCCTTTCACCTTGCACCCTGCTTGAAAACCCCATCACAATTTATGACAATCAGTCAGAGAAATACTTCACCGCCTCTCGCGCCGTGTAAACAGCATTCGGCCATGACCGGAAATCCCTTAAACAGCTATGATTGTAATAAATTGGTGTAGAATCAACATCTATTCATTCCATCGCCCCTCTTTTCATCATGGTTTTTCGGCCGTTTTTATTAGCAACGAGCCAATGTCTCATTAAATGATACAATTTCCAATGATGAATGCGCAGATAAATGAAAGCTTGATTCAAGCAATGTTACTCTATTGTGAATTGAGGCCCGCCAAAGCCACTTTTCATATCCGAAAAACGTTCGCACCGCTTACCGAATATTTGCTTTTTATTTTATGTTAATTTAACATAAAATCTCATTCCTGACAAGATGAAAAATTAAACTGATGAAATCAGCGAGCCTGAAATCCAAAATTTTGTCAAATATCAGTCTTTCTTATCTGGGAGATTCATATTTCGTAATTACACGTATGAAAGGGTTCTTTCATGATCTTCTGTGGGGCGGGGTCCCATGACTGGAAGTATGAAAGGCAAGCCTTACATACTTCATTTGTGCCGCTGACGCGTCACAAGTGGGACTCAATGCCTAGCGGCATCAAGTCAAAGTACGGACATGAATGTTCCATCAGGAAAATTTATGTCCTATAATCAACTGCTCCGTGCCCGTCTCAATGCTTCCAGTTCAGCCCGTAGCCGCTCTGCTTCTGCCTGCATCCGAGCCGCCTCCTTCTCAGCCGCGTCTGCACGGGCGGATTCGCGCAAGGTATTTTCACGTTCTTCCTGCCGACCCTTTTCTATTCCATTTTTGAGCCCTTCTTTAAGTCCTTCCTTGCGTCCTTCTTCCCGCATGCGTTCGTCTCTTTCAAGAAGCGTCATATATTCCTTCCTCCATTCAATATGCGAACGGGCTTTCCGCACCTGTTCATCTAAGCGCGTTGTCAGCCCTGATCCCGGCCTGCCCCCGGCAACAAGTATGAAAAGCAAGCTTTTCATACTTCATTTGTGCCGCTGGCGCGTCACAAATGGGACTCAATGCCTAGCGGCATCAAGTCAAAGCGAGAAAATCTTTCAAATCCTCCTAAACATCGTCTTTGTTACCCTTCGCGGAAAGGATAATTTTGACTGCATCATCCCCAAGCTCCAGTCCGGGATCCTCCTGACACATGGATCGGAAGCTGTATTTGTGCATCCCCTTTTGAGGGAAAAGATTTTCCAAACAGATGAAAATGATATAGCTCCTTTTCAGATCCTGGAATTTTGCGCCCCGCTCCATCTGGTCAAGGTCAATCATCGCCTGATAATACCTGGTTCTGTACGGGAGATCCGAAATAATCCCTGTTTGCATCTCGATATTATACACGGCATTTCCTTCATCCTCCATATAAATATCAAAACGCACTCCCCTGCCTTGTCCTGCCCCAACTTTTTACTATCCGGATGAATTATGGCCGACTGTATACTATCCAGTAAGCTTCATTACATTTGATCCCCTATGTATCAGGCATCATCATATCAAGCTTTCTCTTATCCGGCAGGCTTGGTCATGCCCGACTTCCTTCCATCTGGTAATCTTCATCCTATCTTGCAGGACATTGATATCCCGTAATTGCCAGCATGAAATCCGAAAAACTGTTTAAAACTCAGAATAATAAAAGCACCTACCGACTGATAGGTGCTTCAAAACATATTCTTACAATTTTTATACAAGCATTGTATCCATCAATTCGCCACTACAAGATATATTCATAAGAGATAGCATAGCCATATTTTGAATAGTATTACAAAGCTCAAATTCTTTTTCCGATTTCCAATGTGGTTTCCAAGATAAAACAAATTCATACACATCTTTATCTGAAACCTGTTCCTTTTTTTTGATTAGTTGATCATATGAACCTTAATCAGTGAAATTCAAACAATGATTTTATCAGAAAATCAAATAAAAATGTAAGTAGTACGCTATTATCAGGTGCAAAACATACGGTTTTTTGAGCCTTATTTTTTACACCAAATAGGTGTTACTACAAGATAAATTCCTCAGTATCTGGTATGATCATCTCATTGACGGACAGTATGTTAAAGGAGATGCCAGATATGAAGACAATGGTAGTGAAAGAAACGAATGAACGCATTATGCCTGCTACCGGGCTTGCGATAGTGGGTGCCATACTGGATAAGCTCAACTTCATAAAGAGGTTTAATCAGAGGCCTAACTAGTACAGCATTTCATAATTAACTGTGATTTAAAACGTTACCCCAATGGTGT
>CAMKKZ010000024.1 GCA_946413525.1 uncultured Oribacterium sp.
CGATGAGCGTGTTCCCGCGCATGAAGCCCAGGTCGTTATAAATCCCTTTCAGGAAAACGCTGGACAACGTCACGATCGTCAAATCCTCTTCCGTTGCCTTTTTATCCTCCGGATGAAGGACCCCATAGAGCTGCATTAGGTATTCCTGCCTGCCAAACAAGTCGCAGAACACGCTGTCCTTCGCGTTTCTGTTTACATTCGGCTCCTTTTGATGGAGTGTCCTCTCCGCCATCGCCTTCCGCTTCTTTTTGGATAATGAAGGCTTTTTCCTCCTTACGCCCATGACACAATCCCCCCTCCCCATCGTTAGCGAACGTCATTCCTTATATCGTCATTCTACCATGCTGCAAGAACAGTCGCAAACAGGAAATACAATATAATACAAAAAGCCATGTAAGAACAAATAATTTGATCCTTACATGGCTTTTCCCTACGAATTCGTAGGGGTGTAGTTATTTGCTCTATTCAATCCCGGTTCTTTAACTCAATACAGACGGCTTTAACTTAGGTGATTTCTTTTCTTCTGCCATCTCTGATTCACCATTGAGCCCTGGACGCTTGCTGCCCGCATTCATGCTCCGTCTGCCCTCATATTCGACTTCTTCGTCATCAATTTCAAACAAATCATAAAGTTCATCTTCGGATAGCATTCTGCGCTTCCCATTCTTCTCCGCAGGCATGCTCCGTCTGGCCACATTTTCATATTCATTTTCATATTCATTTTCGTCTTCTTCGTCTTCAATATCATAGAATTCTTCGAGCTCATCTTCGGAAAGCTTTCTGCGCTTATCAACCTTCTTTTTCGGCACCTTTTGATCCTCAGGACCCTTTACCTGCTGCACCGGCACGTTCTGATCCTCAGGAAGCTTTACCTCATTAACCGGCACGTTCTGATCCCCAGGAAGCTTTACCTCATTAACCGGTGCATTCTGCTGAAGCTGTGACTGCTTCTTTTCGTGCTGCTCAAGATTATTGATGGCCCTTTCCCGCTGCGCCCCGATTTTCTCATCCGGGTCCAGCATACTAACGGATTGCTTTGCCAGATTGCCACAGTTGTTTTTCGAAAATTCGATTAGTGATTCCGCCATCTGATAACGGTTCTGTTCCCTCTGTTTGTCAATCTTTTCTTTATATGCCTCTGCCTTGTCGCCCAGGTTCCTCAGTGCCTCATCCACCTGAAGAGGTGTGTTCTCGGAGGACAGCTCTGTGACTTTCTTCAGGGCGTCGCACATCGCCTTATACTGATCAGAGCCATCCCGTCCGCCCAGTTCATCTCTATCCATGATCCTAAGCTTCTCTGACGCGTCGAAACAGATGCTCTTCACGTTCGAATAATAACCATCTATCTTACGGAAGCTATGTTCCAGACCTTCCTTTATGCTCCCACCCCTTTTCGTCTTAGTCTCGATCCCATCCACTGCATTCCAGGTCATGCCGTATTCAACCGGGCTCGTTGCAAAGCCTGCCTGGGCAAGTGCTATCATATGCGCCCTTTCCGAAGCATTTTTCCCGAAATTTCCACGCTGAATAATGATCTCTCCCTCTTTAGCGGAATCCGTGACGTACTTAACATTAATTTCATAGGGCAAGGCCATGCTGTAAAAACCTTTTAGGGTCGAGGCTGCTTGCATACGCAGATCCATTTCTCCTCCCGTGAGAATCTGATTGGCAATCATCTGACTCGCATGCACATCGAGATACATATCAGCGTATGCGGGATCCACCTCGACTTCTCCTTTCCGGATACGGCGTGCCAGCTCTACCGATTCCTTTGCGGCTTTATAGGAGTCTACCACATTGATGGAACTGATTGCTAACCCTGTCTTCATGAAAATTTCCACTCTTTTCGGGTTCGAAGCAATCTTGTCCCATTCGAATTTCTCATCCAAATACTTATCGAATGATTCACGGAATCTTTTTTCCTCAACAGTTCTGGGACGATCCGGGTTATCTAGCCAAGTATTTCGAATTAGCAGATCATGCATCTGTGCCTTTATCAGCCCCTCCGCATACTTTCTGTAATCTCCGGTGCGGACAGCTTCTTTCTCCAGCTCACTTAAATACTTTTCAGGCTCGTGCGCTATGCGGTAATTCAGGCGGCTCTCCTTCAGCATCTCATTTGCCGCATCCTTCCTTCCCTGCGTCAGCTTCCTCGCGTTTTCAGGCTCAGCCGAAGCAATCTTGTCATAGGCGCGGTTCATCTCTTCCTGCATCTTCCTGTATTCCGCTTTGTTCGCATCCTCCGGATGAGCCTGGAGAACATCCTGATAGAGGCTCACCGCGGCCCTCAGCAGGCGGTCCTCCTGATTGAACCATGCTTTTACTTCATATTGTTCGCTTCTTCTCATCATCCGGCTCGCGCGATTCATGATGCCCGCGTAATCCACCGGCTTTTGTTTTATATATTCAGCCGCGTTAAAGCCGTTCCCGATTTTTCGGCCAAGCAAATCCGTTTCCGGCATGCCATCGAACATGGCATTCAAGTTCCGATCCTCATCTTTGGCCAGCATGATATTCTTGAGGGTCTGAAAAGCATGCCTGTCTGACTCCGGAGTCTTC
The DNA here is from genome assembly GCA_946413525.1 of uncultured Oribacterium sp. Lineage (GTDB taxonomy): Bacteria > Bacillota > Clostridia > Lachnospirales > Lachnospiraceae > Oribacterium. The sequence goes on from CAMKKZ010000024.1 coordinate 2,560, forward strand.
TTTTTTTGCCTGAAATACATAAATTTGACGCTCTGCCCTTCGCGCACGGCTTCGTTTATTATGTCATTGTTCATCACATGGGCGAAAACGCCATTTTTCTTTTTGAGATTCTCATCTGTCTCCAGCAAGTTCGGCGTACCGATCTGTCTTATCAGAAGATACTGCGGCACTGCTAAGCCGATTTTCTCGTGCGAGGACTTAAAATCTCCCACCCCGGCTAAGAGATCCATCGTCTGTTCAATGGAAAGGTTCTGACTGACCTTCTGAAAACTTACCGATTTGTATTTGTTAAATGCGTCTTTCACTAGTCCCCTGATGGGATTATTGAGATATTCCTCCAGCTTCACGCCATTAGTCTTGACATTGATATAGGTCAAGAATACCGAATTGATCTGGGCAGCGGTATGCAGATCCCCGGCAAACTCAAAGGGGACTGCCCTGTTCCGGATGCTGTCCATATTGCCCGGATAAAGGCCGGGCTCATTGCTGAAGTGATCCTTCGCGATTCTAAACAGCTCCTCTGTATCGCGGACAGTCTGGTCATACGCCTTCTGCGCCATCATGATACGTCCCGGATGTCCCTCTTCAATCGCCTGGCGCAGCTCTTCCCTGTCGTGTACAAGCTTGTTAAAGGAATATATCTTTGTTCCGTCTTCGCCATTAGCGGCATATGGATAGGCGTAAAGCCCCATCTCGTCCATCTTCTGTATGATGAGGCGGATCCCTTCCTTTGTTTTTTCACTCAGGGTAATGCCGTCATTTAAAACTTCCTCGTAACCCTCTCTCTTAGTCTCAGGTACGGTGATAAAATTTGAATTCTCGTCCTTCGTTATCAGCCCGGCATATTTCCCTCCCTCATAAGTCAGAAGCAGATTATCCCTGATGTTATTATCCCGGACAGCCTCAAGATGCTGCGAATCCTTCTCAGCGGCATCAAGCTCCTCATGTACATCATCCTTTACCCTGGTAAGATGCTGGTCCGCATAGTCCAGGGCACTCTCATACCTCGCCTTCAAATCCGGATCATTGGCAATATCCGCGGGAATATTCTTCTTCAGCTCTTCTATTCGCTTGCGGGAAGGATGAGTTACCTGCTGCTCCTTCGGAAGACTCATGGCGTCCTGCCAGGCATTAAGCTGATCCGTAACGTCCTTCTTTTCTTCCTCCGTCATCCGAATCTCAAGAGCCCTGACAAAATCAAGGAGTTTATCATTACTCGGAAACATCCGTCTTTGGGGCATCTTGCCCGTAACGGCAAAATAAGCCCTCTCCCACTGCCGCCGGCTTATCTTCGATTCACTAAGTGCCCTTTTGAACGCGTTCATCTGCCTCTGGTCCGCGCGAAGGCTGCTGCGATGCTTTAAATACTGATCGGGCTGATTTAACGCGTCCGGAACCGGCCGGGAACTAAGCTCTTCATGCTTTTTGATGAAATCCCGGAATCGGGCAGTGATTTCTCCCGGCTCCCCGATCACGCCATTCTTCGCCTCCAGTTCCCTTTCCATCACGAGGATATCACTGCTTTTCTTCACGCCGGCCAGGAAAACTTCCGCCCCCTTCGCAAAATCCATCTTCTCGCCCATGGTCTTGGAGATGTCATTTTCTTCCGGCATGGGTGTATACGGCGGCAGTCCGAAGGTCTGCAGGATGGTATCCGCAAAGAGACGGCAGGTTCTGCCATTTCCATCACTAAAGGAATGTTCAGACATCGTCATCTGATAGGCAAAGGCCGAGAGCTCTATCGCCATGGATTTCCTCAGCGCGGGATCATCGGTTTTTTTGATCTCGTTTATGCCGTCCGCAATGGTCTGCATGGTCTTTATCACGTCCAGCGGCACTACGAATGAACCTACTCCATACAATTTTCCCGCCATCACGCTGTTGCCGCGCAGCTTTCCCCCATCCGGATCTCCCGGGCGCAAAAACTGATTGATCTCGGAATATGCCTGATAGACATCGCCAAAGGTGACCTCGCCCTTCTTGCCACGCAGATTGGAAGAGTGAACTCTTGCCACCTCCGCTGCCGCATTAAGACCAAAGCTTGCCTTTTCCACCTCATCTATCCGCTGCTTAAGTTCCTTGCGTTCCTCTTTGGTTTCCTTATTAGCCGGAAGGTCGTTCAAACGTTTACGCAAGCTTTCCGCGCTTTCCCGCAGGGTCGTGGAATTGCCGGTCCTGCCCTCATAGAGATCCTTGACCCGGTCCTTGTCCGGATCGTAGTCCACGATATCCTCTATGCCGTCGAGCTTATTCCCGGAGAAATGAAATTCTCCGGCCGTCTTTTCGTAACCCTCAGCCTTATCCTTCTCCGGGTGCCCTTCCCCAATGAGGTCCTTGTACAGATTCTCCTCGCCCCAGTTGACATAGAGCGGCGGGCCCATGTTTTCCCGATCGTTTTCAATGTTAATTTTTCCCTGAATGTCTTTACCAAGCTCACTGTAAAAATTCTGGACGAAATCCGTCACGCTGATCTGCTTATCGGATTCCATGGCATCCTGAATAAGCTTAAAAAGACCCTCCAGCATCTTCCGAAAGACTTCGATGATAGGGTTAACAAAAGCTGGATTGCCTTTTCTGCGCTTCTCGAGATCCTGTATATGCCCCTCGATTGATCCTGACAACATCTCACCCAGCAAACTAAGGTCATTATCGCTGATTCTTTCCCCACGTGCGTTTACAAGCATGTATTATTTCCCTCCTTGCCTGTCAAAGCGGGGCAGTCCCACTCTAACTATATAAAAAATGAAATTTAAACCGGCTAAGAACCCCAATTTCACGAATCATTATATATCCAATCTATCACATAATCAAATTATAATTTAATTATAATTATTTAAATTACGTCATGTCGACCATATAATGCTTTTCCGGTATACATACGGCCGTTGTATTAAATGCTTTCAAGATTCCCTGCCGCCTCCTCCAGCTCCTGCTTTTCATTTTTTATCTCCCAATGTATGACAAAGGTAAGGACGACGCGGAGGGCGATGATTGCCCCCAGGATGCCGAGCTCCGACCATTCACGAACAACAACAGTCCGAAGCACCTCCCCGCCCATCTTGAATTCAAGCGCAAGCGCGATGCCCTGCGCCAGGGTAAGGCGGACCTCCGAATGATCGTTTTTCACCCATTTCATGAAACAGCGGACAGCAGTATAGAGGAGCACACAGACACCGAAGAGTTCCAGAATGACCGTACAAATCTCCACTGTATAAAGAAGAAGCGTTTCCATCAAAGCAATTATGTTATCCATATTCTGAACCCTCCCTATAAATATTTCTCTTACATTGAAATCAATCATTTTTTGTCCGCCAGGTTTGAAATATGTGTTATATTTTTCATCGTTAGCTCCCGTCATTTCTTATATCGTCATTCTACCATGCTGCAAAAACAACCGCAAACAGGAAATACAACATAATTGATTTTCACTGACAACTATTATGACACACAGGGCTACACACATCGGAATGTTGATGGTTTTCTTTCTCAGGAGGATATATATCAAGCATTTCATCCCCGATATCTCCTTTTATAGTAATCCATCGTCCTGTATTCTATCACATCCTTAAAGTGCAGCGCAAAAGCCTCGTTTTGAACCATGCAGCCAAGTTCCTCACGAAGAGCCAGCGCCGCGTCATTCTTCTTAACAAAAAGCCTTTCCCGATGCCTGCAGGTAATGCACGGGCATCTGCAGTATCTTCTTTATATGGCTGCGGTCAGATATGGACCGATATTCACTGTAGGTACTGACATTCTAAAGATCCTTCCAGTTTGTCCCCGTACCAAAAAACTCCTTCCATGCGGAAAGCAGCCGTTGCTCCGTGACCTCCATCAGGATATTCCCATGATCCTGTCTCTTGTGTATGGCCCGGCGTCCGCGCCGCAGGTGCTGTATCGCTGAATATTAAATCCTTAATACAAAAGCCCCATTCTACACTTGCCTGTTTGTTGATTTCGTGATAACGTATGCTTGTATTTTTAACCACACTCTTTTGCCGCATCCTTTTTGAAATCTGTTCTTCCAGGCTAAAGCCTCTGCTATTTTCCGGGTCAGAATCTGACGGCATCATTACAAATCAGAGGACACGCCTGCATAAAGCCAGGATATTTTCATCAGAAAAGACAGGTCTGCCATGAAACTTTGCAAATGTGACAATGGTCATTATTACGATTCGGATAAATATCCGGTCTGCCCACACTGTGAATCCGAAAGAAACCAGCTCCTGGCAGATAGCAGGCAAAAAGATAAGGTTCCTCCGGATTCAAAGCTCTCCTCCTACGGAGACCAGGAACCCTTTGCCTTTATCAGCTATTCCCATGAAAACTTTTCGACTGTCAAAAAATACATTGATGCTCTTAATGGAAAATACCACTTCTGGTATGATGAGGGAATAAAAAGCGGGGATGAATGGCTGGAGACAATCGCTATAAAGATTTATTCCTGTGATATTTTCATTGTCTTTCTTTCTCCAGAGGCGGTCAATTCACAATACATCATCGACGAAATCAATTATGCCTATAAATATGCCAAAAGAATGATGACCGTCATTCTGGAACCAGTGACCCTGAGCAGGAGCCTGGAGCTGATTCTTACCAGATTTCAATATATCGATTGCAAAAAAGAACTGACAGATGAGGATGCTATAACACGTCTGATTAACAGCCTTCCTCAGAGCATTGCCATTTCCGCGTCAGCACCGGTTCCTTCCGAAAAATCCACAGAGCCGGTCAATACCGACACTTCAAGTGACGCGATAACTCCCGCTCAGCCCGCAGATCGGAAGAATCCCGAAGATGACAGAGCTTTATTTGATGATCTTTATGAAATGCAGGAACTGATTGGAAAAGGCGGTAGTGGTGATGTATATTCTGTCCGTTCCAAAAGAACCGGTGCAGAATACGTTATGAAAAGGCAGCACTTTGAAAATCAGGACGCGGATCGTTTCAAAGTTCTTAAGGCCATCTCAAGAAATGAACTGGAAAAGCTGCTTCTTTTGAATAATAAACCCTATACACCTGTCTTGATTGACTATATCGAAAATGAAGAAGACAGTTATCTCATCATGAGCAGGACGGCTGGGATCGATCTCCGTACTCTACTGAAAAACTATTCCACATTGCTGACTACCGAAATCGTGATCAGCCTTGTGTACAAGATTGCGCTTATCCTTCACGATATTCAGTTGATGGGGCTGGTGTACGGTGATGTCAAACCGTCCAATTTCATACTTAACGAATATGGCCAGGTCTGCATCGTTGATTTCGGCAGCACTTACTCCGTTGACGATCGATCTTATATTAAAATACATACCCCACACTATGCTGCCCCGGAGCTGACAAATCATTTGTCCACAGCTCCAGACAGACCGGATTTTAGTTCTGATGTATACAGTCTTGGCGTAATGTTTTCTGATTTCGTTTCCTATATTCCGGCATTCACGTTTGGCTTAAATGAGATCGGCAACAAAATCGTCACCAAAATATGTAAAAAAATGACAGCACAAGCTATAAAAAACCGGTATCGGACGGTAGGAGAAGTCATCTCTGTTCTGGAACTGATCGTTCCTGATGACTATGAGGCTGAAATGCGTGAATTTGCCAATTGCATTGATTTTACGCAACATATGATTCCTTCAAAGGAAGGGCCGGATTCTTTAATTCCTTCCCGAACCGTCGCATTCTCAGCATCTGATGGTGCAACGACCGGGCAGACGTCTGTCGTCGCATTTAGCGAAGTAATTCCTTTCCCTATGTTTGATATGGCTGATAATGATATGTCAAATTCTTCAGATAACTCATAGCGGAATCAAAGTAGTAGTCCGCCAGGCGGAAAATGATATTCACGCTCCATGTGGACTGCGCTTGAAAGCACCTCCGTGGGCTTGAAATATTTTTTGGCAAAGCTTGTTTTCCCAGAGGACGTCCCCCCAACCATGGCCACCAGGCAGAATTCAGGGATCTCGATTGAGAATTTTTCCGGGGCGGTTTTCTCCGTTACAGCCTTATCCCCCGCATTTATCTCCATTGCGCGGCATGTTTCAAATGCTACGGAATCCAGCGGAATGAAATTTCTGCCTGATTACCTGAAAAAGTGCGTATTTACGCGATATTTCAGGTAATCTCATAGGTGCTTTAGTCCGTTAAAGTTGAAACATGCCGGGGATGTCAATGCCCTCGGCATCAGGTCAAAGCATGGAAGCATTCCTTCATGCTCCAGCAATAATAATAATCCGGCCTCGTTTCCAATCCATTTGATTCGCCGCCACCTGTGCCATCGGGATTCACGCCACCTGTGCCATCGGGATTCACGCCACCTGTGCCATTGGATTTCACTCTGCCCTGGCCATCATGATCATCGTCCTCCAAAACCAGAATGTCGTCCATTGAACAATCAAACAGTTTGGCAAGAATAACGAGATTATCTACCGTTGGCAGGCTTTGGCCATTTATCCATTTGTAAATAGCATTGGTCGTGCTGACGGGCAGAAGATTATTCGGCAAATCACTCACCTTATAATCATTCTTGTCCAAAAGCCTTTTGATATTCTTTCCCGTTTCAATCATATCAATTTTTGGGTATATCATACTTTGACTTTATGCCGCAGGCGTTGAGTCCCATTTGTGTCGCGCCAGCGGCACAAATGAAGTATGAAAGGCTTGCCTTTCATACTTGTCTCCTTTAATAATACTGCAAACATCTTGCTTTATGTATGATATTCTATCAAAGCAACTGTCCAATAAAAATACCTTGATATTGGTTTGCGTAAAGTCGCCAAAGAAAGCTGTGAACAAGCCGCTATAGCCATTCCCATTAAGCAATCCAGGGATCTCCATTTAAAAAGCTAATGTCGAGATCTCCACTTATAAAGCCATTGCCGGGATCTTTATTCAAAAAGGAAATGCTGAAATGTCTGAAATATCCTTAATCCTTATTCTTTTTCCCGCGTCAGACAGGATTTCCCCGTTATAATCATCAATCCTTTTCACGGTGACAGTCTCCGTATAATATTTCCCTCCCGCCTTCCTTCCGTCAGGGACATAATAAACGATCCTCGCCCGGACAGCTTCCTTTCTCCGAAGCTTCTCCCGCATCCATGCAAGGCATTGGTCAATTTCTCCTTCCGCGTCCTCACCTGGTATTTTTTTCTCGTCCGTCAGCCGGCCAGCCTCATCAATCTCGTCACCATAACCGGTAAGGGCCGCGAAGGGGGCAAACTGCGCCGCCCTCTTTTCCGGAGACATGGGCTTGTGATTCTTTGAAGTCGGATGAGGCAGGCGTATGATATCGCCATATTTCCTGTAAACCTCCGCCTTCGCGTCCTCAAGCTCCTCTTTCGAGGCTCCTCGAACCTCATGCCATCCCCGTATCGCCTTCTCCATAGCTCCCCCTCTCCATTAAAGCCCTTTCCATTGAGACTCTCTCCATCAAGATCCTCTCCATTGGAGCCTTTTCCATTCAAGTCCTCTCCATTGAGACCCTCTCCATTACGTTGCCGGCGCAATCGTTGCCATCTTAATCTTCTTTCTGATTCCGGGTCAGGCGATCCAGGGAATACATGGCTTCAAACTCCCGGTACCTGATCAGCCCTTTGTCAAACAAATACTTCGCCGACGTAATGAGAAATCCCTTGTTTTCTTCAAGGAAATCCTTTGTCTCCTCATAAAGCCTCTTGAGGATGTCCCGCTCAATACGCTCCGCCTCCGCAATCAGGGAAGCAGAACAAAGATATACATTACTCCCTCCCAGGAAAGAATCCCGTTCATCCTGCAGGGCCATGAATCCAAGCTCCGACATGCCAAAGCGCCTGACCATCATCCTGACGTAATATGTTGCGTCAAGAATATCCTTCGAGGCCCCGTTGCTTACCTCCTCTTCCCCATAAACAACTTCCTCCGCAATCCTTCCCGCCATGGAAATCTTTATCTGATTTTCCATAAAGCTCTTTGTGATCGCAAGCTCTCCTTCCTCGTTCGAACGCAAGAGGTAACCGCCGACCTTCCCCCTTCCCCTGACAGTAATGTGCTCGAAAGGGACGCCGCAGACCAGGCTGATCATGGCATGACCAATCTCATGAACCGCGATGGAGGATTTCCCCTTATTTTCACTCATGCTGAACGTATCCTCCTCGAAGTCGTTCCTCCTGCCCGCAATACTCCTCGCGTGAACCTCCTCAAAGCACAGCTTCACCAAAAAGGAATTAAAACTCTTTTCATCCCCCAGTCTCTCCCGCAATTGGGAATACTTTCCGGCATAATGCCTGGTGCGTTCCTTCTCTTTCATGGAATCATCAAAGGATTCCTTGTCAGCCCTGTCCCTCACAGGCTTATCCGTCTCAATATCATTGTCATTCCTGTCATCAGCCCTGTCATCGTTTTCCTTGTCCGCGAAATAATTCCTGACATCTTCCTTGCTTTCAACGAAGAGAATCATTGCGTCATTGATCATCGTCTTGATCATGGAGATACTCCGGCTGTTTGTCAGAGTGATCATTTCTTCCACAACCCCCTCAATATCCTTGCGGGAATCCAGGTCGTCGATCCCGATCAGATCATAGTATTTCTTAAGGTAATAGTGGATGATGGCCTGCCGGTCTTCCCTGTTGGGATAATCCATTACGATCTCCCTGTCAAACCTTCCGGGCCTCTTGAGGGCGGGATCCAATGTATCGGGGGCGTTCGTTGCGGCAATGACAAAGACATTCCTGTGTTCCTCGAATCCGTCCAGCTCCGTCATCAATACCGTCAATTCACTGTAATAAGGATTACTGCCGTACTGCCTGCTCCTCCCTATCGTGTCAATCTCGTCTATAAAAATGATGCCAAAGTCATAAGATGCGGCATCCCGGAAAAGGACGCGGATCTTGTCTGCATTACCCACCAGTTCAGCCGCGGAAACGGATATAAAGCAGCACTGCTTGTAATTATGATCTTCATCAAAGCGTTCCTGAACCTCGCCGGCCAGGCACCGCGCGAAATGTGTCTTCCCGGTCCCCGGGGGCCCCACGAACAGCACCCCGCCCGGCGGAACGATATTCCCGTATTTTTTATTTCCCTGATACATGTGAATCAGATTCATGAACTCAGTTTTAATTGGTTCATACCCCGCAAAGTCGTTAAATCCTTCCGGTATATCCTTTGTGATCTCAAAATGTCTCTCGTTCTTATGCTCCTGCCTGTACCTGCAGCTATACTCCCTGTTGATCCTCTTCTTCTCTTCCGTGATCAGCTTCTTGATAATATTGCAGGCCTCATTGATGTCCAACATGCCCCCTGCCATCAGGAACTCGGATTTCAGCATCTCATGAAATCTATGCAGCCATTTGTAATTATCAAAGTACTGTTTGAACGCTTCGGAATTCGCCCAGGCAAAAAAATGCCCAAATTCCGCCCTGCATTTCTGGACTGCGTTCTTCATGACGCTTTCTCCCCTGTCCCCTTTTTCATCGACGGCCATGCCATCTCCGGGAACCATGTCCGTGGGATGATTGTTCTCGGAAGGATCAATGGTTGAAATACTGTTTCCAGAATCATTGCTTCCAGGATTATTGCTTTCGGAAATACCGTTGCCGGGAATGCTCTTTCCGGATAAAAGCGCAATCAGTTTGTCTGAAAGCTTCTGTGGGGATGGGGCATCAAAATACAGCTTTTTGTACATGGCGCACAGCTTTGGAGCTTCATTAAATATGCATTTCTGCGTTTCCAGTTCATCCCCCTCCAGCCAGATAACGGGAGGGTCAATGAGTTCAAGAATGAAAGATTCTCCATCCTGGTCACTCAGCCGGCAGTGCAGTTCCCTTTTTTCCCCATTCAGGATTTGCTCAATCATGGGGATCACGTCCTTTGAATGACTGTCATTTCCGAACAATTCGGCAGGATCAATAAGGATGATAACCCTATTGGTGTCAACGCCAAGCCTCTTTTTCCCCTCGCTGTCATTATCGCCAGCATATATAGCACGCAGCTCGCGGGAAAGCGTATCCTCCTGCTGTCCTTTATATGGGGACGCAAGAATCGCCGGGGAAATTCTGACCAATTCGCGCTCATACATTTCGGCCAACATTTCAGCCGTGCTCGACTTCCCGGTCCCGTGCTCTCCAAGGAAAGCATAAAGGGGCACTTGCCCAGCCTCCCCTCTGCCCTGCATAGAGTTTTGATACGCGGCATAATCCCTTTTTACAACGGCGGAAATATTCTCCCCCAGGTCGTCCAGCCTGCATTCTGTCTCATAAGGAATGCTCCGCATGACGGCCGCTTTGCCCGGGGCGTTATCCCCGCAGCCCTGCTCGTAAGGAGCAGCCGCATTATTCCCGGATGCTTTCCGCATCTCGTTTACCAGCTCATCAAACATTATGCTGTAATAATTTACAAAATCAGAAACGTACAGGCTGGGGATAATGCTTCCGTTATCCCTGGTTTTTCTATAATTTTGATTAATATTCTCCCCAAAGCTTTTCATGAATTCGGCGTCGGGACTCCATTCGCGTACCGGGCAAATCTTTCCATCCACCGTTCCAAGGAAACTTCTTTTCATTACTCTTGGAAGGATTAAATACCTGTCAAATACAGCGCTTTCCAAAAAGAAATCCAGCTCGCATCCAAAGATTGGGTAATCATACCATTTTTCCGGCACTACATATTTCACATTATAATGATATTTCAGGCCAGTATCGGCTATCTCAACGCCCCCTGTCTCCCTGTCAATGTAAATATTGAATATCATCCAGGAATTAGGGAATTCCGGATATCCCAAAAAGGGATTCATATACAGAAAAAGATGTGATCTGTAATTTCCCTCCTCGTCGCATTGACCAATGGGCAAACTTGAAGGCTGGATCATGGCATCTTTTACACCCTGATTCCTTAAATCCTGTGGAATTATTATATCCTGCACCCTGATCGCGCCAGTCTTCTCATTCGTTTTGATAACACAACGAATCTCAGGGATTAAATCCACCTTATTCCTCATCATCCTGCTCCTCCCGCGATAATCGCAATAAGCAATGTATTTGTAAAAAATAATGCAGTCGCAATAAGCGATGTAATTGTAAAAACTGATGCGGTCGCAATAAGTGATGTAATTGCACTAAACGCTAAATCGTATTAACATGTTCTCCCGAAACGTTTCCCTGTCTCATCCGAATGTGCTTACATTATAAACCGGATTCGCTCCGCTTGTCTAACTACTTGTAGTAGCCTGAATAGTCCTGAAAATTTCCAGCTTCACTATCCCGCTCGTCCGCAAACCGCCAATTGCCGCGGACAATATCTTCCTCTCAAAAGTTATGTTTTCACATGAATTTCCTCCATAAAGGATGAAAGACCTTTTATTGGTAGTATTATTCATTCACTTTTTGTTTATTTTTGCTTCCTTTGGGCCTGCCAGAGCCGCGCTTTACAGCCGTTATATTATCTATAGCCTTCGGTTTATTTTTACTCTCTTTGGGTCTGCCGGATTTTCGTTTAACCGTTTCATCCTGGCTGCTTTGAAGACTATTCTTTCTCGCTATACCAAGGCGCTGCATCAGATCTTTCTGGCGTTTACAATGATTATGGATAACATGGTATCATTTGTCTCCAATCAGGTTCATATTGATCAGATTCAGTTCCTTGATTGCTATGTTTGTATCTGTCAACGATTTTATCGTTGGAACCATCGATGCAGATCCAAACATTTGTCAGGCCTTCTTTATTGAAACGTTTCATCCAGGCATTTTTGAAAGCGTATATCTGCTTATCTATCAGATATTAATGCAGTTCCCGTTAATGCAGCTCCCAGATGATGGCCGGCAAAGCGGTTTGCTTGCCGCAAACGACATGCCCATCACAAAAAAAGCCGGGTCTTAAGACCCGGCCGCCTGACCATATTGATAGAACGCAAGGATATAGGAAGATCCATCTCTCTGTCCCGGCTCCTTGCCCGTTTTGATAAAATCGAATAACTATTCAGTGCCCCATTCTCAACCACCTTTGGCAAGCGCATCATGCATACAATCAGGGGCACTCAGCCTTGTCCGCCCACTGGAATTCATTTTTATTATGCAGGTTTTCATGTATTCAAAGTCATTGCAAAAGTCCAACTTAATCATATCGTCATCTTTGGCGTAAAAATCAAGCGCAAAATAAAAAAATCCCGACTAATCGTAACCGTGGGGGCGGCCCCATGTTCCAATTTTGGAACATGGAGCCGCCCCCCGTTTCAGCCTCGTGGCAATATTATAGCTATCCTTTCAACTCATTATCATCTCCATTCTGCAAGATTTCCGAAAAATCGTGGCCATATTATACCCGATATTATTATAAAGTCAATATTATTTTTGATTTTGAGGCATTTATGCAGAATGCTTTTTGCGATTTTTCACTTTATCGCTACCCTGCCGGCAGTATGTATTGTAATAAGCTACCCTGCGGAATAGCTATTAGGGAAATGCCCATTTGGTTCTCCCGTTCCATCCTTGAAAGTCGGGACAACAAATTCTTCTGAACCATTCACAACCTAACGAAGCTATTTCAAAGAATTATAGCTATCATCTCCAAAGTTTCTTGTCATCCTCAGAAGCTCACACAGCTTGTTACAAATCTCTTTTATATTTTCTTTCATTTTTGTTTTCCTTTCAAAACATGTAATTAACTGCTTCCTGCCGATTTATAAAAAAATGAATTCCCTTATTACATTCATCAAATCTATCTTCACAAAAATCTGAAACCTCAATCGTATCCCCTTCTTTATAAATAAAATCAAAAGAATAATTCGAACGCGCCTCGCCGCCCATTCTATTTCCAATAATATCTTGAATTTCTTCTACAAAAACCTTGCTAGCCCTACACTTCCTTGTGGTACCAGAAGATCTTTTTGATTCTTCCAATATAATCAATTTGACAATTACTAACTCCGAATTTACATTTATACATTTTTTCCAGCCAGTGAATGGCCCTTTATCCGGACACACCATAGGAATAAATGGGACATATTTTGCCTTATAGAAATCTGCTTCATAGAAACATGCTTCACGAAGATCTGCGCCACGGAGATTTGCTTTACGAAAACTTGCTAAATAGAGATTTGCTTTACGAAGGTCTGCTTTACGAAGGTCTGCTTTACGAAGATCTGCTTCAAAAAGATCTGCTTCAAAAAGGTCTGCTTCAAAAAGATTTACTTCACGAAGATCTGCGCCACGGAGATTTGCTCCACGAAGATTCGCTCCACTAAGATCTGCTCCATGAAGATCTGCTCTTTTCCCACCTTTTTCATTTCTCACCCACATTTTATGTTTTTTCAAAATTTCATTCAGATTCTTCATATCATTCTCCTTTATGATAATCATTTTAAAACTATGTTTTTCAAACATCTTTACATAACCGGATTCTCACAGAGAATGTATTTCAAAGCTATTCTTCATCCTTTCCTGTTCTTTAACTATTTCCATAATTTCAGAGATAAAGCATTTACCATTAGAACTGTAAAATGGCACCTTTTTACATGGTTTCCTTACCAACTCTCGTGTTAATGCATTATATGTAACTGTCATCCTACACCTTGTTTCTTCCACCTGTCAACATAAACGGTATCAAAATAAAACATCCTGCATCACTTCTAACATCATTTCTCGTTTCTCCCTGATAAGGTGAATCGCCCCCTCTCTCGTCAGATCATCCCTTCTCATCAGAATCCTTATAATCTTTTCCATGTTCTGCTCCTTTCATTTTTGGCAGCTCAAAGTTCCTTATATTCATCCGTTTCAGAATAAACAGGGACATCCTTATACTTTTCCAAATACTCCATAGTTCCCTCTTTATTAGTGGTCCAATATTGCAGACCTCAATATCCATAATTCTTTTCCAAACTTCAAATCTCCTTTCCCAATGCAAAGCAATTCCATCGGTTATAAATCTATTCTTCTTGTGGCATGTTTCAAATACGATGGAATCCAACGGAATGAAATTTCTGCCTGATTGCATGAAAAAGTGCGTATTTACGCGATATTTCAGGTAATCTCATAGATGCTTTAGCCCACTAAAGTTGAAACATGCCAGGCTCTTGTTATATTTTGTTTGAATGATGGTTCCTTTAGATGGTTCCTTTAATAGTATACAGAACCTTATCCGAATATAGAGTATATGCAAAATAAAAATCGCATGTTATTATATCTGTAGTATTTTAGGAAACATCAGAACATTTTCTGATAACTTTAATGATATAATAGATGTATAGATAGATGTCATTACGAAGGGAGAAAAACTAATGACTTACGCTGAATCTGTGGAGTTTATCAAAGAAGAAGGCAGGGAAGAAGGCAGGGAAGAAGGAAAGGAAGAAGGAAGGGAAGAAAAGCTCATTGATATGATCCGTATAAAAGTTGACAGAGGAAAGATTCTCTCAAGGATTGCGGATGAGCTGGAAGAAAACGCTGAAGACATCCGTCCGATTTACGAGGCAATTCTGCGCCTTGGTACGAAGCAGGACACCCAAACGATTTATCAGGCCCTACATTCCTGAAAGAGGCTTTTTAAAACTATTCGGCACCTTTTGGGGACAAATTATATATGATTGACCCTTCAAAAGTGATTCCCGGATTGTTCCGCGCTTCGCGCTTCGTACCATGCTTGTAGTCGGTCTTATGGATCTGTGGACCTCATGCAATTCCGCTTCGCGGAATACCGCCTCGCGGCGGCACCATATCGTTCCGGAGTTCGCTTAATGCGAACTCCTCCACTCGTCCACTCGATTTGCATTTGTTCCCATCAGAATAACCGCTTGCTTGACTCGAAAACAATTCCTGGCTTGATCATTCAGCCGCCTCCCTTCCAAGAAGCTCTTCAAAGATCGGCGTAAAGTCGATATCCTTTATCGCACCATAACGTCCGATAAAATAATGCTTCATATAAGATAGATATGTTGTTGACATTTATGAATAAGAATCATCACGCCTGTTATCATTTCAACATTGAAAAAAGAAAGACATTTACCACATGGACGAATATGACCTTACCAAAGACAGATCATTCAAAGAGTTTTTCGGCATTCCTGAAGTTTTTGCCTGTATAGCATCCCGTACCGCGAAAGAGCTCTATGATGTCCCTTTCGCTGATCTTGTCGCGTCACTCCGGGATAACAGTAATGCCGGAATCATGCTTGAAAAGGACGGAAACCGGGTGGCTTTTGACCTGTACCGGAAGATTTCTGACAGCCACTCCAGCGTTACCGTACTGATCAACCTGGAGATGCAGGTACGGCGGACAATAGGATCCCTTGGCTATCTCCTCGGCCACAGAGTACTGTATTACGCCTGCAAGGGGATCGCGGAACAGAAACTGGAAAGAAAAAACGGAAAACCGAATTACAGCAGCCTGAAGCCATTTTATACATTGTGGATCATAAGGGTACCTGCCGTAAACCCGCTTGCGAACAAAGTTTTCAGATTCAACTATGATTCGCCCGGCAATGCCGATCATCAAAAAAACGATGAGCTGAAGAAACTGATAAACGAAGTAAAAGACAGCCTTGGCCTGTCCGGAATAATTCTCTGTTTCCTCTGTGCGAAGAAGGAATATTGTTACGGAAGTGATGACCTGATGGATGCGATATATGCCCTTTTTTCAGAGAAAACACCAGAAAATATCAAACGGATCGCAGGATATGGCATCAATACGGATAATGAATTCATTACAAAAGGAGAAAAACTAATGACTTACGCTGAATCTGTGGAGTTTATCAAAGAAGAAGGAAGGGAAGAAGGAAGGGAAGAAGGAAGGGAAGAAGGAAGAGAAGAAGGCAAGGAAGAAGGAAGGGAAGAAAAGCTCATTGATATGATCCGTATAAAAGTTGACAGGGGAAAGATTCTTTCAAGGATTGCGGATGAGCTGGAAGAAAACGCTGAAGACATCCGTCCGATTTATGAGGCAATTCTGCGCCTTGGTACGAAGCAGGACACCCAAACGATTTATCAGGCTCTACATTCCTGAAAGAGGCTTTTTTAAACTATTCGGCACCTTTTGGGGACAAATTATATATGATTTACTCTTCAAAAGTGTTTCTCGGATTGTTCCGCGCTTCGCGCTTCGTACGATGCTTGTATTTGGTCTTGTGAACCTGTGGATCTCATGCAATTCCGCTTTGCGGAATACCGCCTCACGGCGGCACCATATCGTTCCGGAGTTCGCTTAATGCGAACTTCGGAACTCGATTTGCATTTGTTCCCATCAGAATAACCGCTTGCTTCAAATGTATGTCTAGTATGATAAAGGATCTTTATTACTTCCGCCTCCGCTTGAAGATGCGCTGTACAATGCAACGATTCGATTTACCGGATCATTTATTAAGTCATTTATCGGGCCACTTATTGAGCCATTTATCGGGTCATTCATTAGGTCAATGCGTCATTTATTGGGTCATTTATTAGGCCAATGCGTCATTTATTGAGTCATTTATCGGATGTTTCGACTCTTTGGGAATTTATGGCTATGAAAAAAAGAAATAAATCCGTAACAGCTCGTACTTTGTTTTACTATGGAAAGGTCACTTTCAGGCACTGGCCGTATTTTTTGCTGGATCTTCTTTCATCCACCGGCTACGCCTTTTTCCTGACCTTTGGAAATCCCATGATCATCGCGAGGATCGTGGACAGGATTGGCGAGGGCTTCGTGCCTGCCGAACATGTTTTTTCCGTTTTCTGGAAGGACATCCTCCTGCTCATCCTCTGCAATATTTTCGGCCAGCTCAGCAGTAAGCTCCAGGACTACAGCCTTTGGAAGCTGCAGATCCTCGCCTATTACGACCTCTCCACCCTTTGCTTTGACACGCTGTCGAACCAGTCCATGACCTTTCATAACAACCGTTTCGGCGGATCCCTGGTCAGCCAGACCAGCAAATTCGCGAACGCGTACAACCAACTGATGCAGATCGTGACCTATTCGGTAATTCCCGCGGCCGCCACCGTGCTCTTTATCATCGTGATCCTTCTCCCGCTGGTACCGGTCTATGTCCTTATCCTCCTTGCCTTCTTGGCGGTTTACATCCTGGTCGTTTACCGTATATTTAAGAAGCTACTGAAGCTGAACGCGGAAACGGCGGGGGCGCAGAACCGCCTGTCGGGGGAGCTTTCGGACAGCATCATGAACATTCTGGCCGTGAAGACCTCCGGAAGGGAGCAATATGAGCGGGAGCTTTTTGAACGGATCAACAGGGAAGTGTACCTGACGGATTCCAGGCGCATGCGGGGCTCCCTGTTTTCAGGCGCGGTCGCTTCCTCCATGATCGTTGTGATAATGGCGGTCCTGACCTTTTTCCTGGCGGGCGGCAACGCCTGGTTCGGCATCTCTTCGGGCACTTTGGTCATGATGTTTTCCTATACCAACAATCTGACCCTGCGCTTTAATATGCTGAGCTCCGTCATGCAGGGCATCAACCGCGTTTTCGGAGACGCGCACGACATGACGGTGATCCTTGACGAGCCGCGCCTTGTCGCAGACAGGAAGGATGCCCGGGACCTCGTCGTGACGAAGGGGGACATCTCCTTCTCCGATCTGAGCTTCTGGTATACGGACGGACAGATGCCCTCGGCCGTTTTCGAGCATTTCAGCCTCTCGATTCCCGCGGGGCAGAAAATCGGGCTGGTTGGAAAATCCGGTTCCGGAAAGACCACTTTGACCAGGCTCCTCCTCCGCCTCGTGGACATACAGGAAGGGAGCATACTTGTGGACGGGCAGGAGATCTCCTCGATAACGCAGGTGAGCCTTCGGAGGCAGATCGCCTATGTGCCGCAGGAGCCTCTCCTTTTCCACCGGACGATTGCGGAGAACATTTCCTATGGGAGGCCGGATGCCACGACAGCGGAGATCCGGAAGGCCGCAAGGGACGCCAACGCGCTGGAATTCATTGAAAGGCTGCCGGACGGCTTTGAAACGATTACCGGGGAGCGCGGCGTCAAGCTTTCCGGCGGCCAGCGCCAGCGCATCGCGATTGCCAGGGCAATTCTGACCAACGCGCCGATCCTGGTTCTTGATGAGGCGACCAGCGCGCTGGATTCCGAGAGCGAGCAGCTTATTCAGTCGGCCCTCCAGAACCTGATGAAAGGCCGGACGGCGATCGTGATCGCGCACCGCCTTTCCACCGTGGCCAGCCTGGACAGGATCGTCGTACTGAAGAACGGAAAAATCGTCGAAGACGGCACGCACCGGGACCTGCTTGAAAAGAACGGGGAGTATGCCGATCTCTGGTCGCGCCAGACCCAGGGCTGAAACGGGGGTTCGGAGCAAGCCGCCTTTCTCAAAGACCATGCGGAAAATGTGGGTTCAGTTCGTCAAATGCGGTAACCCTTCGCTTTCCGCCGATGTGTCACCTGACGGCAAGGCCAAAGAATGGCCGCTCTACGACCTCAAGGACAAGCGCGTGATGGTCTTCGATGAGTAAGGAGTCGGACTTGAATATCGTTGACTGGGACAAAACCTACTTCCTGACCAGGTATTACGTCCGTTGATATACTGAATCTGTCAGTTAAACAGGGCTACGCGAGGACGGACAAAAATACGTCCGTTGATATCTTGAATCTGTTCAATCAAATGTCCGCTCAGGCCAGGCTGCAAGGAACCTGCCCTGAGCGGACATTTTTAGTTAAGAATATTTTTAGTCAAGATTAAAAGGATCTGTGAATAAATAGAATTATGATCAGCTTCACATTTCGACCGCTTCACCAACTTCGTGTTTCGTCCGTTTCGCCCGCTTCAGCAGCTTTACAAAAAGCGCGATGGCCAAAAGAGCCGCTATGGCGGCGCCCGCCGCAAGCATGATCAGCCTGTACGGCTGCTTCACCTCCTCGAGCACGATTTCAAGCTCACGTTCTCCCGTATCAAAAAGCAGATATTCCCCGAAGGTCTCCGTCGGCACTTCCTCTCCGTTCACGAGCAGGCGGCCCTTCCGGGAGAATGTTTTCAGTACCCTGACCTGCCGCCTGTCAAGCCCGTCCTCCGGCACGCTTACGAAATAACGGCCCGCGCCCTCCATGCGGAAGGACAGCTCGTCCTCCGGCCGGAAGCGTCCGTCCACCATCAAAAGGGCCTTCTCCGTTCCCTCAAGCTTTTCCTTTGATGCAAGGGACTGCACCGGGAATACATAGGCCGCGTTGACGACGGAATCTTCCGTAAGGACGGCTTCCCGGTCCATGTCCCAGTGGATAACGAAGCCCTCCCGCTCCTCTATCTCCGGGAACGGCACATCCTTAAGCAAGGTGCCGGCCTCCGCCTCCTCCGTGCCGACAAGCCGGCCGTTCAGCTTGAATTTCACAAGGACCGTATTCATCGGCTCCGCTGCCCTCTCGGCCATGCCCACATAGTCAATGTTGTCAACCGCCCCATAGTTTCCGGAATAGTAAATATTATTCCGGATCTCCGAAGGCTGCAGGGATGACACATCGCCCGCGATGGCTCCGGCGTATTCCTCCGTTCCCTCGATCGTGACCACTGCCGTATTGTTCCGCAAAGCCTTTCCGTAGCCGCAGATGCCGCCCGCGTTCTTGATCCCGCTGACCAGGCATCTTGCCGCGTTGCCTTCCAGAGCCGCCTCGGAATAACCCGCAATGCCGCCAATGAAATACCCGTTCTCGGAGCGGACATCCCCCTCATTCGTATTTCTTCCGATATAGCCCATGTCGGCCTTTCCGAGAATGCCGCCGGCATGGTTCCCCCTAGCCTCGATATTCCCGGCGTTGACCGAATCAATGACGGAGGCGGACACGCCGAAGCTGTAATCCAGCGAGCGGCTGCCGGATCTCGCGATATCCCTGTCCGCGTCCAGGTCATATTCCACGCCAATCGTCCCGGCGATGCCGCCGACCTGCATGTCCCCGTATACCTCCGCCGTATTCCTGCAGGAAACGATCCTCGAGGAGGACATGCCCCCCGCGTCGGACTGGTCATTAATGACCCCTCCATCGTCCGCGATGGAGTTAATGCGGTTCCTTTCATTCTCCATGAGGTCCATCATACCGGAAAACTTCCGGTTGATCTCATCGAGGTTCCGGATCACCTCCAGGCTGTCCTCCCTCGCGCCGGCGTTCATGCTGTCAAGCTGGGTGGAAATGCTGTCCAGCCCCGCATAGATGTCATTGCCGGCGGCGCGGACCGCCTCATTTTGCTGAACATTGACATTAACGCCATCAGACACATTGGAAAGGGAGGCGCCCAGGCTTGAACTGAAATCCGACAGGCTCACAAGGGCCCAGTCCAGCTCGTCGAGCGCGTCCAATATCTCGCTCACGGAGGAATGCAGGGCCAGGTCCCTTCTATGCTCCTCGACCTGAAGGGAGCCATCCGCGATCCTGTCCCTCATATCCCTCATCCCCGAAAGGATGGTCCGCATTGCCCGCAGGTCCCCGGCCAGACGGTTGATTTCGGTAAGCCCCTGGGAAATGCGCGCCCGCCTCGCTGCAGGCGCGGAAGGAAGACGGTTTTCCCGTATCTCCTCCACGAAGGCCAGCGTCGTGTTCAGGTCCGACTTAAGCTGCGCGTTCCTCGAAAGGAGCCCGGAGCGCTCCTGCTGCGTCATGGCAAACGCCTCCTCCAGATAATCGATGGAGGAGTCAATGTTGTCCGTCATCCTGCTGAGGGAATCAAGGCTCCGGCTCAGATCCTCCGTGCTGCCCGCAATGTCCCCCGTTGCTCCAAGAAGGACGTCCGTGGTGTTATTAATGCTGTCGGCTGCCTCGTCAAAGCGCTCCAGGGAAGCGTTATATACCACATTCGTCGAGTCCTTCACCTCCGTCATGGACCTTGAAAGCGCGGAAAGCCTGTCATAGGTGCTGTTGCTGATCTCATCGGATGTGTTCAGGGTGTCCGTGACCAATAGGTTGATGTCGTCAAGCTCCCTCGCCATCGAAGAAAGGACATCCTCCGAAAAATCCAGCGTGATCTCCGGCTGCTGCTTCCCGGCAATTCCTCCCGTCCCGCTCCTTCCATAGACCGTCCCCAGGTTCTCGCACCGTTCAATCGCGCCGCCGTTCCTTCCCGAAATCCCGCCCGAGTTGTAGCCGTGATGCGGGTAGCCGACGATTCCCTCATTCCGGCAGTCCAGGATGCTCCCGCCGTTTTGGTTGTATCCCGCAATGCCGCCGGAATCGATCCCGAGCCGCAGGTTTTCCGTATTGTTGATGGACTTCGTAAGCAGGATATTCTGCAGGATATCCTTAATGTCGTCGCCGCTGATGTTCGAATCGTCCACGCTGATATTGATATTGGCCCGGTTAACGCAGGAAGAAATGAGCCCCTGGTTCTTGCCCGCAATGCCGCCGGAGGAGCTGTCCCCCTTCAACGTGCCGGAAACCTCGCAGGAAAGGATGCTCCCCGTGCCCGAATTGACGGCTGCAAGGATCCCTGCCGTGACCTTCCCATTCACATTCCCATCCACGGTAATCTTTTCCAGAACGCCATTGTTGACTGAGACAAAGGCGGCTGTATTGTCCCTCTCCGACTGGATGTCCGCGGATAAGGACAGCTCGCTCACCCTTCCGTTCACCCCGATGGTCTGGAACAGGGGCGTCGCTCCATGATAATTGTCGATCCTGTGCGAATTTCCAAGGAAAGTCCCGTTAAAATAGGCTATGCTTTCGGGATTCCCGATTTCCCCGAAATCCAGATCCTGCGTCAGGATCACCGTCATGCCATTAGACCAGACATTCCTTCTGCAGTTCCGGGCAAAATGCCCGAAGTCCTCGACAGAATTTATTTGAAACACATTGCCCGCTTCGCTTCCGCCCGTATCGCCGCTGCCTCCGCTTGTCAAAGCGCTCCCCTGATCAGTCCCGGCAGCGTCCATCGCCCCGGCAGCAGCAACGTTATTGTCGTTCTCATTAATGTCGCCGTTATTAATGTCATTCCCGTTATTGTCACTGTTATTAATATCATTTTCGCGAATGTCACTGTCGTTAATATTATTACCATTAACAGCATTATCATTAACGCCATTTCCATCCGCATTGTTAACAACTGCGCCATTTTCATTTCCATTATTAACATCGGCTCCGCTTTCATCCGCGTTATCACTCGTGCCATTATCATTAACGTTGTTTATATCGGCATTTTCATTCGCACCGGCAAGGCCGCCGTCCTCCTCAACGCGCTTCCCGTTCTCATCCACCCTGCTCCCATCGGGCGTAACGGCATTCACGAGCATTGCCCCATCCGCTCCGACATAATACTGCCCCTCAACCCACTGCTCAGAGGCCATATATCCGGTGGAAAGGAAATAATATCTCTTCCCGTCAATAGTGCGCCATTCATTTTTGGGATAGGAGCCGTCATCGTCCAGCCACCACCAGCCCACGATATCGAGCTGCCATGCGCCGGAAAAAGCCCGTATGGAGCAAAACATGATACATATCGTCAAAAAGGCAGCAAACACTGAGACCCTGCGCATAATCAAATCTTTCCGTATATCTTTCCATATATTCGAGACTTTCCGAATAGCTGCGGCATTCTCTCTATTCGAGGCATTCCGAATGTCCGTGACCTTCCCCTTATTCGAGGCATTCCGATTATCCGTGACCTTCCCCTTATTCGAGGCATTCCGATTATCCGTGACCTTCCCCTTATTCACGGCATTCCGAATGTCCGTGGCCTTCCCCTTATTCGAGGCCTTCTGATTATCCGTGGCCTTATTACATAATAACGCGGAAAGCGTTTTCCCCTGCAAAACAGAGCCTTCCTGCCGGCCTGGTTGACGCAGTCCCTGAGATAGTATTTGTCCTTGACGATCAGAAGATCCAGTCATTTCCTTACCCCTTACCCTTTCTTTTCGCGGGATCCGCTTGCCTCTTCCTGACTGAGCATCCCGCCACGCCCGCCTTGCCCTCAAGCGTCTTTACTAATTGATTGTAAAAATAACAATTCAGTCAGCACCTCGCGCTTGCGGCGAAGTGCGTTTAAAGGCATAGGACATGAATGTTCCTTCAGGAACATTCATGTCCGTATTTGGCGAACCCCAAAGGGGTTCGTCCGCCAAAGGCGGATTTTGACGCGCTTTTCCTTAGAGCGCGTCAAAACCCATGCTTATTATATTTGAATTCCCCGCCCTTGTAAATGCGTGATAAAAACCTTGTTTGTCTGATTAAAACAAGTTATACTCATCTATCAGAGTGAGTTTTGCCGCTCTGAATTCTGACATAGTGAACCGGCTGCGGGACAAATCGGCTCATCCATCAGAGCGGTTTTTCCACTCTGAATTCTGACATGACAAACCGACGAACCGGCTGAGAGGCATAGGGGCTCGTATTTCATAATGAAAGACTCACACGGAACAGGCGCTGCTCAATTTTCAACTGCAGAGTTGACAGCGATTCATTTACATGGAACAGGCGCTGCTCAATTTTCAACCGCAGAGTTGACAGCGATTCACTTACATGAAACAGGCGCTGCTCAATTTTCGACTGCGGAGTTGACAGCGATTCATTTACATGGAACAGGCACTGCTCAATTTTCGACTGCGGAGTTGACAGCGATTCACTTACACGGAACAGGCGCTGCTCAATTTTCAACTGCAGAGTTGACAGCGATTCATTTACATGGAACAGGCGCTGCTCAATTTTCAACTGCAAAATTGACAACGATTCATTTACACGGAACAGGCGCTGCTCAATTTTCGACTGCGGAGTTGACAGCGATTCACTCACACAGAACAGGCACCGGACAATGGCCGGCATGGCCACAGGCCGTGTCTTTGGCAGCTCAGAAAGGGGCGGGGAAACAGATTTATGGACGCAAATGAATCACCAAAGGAATCACCCATTATAAAGATTGCCGCTTTTATTGTCGATAAGCGGAATCTCTTTTTTCTTGTTTACGCAATTCTGATCATCTTCTCTCTTTTTTCCCAGAACTGGGTGTCCGTGGAAAACGAGCTCTCCGCCTACCTCAGCGAGGATACGGAAACAAAGCAGACGATGGATCTGATGGAAACGGAATATACCACCTTTGGCTCCGCGAAGGTAATGGTCTCGAATGTTTCCCTCGCGGAGGCGTTTAAAATATACGGGACGATCCAATCGTTTCCCGGCGTCTCGGAGACCTCCTTCCTCCCTGATTACCTGAACCCGGATTCCACTGAGACGCCGGACGAGGATGAGGAGCTCGATATCGGGGAAATCCGGGAGCATTATAGCAATTCCTCCGCGTTATACAACGTGGTCTTCCGGTACGCGGAGGACGACGACAGGGCGCTGGAATCGCTGAACGGGCTGAAGGCCGCCCTGTCCCCCTATGACCTTCATGTTTCCTCAGAACTTGGGGACGTGCAGGCGGAAGCCATTGAAAAAGAAATGACCACAATCATCGCCGTAGTGGGAATCGTTGTCCTCCTCGTGCTGCTCCTGACCTCGGAAACCTTTGGCGAGGTGCCCGTCCTCGTGCTGACCTTCCTTGCGGCCGCAATCATTAACAAGGGGACGAACTTCCTGATGGGCACGATCTCCTTTGTGTCCAATTCCGTCGCCATCGTGCTCCAGCTTGCCCTGTCGATCGATTACGCCATCATCTTCTGCAACCACTTCAAGGAAGAACGGGAGCATTACGATACCAGGGACGCGGTGGTCATCGCCCTGAGCCATTCGATTCCGGAAATCCTTTCCAGCTCCCTGACGACCATTTCCGGCCTGCTGGCGCTGCTTTTCATGGGGTACAAGCTGGGCGCGGACCTCGGCACTACGCTCACAAAATCCATTATCATCAGCCTCGTCGGAGTTTTCACGCTGATGCCGGGCCTCCTGGTGCTCTTTTCCAACCTGATGCTGAAAACGAAGCACAGGAACCTCGTGCCGAAGATCCCCTTCGTGGGCCGGTTTGCCTATGCCACCAAAAAGTTCATTCCACCGTTGTTCCTCCTGGTCATCGCCGTCGGCTTCGTCATTTCCTCCAAATGCCCCTATGTGTATGGGTATTCGAACCTGAAGACGCCGATCAAGAATGATGCCCAGATCACGGAAGACATGATTTCAGATACCTTCGGAAGCGATAATGTCATTGCCATCAATCTTCCGAGCCACGATTATTACAAGATTTCCAAAATCGCGGATTATCTGGATGCTATGCCCGAGGTGAAGAAGGTCACCTCCCTCTCGAACACGGAGGCGAAAAGGGGTTATATGGTATCCGAGCCCCTGACCCCCCGCCAGTTTTCCGAGATGGCCGACCTGGACTACGACGTGGCCACGATGCTTTACGGCATGTACGCGTCGGACAAGGGGGAATATGGCCGCGTCATCGGCGGTATCGGAAAGTACAGGATCCCGTTCATCGACATCTTCATGTTCCTCCATGACAAGATCGAGGAGGGCTATGTCGACCTGGACGCGGATGACCGGGAGGACATTGACGACACCTATGACAAGCTCCTGATGGCCCGGAAGCAGCTTCAGGGAAAAAATTACGAACGCATCCTTGTATACCTGAATCTGCCGGAGGAAAGCGAGGAGACCTTCCTGTTCCTTTCCGGCCTTCACGGCATAATCGACCCCGTGTTTGAATCGGAGATGGATGAGGACCCCTCTCTCCGTCCGCTGATTGCGGGGCAATCCACGTCGGAGATGGATCTTCGGTATCAGTTTGAAAAGGACAACGTGGTCGTATCGGTGGTTTCCCTGCTCTTCGTGCTCGTAATCCTCCTGTTCACCTTCCAGTCCGCGGGCATGCCGTTGCTTTTGATCGCGGTGATCGAGGGGTCGATCTTCATCAACTTCTCTTTCCCGGCACTCAAGCAGGAAAACCTGTTCTTTATCAGCTACCTGATCGTTTCGTCCATACAGATGGGCGCGAATATTGACTATGCCATCGTTATCGGCTCAAGATACGTAGAGTGCAGGAAAACGATGGGCCGGAAGGAGTCGATTATTGAAACCGTGAATTTCGCCTTCCCCACCATCATCACCTCCGGATCGATCCTTGCCATAGCGGGCACCGTGATCGGATTCCTCACCTCGGACGGGGCAATCGCCGGCATCGGCCAATGCCTGGGAAGGGGAACCATGATCTCCATGTTCCTGGTTCTCTTCGTACTGCCGCAGATCCTGCTGCTCGGGGACAAGATCATATCCCTTACCGCGTTCTCCGTATCAAGGCCCATCCGGTCCAAGGACGAGCACGGCATTATCCGTGTCGATGGAATGATACAGGGCCACATTGACGGGCAGATCATCGGGACGGTCCATGGCATTGTGCGCGGCAATGTGAGGGCCTCCATCGCGTCCGGGGATATTGAGAAGCTTGCGGACAATGAAGGCCAGGATATCCGGGAATTCCTGCAGGAGAGCAGGAAAGAAGGATCCGCGGATAGATCCTCGGATAATGTGTAAAAACACAGTCACAGTAAAACGCCTGAAGTTGTACCTATCGGAAGAGGGACCCGCGGAAAGCGTTGAAAAACACAGGGAATGCCACAAAAAGACCACCTCTCGACCGGAACGACCGGCCAGGGGGTGGTCTTTTTCAGGCTCAATAATATCCTCAAAAAGGATATTATTGAGCCATATAGCCTGCGCTTTGTCAGGAATTAAAGCGGCCAAAAAACCACTTTAACAGAGGAGCCTTGCTGATACGATGCCGCATCGCTTTGTCATGAAATCAGGGTGGCCAAAACCCACTCTGATAGAGGAGCTTTGCTGATGCGATGCCGCATCGCTTTGTCATGAAATCAGGGTGGCCAAAACCCACTCTGATAGGGGAGGTAAGCTTTAGGGATCTTTTCCTGATCGCTCTGCTTGATTAGAAACCAATCTCAAAATGGCATTCTTGCTCCACTGCGGGGACTCCCAAATTGTAAGTTGCCGATCTAAAACCTCACAGATCAGATGAGGTTCGTTGCCTGAGTTATCAATGACTCTGGTATAATCCGCAATTCGGATAAGCCTGGATATATTTCGTAGAGATCTTTTGTAACGGCTGATGATTTTATCTTCAGGGACATCATGTCCACCGGCATTAACGCGAGACCTGACACGTTCTACGTTGATGGATGGATCGCAAGTCAACACATACACTGCATGTATCTCATACCCTTGTTCTTTTGCCTCCCGCAGCAAGTCAAGGTTGCGATCTGTAGATAATACAGTCTCAAACGTGAAATCCTTATGAGCTTTTAATAGCATCTGCCGGATTTGTTCTGCCTCCTGTGCCGCTTCAAGATCTGTACATTGCGAAATTCGTTTGATTTCATCTGCGTTCACATAGATACCACAAAGCGGAATCCCTTTGGTAATCGTGCTTTTGCCTGAACCATTAGGTCCTGCAAAAACCAGAATTTTGGGACTTGGCAAATCAGTCAAGGACATATTCCACCCGCCCATCTGCGTAAACCTTTGTAATCATTCCGCTCTCTTTGTCAAGCCGGGTGACATAATCCGGTGCAGAACCATTCGTCCTTTGAGCAACAGCCTCCTGGCATGCAGCTTCAAATTCATCTGAAGACATATCAAAGACTGTCTTTTGATCTGTCTTCAGTTTGACAGGGAAGGGGAACCCCTTTTCAGCATTGAATTTTCGAGCCAGAATGTTCATCACCGCATTGAAAGTAAGTCCCATCTCAGCGGCAATGCGCGTGGTCTCCTCGCGCACCCCCTCGTCAAGTCGAATTGTACTTGTCGACATATCAATCATCTCCTTTCAAAGCAAGTGTAACTCAAATTTATCAATCCGTCAACACAAATGATATCATTTGTGTTGACTTTGAGGATATTGACAATAGCTCTGTAATATCTCCCTCTCAAGAGAACTTATTCCTGTTCGCCAGAACAGACAATACAGCCGCCTGCAGACAGCCCACTTCCGAAAACCACGGTATTTCTTATACCGCGCACACCCCCATCTGGATATTTGAGCCAGGTGGGTTTTTATCTGAAAGCCGGTCAAAAAGAATCGTATTATCACAACTAAAAGCAAATGATGCGATGCGATGCGATGCGATGCGATGCGATGCGATGCGATGCGATGCGATGCGATTAAGTGTGCCCGATTTACGCATGGCTGTCAAGCCCTCTTGTATAAAAACTTATGCCTGCTTTGGCGCGAGGAGCGCAAGAACATACTCTTTGGTAACATTGTAGAGCTTCGTCACCTTTGTGATAATATCTTCATCTGATACACCATCTAACCTAAGCACATCTATAGCTCCCGTGATTTTCTGCCTCTGATCACGTTTTTCCATAGCTTTGCACATATCGACACCTCCCGCTTCTTCTTCAAACTCAAGATTTAACTTCATGGCAGCATTCAGGAAATATGCCGTCTCCGAGCTGATTTTCTTGTGTCCCGTCTGGACAATCATCTCGTCTGCATCCTCCGACTGATGCTTCAAAAGTTTCATTGCAAATCCTAGTTCCGTGTGGAACTTCTTGAACTCGTCTTCGGACATATCCAATCCACTGGAGATATCATGTTCAGCTTGTAATCACTCAGGAAGCGATACAGTCGCTCGTCCCTCACATCGAGCATTTCAAACAGGCTTTTTTGCCCATCCCACGGCTCTTCTCCAAAATACACAACTGCCGTAATAATTGGAATCAGCTTATCGTCTTTTCGTAAGCCTGACAGGAATTCCTCACTGCTAAGCTTGATTTTCAGCACACCGTTATCAACTGTAATCTCGCCCTCTTCGGCTGCATTGTCCTGCCGGTATGATCGTTTAATCTCCGCAATCTGCTTCGAGTAGCCGAGCATATCATACAAGCCGTTTTTCACCGGCATTCCGTAATGCACCTTATCCTGCAATTCTGCTCCGAGTATCACATAGATGACATTTTCGTCCTTCATGGCGTTCCACTATTTCAGCAGGTCACGGTACTTCTGCACAGGCACCCTGGCATTATTTCCGTATGGCACGGTCAACTCCGTGGTATCCAGTTCCTGAAGCTTCTCCGGCTTAATAACCTGTTCTCCGTCATAAATAAGGTAATTGAAGGCATCCGCAAAGAACACGGGATTGGAAAGATATTGCTTTCCTTCAACGTCTATAGCTCCCAATTGCTCCACCTCTTCATAAAAACTCTTATTGTGCGTATCAAGCTGCCTGTACGGAATCTTAACCGCCTTTGAAATGGCATAGAGATACAGATAGATTATAGCAGAACCAGGGCTGCTTTCAACGGATTTTTCAGATATCATACCGAATAAAAAACAGGCGAGAATCTCCGCGCCGCCAAATGCTTGTTTGGCACAGGTGTGGATATGGGCACAATGACGGATCTGCCCATGAGCTCGAAGCATTTCTCTACACAGCCTTACGCGCCTTTGACATTGTCCCGACCCCAGAGGAGGCTGTTGAAGCAGAGGCGAAAATCCGTGATCCCAAGGATCGTCCGATCCTCCGTGCCGCCCTGAATGCCGGAGCTGATCTGTTTCTCACTGGCGACAAGGACTTTCTTGAGTCCGCCGTGGAAAACCCACGCATTATTAGCATCCAAACGTTTCTCGATATGTGATTGAGGGGGCTGTGAAAAAATCATAGGCCAAAATACAAAATATATTGTAACATAACCCTTGTCAGATTACGATTGTTTTCCCAAAAATCGCAAGCTCTGATCAGCTCTGATCACTCCAAATCCGATAGCGTAAGCTCTGCTGTAAATCCATTGACAATATGCTGCGTGAATACCTCGATTCGGCCATTGTTCACAGCCGGGACAAAGTGAAAGCGATGTTCTTGTGAAAAAAATCCCCCGGCACCTTTCGACAGCCGGAGGAAATAATACTGAGCTTTTATCCCAAAGCAAATTATAGCTTGTTCTTTTCGGGAATTCGGGAAACTCATCTTGTCCCAAACTAAATTGAAATGTCCGAAATCAAATTGAAATATCCCAAACCAAATTACAAATTAACACAGTCGGAGGAGCCATGTCACAGGTGCAGCACCCGGTCCCGGATCTCCTGCGTCCGCCCCTGGTTCCAATACTGGGTGCCGATATAGCCGCAGGTCCTGCGGGCCACCGACATCTTTGACTGGTCGCGGTTCCCGCAGTTCGGACACTCCCAGAGCAGCTTCCCGTACTCATCCTCAATGATCTGGATCTCCCCGTCATAGCCGCAGCACTCGCAGTAGTCTGACTTCGTATTCAGCTCCGCGTACATGATGTTGTTGTAAATGAAGCGCATCACGGACAGCACGGCCGGAATGTTGTTCTGCATGTTCGGCACCTCCACGTAGCTGATGGCGCCGCCCGGGGAAAGCTTCTGGAAGTCCGCCTCGAAGCGGAGCTTGGAGAAGGCATCGATCTGCTCGGAGACATGCACATGGTAGCTGTTGGTAATGTAGTTCTTGTCCGTCACGCCGGGGATCACGCCGAAACGCTTCTGGAGGCATTTCGCGAACTTGTAGGTCGTGGACTCCATGGGCGTCCCGTAAACGGAATAGCTGATATTCTCCGCTGCCCTCCACTCCGCGCACTTGTCGTTCAGCCGCTGCATGACCCGCAGGCCGAAATCCCTGCCCTCTTCCGTGGTGTGGGACTTGCCGAGCATGCGTACGCACATTTCGTAAAGCCCGGCATAGCCCAGGGAAATGGTGCTGTAATTATTGTACAGGAGCTTGTCGATCCGCTCGCCCTTCTTCAGCCTGGCAATGGCGCCGTACTGCCACAGGATGGGCGCCACGTCGGAAACCGTGCCCAGGAGCCTCTCGTGCCGGAGCCGCAGCGCCCTGTGGCAAAGCTCCAGCCTCTCGTCCAGGATCTTCCAGAACCGCTCCATATCCCCTTCCGCCGAGCAGGCCACGTCCACCAGGTTGATGGTCACGACGCCCTGGTTGAAACGGCCATAATACTTATGCTTCCCGTTTTCCCCAAGACCCACCGTATCCGGCGTCAGGAAGCTGCGGCAGCCCATGCAGGGGTAAACGTCGCCGTTCTTGT
The DNA here is from genome assembly GCA_946413525.1 of uncultured Oribacterium sp. Taxonomy (GTDB): domain Bacteria; phylum Bacillota; class Clostridia; order Lachnospirales; family Lachnospiraceae; genus Oribacterium. The sequence continues at coordinate 33,432 of CAMKKZ010000024.1, forward strand.
ATTCCCTCATCATTTTTGCGGAAATATAGTCCGGCACCATGCGCTTCGCCGTGCAGGTCGCCGCCAGCACCGTCAGATCCCAGTAGCGGCTGTCCTCGGTGATATTGTCCTCATCCAGCACATAAATGAGCTTCGGGAAGGCCGGGGTGATCCAGACGCCCTTTTCATTCTTGACCCCCTGCATCCTCTGCACCAGCACCTCGCGGATAATGGCCGCAAGATCCTCCCGGACCTGTCCCTCCGGCACCTCGTCCAGATACATGAACATGGTCACGAAGGGCGCCTGGCCGTTGCAGGTCATCAGGGTGATGAGCTGGTACTGGATCGTCTGGATGCCGCTGCGGATCTCCTCCGCCAGCCGCTTCTCCACCACCTTCTCGATAATGTCCCTGTCCAATGCCTCCCCGCAGGACCTCCGCTCATCCTCCACCTGGGACCGGATCTTCCGCCGGGACACATCCACGAAGGGCGCGAGGTGGGCCAGGGAGAAGGACTGGCCGCCGTACTGGTTCGAGGCCACCTGGGCGACGATCTGGGTCGTCACGTTGCAGGCCGTGAAGAAGCTGTGGGGCTTCTCGATCATGGTCTGGGAAATCACGGTCCCGTTCTGCAGCATGTCCTCAAGATTGATGAGGTCGCAGTTATGCTCCTTCTGAGCGTAATAATCCGCGTCGTGGAAATGGATAATGCCTTCCTCATGGGCCCGGACGATATCCTCCGGGAGGAGGATCCTCCTCGTAAGATCCCTGGAAACCTCGCCGGCCATATAGTCCCTCTGCGTGGAGTTGATGACCGGGTTCTTGTTGGAATTCTCCTGCTTAAGCTCCTCATTGGCGCGGTCGATCAGGGAAAGGATGTCCTCGTCCGTCGTGTTGGACTTCCGGGCGATCTCCCGCCTGTAGCGGTAACGCACATATTTCTGCGCGACCTCGTAGCCGCGCATGCCCATGATGCCCGTCTCCACCATGTCTTGGATGTCCTCCACGTTCACCGCGTGCATGGCCTCCGCGACCTGCTTCGCCACCAGGTCCGCCACAGCCATGATCTGATAGTCGTTCATCCTGTAGATCGGGTCTACCTCATTATTAGCCTTGCGGATCGCGTTGACGATCTTCTCGATGTCAAAGCGCACCTCCTTACCGTTCCTTTTGATAATGTTCGTCCTGACCAGAATCTCCTTTTCCCGCGCGGTCATCAGCGCGGCTGTCTTTTCTGCCATTTCTTCAACCCCCATTTTCATGAATCTCAATGAATTTCAACGAATTTTCATGAATTTCCATAATCCTGCGGCTGCCGTCCGGCTCTCCCGGACAACCGCCCTGCATCCCCTTGTTCCTGAGCGCATTTTTGTATAGTCGAAATATAGATGGATATGCGCCATATATACACAACATCTTGTGCATATATATACTATATAATAGATTCATGGAAAATGGAAGAAGAAATTTATTTTTTTTCTGCACGGCGTATTTTCGACGCCGGAAACGCGCCGCGCAGCGTTTCCTTAATTTCCAGAATTTCCCGCCAGCGAGTCTGCCAGTTCCTCAAGCTCCATAAAGCGCCCGATTTTCGCTTCCAGCTCCTTCTCCACCCGCTCTTTTTCTTCTGAAAGCGCCTGCAGCCTGAGAAAATCCGTCGCGGCATTATTCATTTCATCGGAAAGCTTCCGCGATTTCTCGCTCAGCTCGTCAATTTCAGCTTCGATTCCATCATACTCCCGCTGCTCCTTATAGGAAAGGCGGGTTTTGGGGCGGTCGGCCCGGGGCTTCTTCCCTTTGTCGCCCTGCGCGCTTTCCGAGGCCGGGGCTTCTGCCGCGGCCCCCGCGGCTCCCTTGCCCTTTCCGAAGTCCCGGGCGTCTGCCCGGGCCGGCCCGCCGCCCATGTCCGGCCGCCCTCCCGCGCCGGCCTTGCCCTCGGCAATCAACCTCTGGCGGTATTCCTCGTAACCGCCCTCGCTTTGCCGCAGCGTCCCATCCGGTTCAAAGGAAAAAATCCTTGTCACCACCCGGTCCAGGAAATAACGGTCATGGGAAACCGTGATCACAATACCTCCGAAATGATCCAGATAATCTTCAAGCACGCGGAGCGTCTGCAGATCCAGGTCATTGGTCGGCTCATCCAGGATCAGCACGTTCGGCGCCCCCATCAGCACCCGAAGAAGATACAGCCGGCGCTTTTCACCGCCGGAAAGCTTCGAAACCGGCGTATACTGCATAGTCCCGTCAAACAGGAAACGCTCGCACATGGCCGACGCGGTAATCAGCTCATCCCCTGTCCGCACATATTCCGCAATGTCCCGGACGTTCTCCAGCACCGTCTCCGTTTCCACGAGCCCTTCATTCTCCTGACTGAAGCAGCCGAGTTTCACGGTCTGGCCGACCTCGACGCTCCCGCTGTCCGGCTGCTCCTCCCCGAGAATGACCCGCATGAGCGTGGACTTCCCGCAGCCATTCGGGCCGATGACGCCAATGCGGTCCGATTTCAGGAACAGATAGGTAAAGTCATGAAACAGGACGCGGTCTCCGTACCGCTTTGAGACCCCCCTCAGCTCCACGGTCTTCCCCCCAAGCCTGGAATAGGCCGAGGAAATGGCGATCTGACGCTCCTCCTCCGGCTTCTCCCTGTCCCGGAGCTCCTCAAAACGCCGGATATGGGCTTTCTGCTTTGTGGAACGCGCCCTGGCGCCGCGCATCATCCACGCAAGATCCTGCTTATAGAGGGCTACCGCCTTCCTTTCCGCGGCAGCCGCGAAATCACGGCGTTCCTGTTTTTTCATTAAATACAGCTCGTAATTTCCCTCGTAACGGAAAACCTGCTTCCTGTCAATCTCCCAGATGATGTTTGAGACCTCGTCAAGGAAATACCGGTCGTGGGTCACCATGATAAGCGCCCCGGGAAAATTCTCAAGCCAGTCCTGCAGCCATTCGATCATGTCGTGATCCAGGTGGTTTGTCGGCTCATCCAGAATGAGGAGGTCACAGGGCGTGAGAAGGGCCGCCGCCAGCGCGGCCCGCTTTCTCTGGCCTCCGGAAAGAATGGCCGGATCGCAGTCCGGGTTCGTGATTCCGAAGCGGCGAAGCACCGCCTTCGCCTCCCCCTCCGTATCCCAGTGGGCTTCCTGTCCGGAAATCGCGCCGACCACGTGCTCCAGTACGGTTTTCCCATTCTGAAAGACAGGGTTCTGGGGAAGGTATGAGATCCTCAGCCCGTTTCTCCGGATGATCTTCCCCTCGTCCGGTTCCGTAGTGCCCGCAATGATGGACAGAAGCGTCGATTTCCCTGTGCCGTTCACGCCGATAAGCCCGATCCGTTCCCCCTCCGCGATGCCGGCGGTGACGTTCTCAAAAAGGACCCGCTCCCCCAGGTCGCGGCTGATATTTTCAATTGTCAAAATAGTGCTGAGCAATGCCATTTCAATTCTCCCCTATCAGATTGGGCTTTAGGCGATCTGATTCAAAACAAACGGATGCGGTATCGCATCCGTAAGGCTCCCTAAGGTGATTATACAGTATTCCTCATTGTTTCACAGATATGCTTAAGTTTCATTTTTCAGCAACGAAACGCTGATTCGGACTCTTTGGTTTTTCAGGCATTGACATCTTCAGTCTGCCTTGATCAATAAGAGGCTGCACAATGGCAGACATCGTGTAATACCTTGACTTGCCTGTAAAAGTCGTAAGCTCCTCTCTTGACCTTGGTGTCTCGCAAAACTGTACAACCGCCCGATAAATGTCCGTCTTGTCGATCTCGCTTTCATGCCTTTGCATACCGTTTCTCAGTCTGGCCTTAAATGTTCCTCGTTCGACAATGAACTCCGGCTTTGGAAGATCCGCATCCTCAAAAGCTCTGAATATCGTTGGAATTCCCGAATATCGATTCTCTGCCATTTTCAGTAATTCGAGGATGCAAGCTTTTCACCTGGCATTCACTGAGATCCAGAAGGTGCCGGACAATTATAGATCAATATTACCTGACAACTTCATGGACAGTGACATCGGTCGTTTCCAGATCTTCATCAGAAGCGGAATGCTTAATCTCTACACGGCCTCCGCTAAAAGGATTGCTGCTGTAGACATCATCCCATTCCACCTCCGTTTCCTCCTCCGTTTCCCAGCTGGGCTTCACGGTATCGAAAGCGTAGCCGCTCGAGCTGTCCTCCGGATAGTAATCCTCTGTCTTTTTAAAAACAAGCTTCCCTTCCACATCCGGATTCCAGGCAACCTTCTTCCAGTACAAAGTGATCGTGTCCAACCCGTCATAAACCAGCTTGTATTTCGCGTTGGTGCTGCTGGCGATCGTCATTTTGTCACTGTAGATTGTATAAGTTCCCTTTTTATAGCCCGCAAACATAAAGTTGTCGCCATTCGGATTCACCGTATCATAGAAATTGTAGGAAGAAACCGGAAACTGGTAAAGTCCCATATTCACGGTATTCCTCTTAAACTCCTTATCATAATAAATCCTGAGCGTCGCGTAATTGTCCTCATTGAAACCCAACGAATCTACATTGCTATAGCTGCCATAGATCCAGTCGCCCTTGAAGTTCAGCCTGGACTTGCCGGGATCCCACCTGCCGTCAGTGCCGACATAATAATCACCCACCCACGTGTCCGTCAGCATAGCGCCATTGGAGCCGACATAATAGGTGTCCTCGATCCACCTGTTCTTCGCGATCTCGCCGCTTCCCATGCAGTAATACCATTTCCCGTCTGATTTTGCCCAGGCATCGGTATAGATCTTGCCGTCCCCGTCAAAGATATATTCCCGGCCGGATACCGTGTACTTTCCATCCGACAGCATCCTGCCTTCCCCATCAACATAGTAGGAATCCCCGATCCACTGGTTTTTGGCGAGGGCGCCGCTCCCGGTGCAGTAATACCAATTGCCGTTGGAAGACTCCACCCATCTGTTCGTTATCAGGTAGCCATCCGAATCAAAAACATAATCCTTTCCATTGATGGTGGCCGATACACCGGCAAGATACCCTCCATCTGATGTCTGATACCACCAGCCGACCTCATCCTGCATCCAGTCACAGTAAGACGGGAATGAAGAAAAAGCGGCTGTCCCCAGAATCAGCACTGCCATCAGCACAGCCATGAACCCTCCAGGCATTCTTTTCCTGCAAAACATATTATCCTCCTTCCTGTAAAAAAGTTTATCGTGTCCCGGGACACGCGGATCCTCTCCCGCCAGCCGGAACAGGCGCCCGCCGCGTCCCTTGCCTGCATCCTTTGCCCCAAAACTATTGCAAATTATTAAATGCAGTTATTTAGAATTATAACATTCTCCCATCCAAAGGTAAAGAACCATAACCGGATACTTTTATATGGATGCTGATATATGCCGTGCCGCCTGGATGAATCGCAAACCGTTTGGAATTCCCGCGCCATTCGGATGAATCGCGAACCGTTTGGAATTCCCGCGCCGCCTGGAAGAATCCAGGGCTTTGAATTGTCATATTTGTAGCAATCAGTAATTTCCGCGTCGCCTGGATAAATCTTTAATATCGGACGGAAAAACAAAGGATACGTTAACAGTCGTATGGAATTATCATTTTACAAGTACTATCGCAGCGGTTATACTATCCAGGGCACAAAATCACAAATGCGTCGGAGGTGTAATATGGAGCAAAAAAGCAGAAACAGGGATCTGACTGTCGGTGATCCATCCACTGCGCTATGGAAATTCTGCCTGCCGCTATTCGGCAGCATCATCTTCCAGCAGCTCTATAACATCGCGGACAGTCTGGTTGCCGGGAAATTCATCGGGGAAAACGCATTGGCAGCGGTGGGAAACAGCTATGAAATCACATTGATCTTCATCGCCTTTGCCTTTGGATGCAACATCGGATGCTCGGTGATCGTATCTCAATACTTCGGTGCCAAAAACTACCGGGCCATGAAAACGACGGTGTCCACCGCCATGCTCGCCAGCGCCGTGCTGTGCGGATTGCTGATGCTGTTTGGCCTCCTGTCCTGTGGAACCCTGCTCCGCCTCATCAACACGCCGGAGGAGATATTCCCTGACTCCAGGCTGTATCTGGACATCTACATCTGGGGGCTGCCCTTCGTTTTCTTCTATAACATCTCCACGGGTATTTTTTCGGCACTGGGAGATTCCAAAACGCCATTCCTGTTCCTCGCTGCCTCCAGCACCGCAAATATCGCCGTGGACATCCTGTTTGTGACAGCCCTGGGCATGGGCGTGGACGGCGTGGCCTGGGCCACGTTCCTCTGTCAGGGCGTGAGCTGCCTCCTTGCCATGACAGTGGTGTTCTCCCGGCTGAAGGATGTCCATGTGGCCGGCGGCTACCCAAGATTCTCGTTCTCTATTCTCGCCCGTCTCTCCGCCATCGCGATCCCCAGCATCCTCCAGCAGAGCTTTATTTCCATCGGCAACGTCATCATCCAGAGCGTCATCAACAGTTTCGGCCCAGGGGTGATCGCCGGATATTCAGCGGCGGTAAAGCTGAATAATCTGGTGATCACTTCCTTTACCACCCTTGGAAACGGCGTATCCAACTATACCGCGCAGAACATCGGCGCAGGGAAGCTCATCCGCGTCAGACAGGGTTTCCGGGCCGGAATCAGGCTGGTGTGGATTTTATGTGTTCCACTGTTCCTGGCCTACTTCTTCATGGGAAATACCCTTTTGCACCTGTTCATGGATCAGCCCACTGCGGCAGCCATGGATTCCGGGTTAATGTTTCTCCGCATCCTGTCTCCATTTTATTTTGTTATCTCTGCCAAGCTGGTTGCGGACGGGATTCTTCGGGGCGCGGGAATGATGAACAAATTTATGATCGCCACATTCACTGACCTGATTCTCCGCGTGACGCTTGCCCTGATCCTGTCCAAAACCGTGCTGGGCAGCACGGGAATCTGGTGCGCATGGCCCATCGGCTGGATCACGGCGGCGACACTGTCCATTGGCTTCTACCGGACGGGGCCGTGGGGCCAGGATGACACAAAAATGACCATCCGTTCCTGATAGCTTTTTAACTTCATCTGTATGGCCAGGTCGAAAGCTCCTTGATCAAAATGGTTTTTTAACCATTTTAATTACTGACTGACATCTATGGTACCACAAGAAATGGCTCCTCGTTTAAAAGGGTTTTTGCCTCTTTAATTCCTGACTGATAGCCGTGGTATCGCAAGAAATGGCTCCTCGTTCAAAAGGGTTTTTGCCTCTTTAATTCCTGACCAATAGCCATGGCATCGCAAGAAATGGCTTCTCGTTTAAAAGGGTTTTGCCTCTTTAATTCCTGACTGATAGCCATGGCATCGCAAGAAATGACTCCTCCGCGATCTCCTTTGCCCAACCGCAGCGTGAGCCGTCCGAACAAAATACGCCTTATGGCATGTTTTGTTCGGTTTTTTTCATTAAAAACCTTGTGCCGCAGAAATAAATGAATATTCATGGCAGGGGAATTTCTTTCCCAATGGTGAAGGAATATAAAAGCTTCCGGAGGATCGGCCTGCCGATGATGTCCCGAAGCGCGTTTCCATACAATTCAAGCTGGACGCTGTACCTCCTCTTCAGCTCCTCGGGATTCCTGGTCCTGTCCGTCTTGTAATCAATCAGGATAATGCCGTCATCCCGCAGGATAAAGGCATCAATGATCCCCTGCAGCATCACCTCATCCTCCACGCCGCTGTCAGGAAACAGGGAGCAGTAAGGAAGCTGTTTCATGAAACGTTGTTCCCGGAAAAGCCGGCCTTCCCGCTGTGCCTCCCGAAGCTCCGCAGCCAGAGGCGACCGGAGAAAACGTTCAAAATGAGATGAATTGATCAGCTTCCTTTCTTCCTCCGGAAGTAATTTATCCAACTGTGAACTATCCGCGTCAAAATTATATCGTGCCAGGGCGTGATGGTAGGCATCCCCGACCGCCGCCCCGGAGGGTTTGTCGCCTGATGAGGACAAGGCTGATTTTCCGGCTTCTGAAAAAACAGATGGTGCCGTGAATTCCCCGAATTCCAGGGATTCGCCGGCTTCTGAGGATTCAGAGGCTTCGCCAGCTTCTATGGATTCAGAGGGTTCGCCGGCTTCTGGGGATCGAGAGGGTTCGCAGACTTCTATGGATTCAGAAGGTTCGCCGGCTTCTGAGGATTGAGTGGGTTCGCAGACTTCTATGGATTCAGAAGGTTCGCCGGCTTCTGAGGATTGAGTGGGTTCGCAGACTTCTATGGATTCAGAGGCTTCGCCGACATTGACGGCTTCCTGAATGTCGGAGTGTATTTCATCGGCGATCGTTTCCTCCCTTTCCGATCCCCCTTCTCCGATTATCTTCCATTTCCCTGAACCGTCCAAGTCAAGAACCGGCGCGGGCTCCTCATTTAAATCCTTATAAGCTGCTGCCTTGATTTCCGAGACAGAAAGCTTCGGGAAAAGACGGACGGCTTCCGCGTAAGGATATTGCCAGGACAGCCGCTTTTCCAGCATCCCGCAGTCGTCCTCCTTTGCGCGGGAAAGGATCCTCTCCCGGATTTCCCCCGCCAAAAGGATCGTTTCCTTAAGTTCTTCCTTCCCTTCCTCCACAAGATCCTGGAAGCGGAAGGTCTCTATCCGGAAGGGCGTCCTTTGGCCTGCAAAACCTGATTCGCCCCTGCAAGTGTCCACGAAACCAGACTTGCCGCCGTCTATGCCGACGGAATCCACCTTGCCACCATCCACGCTGCCGGATGCTGCCTTTTTATCATTTCCGCCTCCGGAATTCGGATCCTCGAAACCAGACTTGCCGGAATCCGCATCTCTGAAACCCGTTTTTTCACCATCACTGCTGCCGGACGCTGACTTTTCACCGTCTTTGACTCCAGAATCTGCCTTGCCTGAATCCACGTCTCCGAAACCGGCCTTTTCGCTGCCCTTGCCGCCGGAAGCTGCAGGAATGACAACCATTTCGGAATGAACCGCGCCGGAGGAAAGCATTATCCAGTCCAGCATGCAGCCTGCCGACCGGATTTCGCTAAGGCGGGCCGGAGGGACAGAAGGAGCGCCGCGTTTTTGCGCCTCTGTTTCATCTTCCTTTAATGTCTCGACGAATCCCGGGGCATCCGCTTCGGCTTCTCCGCTCTCAGAATGAATTCTTACCGCGCCGCTTCCACGCATGCCGAACTGCCCACGGGGCAAAGCCGCTCCTTCCCGTATATCCGGAATTTTTGCCATTGTTTTTTCAAGATCCGCGCAGCTTGCGGTCATGATGAGTTTGTCCTGCGCCCTGGTCATCCCCACATAAAGGACCCTCAGCTCCTCACCGAGCTGATCCGTTTCCAGCTTCTCCCGGACAGCAAGCCTTTCCAGGGAGGGATAACGGATACGCTCCTCCGGATCCACATAATCCGTAGCAATGCCCAATACCGGGTCGATCAATACCTTGTCCGCAAGGTCTGCGCGGTTGAAACGGCGGCCCAGGCCGGAGAGAAAGACCACGGGGAACTGCAGGCCCTTCGACTTATGAATGGACATGATGCGCACCAGATCATCCTCCTCGGAAAAGATGGCCGCCTCCCCCTGATCATTATTCTGCTTCCGAAGCTTTTCGATATAGCGGATAAAGTCAAAAAGCCCCTTGTAAGAGGTCTTCTCAAAGCGGAGCGCGAAGTCAATGAGCTGCTCCAGATTGGCCCTCCTCCTTTCCCCTGCGGGCATTGCCGAGGCGTAATGATAATATCCCGTTTCATCGTAGAGGCGATACAGAAGCTCATGAATCCGAAGGTATCTGGACATTTCCCGGAAATGCCGGAGCTCGCCATAGAAACGCTCCAGTTTTTCGGCAAGCTCATCCGGCAAAGGTTCCCCCTCCTTTTCCTCCATACCTTTGTTTTTCTTTATATCTTCATTTTCATCTATGAATTTGTTTTTTTCTATACGTTCATTTTTCTCTATTCTTTCATCGTTCTCTATGACTCTGTTTTTCTTTATGACTTCATTGTTCTCTGTGATTGTAATGCTCTCGTTTTTCTCTGTACTATTAATGCATTCGTTATTTTCTGTGTTTTTAATGCATTCGTTTTTCTCTGTATCTTTGTTCCTTTCATGATTTTCTTCCGCAGTCAGAGCATCCTCCTTTTTCAGGAGCTTGTTCTGCCACAGGGCATCCTCTGAATTCTGAGACTGCGAACCGGACTCAGGGCATGCTGACTCTTCATTCATGTCGTCCTCTCCAGATACAGGCTCCATTTTGCCCTCTGCGGGCCATTCATAACGGGGCTCCAGACCTCCCCTGCGGGCGGCGATCAGGGCCAGCTCCTCATCGCTAAAGCCATAGATGGGAGACCGCATTACGGCTGCAAGGGGAATAGATTGCAGGGGATTGTCAATAACGGAAAGGAGCGAGAGGATAGTTTCCACCTCTACGGCAGCAAAATATCCCGTTCCGGATACGGAATAAGCGGGGATCCCTTCCGAGGATAATACTTCCACCACCTTATCCGCCCAGGATCCCGGAGACCGCATCAGGATCACAATGTCCCTGTACGCGTATCCCATTGAAAGGAGTTTCCGGATCCGCCTGGCGATCATCCTGGCTTCCGCCTCGACCTTGTCCTCGCCATCCTCTCCAGTCTCCACAAGCAAAAGTTCCGTTTCATAATCATCACGGGAATCCATTTCATCGGACTTGGATGACACCCCAACATCGGATTTTCTCGCCGGCTCAGGGATCGCCCCAACATCCGCTTTCTTTTCCGAAACCAGCGGCACTCCTGCCTCCGCCTTCCCTTCCGGCTCAAGGGACACTTCCTTCTCTGCGTTCCTTTCCCGCGCCGGGGGTGCCGCCTCCGCCTTCGCTTCAGACTCCGCAGGCGGTATAATCCGTCCAGCATGCAGGGCCGTGGCTTCGGTGTAATCGATGCCTCCCACCCCCCTCTGCATTACCGTGAAAAAAACGGCATTGACGGCGTCAATGACCTCTGGGCGGCTCCGGAAATTCCGGGAAAGCTCTATTTTCGGATATTCAGGGTCATGGTATTTGGAAAGGAAAAGGTCAGGCCTTGCCAGGCGGAAGCTGTAAATGCTCTGTTTTACATCCCCCACCTGAAAAACGTCGGGCCTGTTGAACCGTTCCCCTGAAATTGCCTTGACAAGCTCCTCCTGCACAAAATTGGAATCCTGATATTCGTCCACCAGAATTTCCCTGTATCGCTTCGCGTAATCATCCGCCGCGGAGGATGGATGCCGCCCGTCCCCTTCTCCTTCGTAAAGCACTTCCAATGCCTTATGCTCAAGGTCAGAAAAATCCAAAATCCTCCTTCGATCCTTTTCCTCCCGATAGCGTTCCATAAAAAGGCGTGTCAAAGAAAGAAGTACGCGAATATTTCTTCGGATGCCATCCTCCATTTTTGCCAGAAGCTGCTCCTCCGGAAGAACTATCCGCTTTTGCACGGCCTGAATCTCCTTCTTTACCGTATTTCGCATGCCGGAAACGATTTCCTTTTTGGCAGATTTGCTCCTTTTGAGACGGGAAAACCCCATTCCGTGGAAAGCCCTGCAGAAATCCCAAACATCCTTCTCAAGCGTATCCCCATTCCCGATTTTCTTTTCATTGAAACCGGCTTTACAGAGCTCATTGAGTTCAGATTTTTCAGAATCCATTCGATTGACTTCAATTTCTTTTTCTTTGAAATCATTTTCATTGGGTTCGTTTACTTCAGAATTCATTTGATTGGGTTCAGATTCTTTGAAATCCATTCGATTAGATTCAGATTCCCTGGAATCCATTTGGTTGGGTTCAGGTTCTTTGAAATCCATTCGATTGGGTTCAGGTTCTCTGGAATCCGTTCCATTAAAACCATTTATTTCCGCTGGGTTTTCTGTCGTTTCTATCCCACGCCCCTTGCCTGCGGATTCCGCAGCAGCAGATATCTGTTCCGAATTCTTCCGGGAGCCGGAAACATTCATCCCATCGTTTGCGACATCCAGGGAATACCCCTGCCGGCCGGCCAGCGCCCTGTCCGCCATACTCCTCAGCTCGCTCAAGGCATCCCTGTCCTCCCAAAGGGCGGGAATGTATTCCCTGGGGCCAGGTTCCTCCCCATCCTCATGAGCGACCGCCAACGCTTCCTCCAGCAGCCGCTGCCAGTCCAACAGTCTTTCAGATAGATTGGAGAGCAAATAAGCCCCCTGCATTTCCCGGTCCCTTTTTTCCAGCAGAGCCAGATATTCCTCCGGCCAGGGGTTGGATTCCGCGTTTTCAAATACCTGCAGGATCAGGTCCCCGATTCCCTCATCTTCCTTCCCCCGGGCATAGCTGTCCACAAAACGAAGAAAATCCTCATCCGTCTCCTGATATTTCTCCTCAAGGATTTCATTGATAATGTCACCCCGTATGAGCTTGAGCTCGCCCTCATCTCCGAGCCGGAAGGAGGGATCCAGATCGATTACGGCGTAGTTTTCCGTGATGAGGCGCTTACAAAAGGAGTCAATGGTGCTGATGTCGGCATTCTGGATATTCCCCGCCTCTCGGATCAGACGAAGATTCTCCGGTTCCTCCTGAAGGCGTTTCTCAAGAGCCGTCTTGATTCTTTCCCTCATTTCCCTTGCGGCCGCGTCCGTAAAAGTCATGATTGCCATTTCAGATAAGGATACGGGATCCAGCGGATCGGTCAGCCGGGAAATCACATGCTCCACGAGCACCGCCGTCTTGCCCGAACCGGCCGCCGCCGCCACCAGCAGGTTACCGTTACGATGATGGATGACCTTCTCCTGTTCCGCCGTCCACTTTGCCGCCATAAAAAACTCCCCTTTCAGAGCGGGACTAAGCCACTCTTATTTCTTGACATATCGATGTGCTATCGTGTCAGGCTTTCTCACCTATCAGAGTGGGTTTTTGCCACTCTGAATTCTGACATAGCGAACCGCTTGCGGGGCAAATCGGCTCACCTATCAGAGTTCGTTTTGCTCGCTCTGATCTTATGACAAACCGATGCAGCATCGCAATCTTACGGCTGCTCGAAAGATTTTATGCCAATGGATCCAATGGTGTAAAACGCACTGAAACCGCCCCCTGCCTGACCAAGGCGGCAAAGAGGCGGTTCCATCTTCCTTCCGGATAAAATGATAAGATTGTATTATCGGGTCAGGGCATTTCGTCTTAATCCAGGAAAAATCTGATTAAATCAGCATTTCCTTATGATGCACACGAAAATGCAAAGGAAATTTGCCGCTGCGCGGCGCATTTTCGGCGCCGGAAACGCTTAAATCAGCGTTTCCCTAGAAATTCAGAAAAGAGACAGCCGCATAGATTATAGCCAATAAGATGATGAATTTGATCAGTTTTTTGGGGGACAGGATCAGGCTCAGCACAAAACCGGCTCCTTTCAGAATGACCCCCATCCCAATGAAAATAAGCATTACAATGAAAACAACTAATCCGGCAACCATATTTTCCTCCCCTATCAGAGTGGTTTTTTGTCATTCTGATTCTTTGACAAACCTGTGCGGTATCGTATAAAGCCATCTGTCATCATTTCAGATTAATCAGGTCATCGCCGATGGAAACATCATTTCAGATTGATCAGGTCATCGCTGACGGAAACATCATTTCAGATTAATCAGGTCATCGCCGACGGAAACATCATTTCAGATTAATTAGGTCATCGCCGACGGAAACATCCTTTCCAACAGCCACAGGCTCCACCGCATTGAAATAGTCCACATTGGTAACAAGCACAGGCGTGATTATGGGATGCCCAGTCGCCTCGATCGCGGCAATGTCAAATTCCAACAGCAGCTCGCCCTTCTTCACCTTATCGCCCTGCTTCTTCATCGGCGTAAAGCCCTTCCCTTCCATGTCAACCGTATTCATTCCAACATGAATAAGGATCTCCGCGCCGTTTTGGCTGGTCATGCCGATGGCATGTCCCGTAGGGAAGAAGGTGGTAATCTCACCATCCGCCGGCGCATAGACCTTGCCCTCGGACGGCTGGATCGCGACGCCCGTGCCCATGGTGCCGGAGGCGAAAACCTCGTCCGGTGTCTCGGAAAGCGGCAGTGCCTTGCCATTGATCGGAGATGAAATCATTCCGGGGGCGACAACCGGCCCCTCTTCAATCTTCCCTGCCTTCTCCTCTGTTCCGCCTGCATTCCCCGCTTTCTCCGCATTGATCTCTCCGCCATCAGCCGTACCCACGCCTGCCGCTTTGTCACTGTAAAGGAGATAGGCAAGGCCGCAGGAAATGGCAAGACCCAGTATGCCGCAGATCGCGCCAAAGATCAGTCCCGCGTAAGGCGAGCTTCCCCCGATAAAGGTGATCAGGGAAAGGAAGGAGGGAGAACCGCCCATGGTATACCCCTTCACGCCGGTGATACCGGCCAGAAGACCGGAAACGCCCGCCCCGATCACCGCGGCGATCATGGGACGGCCGTAACGGAGATTGATGCCGTACATAGCCGGCTCAGTGACGCCCGCCACCGTGGCGGAAATGCCGCAGGCAATCCCTTCGGAACGAGTGTCCATATCCTTCGTCTTGGCGGCAACGCCGAATGCCGCGCCGCCCTGGCAGATATTGGAGCAGAACATGGTGACCATGACGATAACGTCCCAACCCAGGGTTGCCAGATTGTTCATGCATAACGGAATCAGGGCATAATGCATGCCGGTCATGACAATGAAAGGCATCAAGGCGGAAAGGATACCCACGGTCAACCAGGGCGTACGGTTGTACATCGTATTAAACACCGAAGCCAGGCCGTTTCCGATGACGCCGCCAAGGGGCCCGAGTACGCACATAATGATAGGAACGCAGATCAGAAGGAAAAGCAGCGGCTTCAGGAAGGCCTTCAGCACGTTGGGGGATACCCGGTCTGCGAAATCCTCCGCCCATTTCATGACCGGTGTCATCAGCAGCATAGGCACGACCGAAGAGGTGTAGCTCGTGTTGATAACCGGGATGAAGCCCAGAAGATATGTGCAGGGCATGTTCAGGAAGCTGCCATAACGGATCCCCTCCATGGCCCCGCCCATCAGGCTGACCATGTTCGGGTAGCAGAGCATGGCGCCCACCGCGACATAAAGAGGCACGCTGCCCCCCGTCTTCATGGCAATGGACCAGCCCAGGAACAAAGGCAGGAAATAGAAGAAGCCGTCCGCTATAGCAAAAAAGATAATATAGGTCGGACTCGTCGTCTGCAGGATGCCAATGGTGGTGCAAAGGGTAAGTACCACCTTCAACATACCAGTTCCCAGCATGGCGGGAAGCAGCGGCGTAAGACAGCCTGCCACAAAGCCCATCAATCTCTGGACCGGGTTGCCCTGAGGCTTCGCCGGGGCGGCTGCCGCGTTCCCCCCGAAATCTCCCATTGTCTTGAAGGTCTTGAACAGGTTGGAAACCTCGTTCCCGATCACAACCTGATACTGCCCTCCCTGCTTGATGACGCTTTTCACGGCCTTGATCCTGCCCACCGCGTCATCATTTGCCTTGCTTTCATCCTTGAGCACCAGGCGGAGCCTCGTCATACAGTTCGTAGCCGAGATAATGTTGTCCGCGCCCCCGACCCCATCAATAATCTGCCTGGAAACCTCTTCGTAATTCATTGCCACGTTCTAATTCTCCTTTCAAAAAAACTGGACATTATGTGACAAAAATGCATTTACACAACAGTAACTATGAGAATAGGTTTAATGCAGTTCCACTACACCCCCATTCAAGCTTAAAGATTCAAATTTTCAATATTAACTCCAAGCGCTGACAATTTAGCCGCAAGTGTTTTAATCTCATATTCCAGGACACCGTTAGGTTCTTTGATGCTTTGTTTTATTCTTTGTAAAGTACTATAGAACTCAATCAAATTAACCTTCATTTCTTCTGTTGCCATACCTTACCCCCTCTATTTATCCTCCTTTAACTGGAATTGAACAGTATTATTTGAACAGTATTATTATAAGAATTTCCTCCTGTTATTATAATATAAGTATTATAATATTATTCCTTACGTTTGAAAAGTTCTAATATTCTATCGCCCGAAATTTTCGTGTTTTAATGCGCTTCAATGGCGCTTCAAAGGTTCCCGGGAGGATCTTCAGTCCCATCCATTGACTCGATCCGCCTCCATATCTCCTCCGTGTCCAATGCTTCCCCTGTCCGGTAATGAAAGCCCTCGGTGCGGGGGTCAAAGCGGCAGACCGCATGGTACGGGCAGTAATCGCAGGCGCTGCTTTTCGGACTTTCCTGCGCAGGCTCTATGGCGATGTTGCCCCGCCGGATGCTTTCCGCGTATTTTTGCATCTTCTTTTCCGCATATCGCTGCAGGGCAAGGAAACGCTTCGTATCCGCCATGGATTTCTTCCGCCTGTCCGGAGATCCATCCTTCATGAAGGCCGGGACCACCTCCGACTCCTTCTCGATCCCCCTGTCCATATGGCGAATAATCTCGGGGTCGGAATTGACCAGCCCGTCCGGGCGAAGGAGCTTGAGCCTCTCCCGGAAAGCCTCCTCCGCATCCCTCCCCTCCTCATAATCCAGCACCGGATCCGCCAGGCGGTAATAGAGCATGGCGGCAGGCAGCACCTCCTTGTCCGGATAAATTATCCCGTATTCCCGGAGCGCGGCCCCCATATAGGCGGCAAGCTGCAGCTGCAGGCCCTCGTATACCTTTTCAAGGTCAAAAACGGTACGTCCGGACTTGTAATCGATGACGCGCACATAGACCCTTTCCCCATCCACGCAGATGTCCGTCCGGTCGATCCGGCCGTTAAGGAGCATGTCTTCAGAAAAGACGCGGAAGCTTTTTTCCAGCCCCGCGACCCGGAAGTCCCCCCGGGAAAGCTGCTCCCGGAGCACCAGGGCCGTCGTCCTGCTCACCTCCTCCGCCTTCCTTACCAGATAGCGGCTGCGGGCGGTGTCCGTCATTTTCTGCCCTGCATAGGAATCAGCCGCCTCCCGCACGCAGGCTTCCGAAAGCTCCGCAAGTTCCTCCGGGGAATAATCGGAAAGCCCACTGCGCTCATCGGCGGCTTTCCGGAAAATGCCCTCAATGGCGGCATGATAGAGATTCCCAATGTCAAAGGCCTGGATCTCATGCGTTTTCCGTTCTGTAAGCCCCAGCCCGTATTTCAGGAAATGCGCGAACGCGCAGCGGCGGAAGAGCTCCAGCTGGGTAATGGAGCCGGTCAGTATTTCCCCGTAGAGCTCCCGGGCCGCTTCCTCCTCCAGCCGCCCGCCGGCGTATCTGGTAAAGGCCGCCTGCAGGAGGCGTTCCGCCTTTTCCTTGTATTTTTCGCTGCGGAATAGGACGGCAAGGCAGAGGAAGGCAGTTCCATCCTCCCCCCGCAGCATATCCTGCATACGCCTTGCCGCGTAACGGAGAGCCTCCTGTCCCGTATGGACTTCCTTTATCAGGGCGGAAAATTCCCCCTGCAAACTCCATGTCCAGTCATATGTCTGCTCTTTGATGCTTTTTGTGCTGTCGGAGATTACCCCCTGCCCACCCATGGCTCCGTCATGCATCGGACCCGTGATCGTTTTTGCCTTGTCGGAGATTTTCTCCTGCATACTCATATCTCCATCGTACATCGGGACCGTAAAGCCCTTTGCCCTGTCGGAGATTTCTCCCTGCCGCTTCCCAGCTCCATCATTCGGCCGACCTGGCTCCTTCAGGGCAAAACGCAGGCGACGTATGAAAAGCCCCGGGAAAAGCTTACGGATATCGGAAACAAGCCCGGAGGGCCGCAGGCCCTTTCCGTCCCTCCCCCGGATCGGCCAGCTCAGGATCAGGCGTGAGGATGGGTTCAAAAGGGCGCGATAAATATAATAGCGCTGAATCAGGGCATTTTCGGCACGATCCGGCGCCAGCTCGATCTCCAGTTCCCGAAAAAGGGCCCGTTCCCGGTCGCCCAGGATCTTCTGCCCGGACTCCGCCTTCGGGATCTGATCTGCCGTCACCCCGGCAATGAAAAAAAGAGTGGGGCTTGAAAAACGGGAGCGGGTGAGATCCCCTATGATGACCTGGTCCAACGTGGCCGGAATCCTGCGGATAGAGGCCTCCGAAAGCCCTGCGTCCAATATATCCCGAAACTCCTGACGGCTCACGCCCGTCTCCCCGAGAAGGCCGGAGAGCCTCCCGAGTATTTCGTCCACGGCCTCCATGGAGCGGATCAGCTCCTCCGCCAGATTTGCTTCCAAGAGCGGATGTTTCTCCCCCTCCCCCGCAAAGCCTGAATTTCTAAGCCTATCCGCTTCTCTTTCCAAAATCTCCCTTACGGATATTTCCAAAAGGAGGGCGCGCAGCGCCTCGACGCGTACCGCAATCTTTTCTCCCCTTTTTTCGGTACTTTCCCGCATTCGGATAAGAGGCAGCAGATATTTCTGACGGAGCGCTTCATATTCCCCCCAGTCGGATGAGAAAGCAGTATAGCCCCTTATCCCCTTCTCCCGGAGATAATTGTCAATGATGTCGATTTCCGCGTCCTCCTCCGGCTCCCTGCCGGGCAGGGAGCGGAGGAAGCGCAGTACGCTTTCAAAGCTGAAATTTCGGTCCACCGCTTCCAGCGCCGAGCGGATGACCTCCGCGTAAGGCGTGTCGAGGAGGCTGCCGGGATCGTCAAAAAAGTATGGGATTTCCGCCTCGGAAAAGGCCTTGTAAACAAGGTCCCTGTATCCCTCCGGATCCGTGATAATTACCCCGATATCCTGATAACGCAGTCCTTCCTCCCGGACGGAACGGGCAATTTCCGCCGCAATGGCCTCCGCCTCCGCCTGCCTGTCAGGGGCTTCCCAGAGCTCGAGATTCTTCCTGGCCGCAATGCCGCTCAAACTTCTGCCGACTCCGGGGCTGTACAGTATCCTGCCCAGGAAATCCAGTGCCGGAGCGTTCCGAAACCTGGGAAGGGGCGCGTCCGCGGGACGTTTCTCACCGCTTACTGCGTCAAAGGTATTCATGTCCACGGCGGGCAGGAGCGCTGTGCCGCTTTTCTTCGCGAGCTCGACGATCCCTGAAGCCGTCTGCCTGGTCAGGTAAAAAAGATCCTCCGGGGAACGCTTCTCATAGGCCAACGCCGCCGGGCCGCGGAAATCCAACGCAAAAAGCATCCGGTCCGAGACCCGCATCATTTCATCCAGAATGTCCATCTGTACCGGCGTAAAGCCCGTGAACCCGTCAAAGGCAAGCACGGCGTTTCGAAGCAGCGTCGTGTCCGGCAGATACTGGAACAGGCGGTCCAGAAGCTCCTCCTGGGCCATGTATCCATGAGCATCCATATATTCCAAAAATGCACGGAAAAGGACAGAAAGATCGGAAAGCTTTGCCCGCACATAAGGGGAGCCTGCCCTTTCCGCCGCCATTTCCAGCATTTCCGGCGAGATCCTGTATTGGTAAAACTCTGATATCTGGGATTTCAGCTCATCAAGGAAGCCCGGCCTGGAAAGCTGCCTCTTGTATAGCGAAAGCTTGCCCGCCACCTTTCCGGCCGTCTCCCGCAGAATCATGATTTTTCCGGCATCATCGATGATCCTGGGCACGGCCATGTTCAGCTCCTCGAAGACCCTGTAGGAGAGCCTCTGGAAGCTGAGCACGTCAATATTAAGCATACCCCTGCCACTGTTCGCCGGATGGGAAAGCATACGCCGCTGCATGCCCAGCGTATCCTGTTCCGGAACCATCAAGAACCAGGGCTTCGTGAAATCCTCCGGCGCATGCAGAAGGAACTCCCTCATAAGATATTCCGTCTTCCCCGCGCCGCTCCTTCCGAAAACAAACTGAACCGACATATTCCCGCTCTCTCCGTCACAGCGGAACGGGCGAGGTGCCTGCGCCCGTTCCGCTGTATCATTTACCTGCTTTTCAGCTTTTTCATGCTTAGACTTGATGCCGCAAACATTGAGTCCCATTTGTGCCGCTGGCGCGTCATAAACAAAGTATGAAAGACTTGTCTTCCATACTTCCAGTCATGGGGCTCCGCCCCACAGAAGATCATGAAAAGCTCCCTTCATACTTTGACTTGATGCCGCAGGCGTTGAGTCCCATTTGTGACGCGCCAGCGGCACAAATGAAGTATGAAAAGCTTGCTTTTCATACTTGTGGTCATGGAGCTTCGCTCCACAAAAAATCATGAAAGATCCTTTCATACCTAAATCGCGGCAAGCGCAAAGCGTTAATTGAACAAAAGTTATAAAACCTCATTGATGGTTCTGAAAGGTTTCCAGTATAAAGGCGTCCTTCGCAATCAGCCCATCCTGCCGAAGAGAAGCACATCCGTCAAACATAAAGGCTATGTCCGTCACTTTGCCGGCGTCAAAACCGCCAAGATTCAACCTGCTCAGCTTGCCGCAGCCCTCAAACATATAGGACATATCCGTCACCTCTCCGGTCCGGAAGCCGCTCAGATCCAGTTCCCTCAAGCTCGAGCAAAAATTGAACATGCTGCTCATATCCGTGACCCTTCCCGTATCCAGACCCCCAAGCTCGACTCTTTCAAGGGACTCACAGCGGTCAAACATGCCCTCCATGTTTATGACCCGGTCCGATTGAAAACCGCGCAGGTCGATGGATAAGAGCGTGTCGCAAAAATAAAACAGGCCGAAACAGTTCTCCGGGAGCCGGACTACCTCAGCGTCGGACCACCAATTGGCTTTCCCGTCCTCATACCAGACATAGATCATGGCATCGCTTTCCCGGGTGTCCACCCGGCATACCATGGGCTTGTACAAAAAATCCTCCCTGGTGTACGTGTCATTTCTGCCAAAGCTTGAAGCATCATACAGGACATTTCTCCGAAGATAATCATCCGCCTCAATATTATAACCCGCTACGTATTTGTCCCAAATATCCCTGTTAATTGTTGCCACCATTTTTGACTCTCTCCTTCTTTTCCTTATGTTTTGCCAGGTCCTCCAAAAGCTCCCAGGACGCGTCCAGTATCCTTTTCCCCAGCTCGTCCAGTTCCTCATAGGTGCATGGCAGCGGGCTGTTGTGCTTGTCGTCATCCGGGTCCCGGTCCAGGCGGTAATTATTCAGCCTGTAGTAACGAAGGTTCCTGATAAATTCAAGGCGCCGGTATTTCTCCTTCGTCTCCTCATCCGCGTCATGGTAAACCCGGGCGGCTCTTCGGAGCAGTGCCGAATCAATCTCATCAAAGGCCTTATCCGGCGCCTCCTCCCCCAGCAGGATCCGGACCTTCACGCTCAGATGATCCACCGCGATATAATTCGCGTCCTTCCTCAAGCTGTTCAACCCGTCCCATTCCCCCATGTCCACGCCGCAGCTCTTCTCAAAAATGCTGCGGAACCGATCATGCCGGTATAGGGCCATATCCGTCAGATTATTATGCAGGACATAGGCCGGTGTCAGCATTTCTTTCATTTTCCCAAAGGGAATCCCCACGCCCTCCACACTGCTGTTAAAGATATAAATTTCCCCCTCCAGGACGAAAAATCTTTGAATCACGTGCAGGACGGCCATATTCTCCTCTTCGTAATCCCCGCATAGTATGACTCTGTCAGCCTGCAGCAGGAGCTTTCCATCCTCATTCCAGGGCTCGTGATGAAAATGAACGCAGTCCCCCATTATCATCGAATTTGCCTGAGCTCCCCCATTACGCACGGAAGCCTTACTGTCCAGATCTTGCGGCGGCAATCCGTGAGACGTTCCCCCATTACGGAGGGAATCCGGACCTGTATGCTCCACCCGGATCAGACAGGAAAGCAGCTTCCGGTTGCGGCAATATTCTTCGGATTCCCCGAAAACGTGATAATGGATGCTCTGCCCTTCATCCAGGACGTTCAGCTCGATCCCCCGGTCCAGAAGCATGGTACCTGTCCTGCCAAAGCCGATCAGCACGATGGTCTCCGAGCGCTTCCTGACCGGGTACCTCTGCCAATAGTCGCGGGCCGCGCAGTCAGCCAGCGAAAAGTAGCTTACATTTCCGAAATAATGGGCCGGCATGAAGGAGGACTGACAGATTATGGGATAACCCAGCCCGGCAAGCCGCTGGGCGTCCAGAAAGTTATCCATCTCATTTTCCTTCATGCAGATGGGATGTACGTCCAGACGCGACTCCCTCCTTTCAAGAATCTCCTCCACGCTCCAGGAAACGCACAGGGCATCCGCTTTCGTTTCCTTCATCTCACTTGAGCCGGACTCCGCGTAGATCATCACCGCCTCCGGACGGACCCTTCGGAGATTCTCGGCAAAAATGACTGCGCAGGGCGTATGCGCCGTGAAAATGTACCATGGCTTGCCCCCTTTCAGGGCAAGGAACAGCGCGGGGCGTACGCGGTTAACATATTCCATTATATAGCTAATGAAAAAGCCCAGCAGCCCGATTCCCAAAAGGAGGAATATGGATCCCACGATACGCCCTGTCGGGGTCACGGGGTAAATATCCCCATAGCCCACAGTCGTGAATGTCGCGAGGGAATACCAGACGGCCTGACCTATATTATGAATCGTGCTTCCGGCTGCCCTCCGCTCCGCGTGCACGAGCAGGTACAGAAGGAAAATGTAGAGCGCCCCTGTGCCGCCCAGAACGGCCAGATAGCCCCGGACTGAAAAAAACTTCCGCATAGAATCCTGCGGCCTCGCCCTCCTTCCATCTCCGGCGCCTGAAATTGATTCCCCGCCGCTTTTCCTCTTGCCCTTCACCTTGGAGGCAGCCCCTCCGCCCCGGTCCCTCTCACGTAGTCCCATCCCTATTCTCTCTTCCTTCCTCTTTTCCTGCCTTCTTCCCTTGCAGTGCCTTTATTAAAGTTACTTATTAGCCATTTGTATTTATCCAACACCCTCTGTATTTCAGCGAAATCGATTGAGAAAGTTTGCTTTTCAACCGGAATTCGTTGAAATCCAGAGGGAAAGCTTGCTTTTCACCTGGAATACGCCGAATTCCTGAGAGAAAGCTTGCTTGTCACCTGGAATATGCCGAATTCCTGAGAGAAAGCTTGCTTGTCACCTGGAATATGCCGAATTCCCGAGAGAAAGCTTGCTTTTCGTCTGAAATTCGCCGAAATCCAGAGGGCGGACAAAGCGCTAGTACAGCATTTTATAAATGGTAGTTATTATAAATATCGACTACGC
>CAMKKZ010000025.1 GCA_946413525.1 uncultured Oribacterium sp.
CGCGGCAAAGACCTCTGATTCGCCCGCTGCCCCTGCATTGTTCAATCCGATGCCGGGGAATATCCCGTTCTCGGCAAAGTCCTCTGATTCGCTGAACGCCAGTACATCATCTGATCCGATGCTGGGGAATTTAACATCCGCGGCAGAGTATTCCCTCTTTCAATTCACCTCGGATCCATACGCGCTTTTTGCTGAAGAAGAGTATAATGAAGACGGTACGGACGACGCGTTTGACAGGGGAGGGAGACATTATCCGTCCCTTTCCTGGTCTGGCGTAGCTCGGGACGAGCTCCCTCTGGAGGAGGTCCTGATTCCTGAGGATCCGTCTTTTCCGGGGAATGGGGACGACAGTCTTGCGGAGTATGGGGACGACGAGGCCTGGCTTCAGGAGGATGGCGCAGGCTTAGGGAGTCCTTCCGCGGCATGGGATCCCGCTGCATTTGCATTATCATCTTCTGAAATACTGGCTGCAGGGCTTCCTTTTTCCGATTCCCCTGAATCGAAGTCTTATTATTATAATCATCTCTCGGACAGGCAGCAGAGGGTGTATGAAGCCTTCCTTGAGGCCGGGAGGGATCCCGCGTCTTCCGGCATCGTCATGTTCGCCGAGAAGGCGACATCCAGCAATATTGTCAGCTATGATGAGGCCATGGAGGCGTATGAGGCCCTGCTCTATGATGAGCCGGAAGCGGGATTTTTCCGGAATCGCTTCAGCCTGAGGGGGACAAGCGCGGAGGATGTACGCGGCGTTAATTACCGGGATCCTTATGATTCTGTCTCGGAATATCGGGAGATGCTTCGAAACCTGAAAAATGCGGCGGAGGAGCTCCTGGAATCGGCGCTTCCAACGGACGGTGAGATGATTTTTTCTGCGGGTGCTTCGCTATGTCAGGACTCAGAGCCGCCAAAAAACACTTTGATAGATGGGACGAAAGGGTCGCATGGAAACGGAAACGATGCCGCGGCGGCCGGCCTGGAATCTGCGCAGCCGGAAGGCATTTTGATGCAGGACGCCCTTTCTCCGGAGGATTACGCGCTGCGCGTGCATGACGCGCTCATTAACAAGGTGACGTACAGGGATGACGGGAGCATGGAGGCACATTCCGCGTATGGGGCGCTTGTGGGCGGGAGCGCGGTCTGCGATGGCTACGCCTACGCGTACAAGCTACTTCTGGAAATGGCTGGCATACCCTGTCTCTTTATTCCGGGCATGGGGAACGGCGTACCCCACGCATGGAACCTTGTCATGCTGGATGGCGAGTGGTATGAGGTGGACGCGACATGGGATGATTCCCGGATGGAAAGCGCGCGCCATCGTTATTATAATATTACCACGGAGGAAATGGGAAAGGATCATAGCCGGAAGGATCGTGACCCGGTATTATATGCTCCCCTGGCAAATGGACAGAAGCATGCTTACCATGGCTCATCGTCTGCGGACGGGAGTGGTGGAGAAAGCGGAGGCGGTGAAGACGGGGATAATGCAGACGGACAGGGAGGAAGCAATCAGGAGGCGAGCGGGCAAAAAGACGACTCCCGAAATGGCAATCAGAAGGGCGGTTCACAGGAGTCTGGTGCTTCGAAGGACGGTTCTCAGAAGGGCGGAACTGAGAAGGATGCTCAGAAGGATCCCGGACAGGAAAATAAAACACAAAAAGGCTCCGGTACCGGCTCCGAGGACGGGGATGAGGACGACCGGACCGATACGAAAGGAAGCAAAGGCGGAAGGGAACAGGGAAGGGACGGCAGGAAAGACGATAAAAAAGACGAAGACAGTATGAAGGGCGATGAAAGTAAGAAGGAAAAGGACGACAAGAAGGATGGCAACAATAACGGCGATGAAGCCGGCGGGAAGATGAAAGACGAAGAGAAAGACGAAGAAAAAGATGGAGAGAATGGTCAGGCCAGCGAAGATAAGCAAGGCGGGAAGCAAGACGATAATAAAGGCAATGGCAACGGCAATGATGAGGATGTGAATGAGGCCGGCGGCTCAGGAGCTAATGACGAGGGAGAAGGGCAGGATGGAAAAGGGAGAGGAGACGCCAATAAAGATAGAAGCGGAAGTGAAAATGGAGATAGAGATGGCAACGGCAATCCCGGTGGAAGCGGCGAAAGCGGCAGCAGAGATGGAGGTGTAAGGGGGAATGAGCGGAGCGATGGCGAAAGCCGCGATCCGGCAACGGCATTATTTGGCGATTGGAAAAGGGAGCTGGGAGGCTGGCGTTATTATCTTGAGAATGGAAACGGAAGCTTTGCCGCCGGTCAATGGGCCCTCATCAGGGGTTCATGGTATTATTTTGGATTGGATGGCTATATGCTGACCGGATGGCATGATATAGGCGGTCAATGGTATTATCTTGAAACACAGGGGCCGATGGAGGGCGCCTGGGTGAAGGGTGCCGTGTATCCCGACGCGGTATTACATTAACGAGGCTGATTTTCCAGGTGTGGGCAAAGCGCGGAGCTGCTTTAAAAGTCTATACGAAGCCGTCAATGGTGATCAGGAGAACGCGGCGCAAGCTCACGGACTTTCTTTTACGCCTGCATGAAGCCCAAAATGGCGACTGCGAACAGGGCGCTGAATAGTTGCAATACTTTTAATTATTATAAGGAGGATGAATTATGAAAAAAATCATGAAAAAGAGAAGGCTCTGCATGGTTGTTCTTTGTGTGTTCGCGTTGTATTGTCTTGCGGCCTGCGCGAAGGGGGACGGCGCTGGAAGTGCAGGCAGTTCTGCGGGAGCGGAAAGTACTGCGGAAAAGGATACTGCAGAGACAGGGGATGGGAGTGGCAAGTCGGCAGATTCCGGGGCTCAGGGTCAGGAAGCCGGCGGGCAGGATGCCGGGAATCAGGAAGCCGGGGAAAAGGCGGCTGAGGCGGCTGATGGGGCCGGAGCCGATGGCAAAGTCACGGCTGGCTCGGAGTATGACGGCAGCGAGTTTCCGCTTGAAAAGATGGGGAAGATTGAATTATGCGATTATTCGGAGATTCCGGTGACGATGGTGAAGATGGAAGAACCCACAGAGGAGGACATCGAGGAATATATCGCGGATCTCCTATATGATGATGCGGTCGAGGTGGCAGACAGGCCCGTGCAGGATGGCGATATCGTCACAATCGATTTTTCCGGGACAATAAATGGGAGCCCTTTCGATGGCGGCGAAGGTGAGGATTTTGACCTTCGTGTGGGCTCTGACAGCTTTATAGAAGGCTTCGAGGGGCAGTTGACGGGGCATTCCATCGGGGAGACATTTGATATTTTCGTCACTTTCCCGGAGGATTATTATGACGAGGATGTGGCGGGTAAAGACGCAATTTTTGAGACTACGGTCAAAGCAATCCGCCAGCCTGCAGCCCTTACAGAAGAATTAGTCGCGAAGTATACGGAATCCGGTTCAGTTACTGTGGAGGAATTCAAAAGCGAGATCAGGGAACGCCTCCTGACCCAGAATTCACAGGATACGGAGGATAATATCGGTTTTGAAGCTTTGACGTTCATTATCTCCAACTCGGTGCTGGAACCATCAGACGAGTATATTAGCTGGCAGACCGGAAAGAATAAGGTGGAATTTCTGGACATGCTGGAGCTTATGGGTGAGAGTCTGGAGGATTATCTTGCGGAGAATGACATTACCGAAGAGGATCTGGACTCGGATTTCAGGCAAAGCGCTGAGAACCTTGCCGTTTACGGTATGGCATACGCGAAAATTGCCGCGGACCAGGGCATTACTGTGAATGACGAGGTGATGCAGAGGGCGGCAGCTTATTATGGCCGACTGTTTGGCAACAATGACTATACGGTGAACGATTTTTCCGAAGAGTACGGAGAGGATAATGCGAAGCAGCTTGCTTTTGAACATGCTGTGGAAGAGTATCTTGCGAAGCATGCCAGCGTGTCCTATGTATCTTCCGAGGATTATTATGCCGAATTTGATGAGGATGAAGAGGATTTGGAAGGGGAGGATTCAGAGGAAGCAGAAGATGCAGAGGCGGATGTGGAAGCGGATGGCGAATCAGAGGCAGATGCGGATGTAGAATCAGATGCGGATGAGGAAGCAGAGACAGAGGCGGATGTAGAAGCGGATGGCGAATCAGATGCAGAAGTGGATGCTGAACCAGAGGTAGATGCTGAATCAGAGGCAGATGCAGCAGCGGAGGCAGAAGCGGAGGGCGAATCAGATGCTGATGCAGATATAGATGCAAATGTAGATGCAGAGGCAGAAGCAGGGACAGATGCGGAGGACGGCACGGAAGCTGCTGGTGATTCTGCTGAAAATGCTGAATAAAATATGGAAGCTGCAGGCGGTTTCAGGAATTGAAGGGGCGGGAAGGGAGACGGTTCTTCCATGGGACAGAAAATCCTTATGAGGGTGGAGAATTTTTCCACTGGTTATGATGGAAAACATGTCGTGGAAGGAGCCAATTTTTCCCTTTTTGCCGGGGAGGCGCTTGTAGTATTGGGACCGAATGGGGCCGGCAAGAGCACTTTGTTAAAGGGCGTTGCCGGCCTTTTGCCCGTTCTGGGCGGGCGTGTATATTACAGGGATTTAGATGAAAAAAGGAAGGTTTCTAAGGAGCCGAATTGTCCCACACGCGGTTCGCAATGTCAGAATTCAGAGCAGCCAAAACTCATTCTGAAAGATGAGCCGAATTATCCCATAGGTGCTTCACTGTGTCAGAATTCAGAGCAGCCACAAGCCACTCGGATAGATGAGAATTCAGAGCAGCCACAAGCCACTCGGATAAATGGGAGTGATGTCCGGCAAACATATGCGAATAGTGAAAATGAGAACGAATCCGGGGTGGAAGATTCCTGGAGGGAAAGGGAAATCAGCGATATGTCTCCGGAGTTGCTTTCGAAAAAGAGGGCGGTACTGTTTACGGAAAGGCCGAGGCTTGAATATATGAATTGCCGGGAGCTGGTGTCCGCCGGGAGGTATCCCTACACGGGGCGCTTCGGCATTCTGTCCGAGCGGGATGAGGCATTTATTGTCAAGGCCATGGAGCGGATGGATGTCCTGAATCTGTCCGAAAAGCCTTTCCGTAGCCTGAGCGATGGTCAGAAGCAGAGAATTCTTTTGGCAAGAGCACTCTGCCAGGATCCGGAAATTCTTATTCTGGACGAGCCGGCATCCTTCCTGGACATACGCAGTCAGATCGAGCTTTCAGATCTGCTCCGATCACTCGTAGAAGAAGATGGACTGGGCATCATCCTGAGCCTTCATGAGCTTGGACCGGCCAGGCGTATAGCCGACAGGTGCATGGCAATGAAAAGGGGGCATATTGACAGGATTGGACTTGCGGAGGAAGTCTTAAAGGAGGAATATTTGGAAAGCCTTTTTGATATCAGGCGTGGAGCCCTCCGAAGATATCAGGCGGGGAGCATTCAAAAGCATGTATGATGGCATGCCAGCACTGTCTCCTGTCAGGGGCAATGAAATAAATGAGGATTTGCGCAGCGATTTGCCGGAATAAGAAATTTTATTATGCAAAAAAGTGGCTGCCCGGGTCAAATAGATCCGGGCAGCCGCCCTTATTTCCGCGGAGCCGCCGAGAGTACGATCTTGCCTTACGATTTCATCGGCAGTTTGAGGACAACAGCGAACCGAGCGTCTGTGTCTTATAGCCGTCTTCCGCGGAAAGTCCTCCAAAGTTGGTCACGACCCAGAAGAAAGAGTCATTGGAATGGGACACGGTCATGGCGCCTGCGCCGATTGCAGCGCAGCAAAGGGCCGTACCTATCGGAGTATCCATGCCAAGGACGGGAAGGAGTGGGGCAATAATGCCGGCTGTCGTGGTCAAAGCAACCGTGCCCGAGCCCTGTGCGGACTTCAGGAGCGTCGACAGCAGGTAAGGGAAGAAAATTCCCATTGTGGAAAGGATGGTGGCATGGGCTGTAATGTAGTTCACCATGTCGGAAGAAGCAATCACCTTTCCGAGGACGCTGCCGGAGGCAGTGACAAAGAGGATGGGGCCTACTGTCTTCAGGGTATCATTCGTGATATCATGAAGCTTTCCAATCTTGCCCGCTTCCCAGAGCTGGTAAATGGAGAAAATGGTTCCGACTGTCAGCGCGATGATCGGCGTGCCAAGGAAGGTGAGCAGGTCGGCCAGGCCGCCCTTTAATTTCAGCATGGAAATGACAAAGGAAAGGGCCATCAGGAGAATGGGGACAACGATGGGCGCAAGCGCGTTGAATGAACTCGGAAGCTTTCCGTATTCCGCGACAAGTTCCTCATAGCTTTTGACTGCCTCCTCGGTATTGAGTTCGTCTTCGGACTTTACCTTTTTTCCAATCCATTTCGCGAAGAAAAACGCTGCGGCCAGCGGAAGGATCGATGAAAGGGCGCCGATCCCTATGACAAGGAGAAGGTTGTCTCCGATTCCCAGAGTGGACGCCGCGGCAATCGTCCCGGGCGTGGGGGGAATGAACACATGTGAAATGTGCAGCCCGGAAGCAAGTCCGACCGTCATTGCCACAGAGGATACCCCTGTGCGCTTCACCATGGATTTCCGGATCGGGTTGAGAATGACAAAGCCGGAGTCGCAGAAGACCGGGATGGAGACAACCCACCCCATCAGCTCAATGGCCAATACCGGATTGTTTTTTCCAACGATTGAAATCATGATGTCCGCAAGCTTCAGGGTTGCCCCGGTCACTTCCAGAATCGTTCCAATCAGGGCTCCCAGGATAATGACAATGCCGATGCTGGTAAAGGTGCCGGAAAAGCCGGCACCGATGACATTCGCCAGACCGCTTGTAACGGTGCCGTCCTCGGCAGTCTTGTTGACAAGCGGGATTCCGGCCAAAAGACCCAGGACCAGCGAAATCGACATAATGGCAAGGAAGGGATGCGGCATCCCGGAGGGTTCCCTGCAGCTCATCTATGAAAAATTTGTAACTATTCAGCACCCTCTGGATTTCCGAGAATTCCAAATGGAAAGCTTGCTTTTCATTTGGAATTCTCGGAAATCCAGAGGGCGGACAAGGCGCGGAGCGCCTCTGAACGCCCACATGAGCAGTCGCCAAAGGCGACTGCGAATAGGGTGCTGAATAGTTACAAAAATTTTATCAGGCTGATTCCTCCCGCGGCACCAGCGGCAACGGACTGGGCCTCGCTATTGTAAAGAAAATCACGGAACTTCTTGGCTGCGGCATCAATATACAGAACGCTCCAGGCCGAGGGGTTGAGGCGGTGGTTATCCTTGATCGCGCGGAGGATTACACAAAGGAATGCTCCTAAAAACGCACGGTGAATTACACAAAGGAATGCTCCTGAAAACGCGAGGAGGATTTCACCTGAATGGAAGTTTCCCAACTCCTCTGGTATAGTAAAATTAATATAAATTTGATATACTTGGATTTGATATTTTGGGATTTGGGAGGAGAAGGGAAATGGCGAAAAAAGATGATATGAAAAACGCGCGGCAGAACATTATCGGGGGAATCGTCCTTGCCATTGGCATCCTGATCGCGTTCCTGATGTTTTACTACTCCAACGTGAAACGTATAGCTTCTCAAAATCAACGTTATATCGAAGATACGGCAAGGAACAGGGCGTCGGCGCTGAACAGCTTCTTTGCGGAAAACCTTGACCATATCAATACCGCCTCAGTCGCCTTTGGAACCGAATGCCTCAGAAGGGGATTTGACGCTTCCATATTGAATGCCGAAAAGGAAGGGGACATCCCGGAATCCGCGGCCGCTGAAATTTATGATATTCTGTCTGTCTATCAGGAACGCTTCGGTTTTGACTATCTGCGGTATGTGGACCGGCACGGACGTTATTATTCGACGAGGGGGATCGGCGTTCAGGCCGATGTGTCGGAACAGGAATATTACCGGAAAGGCATGGAGGGGATTTCCGGCGTAACGTACGTATTGAAGCCGGTCGTCGCGGCGGAGCGCCAGTTTGGCTTCTATGCCCCGGTTTACACGGGAGGCTGGGAGAACGGGGAGGTTTCAGGCGTGGTCGTCGGCTTCTTCGGCGAAGAACGGATCCGGGAGCTGATTTCCATTTCCGTCTTTTCCTATTCGTGCGATACCATTCTCTGTGACAGGGACGGCACAGTCATTCAGAACACGGGGGAAAGGGAACGTTTCGATAATTTCATCAGCGCGGTGAACGATGGCATCCTCGATATGGACACCCCGGACTTTTCAAAGGGCGGGAGCTTCCCTTTCGCTTTCAGGGAGAGTGGGAGGAGATCCGTCGGCTTTGCGGCCTATATCGGCGGGGCTGCGGATTACTATCTCGTTGTTTATTTTCCGGCGAACGTTTACCACTCAATGATCAGGAACGCGAACCGGAATGGCGTCATGCTCATGATAATGCTGCTTTGGATGTTCCTGGCCGTGGGCCTGTATTTCATTGCCCGTTACATCCGGCAGCGCAGGCGGATCATCGCGGAAGCCGACAGCACGATTGCCGCTGCCAATGATACCATAGCTGAAAGCGGGAAGATGATCACGGCGCTGGCATCGGACTATTTGGGCGTTTATTACCTGGCGCTGGATAAGGACGAAGGAATCTGCTATCAGGCGCATTCGGCTTTGGACGAAGGAATTGTCGTCGGGGAAAAGTTTTCTTACCTGAAGACATTCACAGCTTATGCCGGGAAATATGTCCTTAAGAAGTATCGAAAGGGCTTCCTCGATTTCATCCGGCCCGACTCCATCCGGAACGGCCTGCGGGACAAGCTTGTTGTCTCCCATCGTTATATGGTGAAGAGAAACGGCAGGGAGACCTATGAGATGGTCCGCTTCGCCGGGGTGCGGCACCCTGAGGACCGGGACGACCACCTCGTCCATTCCGTAAGCATGTGCTTCATGGATGTGGACGAGGAGATGAGGAGGACCCTGGAGCAGAGCGAGGCCCTGAGCGACGCGCTGCTTGCCGCGGAAGCCGCGAACAGGGCGAAGACGGCGTTCCTTTCCAATATGAGCCACGAGATCCGCACGCCGATGAACGCGATCATCGGACTTGACAGCATCCTCCTTGCGGACGAATCCATTTCCGACAGAACAAGGGAGAACCTGCAGAAAATCGACTCCTCCGCCCATCACCTTCTCGACATCATCAATAATGTCCTTGACATGTCCCGTATTGAATCCGGGCACCTTTCCCTGAAAAACGAGGTATTTTCCTTTGCCAGGCTTCTCGAGCAGATCAACACGGTTATAAGCGGCCAGTGCAGGGAAAAGGGGCTGGAATATGAATGCCGCATCAAAGGGAATATTGAAGGCCATTTCATCGGGGACGAGATCAAGCTGCGCCAGATCCTTCTTAATATTCTGAGTAATGCCGTCAAGTTCACCCCCGCGGGGGGCAATGTGAACTTCCTCATCGAGGAGGTCGCGGGCTTTGGCGGCAATGCCACTCTTCAGTTCACGATCCGCGACACAGGTGTCGGCATGAGCGCGGATTACCTCCCCAGGCTCTTTGAACCGTTCAGCCAGGAAGACTCCTCCACCACGAGCAGATACGGGAGCACGGGGCTTGGCATGCCGATCACGAAAAGCATCGTGGAACTGATGAACGGCAGCATTTCCGTGGAGAGCGAAAAAGGGAAAGGGACCACGTTCATTGTCAAGGTGACAATGCCGGTTGCCCGGAAATCAAAAACGGATGCCTTGCCCGAGCCTGTCCTTCCGCAGAAGCTGAGCGTCCTGGTGATCGATGACGACCCGATTGCCTGCGAGCACGCCCAGATTGTGCTCGGGAAGGTAGGGGTCAGCTGCGATACCGCGAAATCCGGGCCGGAGGGCATTGAAATGGTCGAGATCCGCAAGGCCAGGCAGACGCCTTATGACCTTCTCCTTGTCGACTGGAAGATGCCGGATATGGACGGACTGGAGACCACGAAAAAAATCCGTTCGGTGGTCGGAAACGACATCCCCGTCATCATACTGACTTCTTATAGCTGGGACGAAATTGCTGCCGAGGCCATGGAGGCGGGGGTTGATACCTTCGTTTCAAAGCCTCTGTTCGCGGAAAGGGTAATGGATCAGTTCAGGGATGCGTTCAAGAAGAAGAACCCGGAGCGGGCGGCGCACATTGCCGAGCTCAAGGGGCGCAGGCTTCTCCTGGCGGAGGATGTGGCAGTGAACGCCGAGATTGTCATGATGGTGCTGTCCATGCGCGAGATAAGCTCCGAGCACGCGGAGAACGGGAAGATTGCCGTGGAGATGTTTGAGAGCCATGAGCAGGGGTACTATGACGCGATCCTGATGGACATGCGGATGCCCGAGATGGACGGGCTGGAAGCGACAAGGACGATCCGGGCGCTGGAGAGGCCCGATGCGAAAACGATCCCGATCATCGCGTTGACGGCGAACGCGTTCGATGAGGATGTCCAGCGCAGCATGCAGGCCGGGCTGAACGCCCATCTGAGCAAGCCGGTTGACCCGGAGGTGCTGTTCCGGACGCTGGAAACCTTGCTGCCATAAGCTTTTACGGATGATCATTGCTCCTTATCCGGCTGCGGATTGATGTCTCCGGAAACTTTGCTGTAGCAAGCTTTCACGGATGGGGCGGCATACGTTAATATAGGTTTTTCCGCAGCATTCCTGTGGGATGCGCCAAATACGGTATTAACTATGCCTGATGCATAGTTAATACCTACCTTAATGTTTATGGCTCCAAAGCTTTGACGAAGGGTGCATAATGTGTTGTCGCTGCTTGTGTTTCATGTTATTATATTTATGGAGGTAATCTCCGCAGAGGTCATCTCCAGGGCAGCTATACATGCGGCGTCTATATTTGCTGAAAATACAAGTTGGCTGTACATGGGTAGAAATGCTGCGCTGCGCAGCGGCAAATTTCCTTTGCGTTTTTGCGTGCATATAAGGAAATGCTGATTTAATCAGAATTCCCTTAGCGGATGGGAACGGTTGGCAATGGTATTGGAAGATAAGGGTGGGATAATGAAGACAAAGGGTGATGTAAAGGCTGCGAAAGCGTCAAAGGGTTTTTCACAGTTCCTGTTTAAACCGTCGGTATGGTCGCTGTCACTGCTCGTTTTCTGTGTTTTTTTGAATATTGCGGGATACTCGCTGTTTGCCAGGAGGTCGCTGCCGCTCTGGATGGATTCCGTCGGGACCTTGATTGCGGCCATTGAACTGGGACCCCTGGGGGGAGTCCTCGCCGGGATGATTGCTTCGATTATTATATCCTTCTTTGTTCCGACCAATCTCCCCTATACTCTGGTCGCGATAGGGGTGGGCTTCTCAATCGGAGTATTCTATCCCAGAAAGAAGCAGAAGGATGCATTCGCGGCGATTTCCTCTGCCGTGCTGGCAGGAATCGTGGCTCTCGTCATATCCGTACCGCTTAATATGCTTTTTGCCGATGGGTATACGGGGAATGAGTGGGGCGATGCCCTGATTGACATGCTTTCAAAGTATTTTACATCGATGCCCCTCCGCGCTATCCTAGGGCAGGCCTTCGTGGACATCCCGGACAAGATTTACTCCTTGATTCTGGCCGTGCTGCTGATACGTGTCGGAGAAAGGATCTGGCCGATGCAGAGACGGAAAAAGAACAAGCTGGGGAACCGGCCTGCCTTAGGCGTGTTGGCATCATTTTTCTTTCTTTCTTTTGGAACTGTCTTTTTGCAGCCTGTCCTTCCCGGCCTTACGGCAAGGGCAGCCGCACTGGATGAGTTGGCGGCTCAGGTGGAGGATGCCGCAGTAACAGAGGAAGCTTCCGAAAAAGCTGAGACTGTCCCGGCTGTGAATAAGGAGACCGCAATAACAGCGGAAGCTTCCGAAAAGGCCG
Organism: uncultured Oribacterium sp.; assembly: GCA_946413525.1. Classification (GTDB taxonomy): domain Bacteria; phylum Bacillota; class Clostridia; order Lachnospirales; family Lachnospiraceae; genus Oribacterium. The sequence goes on from CAMKKZ010000025.1 coordinate 11,782, forward strand.
CGACTCTTGCGGCTTCGGATGAGGAGACCGCAATAACAGCGGAAGCTTCCGAAAAGGCCGCGACTCTTGCGGCTTCGGATGAGGATGCCACAATAACAGCGGAAGCTTCCGAAAAAGCTGCGACTCTTGCGGCTTCGAATGAGGATACCACAATAACAGCGGAAGCTTCCGAAAAGACCGCAACTCTTGCGGCTGCAGATGAGAATGCCGCCATCAAAGGAGATGGCGAGGCATCGGGAAGAAAGGCCGACAAGGCATCTGAAAAAGAAGTCAGTGAAGCCTCCGACAAGACCTCCGCTGCCGTATCCGAAATAGAAGTCAGTGAGGCTTCCGAAGAGAAAGCTGACGATGCATCCGAAAAGCCGGCCGACGCTGCCGCTGCGTCTGCTTTCGGAAAGCTCCCCTCCAATCTTCTGTCACACTCGGAAGTGAATTTCGCCTCGGATTATGAGACGGTCAGGTACGGCACGGATGACGGGCTGGTCTCCGCAGAGGTGAATGCCATTGCCCAGACGCCGGACGGCTATATCTGGGCGGGCACCTATTCCGGGCTTTACCGATATAATGGCACACGCTTCCAGGCGATGCAGATGGATTCGCGTTTCAGCAGCATTACCGTGCTCCACGTGGATGCCCGGGGTCGGCTCTGGATTGGGACGAATGACAGCGGCCTTTGCTGCTATAACCCGGAAACCAGCGAGTTCTATTATTATAATGTTTATAATGGTCTGGGCTCCAACGCGATCCGGTCCATTACGGAGGACCGGGACGGGAACCTCTATGTGGGCACCGTGACCATACTTTCAAAAATCGGGAAAGACGGGGATGTAACGACATTTACCGATTGGGATTATATCAGCGGCGTCCGCTCCATCACCCTCGCGGAAGACGGCACGATCGCCGGAGTGTGCAATTCCGGGGCTCTTTTCTTTATCCGGGATGACGAGCTCGTCGGATATTATATGCTGGATGACCACGGGGTATACTATGCGGCCGTGGCAGCCGACGGGGATGGGAATTATCTTGTGGGGACCAGCGCGGACTATGCTCTTAAGGTGCGCCTCGGCAAGCAGGGAATCGATGTCCTGCAGCGAATCGACATGGGCGAGACGGCCGCCTTTAACAAGATACTATATGACCCGGAAGCCGATGGGTATTTCTACTGCTGCGCCAACGGCCTTGGCTTTATATCGAACAAAGACGGCAAGGTCACGGATCTTTCCAGCTCGAGCTATAACAGCTCTATCGGCGACGTCTTCCTGGATTACCAGAGGAATATCTGGTTTGCGTCTGACAAGCAGGGGATCCAGTGCCTGTCCTGGAACCCTTTTGAAGACATTTTTATAAAATGCGGCCTGCAGCCGAATGTTGTGAACAGCCTTCTGATCGATGAAGGGCTGCTCTATATCGCGACAGACGGGGGCCTTGACATCGTGGACCTTGACAGCTTCGAGGAGGTGAAGCCGGACTGGATTTCGGTCTTTGATGGCGTGAGGATCCGTCATATCCTTCGGGACAGCGCAGGGAATTTCTGGTTCAGCACCTTTGGCCCGGACGGACTGGTGGAAATCTCCCCGGAGGGGGATGTCCATTCTTATACGGAAAAGACGGAGGGCACCCTGGGCGGACGTTTCCGTTTTGCCATGGAGCTCCGGGATGGCCGCATCCTTGCTTCCAGCAATATGGGGCTTAATTACATACGGGACGGGAAAGTGGAAAAGACCCTTGGGGACGATGAGGGGATCACGGCCCAGATACTGTCCCTGGTGGAAGAAAGTAATGGGGACCTTCGCGCCGGATCCGATGGGGACGGAGCCTTCATCATCCGGGGTGACAGGATCGTGCGCCGGATCGGAAAGAGGGAGGGAATGAATTCCCAGGTCATTATGAAGATCGTCCCCTGCAGCAGGGGATACATTTACGTGACCAGTAATGCCCTGTATTATGATAACGGCCACTCAGTAAAGTGCCTGGACGCTTTCCCTTACAGCAACAATTACGATGTATATATCACGGATGAGGGCGTGGCCTGGGTCAGCTCCAGCGCGGGTCTCTTTATTGTGAAGGAAGAGGACCTGATCGCGAACAAAGGAAGCTCCGAAGGGTCTGAGGAAAGCGAGTCGGGTAATGGCAAGGAAGCGGCCTCCAATGGCGCGTCGGGCAATGGCAAGGACACGGCCTTCAATGGCGCGTCGGGTAATGGCAAGGACGCAGGCTCCAACAGTCCGAAGGACGGTGCCGGTTCCGGTAGTCTGGAGAACGGAGATCAGCATCCGGCTTCAAATACGGAATCAGGCAGCTTGCGCGTAGTGGAGAATAACAACCAGAATTCCATGGGGGGCTACAGCTATGACCTCCTGAACAAGAGCCGCGGCTTCAATACTACGCTGACCTCCAATGCCACTAACGCGGTGGACGGGGATGAGCTTTACCTTTGCTGCACGACCGGGGTCAAGAGGATTTCGGTAAAGAAATATAATGCCTACGACATGGATTATCAGATCCGCCTGTCTTCCCTCAGGGTGGAGGGGCAGGAAATCCATCCCGTGGACGGGCAGTACGATATCCCGCCCATGTCCGGACGGATAGAGTTCGACATTGCCGTGCTCAATTTCAACCTGTCCAACCCGCTGCTCCGCATTTATCTTGAGAACTCGGGGGATACGGGGGTGACTTGCCATCAGGATGAGCTGGTGACCTTCAGCTTCACCAACCTGCCCCACGGGGACTATGCGCTCCATGTGCAGGTGCTTGACGCGACCAGCAATGCCGTGCTCCGGGAGGAGGTCTTCCCTGTCCATAAGGCGGCCATGCTTTATGAACAGAGATATTTCCGGCTTTACCTTCTGTTCGTCGTCACTATGTTCATGCTCTTCCTGGGCTGGCTGGTGGGGCATATCCATCAGAAGGACCTCCGCATCCAGGGCCTGCAGAAGGAAGCCTCCACGGATCTCATGACCGGCCTTCTTAACAAGGCGGCGTCCCAGAAGGCGATCGGTGAAGCCATGGCCGAAGGGGAGGGGATTTTCACGATCATTGACCTGGACAGCTTCAAGCTGGTGAACGACCTTTACGGGCACGACATGGGCGACAAGATCCTGATCCGTTTTTCCGAGCTGATCGTTTCCCATATCCGCTGGGAGGATCTGGCCGGGCGGATCGGCGGGGATGAATTCGTCGCGTATTTCAGGGACACGAATTCGGAGAATGCCATTTCGAGGATCACAGCCCTCATCAATGAGGAGATCATGCAGTCCGCGAAGGAATACATGGGCGAGGACATGAACATCCCGCTGGGCTGCTCCATCGGGGCCGTGAAGATCCCGGAGGGCGGCAGGGATTATCATGAGATTTACAAGAAGGCGGACCGGGCTCTGTATCAGGTGAAGATGAACGGAAAGCATGGTTATGCCTTTTATAATGCCGCCGGAATGGAATCGGAGCAGGAGGATTCGGCTGCCGGCACGATGGAGAGCATCCGCATGGTGCTGGGGGAGAGGAATATCGGCAAGGGCGCTTTCCGCATCGATTTCGACAAGTTCAAGGTGGCATACCGTATGGTCATGCGCCTGAAAAAGGAGCATGAGGCGGATGAGGCCGCGAACGGATCGGGCGCGACCCTCAGCAGGATCAAGCCGCATATCCTGAGCATAAGCCTCCATGACGAGGCGGGCGGGACGGATGTGCCGGCCGAAGTGGCGGAGGATTTCCAGGAATTCCTTGCCGGGTCGCTCCGGCCCTGTGACATTATCGCCGCCAACGGCAGCAGCCGTTTCGTCGTGCTCCGGACCGGCCTTGAGCCGGAGGACGTCCCCGAGGCGGGCGAGGAAAATGCCGAGGCCTGGCAGGATGTCCTGGCGGCCTGGAGGAACGGCGGCTTCCGCGCGGCTTACGAAGAGGAGCTGATCTGAGGGGCGGCAGAGACTGGGAAGAGCGAATTTGTCTGACAGAACTCAAATCGTTCCGCAAAGGACAAGAAATGCAGCAGAGGCCGGTAAGCAATTCCCTGTACGGGGCTTAATAATCTGTATATTGATTTCGTGCTGGGGGCGCTTTCTCAGAGACAGTCTTAACCGGGTTTTGAAAAAAGAAAGGAGAAGAGATGAGTGCGGCAGTAAGGTATTATTCAAGGTCGGGAAAGACGAAGGCAGTGGCGGAGGCAATCGCCAGTGCGGCGGGAGTTCCCGCGGTATCGGTGGACTCAGCGGATTCCGCCATCAAGGAGCCGGTGGATGTCCTGTTCATTGGCGGAGCGCTTTATGCGTATGGGATTGACGGCCATTTGAGGGATTACCTCGGGACATTGAAGAAGGGTGACGCGAAGAAGGCGGTGGTATTCTCAACATCCTGGATTTCAAAGCATGCGATCGACCTGATTAAGAAGGGTCTCGAGAATGCGGGAATTCCGGTGGAAAGCGAATTCTTTTATTTGAAGAGCGGGCAGGTGGATGGGAAGCTGCAGGAAGCAAAAGCATTTGCGGGCAAATATCTTTAAACTGCGCAGACAGGGCTTCGTCCGGCCGAAGGGAGACATGTAGCATGCGACACCGCAGATTTTTGTCGGAAATTAAAGCAGCCAAAAAACTACTTTAATACTTTGAATTAAAGGGGATTTTCAGTTGTTGTAGGGAAAAGCGCGTCAAAAGTCTGGGGGATGTGCGGGGGATTTCGTATGGAAATTGAGACGGCTTTGGGAATACGTTATGTGAAGCTTCATTTTCTTCTTGAATTCACAGGGGCTTATTCTCTGCCGGTCAATAAGGCTTCCGCCCTGCGGGGCGGCATCGGGGAGATGCTGTTAAACGCGAATTGCGTAATGGACAGAAACTGCGATGCCTGCGCTTTCTGTTCGGAGTGCCTTGTGCAGAGAATCATGTATTCCAAGATGGAAATCCAGCCCGCTTTTATGAGCCAGGGCGACAGCGTGGGCTATGTCTTTGAATGCGAGGACTACCGGGACCGTGTTTTTGAGGGAGAGAGGCTGGAGTTCCGTCTCATTCTCTTTGGGAAATCCATCGTGTACTTCAGCCAGTACCTGAACGCGCTTTATGCATTGGGACAAACCGGGCTTGGGAAGGACGGCGCCCGGTTCCGCATTGTTTCCGTCACCAACACGGTCGGGGAGGAAATCCTGGAAGGAAACAGCGTACGCATGGACAGATACAAGGTGCATACGCTGGCCTCTTATGTCCGTTACAGGGAGGAATCCATAAAAACAGAAGCTCGAAAGGCTTCAAAGGGTTTAATGAATTCAGACAGACCGAGGGTTCCGGAGGGCTTAATGAATTCAGACGGATCGACGGTTCCGGAGGGCTTAATGAATTCAGACGGATCGAGGGTTCCGGAGGGATTAATGAATTCAGACCCGTCAGGATGTAAGGAGGGAAACGGAGGGCTGTACACCCTCCGTTTCCGTTCGCCGCTGGCCTTGAAGTATCGAGGAGAATTCCTGAATGATTTCCATATGGAGGCCCTGCTGGAGGGGATCTGCCGGAGAATATATATGCTGGACTGTTTTGAGGGGATTGAAAGCGAGCCGAAGGCAATGATGCCGGAAGTGATTCCCCGACTTATCTCTCAGGGAGTGAAAAAAGCCCGCGTTCGGCGTTATTCCATGAGGCGTGATTCCGCCATGCTCATGAGCGGGATCGAAGGGGAGGCTCTTGTTTCCAATGTGGGAAAGGAAGCCCTGGCCCTGCTCCTTGCCGGCGAGCTGATCCACATCGGGAAGAATACAAGCTTTGGATTCGGGCGTTTCCGGGTCAAAGCCTGCCAGAACAGCCTTCCGCCGTTTCCGGATTAAAGCCTGCCGGGACAGCCGTCCGCCGTTTCCGGGTTAAAGCCTGCCGGGACAGCCTTCCTCCGGAGTGACTTATACCTCGTAGTTTGAAACTGTTGCAAAAAACTCAAAAAACACTGTTACTATTTTCAATCCCGAAGATTGCTTTGTTCAGAAAAAAATGGGCGGTATATAATATTTGGGAAGGAAAAATGTATCTGTTCTACGCTCTAACTAACGTAAACGGGCAGATGGATGGGTTTTTTACTGTTTAAAATATTTAATAGGAAACATGAAATCAAGGATTCATTTGTCAGAACATTTTACCTACAATAAATTGCTGCGCTTTACGCTGCCGTCCATCGTGATGAATATATTTTCTTCTCTGTATATCATCGCGGACGGTTTCTTTGTCGCTAATTTTGTAGGCAAGACGGAATTTGCCGCTGTCAACCTGATCATGCCGGTTCTGAATATCCTCGGAACAATAGGCTATATGTTCGGTGTAGGAGGCAGCGCGTTGATCGCGAAAACGCTGGGGGAGAAGGACCGGGAAAAAGCGAACAGTCTGTTTTCCCTGATCGTGCTGGCATCTTCCTGTCTGGGTATCCTGATGTTGGTGTCGGGTTTTCTCTTAATGCCCGAGATCGCGGGCAGGCTGGGCGCGGAAGGGAAGCTTCTTGAGGACAGCGTGCTGTACGGACGGATCTTTATCCTGGCTCTGCCCGCATGGATATTGGTGTATGAGTTCCAGCTTTTCTTTGTCACTGCGGAAAGGCCGGGACTGGGGCTTGCCGTCACAGTGAGCGCGGGACTTTGCAATGTCGCATTAGACGCGCTTTTTATCATTGGCTTTAAATGGGGATTTGCGGGCGCGGCGGCAGCTTCGGCCCTGACCCAGGTGGTGGGCGGCATTTTTCCGCTCTTTTATTTCGGCCGAAAGAATAACAGCCTTCTCAGGCTGGTGAAGCCCGCATGGGATGGCAGGGCGCTTTTAAAATGCTGCGCGAACGGCTCCTCTGAATTTATGGCGGAAGCCGCTTTTTCCCTTGTAGGGATCGTCTACAATGTACAGCTTTTTAAGTACGCGGGGGAAGACGGCGTTGTGATCTACGGGATTCTGATGTATGTCAGCCTTATCTTTTCCGCTATTTTTGTCGGATATTCCAATGGGGTAGGGCCGGTGATCAGCTATCATTACGGGGCGCAGAATCATGGGGAGCTTAAAAACCTGCGGAAAAGGAGCCTGATGATCATCGGGCTTACATCCGCCATAATGTGTGTCCTTTCGGAAGTGCTTGCCCGTCCGTTTTCTGCCCTGTTTCTGCAGGGCGCGGAGGAGATCCTGCCGGATGCCATACACGCGTTCGGGATTTTCTCCTTCGTCTACCTGTTCACCGGCATGGCTGTTTTCAGCTCGGCCTTCTTTACCTCTCTGAACAACGGGCAGATATCGGCACTGATCTCTTTCTTGAGGACCTTTGTCTTCGACCTGGGAGCTGTGCTGCTGCTGCCGCTGCTGTTTGGCCTGGACGGCATATGGTATTCCGTTGTTTTCGCGGAGCTGATGGCAGCCGCTGTCGGGGGCATATTCATGCTTGCCCTCCAGAGAAAATATCAGTACTGAAGCGGGAGACAGTGGAGCCCTGCCGATATGGTGCCGCATCGGCTTGTCACAGAACTCAGAATGGCCAAAACTCACTCGGATAGGGGAAAAGGACAGGGGGAGGAAGAAGGGACGGTTTTCTGTTCCATGTTCTGGAACGGAAAACCGTCCCTTCTTCCTCCCCCTGCTTCTCCTTACAGCTCCTCCATCCGAAGTGTCCAGCATGCTCCGGCCCATCCCTCAAGCCGCTGGAGCTCGTCAAGGAACACATAGCATAGCGATTCCCTGCGATGACTGTCAATATAGTTCAATAGCGACATTTCATCAGGAATGGCATTCGAGACAGCCGTATCCTCAAAATCAAGGAAGATGATATTGTCGGACCTCTCCTTGATCTCTTCCGATATCTGCTTAAGTATGAAAAGCAAGCTTTTCATACTTCATTTGTGCCGCTGGCGCGACACAAATGGGACTCAACGCCTGCGGCATCAAGTCAAAGTATGACGGATTTCCCGCATCGGCGAATTCCGGTAATGACCTTGATGAGATCCCCGTCATAGAATTCCCGGATAGGCTTCAAATACTTTTCGCGTTTGATCATCGTATACGCCTCCCGCTTCTGTGTACTATGATATCTCATTGATTGGCTACATGGGTACATTGGCGCCTATGGCAAATGTCGGATAAGCATTTGAGCCATCACATCGGCTGCATGGGTGCGCTGGTTTAAGATCAGGAGTTATTTGATAAGTAATCTTGTTCCTACTGGACATTATGTCAAAAAACAGAAATATTGTCCATTGCTACTGGACAATATTATGAAAGACAGTGAAATTGTCCACTGCTACTGGATAATATCACAAAAGTCAGTAAGATTGTAGCTATTAACTATGCATCAGGCATAGTTAATAGCGTATTTGGCGCATTCCACAGGGACGCGTCCGAACAAAATATGCCTTCAGGCATGTATTGTTCGGATTTTTCCGCAGCATTCCTTGTGCTGCGGAAAAACCTGGCATTTTAGTTTGCACCCCTTGTACAATCAAACATTTACAGAATCCCTTGCTGTTATAACAAAATTCGTGTATTATTTTTCTATCTTCAAGGAGGTGATATTATGCCAACAATCAAATCCAGTGCAGACTTACGTAACGGTTACAATGAAATCTCCACATTCTGCCACACATACAACGAGCCTGTGTTCATTACCAGGAACGGCAAAGGAGATCTTGCTGTAATGAGCATCGAAACCTATGAAAGACTTGTCGGAAAGTTTGAGCTTTATGGGCTTATCATGGATGGTCTTGATGACGTCAAGAGTGGAAATACCAGGCCATTCTCTGAAGCGATGGCTGACATTCGCTCAAGGAGAAAAAGATGAGTTATAATCTGCATATTACCAAAAAGGCTGAAGACGATTTGAATGCGGCTGCAGATTACATTGAGTTCACTCTATTTAACCCACAGGCTGCAGATGACCTTCTCGGCAAGGCTGATAAGGAACTGAGCAGTCTTATTGAAATGCCACAGATTCACAGACTTGTTGATGATCCTTTTTTAAATGTGCCCGGTATACGGTTTATTTTGGTGAACAACTATATGGCCTTCTTCCTCATCAATGAGGAAGAGAAGACCGTCTACATCATCCGTTTCCTGTACAGAAAAAGAAACTGGATTCAGATTCTTAAAGATGAACCGATATCCCTGATCTGATTTACCACTTATATTATCTCATAAGAGGAGGGGTTGCAAAGTATTCACCTTGCAAGACAACTCCCACGAGGAATTCTACTGTGCATGGTAACAAATGTTTTTGCAAAATTTCTTACAAAGGGAGTTTTTTTGGACATTAGATGGGGTATAATAAGCAGGAATTATCATAATATGGTTTTTTCAGAGGCAGAGATGAGCTGAAAAGCCGGGAGGCCTATATAAACAGAAACGCGAAGGACAGCGTGTTTTGCGACTTGTTCGGCAGGCAGGAATACCTCATGCAGCTCTATGGGGTCCTTCATCCGGAGGATAAAAAGACAACGGAAGAGGACTTGACGATCGTGACATTGTCCAGCGTGTTCCTGAAAGGGATTTATAACGACCTGGGCTTCATGCGCGGGAACACGCTCATCGTCCTGGTGGAGGAACAAAGAGGGTTTTTCTGCGGCACAAGGAATGCCGCAGAAAAATCCGAACAAAACATGCCTGAAGGTATGTTTTGTTCGGACGCATCCCTGTGGGATGCGCCAAATACGGCATTCACTATGCTTGATGCATAGTGAATGCCTACTTTTTCCTACAATATAATTGTCAGAATTCTGATCTACATCGCGGAAACATATCGGAGATATATAGATCGGAACGGTCTGGATGAGTACTCAACCACAACGATGGAGCTTCCGAGGCCGGAATTTTACATGGTGTTCACTGGGGAAAGAAAGGAGCATCCGGAAACGATTTCCTTCAGGAAGGACATCCCCGGGATGGAAGGATGCCCGGTGGACGTTGAAGTGAAGGTTATTTATGAGAGCGCTAAAGGAGACATCCTGAGCCAGTATATAGAGTTTTCGAAAATATTCACAGAACAGTATAAATTATATGGGAAAACCCAGAAGACGATAGATGAGACCCTGAGGATTTGCCGGGAAAGGAACATACTGAACGATTATTTGAAGAAGGAGGGGGTGTCTACGATTATGTACAGGAGTCGAATGTTTCATCAGGAACATTCGACTCCGTACTTGGCGAATCCCGTAAGGGATTTTTCCGCAGCATTCCTTGTGTTGAGGAAAACCTACTTTTACGGAGCAGGATTCGATGGATTTCGGGCCTGCTCTGTTTGTTTTTGGAGGACGATGTATGTTTCATTTCGCTGTGAATAAAAAGATGTACGCGGAAAGAGAAAAACGCTACAAGAATCTGACAGTCAGGGAATTCACGAAAGCCGCAGATGTCTACGAAAGCGGTCATGCCGGCATTTATGAGATGTGTAAGGACGACTATCCGTTTATTGCAGGGGAACTGGCAAAGGAAGAGTATACAGATCTGCTTGACTGCGGATGCGGAACCGGGCCCATGATTTCCCTCCTGTATGAAGAAGATCCCGCAAAGCACTATACGGGGCTTGATATTACGCCGCGTATGATCGAGGTCGCAAAGGCAAAAAATCTGGCCGGGGTCTCCTGGGTCGTCGGTGACTGCGAGAATCTTCCTTTTGAGGATGACATGTTTGATGCGGTCATATGCTCCAACAGCTTTCATCATTATCCGAACCCACAGAAATTTTTTAATAGTGTTCAGCGTGTCCTGCGCCCGGGCGGCAGGCTGATTCTGCAGGATTATACCGCTCCCGGTCCGATCCTCTGGCTTATGAACCATACGGAGATGCCCCTGGCAAACCTGATCGGACACGGAGATGTCGGCGCGTATTCTTTGGATGAGGTGAGAGACTTTTGCCGGAAATCCGCTCTTCATGTGGAAAAACTGGAGCGTGGAAAGAAATTCCGGCTGCATCTGGTGGCCAGGAAGAAACGGGAGAAGGAAGAGGCATGACAGTGCATACAGACTGCGGCAGAATCGAGTACTGGTTTGGGGAAACAGAGGAAAAAGACAGGAAATGGGGTACCCGTTATATGAGGAAACATTTTCCGATGGCAAAATTCAGGCGCTTGTCCGGGGCAGGCCACGGCGGCCTCGCAGCATTGCAGCCGAAGTGCCTGATGCATGGGCTCGCAAGGGTGATGGATGAAGGAGACAAGGATGTTTTGGGACAGAGTATCCGGTATATATGATTTGTTTGGGAACATCTACAATGGAAAAGTTAATCGGAAGATGTGCACTGCTGTTGCAAAGGAAATATGGACAAATGACCGTGTGCTGGAATGTGCCTGAGGAACCGGATTGATCACAGCGGCTGTTGCAGGGAAATGCAGAGAGCTTGTGGCAACAGACTATTCAGAGGGCATGCTGAAGCAGGCCAGAAAGAAATGCGGATCCTGTTCGAATGTTGAGATCCGGTCTGCAGATATCCTGAAGCTTCCATTTCCCGATGAATCCTTTGACGTCGTGATCGCTGCCAATGTCATTCATTTGCTTGATGATCCGTATAAGGCATTGTCCGAACTTGATCGGGTATGCAGGCCGGGCGGGAAACTGATTATCCCGACCTATGTGAACAAGGAGAAGGCAAAGGGTTTTGATAAGACCATTGATAAAGCCGGTGCGAATTTCAGGCAGGACTTTACATATGAGAGCTATCGGGAATTCCTTGCAGGGGCAGGATTTGTGAAGAGCCGTACCAAACTGATCGATGGCCGTGTACCATGTGCTGTCGCAGTGATTTTTAAACAAAGAAATGGCCAATGAGATCTTATTCAGCACCCCGTTGGGAGTTTTGAAGTGGAGGTAAATGAGGTGGGATATTGATACAGATACATTCGGGCGCAACTATTCTGCGGAAATTCCCGCAAAAGCGATGAAAACATAACAGGTAAAAACAGACTTGTTGAAATGAAAAAGCCCGCCATTTTGATCTTATTTTTGATATAAACAACATCATATTTATGATATAATATAAGCGCAAAGAAGCAAAGATAAGAACGCTATCCGCAAGTATTGGCTGGGTGGAAGAATGCAGGCAAAAATACATCACAGATGATTTGAGGGAAAGAGAAGAAGAAAGAGGAAGGGAGAAGAAAGGAAAAGAAAAAGAAAAAGAAAAGCCCGGAGGTATCACTCCGGAGCAGAATAAAGAAACATTAATATTCTCAAAATATTGGTGGATGCTATATCTGACACAGGCTCCTGGCAATATTGAGACGCCGCAAATGATGTATTTTAGCTTAATTTCAGTGATGCATTGTTATAAATTGTGAATGCGAAATCTACATGGCTTTCAATGGGGAGCGGTCAGTTGACGAAACGATGCCTGAAAAGGCGTAACACACCAGTATGATTGCACTGAGTTTTATAGGAAATCTATTTGTTGTATTCCTAGACAACCTCCATTCTGGTTTTATTCAAACCGTATAAAAAACCAGAATGGAAAAAGAGCTGGGATAAGGGAGAGAGAGACAATGACTGATGAGCAACTATTAAAAGAAATCAATCCGGTCTTTTTAACGGCACGTTCCTCAATCTATCGCTTTGCGCTTTGGGGAGACGAAAATGCAAAGAAAATCGTTGCCTTTCTTGAGAAGGACGGACCGAAGGAATTGTTCAGGAATGTACCGGATAAGATCACAGATCCGGCAAGGCTGGTGCTGATGTCTACGCTTGAAGCCAGATATAGGACGATGGGAGAAATCCTGAATAAGGAGAATCCGAAAGTATTGTTGGATATCCCATGCGGTTATACCATGCGGCCGATCGAATTTGCCGGAAAAGGAATCCGCTACTTCGGAGCAGACCTGCCCGCGACCATTGCCGACATGGCAGGAGCGGTGGATGCCATTCTTGCAGAAAATGAAAAAAAATATGTCCGCATGGTCAGCGCCGATGCTACGAACCCGGATTCCGTAGAAGAAGCTCTTAAGGAAGTGGAAGACGAGATAAGTATTACCACCGAAGGACTGTTGTCCTATTTCACGGACTCGGAGATGGATGCCATCTTTGAAACCATGCGGCTGGTACTGAAAAAGCGCGGAGGGTGCTGGCTGACACCGGACAGAGAGTTTGGCGATTATATGCAGCTTGCCGCCCGGGTTGTGGCGAATGGGGATAAAGAAATCCTGGAGCGCTTCAACATGTACCGCTCGGAGATTGCAAAAAAGGCGCAGAGCAGTCTTGGTAAAAATGCTTTTATGTCTGGAACGCTTGATGAGAGCATTCAGTACGCGAACAGAAAAGGCTTTCATGTTGAGCGCATCAATTTCGGGCAATATCTGCCGGATCTCAAATCATTTGAAGGTATTCGCGATGGTCTGATGGATGAACTGCGTGAAGCATGTATAAATCTTTGTGTCTGGAAACTGACGCTGGAAGATAGAAGGAAGGAAGAGAGAAAATCAGTAAACTTCCAAATCAACACATACATAGAAGTGGATACACTGGTGATGAAGGTCTCCGGAAGACTGGATACCTTGACTGCGCCGGAGCTGGTGGCGCGATTTAGTGATGCTGAGAAAGTGCGGATTGATTTTGCCGATCTGGATTATATCTCATCTGCGGGACTCCGCTCGCTTGTGATCATACTTAAGAAAGTCGGCAAAGAAAATATGTCTATTGTTAACCTAAGAGAAAACGTGAGAGAAATCTTTGAAATCGCGGGATTTGAGGAACTGTTGCTGTAGTGTTCGCTGCCCTGGAAATGCTGCCCTGGAAATAAAGAATACTCGAACCGAATAGGGGAACTTTTCAGTACGATGTAATTCTCATCGGCGCATGACTTATAAATATGCGCAAGTTCCGGTTTGCTGGCTTGTATCAGGGCTGAATGACAAACAGCACGCTTATAACAGCTCACTGGCCCAAACATGGCATTTCATACCTGCGGAATATTCCATAAAGTATAATGCGAATGGTGGCTATGGCGCACCAGCGGAGCAAATAAAATATTATAAGGGCGACTTAAAACTGAGCGATGAAAAACCCTCGCGGTTAGGATATATCTTTGAAGGGTGGGCTGCCACAAGCATAGCGTTAAGCGTAACATATAATGCGGGGAAAACTTATTCCGCAGACGAAAGTATCACACTATATGCCGTATGGTTTGACGAAAACGATCTGCGTGACGCTCCGGATTTCATCTCACCGAATCCGGAGCAAAATAAAGTTCTGCTAAATGCCGGCTTTGACAGTGACAGCAAAATGAAAATCGCTGTCACTATCCCGGATAACCAGAACATATCTGCTATGTTGATGGTAAGCTTGTATGACGGCAACGGCAAGATGATGGAATGGCACGGAGTCGAACCGGCCATGGCATCGGGAAATACTGCCACACTGAATATTAGTTTCCAAAATGAAATTCAGCCCGAAATGACAGCAAAAGTGCTTTTGGTAAACAAAACCAATCTTGTACCGTTATACAAGAGTCTTGACATTACTCCCGCTTCATAAAATATATCATGGAGAATTCAAAACCTGGTTGCAATAGCAGCCGGGTTTTTTGATATTATAACAATATTGTTGCTTTTACAAGAGATGAGGCAGGAGAGAGGATTCCAGGAAAAAAGCCCGGAGCAAAAGGCTCCGGGTGAAGGTGAAAAACAAAAATGTGTTATATCTATGCGGATTTTGCCGTAAAACCATTAAACTGCGAGTTTAATGACAGATGGGCTTTTTAGTGCTATCCTGAACAAGTCGAAAGGAAAGGGGCCGAAAGCCCCGAAAAAAAAATCAGGCAGAGAACCATTGGTGAATGAGGATGTTTCCTGCCGGATACAGGCGCATACAGCAGTGCTGTCAGAAACAGGACTTATTTTCTATTCAGGAAACACATGTACAGGGTATCGAAAACCCAGGTCGTGTGACACTGTTAACCATCTACCCTAACCGTTCCGAAAGGAGGTGCGGCCGCTGATGGGTATCTGACAGAAAACTACGAATAGACATTAATTATTCAGGCGTCTGAGTCCAATATCCGGTTATTTTTCCGAACTTACCAAGGCGTCCGCCACGACCGGCGTGCAAAACGCTGCTGCGGAAGCGTGGCTGAAAACCTATTCTGGATTGACCCGGAGGATACGGAACGGTAACAAAGGGCGATCATACCAAACAGGACGGGCGGACAGCAACGAGGTCCCTCAGCGCGGAGCATTCTCTGCCGCAAAATTTTCCCGAAATGGGGAGGATGACAAAGCACAAATCGGAAAGGCATCGGGGAACGATAAAGGTTCTCCGCAGCCTGGCAGCACTGGCACATGGGCTGAAATGTCCATTGTGTTCAGGCTTCTCTGAGGGCGAAGGAGAGGCAGCGGCCGGCTGTCATGGGAAGCAACACGCCTCGGCGAAACTGCGTGTTCCCACCGGATGCAGCCTGAGAAAACGCCTTCTCAGGACCTTTACCGAAGCGGGCAATGTCCGCCTCGCGGCGGCTGAAATGCCGTCAGCCTGGAGGAAAGGAGGAAAGAGTATGAGCTATCTGGACACTTTGAAAACGGAAGCCAATTATACCCGTACGCTTAATGGCGCGAAGACCCATGGCAGTACCGGTAATGCCTGCCTGGATTTTTTCGCGGTGGCCGGCGGTATGCGTTATCGCAGACCTGCCGATCAGATCCGGCTGTTTGACAGGGCCTATATTGAAACGCCGAAACTTGCCATGAAGCTGTTGTTCCATCTCAGGGACATCCGCGGCGGCATGGGAGAGAGAAAGCTTTTCAGAACACTTCTTCGACACACAGCCTTCACCTGGCCGGAATCCGTCAGAAAAAACGTGGCCTACATCGCGGAATTCGGACGCTGGGATGATCTGCTTTGCCTTTTGGGGACTCCCGCGAAAAAACAGGCGGTACAGGTCATCAAGAAGCAGCTTGCCGAGGATGAAGCGGCCCTCAGGCGCCGCATGGCAGGAGAAGAGGACGCGCATATTTCCCTTTTGGCAAAATGGCTGCCTTCGGATAATGCTTCCAGCCCCCGCACCAGAAAAACGGCAAAGCTTTTGTTTTGCGAACTGGGCATGAAACAGAGGGATTACCGCTGCCTGCTTACTGCCCTTCGGGCCCGTATCGGCCTGGTGGAGCGCCAGCTCACCCGAAAACAGCCGGGAAAAATCAATTATGAAGCAGTTCCGTCACAAGCCATGCTGAAATACCGCGCTGCCTTTGATCGTGCCGATGAAGAGCGCTTTTATGAATATCTGATTGACGTGGAAAAAGGCGACAGGCGGATCCACACGGAAACATTGTTTCCCTATGAGGTGCTGAGACCTTTTTTCAAACGCTTTGACGGTTGCTTTAATTCACAAAAAGAGTTCGACGCCAAAGGGATGGACACATTGGAGCAGCTCTGGAATCATATGCCCGGCTCGGTAAACAACAGGAATGCCATCAGCGTGGTAGACACCTCCGGCTCCATGTACTGTTCGGCTCCTAATCAGATCAAACCCGCGCTCATCTCCCAGGCCATGGGCCTTTTCTGCGCTGAGCGCTGTGAGGGGATATTCCACAATCATCTGATCACCTTTGAGAGTACACCGCATCTGATAGAGATAAAAGGAGCGAATCTTTCGGACAGGCTGCGGTATATCAGTACCTTGCCCTGGGGCGGCAGCACCAATCTGGAAGCGGTATTCGATCTGATTCTGGATGCCGCTTTGAAAAGCGGCGCGAAGCAGAGCGAGCTTCCCTCCGTGATCTACATCTTCTCCGACATGGAGTTTAACCGGTGCATGAAAAATGCCGACGAAACTGTGTATGAGAACGCCAGAAAGCGTTTTGAAAGCAATGGGTATCAAATGCCCGCCGTTGTTTTTCACAACGTAAACAGTTGGCAGACGCAGATGCCTGTTAGCGCCCACACCCGGGGAACGGCATTGTCCAGCGGTGCCGGTACCCACACGATGGAGCACAGGTTCGATGGCAACATCACGCCTATGGAGCACATGCTCCGCGTGTTGAACAGCAAACGCTATGCCATGATCCTCGCGTGACGGAGTCAGCGCAGCAAACGCTATGCTGTGATTCGCGCATGAAGGGTTGAGCGCAGACCGGCGCTGATTAACAGAAGGTCTGCACCGGTTAGAATAATTAGCATAGAACAGAAAGGAAGTGATTTTATGGTCCGTTTCATCCCAAGAGAGAAGCTGGGCAAGAAAGCCCGCAGGCAACTGGACAAGCAGAAGCGCTGCACATGGACTGTCCCTCCGGTTTCAAAAATATTTAAAAGCAAGAAGTACTACAATCGAAAACAAAACCCCCGCGATTACCAGGACGATTGGAATCGCGGGTTTTTTTATGTCAAATTCCTTTCCTTCGCCACTTTGTTTCCTCAAGCTGTTTTTGTGCCTGGCCACTCACGATAACGTCATATGTTTTGGCTGCCATGTTTATAACCCTTTGCGCGGATTTGCGATTAGCTGCTTCCGGCCCCGTGGGCGTCAAAGGAGGCCATGTCGCCGATATCGAATGTCAATGTTGTTTTGAATTTTTCGGATTTTTCCCGAAGCTTTTTCGAAACATATTCGGAAATATATCAGGAATTAATTCGAAGCTTATCCGAAGACGAGGAAGCACAGCACGCTGGCGGCGGTGGCCGTCAGGCCTACAAGCGCCTCGAAGGGGATCAGCTTCATGCGGTCGCCGATGTTCATGCTGACGCTGCCGCCCGTGGCATGGAAGAAGGAGCCATGGGGGAGGGAATCCACCACGGTCGCGCCGGCATGGATCATGGCGGCGGCAGCCAGCGCGGGGACGCCCTGGGCGGTCAGCGTGGGCGCGAAGGTCTGGGCGGCGATGGTCGCGCCGGCTGTGGTGGAGGCTGTCGCGCCTGCCATCAGGATGCCCGCGAGGGGCGCCAGGACAAAGGCCGGCATGCTGAACCTTTCCAGCAGGCTGATGACGTCATACTGAAGGGCCGAGGCCTTGATTATCCCGGCAATCGTGCCTGTGCCGATCAGAAGAATGGAGACTCCGATGACCTTGGAAAGTCCGAATTCGGTAATCGGTACGATTTCCTTCAGGTTTCCGGTCATGGCGATGCAGATGAGTCCGCCAATGGGAAGCGCGATCAGCGGGTCGATCGAGATGCCCGCAATGGGCCGCAGGGCCAGCAGAATGACCACGGCAAGGGGGCCGGCAACAGCCTTCGGGAAATCCGGAAGGGCTGCTTCCGATGCCTCGATATCGGAGCTTGCCACCTCAAGTCCGTTTTTCTTTTTGGACAGGAGAGAAGCAAGGAGAATGGCCGCGGCAAGGGCGAAGAGGGCAGGGATAATGTTTTTGAACATCAGGGATGTCAGATCCACCCCGAAGGCCTCCGACGCGGCAATGGTATTCGGGTTCGGGGAGATAATGTTGCCGGCCTTGCCTCCCCCGATCATGGCCAGCAGCAGGCTTTCCTTCGGCAGCTTTGCCTTCATCCCGATGGCCAGCGCGATCGGCGCCACCGTAATGACGGAAATATCAACGAACACGCCCACCGCACAGATGATCATCGTGGCGATCGCGATGGCAGCCAGGGCCATTCGTTCCCCCATCTTGTCCACGATCGTCTCGGCAATTTTCTGGGCGGAGCCTGTTTTGATCAGGGCGCCGGCCAGGATGCCCGAGGTCATGATGCGGAGCACGGAGGACATCATGCCCTGGGCCCCGCTCACCATGGTGTTCACCGTAGTGGACAGGCCGCCGCCACCGATGATCCCTCCGACAAGGGCCCCGAATATCAGACTGTAGGCAGGATGCACCTTCCTGATGATCAGGATAATGGCGATTACCAGCCCGACAATTGCGCCAACAGTAGTGAAATCGTACATTTTTTACTTCTCCTTAATTACCCGTAACAGCATTATTCTTTTTGCTACCCTTAACAGTTTTATGTTTTTACTACCCTTAACAGCATTATGCCTTTTTGCTACCCTTAACTTTTCTTTTGAAGCTCCATTCCGGCCTTCAGGAAGCGGAACATGCGTACCGCGCCCAGGTAATAAAGCTCCTCCGCCCGGTCCAGTGCCTCTTCGAGGGGCATGGGGGCATCCACCGTGGTCATCAGCGAGGCGATTCCATGGTCAAAGATCTGCTTCGCGTCCCTGCCAAGGGAACCGCTCAGCCCGACGGCGATCACTCCCTTTGCCCTGGCGCGCTCGCCCACGCCCTGCATTACCTTGCCGAAGCAGCTCTGCCAGTCCGTTCTTCCTTCCCCGGTGACGACAAGGTCCGTCCCCTCCAGGCGCCGGTCAAAGCCGATCAGGTCAAGCACGGTCTCGATGCCCGACTTCATTTCCCCGCCAAGGAATACCATGAGGGCGGCACCAAGGCCTCCCGCAGCTCCCGCTCCCTGGATGGAATCCGGATCAACATCAAACTGCTTCCGAATCAGATCCCGGTAATTCTTCATGCCCGCCTCAAGCCTGGCCTGGATTTCCGGAGTGGCGCCCTTCTGTGCCCCAAAGGTATAGGTGGCTCCGTTTTCGCCGCAAAGCGGGTTCGTCACATCGCACATGACGGTAATTTTCGTGGAGGCGATCCTGTGATCCAGCCCGGACACGTCGATGCTTGAGACCTTTTCCAGGTCCTCGCCCTTTCCTTCCAGCTCCTTCCCGTCCTTGTCCAGGAAACGGACGCCCAGCGCCCTGGCGCAGCCCATGCCGCCGTCGTTCGTGGCGCTTCCGCCGATGGCAATGGAAATATCGGTGAAGCCCTCATTCAGCGCGTGGCGGATGAGCTGCCCCGTCCCGTAGCTCGTGGTATGCAGGGGGTTGCGCTTCTCCATGGGAACCAGGGGAAGGCCGGAGGCGGCAGCCATTTCGATCACCGCCCTGCGGCTGTCCAGCATCCCATAACGGGCCTTCACCGTCTCCATAAGCGGGCCGCAGACCTCCGTCTCTATCCATTCCCCGTTTTCCGCCGCTACCACCGCGTCCGTGGTCCCTTCGCCGCCGTCCGCCACCGGAACGCCGCTATACTCGATCTCGCCGAAAACCTCTTTTGCCGCCCTGGCCAGCAGCTCGACGGTCTGCTCGCTGGAAAGCGTGCCCTTGAATGAATCCGATGCAAACAAGAACTTCATTTTTTACCTTCCTTTCGTTGCAAATAATGTGAAATAATGTGGATGGCGCATCCCGTAATGGCTCTCAGGAGGCTCCTGTCTTTTGTTGGTTTAATTGTAGCGGAAAACAGAAGGATTTACCATGTTATGCATAACAAAAAAGAGAAATATTTAGAATGGATTTTTGGCATCACAGACAAGATACCTGTGATGCCTGCCCAGGCCGCTTTGAAGACTATAAAAAAGGATTAGCCACTGCCTGATTGTAAGCATGAAAGCAACAAAATCCATGATTCCAACAACAAAATCCATGATTCCAATATTAAGAAAGATAGCGGGTTGTTTTATCCATTATATTTCATATATTTTCACAATTTGCCTGCTGTCAAGATCCGGTGGTTGTGGTATATTATGTCTTATTAAAAGATGAAATAGATGGATCTTTCGGGAGGTGGTTGTTGCATGGATTTCAAGGTGGGTGTAGGAAAATCTGATTTTGCGGCACTCAGGGAATCAGGTAATTACTATGTTGATAAGACAGAGTTAGTTTACGAACTTATTAACGATACTGATAACCAGGTTACACTTTTTACCAGGCCACGCAGGTTTGGGAAAACGCTCATGATGAGCATGATAGAGAATTTCTTCAGTATATGGAAGAATAGCGGGAACATATTCGAGGGGCTTGCGATAACAGAACATAGGGATTTTTGTAAGAAGTGGATGAATCAGTATCCGGTCTTATTTATTTCATTCAAGGATGCGGAATCGGAGTCCTATGATGTAGCGTACGCCAAACTGATGACAATCATAGCGGATGTATGTAAATCAAATTCCGGGATAGTCAATAATGCTGCGATAGATAAGGATGATCTGGATGTATTTGCAAGGCTAAAGGCTCAAAAAGGAACAGCGAGTGATGTTCAGAATTCGTTAAAGACAATTATGCGCATGATGAACGCTGTTTATGGCAAAAAAGTTATTCTTTTAATCGACGAGTACGATGTCCCTTTGGCAAAGGCGAGTGAAAAGGATAGCGCCCAAAACCGGTATTATGCTTTGATGCTTGATGTGATCAAAGGCATTATGAGCACTGCCCTTAAAGATAATGAGTTCCTTCAGTTTGCTGTTATTACGGGATGTCTCCGGATCGCCAAAGAAAGTATTTTTACAGGGACCAATAACTTCACTTCATATTCTATACTGGATGAAAGATTCAGCGGTTATTTCGGATTTTCCGAGGATGAGGTTGAAGCAATGCTGGAGCTTGCGGAGAGAAAGGAAGCAGCCGCGGAGATCAAAGAATGGTACGATGGATATGTGTTTGGCAATTCCTTTGTATATTGTCCATGGGATGTTATAAACCATGTCTCCGCGTTAAGCTACAGGGAAACCGCGAAGCCAAAGAATTATTGGAAAAATACCAGTCATAATGGTATACTGCTCACTTTCGTGAAGCGCACGGATTTTGATGTTGCCGGAAAATTTGAAAAGCTCTTAAACGGCGGGGCCATTGTCCAGACAATCAGCGATGAGCTGACTTATGATACATTGCATTCAACGGAAGACAATCTTTGGAGTGTCTTGCTGATGACCGGCTACATTACAAAGGCTGACCCGGATGAAGAGGGAGATACTGTTTCACTGAAGATACCCAATAAAGAGATCGCCACTATTTTTCAGGATTCCGTCGCAAGATATTTTACGGATACCGTCAATGTTGATACGATCAAAGAACTGCTCGAATCCCTGTGGCAAAAGGAGGATATGAGATCCGGCGAGATACTGTCTGCCCTGTTATGGGATACGATCAGCTATAATGACTATCATGAGGACTATTACCACGCTTTTCTTGCGGGTGTATTTGTTGGAAGAGGATACGAAGTCGAATCCAATAAAGAGAAAGATCTCGGAAGACCGGATATATTTCTGAAGGATAGAAGGAACAGAAGGGCCATCATCATAGAGGCAAAAAAATCCGGGAAAGAAACGGATATGGAGAAGGATTGTGATAAGGCGATAAAGCAGATTGTTGATGAGAAGTATGCTGAGGGGCTTTACGGTTATGGGCAGATACTCTGTTATGGTGTTGCATTTTACCAAAAACAGGCCAAGGTAAAGCTTTTAAGGCCATAATACTGATTTATAAAGTAAAGGTAGGTGCCCTTTCGGATTCTGACAAAACATTTAGGACTTGAGTCAACGGTTTACGGCACCGATGCCGGAATTCTACAAGTGCCGGATTTTCTTCTTGGTCCGACGAGCAAATTGCTGAGGAATATATTCAAAAACCTGGTCGAGATCGAATAGAAGAAATCGTAATGTTATATCCCAGGGATATTCTCTCAGAAAAGAAGATAACGCTGATAGAAAGATTTATTGACACAAAAATAGAATATTTGGCAGAACTATTGGCGGAGGGAGAATGAAATGAATATAGTACGATGAAGATGGAGATGAATGCTTTCCAGATAATCCTGTATCAGAGCGCGGAAGATGCATTGTTTAAGGCGCTGGGGGTGGAGTAAAGTAGTGAGATAAAAAGAGGTGGAATATGGATTACAAAAAAGAACTGCAGGAGATCATAAATCAGGTAGAGTCCGCAAAAAACCGGCTGGCGGAAGTGACGGAGTCTAAGAGTTTTGATGACACAGAAGCGGATTCTCTGGATGAAGCGCTGGATGCATTGGACGATGCCGTTGATATCATGACAGATTTGCTGGAAGAGGAAAAGTAAGCTTCCCATGAAGGAAAAAGATATGAGAATAGCGGTAATGACATTTAAGCTGCGGGCCGAATGGGTTCACAGCCTGAAAGAGAAACGAATGATTGTAAAGAGCCTCGTCGCGAAGCTGCAGAACAAATACCATGTTTCGGCAGCAGAGGTAGATGAGCAGGACACGCACCAGATCATTGTGATCGGCGTAGCGGCAATCGTGCCGCATAATGCCTTTGCGGACAGCCTGATGGATGACATTTCCCGCTTTGTGGAGGAAAACACGGAGGCGGAGATTATGGATGAGGAGCGGGAGATCCGATAGAATATTCCCTTGCCTGCGTTCGCCGGGAACAGGGCTGAAGATCGCTGACAGTACAGACACTTTTTCCGCAGTATTCTTGTGCTGCGGAAAAACCTTTCTTAAATACAGGTGCCGGTTTGATTTTTTTATAGACTTTTTCGTTTTTTTGGTATAACATATGGATAATGTAGTCATGAGAAGTTATGAAGGCTTTTCATGACTACATTGTTGTGTCTGACAGGCATGCATGAGGAGCCGTATAGCCTGCGATACCGAAGCTGTTTGTCATGAATTAAAGCGGCCAAAAACCACTTTATAGGGGAGCCTTAATGATGCGATGCCGCATCGGTATGTCAAGAAATTAGAGTGGCAAAAACCCACTCTAATAGGGGAGGAAAAGAAAAAGAAGAAATAGAAAGAAAAATGAAGAAAGAGAAAAACAACGAAGGGGGCGTAATAATGAAGGCAGATACGATTATTAAGAACGCGAAAATCTTCACGGCAGACAAGGATAAGCCGCAGGCGACAGCCCTTGCGCTTAAGGACGGGAAATTCGTCTATGTAGGGGACGAAGGGGGTCTTTCGGATTATGAGGGTGAAGTTATCGACCTTGGCGGAAGGCGCGTTATTCCCGGCATCATTGACAGCCATGTCCATGTGACTACCGGCGTCGGATTTGACTACCTGGATGTGGGGGAGTACGTCGTTTGTTCCAACAAAAAAGAAGCGGTCGACTTTATGGGTCAGTATATTAAAAACAATCCGGACCAGGAATGTTACAGGTTTATTCTGGAGCGGAAATACCTGAAAGAGGATATCCTCACAAAGGAAGATCTGGATTCCATTTGTCAGGACAAGGAACTGCTTATCCTGGAAGGGGAAGGACACAGCGTCTGGGTGAATTCCAGAATACTCGAGAGGCATCAGATTACGGACGACACGCCCGATCCCGTACCCGAACTCAGTTTTTATGTGCGTAAAGACGGTCATGTGACCGGAAATGTATTTGAATCGGCAGCGTGGCACCTTCTCTTCGATAGTCTGTCTAAAATTACGGACGAGCAGATCGATGCGGCGCTTTCCCGTTGGATAGATTTTTCCGTAAATGCCGGCGTGACCGCTGTCTTTGACGCGGGCTGGCCGGAGGGCGAGAAGCTTCATGAGCGGGTTTATGAGCGTTTGCTTGAGTTTGACAAGAAGGGAAAGCTGCCCGTTTATATTGATGGAAGCTATGCGCTGACTCATCCGAAAAAAATGAAGGAAGTCCTGGAACAGGTGAAGCGTTTCAACCGCAAGTTCAACTCGGAGCACCTGAGGGTCCATACGTTCAAGGTTTTTATGGACGGAACCCTGCGGATCGAGACCGCGGCCCAGGTCACACCCTATGAAGATACCCATAAAAAGGGCGCTACCACCTTTAATGCGGAGGAAGTGGCAGAGCTTATGAAGCTGCTCAATGAGGAGGGCCTGGATTTTCATGCGCATACCGTCGGTGAGCAGGCATCACGCGTTGTGCTGGATGGTGTGGAACTTGCTAGGAAGGAGCTTGGGGACAAGTTCCGGGTCAGGGTGACCTGTGCTCATCTGGAGATTCAGGACGACCAGGATTTGGGGCGCTTCGCGAAGCTTGGCGTGAATGCCAATTATACGGCGTGGTGGCACGCCGGATGCATAGGGGGAAATCCTTACGAGATATGGTGGCGGATACTTGGCGAAAAACGCGCGAACAATATGTACCGCTGCAAAACGCTTTGGGACAGCGGCGCCAACGTGGCCTGGTCAAGCGATAATATTGCCTACGCTGATTTTTCGTCCTGGAACCCGTACCTCGGTATTGAGGTCGGAATGACGCGCAGGATAAGTGAAAAGACCCTGGCTCCCGAAGTCTCCAGAACCGTTGATGAATTCCCGTCTGAGGATCAGAAAATGAGCATTGAAGAAATGCTTCTTGGATATACGATCAATGGAGCCAGGCAGCTTGGCATCGAGGACAAAAAAGGTTCTGTCTCCGTTGGCAAGGATGCCGATTTTCTGGTGTTTGATAATGATTTGCTTACGGCTGAGCACGAGGGCTTCAGCCACAACAAGCCCCGGGACGTGTATATCCACGGAAAGAAAATGAATTGAAGGAGGATCCTCTCATGAAACAAACACTTATTCTCGGCAACATCATCACCATGGATGAAAAGAGGCCCCACGCCCGGGCCGCGATCGTAAAGGACGGCGTGTTTTCCTTTATCGGCAGCGCGGAGGAAGCAAAAAAGCTTGCGGACCCGGACGCCAAAGTGCTTGACTACGGCGAGAATTTCATTTATCCGGGCTTCCTTGAAGCCCATTCCCATGGCTATCTTGCCGGGGAGCGCGCCATTGGGCAGGCGGATCTCACGAAGGCCGGCTTAACCACCGACTATGCCAAATACCGCGAGATCATCAAGGAATTTATTGAGAAGAACCCGGACCGCGAGATGTACATGGCTGCGGGCTGGAATGAAAATGATGAAAAAGTCACCAAGGCATATCTGGACGAGATCTGCCCGGATAAACCGCTTATCATGAATACGGGCGGCGGGCATTCTATGCTGCTTAATACAAAGGCGCTGGAATGGGCCGGGATAGATAAGGAATACGCGAAAAAATACAGTGCGGACGAGGTGCACGTCGATGAGAACGGTGAACCGGATGGCTACATCTGCGAAGCCCCTGTCTTCGAGGTCATGCCCAAGGTTCCCAAGACGCTTGAGAATGCCAAAAAATATCTCCTGGCATGGCAGGATATCGCCCTTAAAAACGGCTACACCGCCGTTGCCGACGCCGGCGTGGAGATCGTCTACCCGGAGGCCACAAAGGCATACTATGAGCTTGAGCAGGAAGGGAAGCTCAAGATGCGTACCTACGCGTATCTGAAGGTTGCCGAGAACGCCGAGGACCCGAAGGCGGAGATCGCCCATGTTGTGGCAGACCGCGCGAAGTACAGCAACGAATATTTCCACGTGATCGGCGTCAAGACCTTCCTCGACGGCGTGGTCGAAGCCCATACGGCCTGGCAGCTTAAAGAATACGTTGATCAGCCCGGCTATCATGGCCTGGAACGCTTTAACAAGCACGACAAGATGGTGGAGTTAATTACAGCGGCCGACGCGGAGGGGCTTTCGGTTCATGTCCACTCCATAGGGGACGGCGCGTCGCGTTTCATGCTGGACTGCGTAGAGGAGGCGGAAAAGATCACCGGAGATCGCGATCAGCGAAACATTATGGCGCATCTGCAGTACGTTACAGCAGAGGATATTAAGCGCATGGCGGAAACCGGTACGACGCCGGCGGTCCCGCCGCTTTGGTCAGGCAGGGAATCTGGCGCATATAATATGGAAGTTGACTATGTCGGAAAGGAGCTGGCGGATAATGCCTACCCCATCAAGTCCTTCTACGACGCTGGCGCCAATGTGGTTTTCCATTCAGATTACCCGGTTTCCCCGATGATGAGCATAAGGGACAGCATCTACATGGCGGAAAAACGCGCGTTCCCGAAGACATATGGCTTTGAGGGCAATACCGAACGGAATATTGACCAGGCCATCACCCGTGAACAGTCACTGCGCGCCCTTACGATCAATGTCGCCCGCCAGTGGCATCAGGAAGACCGCCTGGGCTCCATCGAATTTGGCAAGATAGCGAATATGACGGTATATGACTGTGATTTCCTCCATGACGACATTGAGAAGATTCCGGAAGCAAATCTCATCGCAACCATAATAGATGGTGAAGAGGCCTACAGGGCCTGAGTGTTTTCCGAAGTAACTCTTTTCCCATCGGATAGAGCGGGACGGAATGTGCTGAATCGTGAATTCCGTATCCATCCAGCTTGTTCCCGCCTGCCGGTGGGATGGAGTGGCGCAGGCCGGATCCGGTATAAATGCCGCATATTTTCCCGTCTGCCAGTGGGACGGGGTTCCCGAACGGATGAAAATCTTAAGGCAAGGCTTTTTCCCACTTGTCAGCGGGATGGAAGTAAAGACGTAAATCACACAAGGAATTAAGGAAACGCTGATTCAAGCGTTTCCGGCGCCGAAAATGCGCCGCTTCGCGGCAAATTTCCTTTGCATTTTCGAGTGCATCATAAGGAAATGCTGATTTAATCCGCATTTCCTTAACCCCTTCGGACGGCTGAAAATGTCCGGAGGGGCTTTTTTTTATCGCAGGGCTGCGTAAGGAAACATTCCTGCTTACGCCGAGCCCTCAGGCGGGCAGGGGGAGTGCCCCTCCGGGTGCTTTACGCAGACCTTGCGCGCCGAGCTCTGCGGTTACAGTTCAGACTTCCACACCCCCTGATATTATCTATTGATTGATGTATATGTAATTTTTCATGCTATGAGCGGCTTTTTTCCGCGGCCTCCTGGCAGGGGAATTGGGACAATTGTCGAATTTTACTGTCCATCCCCCTTCCGGCCGCGGTTTTCTGGCAGGGGAAATGGGACAATTGTCGAATTTTACTGCCCAGCTCCCCCTCCTCCCGCAGACTTCGAGCAGGGGAAATAGAACTATTGGCAAAAGTGATGAGGTGTGAATTGTTACGCTCTGCGGGCGGGTAGGGGGATTTCATTACCCTGCGCGATTTGCCCCCTGGCCGCCGTTTTGGTATAATACATTATGAGATATTGAGCTGCGGCAATGAGATCATCTTCGTAAAGTTGAGGAGGAGATGCCATGCCTGTACCTATTCATCTGCAACTTGCGCAGCAGATTGTAGATACGTTAAAAACGATCTGCAGCCATGACATCAATTATATTGACATTAACGGAAGGATTTTCGCCAGTACGGATCCGGCCCGCGTGAATGGCTATCACGAAGGGGGGCACAGGGCCGCAAGGCTGGGGGAGATCGTTACGATAGAGGAGGATGACCCTGTCAAGGATGTCCGGAGAGGGATCAATATGCCGATCCGTTATCACGGAAAGACGGTAGCGGTCATCGGCATTACCGGGGATCCGGAAGGGGTGCGCCGCTATGCCGACCTGGCTCAGCGTATCACGCTCCTTCTTTTGAGGGAGCAGGAGGTGGATTCGCGATATTATGACCGGAGGACCCAGACCGGGTATCTTGTGAGGGCATTGATCGATAATGAAATGCTGCCCTCGGGCTTTATTTCCGAGGTGCTGGCGAAGAACGGCATGTCCGATGATGCTGAGCAGTGGAGGACTGTGGTGATACAGCTTTGTTCCGAAACCCGGGAACCCCTAGCTTCCATTGAGCTTGCTGTGCAGGATATATCGGAAAGAATGGGGAACTGTCTTTATGCGTATCGTTTCCCCAACGAGTTCGTCATCCTGTTCAAGGAAAGCGGGCTTTCATCCTGGAAACGTGCCTTGCGTTCTCTTGCTTCGCGCTTTTCGGAGGATATCCGAGTAGGGGTGGGATCGCCGGGGAGGCTTTCCCGGCAGGACCTTTCCTTCCAGGCGGCGAAAATGGCGATTCACAGCCTGCCTTCCGGCGAAAATGTCGCGTTTTATGAGAGCGTGAGGCTGGAGCTTCTCCTTGGGGGCGTAGACAAGGCAGCCGGGGCGCTCTATATCAGGAAGTGCCTTCATGATCTGGACGGCGAGGACCGGGAGCTTCTGGGGCATTATTACGCGTCCGAAATGTCACTGAAAGAGACGGCAAGGCGCTGCTGTTTGCATATTAATACCCTGCAGTACCGGCTGAACAGGATCCGGGAGAGATGCGGCCTGGATCCCAGGAGCTTCCGGGATGCCGCCGCCCTTTACGCGGCGCTGAGGCTGGAACAGATGGCAAGCCCGTGAGGCTCTGAAAATTAGATGATGCTTTCATACGCAGCTCGCGGCAAGCGCGAGGGTTAAATAAATAATTACGACTCGTTCCCAGTCAGATCGGATTAGAGCAGACTTGCCCCGCAGGCGTTTCACTATGTCAGAACTCAGAGCGGCAAAACCCCACTCTGATAGATGAGCCGATTTGCCCCACAAGCGGTTCGCTATGTCAGAATTCAGAGCGGCAAAACCCCGCTCTGATAGATGAGGAGATCTTCCTTCGGCAAAAGGAGCTGTATGATCAGAAGGAAACCAGGTTGAACGAGTAAATCCAGAAGCAGACGGCGGTGGTGAGGGCTTTGGAGCAGGAGTTGGATGCCATGCCGGATGGGCTTGCCACGGGGGATAAGGTTATCACGGCGAATAGGCTGACAAAGGAATTGTTGGATGCTTTCGTAGAGAAGGTGATCGTGAAACCAGGGCAGCAGGCGGAGATAGTGTGGAAGTTTCAGCAGTAGAATACACATTTATTGGAGGAAGAGTGGCAAAAATCAGCCATTCTTCTTTTTTGAATTTGAGGAATTAACAATAGATGGAAGAACAGTTACAGAGGCGGCGGAAATGTCATTGCCAAAGGGCATTTTTTCTGGATTTTATGCTGAATGATTTGTATTATAAAGTAATAAATGCCATTGGCATTCTGACGGAGTGCCGGAGATTGAGGAGCCTGAAGATTGCGATGCCGCGGCTGTTTGCCCTCTATTTAAAATGGCCTGAATACCATTTTAATAGAGGAGCCAAATAGCCTGCGATACCGCGGTTGTTTGTCATTAATTAAGTCGGCAACCCCCCCTTAATTGAGGCGGCAGTATGTTTTGTCGGTCTCCGGCGAAAAGCCTTTCCGATGCGTTACTGTATCGGTCTGTCACAAAATCAGAGTGGCTCAAACCACTCTAATAATGAAGGAGGGAGCGATGATGTTTAAAAAAGTCTTTTTGAAAAGAAAGCTGACGAAACTTGCCGCCCTGATGCTTGCAGTGGGAATGACGTTTACAAATGTTGGCTCGGCTTTCGCCGAAGGGAACGCTGCGGACGTGCCTGCCGGGGATGAGGAGGTAATTGCCGGCGAAGTTGAAATGGCATCGGAAGATGAGACAGTTGAGGAAACGGGGTCCGATTCGGATCCTGATGCTTTGGATGATGGAACGGGCACGGATCCAGAGGAGGAATTCGAAGGTGACGGGACTGGTGATGAACATTCGGAAGATGCTGTGACGGAAGAAAGCTCAGATGCTGAAGAAGATGCGGCAAAGGATGAGGAAGGCTTCGAGGACGAGACTGATGGTTCCGCGGATGAAGGAACTGCCGATGATGAAATGAACGCGGCATCAGGTGATGAAACATCAGAGGATGAGCTGGCGGAGGAAGCAGGCGGTGTTTCAGATGAAGACGGGGATGGCGTTTCAGACGAGGACGCGGATGGCGTGACAGCAGACAGCGTTTCGGATGAAGACGCGGATGGCATATCGGATGAAGACACGGAATACGGGACAGCGGACGACATTTCAGATGCGGAAATGGATAGCCGGATAGATGAAGGCGCTGTGGACGAGAATGCGGCCAATGGGGCAGATGATAGTATGCCTGGTGAGGAAGCTGACAACGAAACAGATGATGGTGCTGTGGGGACGGATGCAGTCAATGAGGCCTATGAGGGCGCGCCGGGCGAGGAAGCGGGCAGCGGAGCATTGGACGGTGAATCACTTGCGGGTGAAGAGAACCTGGTCGGAAACGGCGGATTGGATCAGTTTGGATTGGAATTCCCGGATTCCGAATCAGATGAGGCTTATTCAGACGTAAGCGATAGTGATATTGAAAAAACAGAGGTCGGAACAGAGGCTTCGGAATCCGATAGAGAAGCAGAGGATGCCGGAACAGAAGAAGAGGCCGGCACAGACCAAACGGAAGCCGGGGACGAGGCATCGGAGAGCGTTACGGAAGAGGCCGAAGCCGGTACAGAGGCAGATGCCGGGTCGGAAGCGACAGAATTCGGTACAGAGGCATTAGAATCCGGCGCAGAGGCAACGGAGGCCGGGTCGGAAGCGACAGAATCCGGTACAGAGGCATTAGAATCCGGCGCAGAGGCAACGGAGGCCGGGTCGGAAGCGACAGAATCCGATACAGAGGCATATGAATCCGACGCGGAGGTACCGGAACCCGGAACGGAATCATCGGAGGCTGAATCAGAGATCGGATCAGAGGCGACAGGGATCGGTGAGTCCGAAGGGGAAGCGGCGGAGCTCAGCATGGAGGCGGAGGGCGGGGAGCTTTCCGAGCTTGAGATTGACGAGGGATCCCTCACGGGGCTTGTGGAGAATGCCAATGAGGTCGTCAGCGTTACGATCAAGGACGCGGTTGAAGAAAATTTTTACCTTCTGGGGCGGAAGGGGAGCTACACCAGCATGCAGCTTGTCATACAGCCTGAGTATGACAGATCCAACGGCTATGCCGATGACGAGGAGATTTACCTTTATACCGATGAGTATTACAGTTCCTCTGTCAATTTTGTAAAGAAGAGCAGTACCGATACGGAAATCGTCTGGGAGATCACCCCGGGAGCAGAACTGGGCCTGGCCAGCATAAAAATCCTTGCCAGGAACCCGGGTTCGGAAGAACTTGGCCACGAGCTTGCTACAATTTTTGTTGATGTGCGCGAGAGCCTGTATCGCCTGAGCCTGGATGCCAATGGCGGGAGCTTCGTGGAAGGCTATCAAAATGAACGGCCGGTCAAGGATGGAGCCACTGAGTGGCTTTATTATGGAAATGACGCGGCGCTCCGCGAGGGCTATGAGATGGTCGGCTGGGCTACGACGAAAACAGCCACGGAGGCGGAATATCAGAATGAATATGTGATGCCCGGAAAGGATGTCACACTGTACGCGGTCTGGGCGAAGAAGCTTAAGGTGAGCTATAACGCCAACGGAGGCGCGTTCGCGGCCAGCTTTGACAGCAAGGACAGATACGTCCTGAAAAATGAACAAATTCACATTGCTTATGGAAATGATGTGGCGACGCGCAGCGGCTATGAGATGGTCGGCTGGGCCGAGTCCAAAACGGCCACGGAGACGCTGGATTATTATTATACCGTGACAAAGGACGTGACACTGTACGCGGTCTGGCAGAAGGTTTATACGATCAAGTTTGACGCCAATGGCGGCACGAAGGTGGACGAATATTCCTTCACGACCCAGACCGTGCGGGAGGGCGATTACTGCTACCCTTCCTATGGAGAGAATGTGGCCACGAAGAAGGGCTATATCATGATTGGCTGGGCAATGTCCAAAACGGCCAAATCCCCGGAATATCAGGATTCCTTTGTCCCGGAGAAGGACATGACCCTCTACGCGGTCTGGAAGAAGGCCTATACGGTGACATTGAATGCCAATGGCGGTAAGTTCTGGGATGGGGAAGCGAAGACCAGCCTGATCGTGGGCGCGGGCGACGCGGCGGCCGTAAATAATTATGAGCCTGAGAACGGCAGCTACAAGCTGGCCGGCTGGACGGAAGCGAAGGATGGAAGCGGCCGTCTTTATGGCGGATACAGCTACTATTATCCCACCGCGGATGTGACGCTCTACGCCCAGTGGGATTATCCTTATAAGGTGAAGTTTGATGGGAACGGCGGCACGCTGTCCGAGTCCCTGACGACCGAGATGGCGGCATACGGGGACGAAATCTATCTCCGGACGGGAGAGTATGGAGGCACCAGGAAGGATTACGTCCTGGCCGGCTGGACAGAGGACAAGAAGGGAACGGGCACGGTCTGGACTAATACCTACCTCGTGAAGAAGAACGTCACCCTTTACGCGAAATGGGAGAAGGCAAAGCCGCAGTACACCGTCAAATTAAACGCGAACGGCGGCACATTCCTGGATGAGTATTACAAGTCCCAGACGGCGGAGGAGGGTTCCTATATCACGCTGCCCACTGAGCGTGACCTTGCCGTGATGAAGGGGAGTGTGCTGCTGGGATGGACCGTGAAGAAGAACAAGGGCGAGATCCTCACGGATGATTACCTGGTGACGAAGAACATCACCCTCTATGCCTACTGGGGGGAGGCTTATACAGTGACCCTTAATGGCAATGGCGGCAAGGCCTGGTCCGATGGGAAATCCGTCACGAAGCTCACGACGTATGTCACGAAGGGGGGGACCATGGTGCTGCCCAACGAGACAAGCGGCAGCTTCACAAGGGACGGCTGGACGCTGGTCGGCTGGACCGTGAAAAAAGGTCAGGGTACAGTCCTGAATGGACAGTATACCCCGTCAAAGAATATCACCCTCTATGCGGACTGGGTGCAGGATGTGACGCTGACACTGAAGGCTGGCGAAGGGTGGTTCTACTATAACAGCGAGCAGCAGACGCATACCCTGAAGCTGCCCGTCGGCAAGGGACTCAGCGTCGGCATGAACCTGTGGACCCCTTATCATGAAAGCAAGGCTTTCCAATACTGGTGTTCCGACAAGGCCCTGACAAAGCCGGTGAAGCATTCCGCCGTTATCAAGAAGAACACGACCTATTACGCGAAATGGGAGGACAGGCAGTACAAGGTTACGGTGAAGAACATAAAGGGCGCCAATTATACGAACCCGGTAACCGGTGAGTATGCCGAAAACAGTGAGTCCGCGAGCTTCAGCTATCCGATTCAGCAGGGAAAGAAAATCGGTTATCTTTGGGCCAACCGGAACGGGGTAGATGCGGCATTCTATTTTGACAAGGCATTCACGAAGCCCTACTCAGGGGATTATATCCCGAAGGGCAACATTACCCTGTACGCGGACTGGCCGGAGGATGGGAAGGACAGCTTCACTATATACTGGGATGCCAACGGCGGATATTCTGCCGATGGGGACAGCATGACTTCCTCCGGAACCTGGTACATGACGAAGGATACGCCCCTGGGCCAGTACAATTATGTCGGAAAGGGGCTGCGGCGGGATGGTTATTATTTCGCCGGCTGGTATGACGCGGAGGATGTATACAAGAAGATCCTTCCCCGCAGCCATAAATTCAAGAGGTCCGTCCGGCTTCTCGCGAAGTGGGAGAAGGGCTGGAAGGTCACGCTGAAGCTGGCCGGAGGAAAGCTGGATTCTTATGACGCCGCAAGATATCTGCCTTCTTTCACTGTCAAGAAGAAAGGTTATCTGCAGGATTACATCCTGGGCCTGCCGACGCCTGAAAAGAGCGGCTATGATTTCATGGGCTGGAAGAGCTCCATCAGCAAGCAGCTGCTTTTTTCGTATGATAATGAGAAGATCACGAAGGCCGCTACCTATACCGCGACCTGGAAGAAGCAGAAGGACAAAGCGAAGAACAGCAAGATGATCACGCTGACCCTGATGGCCGGCGACGGATCGATTTTTGACCTGGATTTGCACCGCTATTCCTCTACCGTTACAATCCAGATCCCGAAGGGCACCACCTATGGGGAATGGCTTAACCTGGGGTACTTTGACAGCACTGATCACTGGCATTCCCTCAGCTATGAGGTGGAGCACGATACCAATAGTCTGCTTACGTTCAGGGGCTGGTCGCTGAAGAAAAACGGGAAGACGATACTGGAGAGCAACTATGTTTTTAACAAGAATACCACGCTCTACCCTTCCTTTGGGCAGGAAAACTTTACCCTGGTGCTGGTTCTGAACGGGGGATCTTATTCCGAAGGGGACGGGAAGCTTGTTACCTGGAATGTCGCGAAGGGAACGAAGCTCAGCCTTCCGGATGCTGATGACCTGGACAAGGAGGGTTACAAGTTCGGCGGCTGGTATACGGATTCCGCCTTCAAGAAAAAGATCGCGAAGCCGTCCGCCTACAAGCCGACGAAGAGCATGCACCTTTACGCGAAATGGACAGCCGTCAAAGTCACGAAGATCGTTCTTTACGATATGCCGGGCGTCAAGCTGAAAGCATTCCAGTATTATGACCTGAAGAACCATTTGGACGTGCTGCCGGCCGCGGCTTCCAGGGAGGTTTTGACGTATTCCAGCAGTAACAACAGGGTGGCAACGGTAACGGATGACGGCCTGGTAAGGACATTATCGAAGGGCGTGGCTTACATCACGGTCAAAAGCCCTTCCAAAAAGAGCGTCTCTTTCAGCGTTTCGGTCAGTTAGGAAATATGCGGATCAGGCCCCAGGGTTTGATTTGAGATTTGAAGTTCGACTTGAAATATGATTTGAAATTTGCTTTAGGGTTTGCTTTGAAATGTGATTTGAAAAATGCTTTGAAGTTTGATTTGAAATGTAATTTGGAAATGCTTTGAAGTTTGCTTTGAAATGTAATTTGAAAATGCTTTGAAGTTTGCTTTGAAATGTAATTTGAAAATGCTTTGAAGTTTGCTTTGAAAAATGCAGGTCAGGACGTGTGATCTGGCAGATGTTCCCGGATGGCCATTTTCTCCATAGTCAATCAGGGAATCGATTAGCATTTCCGCCGAAAACTGACAGTCGTTTTCGGATGGTCATTTCCCCCGTCCGGGACAGAGAAAAAGCGTGGAAAGAGAGAAAGTGGCCGTCCTCGGACGGTCATTTTCCCCGTCTGGGACGGAAAAAAGACATTGAAACGGGTCGGGTGGCAATACCCGACCCGTTCTGGGTTCCCCTGGGGACGTATTAACTGAATAGAGTTACAGAAATCATTAAATAGCATTCCGAATGGAATTCATAATGGACAAGGCGATGTCCTTCGGCTCAACCTCCGGGCTGTAATAAATATCCGCCAGCGCTTCCAGCAGGGGCATGTCCTCAATCGTCCAACCCTTCTCAAGAGCATTGATCTGGAA
Source organism: uncultured Oribacterium sp. (assembly GCA_946413525.1). Lineage (GTDB taxonomy): Bacteria > Bacillota > Clostridia > Lachnospirales > Lachnospiraceae > Oribacterium. The sequence continues at coordinate 47,430 of CAMKKZ010000025.1, forward strand.
ATCCATATTCCTGCTGTCCGGATCATCCGGGTTGTTGATTTCCTGTTTCTTTTTGTTCAGGTTATCAATGTAAGTTTGACTATCTATACTCGTTAACGTAATTCTATTACAAACTATTGCGTAGAGCCTTTTGAGTTTCGCAGAACTGTAAAATTGGCATAGGAAAAAGCCAGCGTTAACGAGTATAACTATCTGACTTTGTGTCTATCTAATTATCTTTTATCCAAGCTATGAAAAACATATTATAGCCTATTTCTGAACATGTTTCAATAAATGGAATTGAATGCTTGGCGCTATTTCAGCATCCTGTACCGTTCCATTGTTTCCGCGGACGGATGGTAGTTGGAAAGGGATTCCTCCGCATCGGCCATCAGTTCATCGTAGCTTTTCAATGGTACATAATGCAGGGCATATTCCGTCCCGTTTTTCTTTACCCTGCCGAGGATTAGCGCTTCTTTTTCCGGAGAATAATCATAGAAATTCCAGACGCGGGCGATCACATCCAGGTTCTTGTCCAGAATGTAGGACAGCCTGCCGACAAGAATATAGTAATCCGTACCCTGGAGCTTTTTCAGACCATAGAAGCTTCCGCGCAGATCATAGATTTTTCGGATTGGATCCGTGGAGTCTGGGGAGCTTTTCCTGAAGAAGGAAATCACATGGTTTGTGCCAGGCAGGAACTCATATTCCCCATCATCGCTTTCATAGAGCGTCCCCTCCTGAAGCAGGCTTCCTCCCAGGGACATGGAATCGTAGAAGTCCTCATAGGTCACGGTTCCAGCCGATTCATATTGATCATGTCCCTTCCACTTATAACAAGCAACATAATCTCCCTGTGAAAATTGCAGGTACAGTGTTTTGTCATGGTATGCGGCGCCAAGAAGATATTCGTCAGGCTTTTCAATATACCAGGAGCTGCTGTAATTATTTAAAATCCCATTTTCGGGATCGTAAAGGTACAGGGAGGCATCGCTGGATACGAGAAGCACGCTTCCGGCCGCCACATGTTCCGGAAACCCATCGTTCTCGTCCAATTCTTTGGCGCACAGAAGCTGGTTTCCATTCAGATAGGCCTCCAGGAAGCTGTAGTTGCCGGAAGTGCCCCAGAAATCATCCCATTCCTCCTCCGGGGGCACCGGTATGGTTTCCACAGGCACGAGCATGTCCATACCGTAAGAAGCAAGGGCATTGGTAAGGGCGTAACGGGCGCTGGCTACATAGGACATGGTTTTCAAGCCCTCAATGGAGGAGGGCAAGGCCTGCGAGCCTTCGATGGAAGAGGGCAAGGCCTGCGAGCCTTCGATGGAAGAGGGTATGGCGTTCCAGATTGCGTAAATTGCGTCTTTCCGCAATCCTTTTTTCATAAGGTCAGCCGATACAAGCGACATGGATTCTGCATATTTTTCTGCCTCCAGGGCGTACTGCGCCTGTAGTTCTCCATGCTGCTGTTGAATAATTGCTTTTTGCGCGCTGATCTTCATTAGCAAAATCATGCAGCAAAAGGCGAATACGAAGAATATGCCTGCTGCCACGCTGCTGATGATTGCGATGCGCCGGATGCGTTGCTCCTTGTGCCTTTGCTTCAAATCGTCATAATTAATATCGAATATAACGGCTGCAATACGCAGCACGGCATCATCCAGCAATTTATGTCTTTTCCAGAGACTTGAAGCCCTTACGTCAGCCGCCAGGGGTTCCACCTCCTCAAGTGTTCCCTGGGCGCCTGCGCTGCCATCGCCGGCATTTCTGACTGTCCAATTATTCCAAATGTCATTAGCGTCCCTGGCTTCCCTGCCGTTCATGCCGTCTAAGTTATCGCCGGCTTCCCTGCCGTTCATGCCGTCTATGTTATTGCCAGCTACCCTGCCGTTCATGCTGTCTAAGTTATCATCGGCTTCCCTACCGTTCATGCCGTCTATGTTATTGCCGGCTTCCCTGCCGTGCATGTCGTCTAAGTTATCGTCGGCTTCCCGGTCATTTATATCATTTTTGGTTTCGCTGAATTTCCCGACATCACTAGCTGCTTTGTCTTTGCGGCCTTCTCCGCCGTCATCGATTTTCCTGCTTCCCTGATCTTCCGGGGAGGGGCATGGGACTTCTATTTCGCGAAAACGTATGGATTCAGGAAAGGATTGTTCGGGTTCGCCTTCGGCAAGGATGGCGAGAATATGGTCCTGCCCATGCAGCTTTTTGAAAATCTCAATTTCGCGTGCGCACCATTTGGATTCCGGCAGGCGGGGCGTGCAGATCAGGATCAGCCAGTCGGAGTTCCTTAGCGCGGCCTCTATCGAATCCGACAGATTGTTAGAGATGGGGAGCTCGTCCTGATCTCGGAAGACCCTTTTGATTCTTCGATCATCTTTTGACAAATCCGTCCGTATGTTTCGGGGCAGGCGGAAGTTTTCCAGCCTTCTGTGAATCCCGATAGCGACATCTTTATCCAGTTCGGAATGACGATAACTGATAAATGCGTCATAATGTAAGTCTGAAATTGCCATGCCCGTTTCTCCCTTATTCTTTCCTTCCCTATAGTGTTTTTTTATCTTCTTGAATTTCTTGACAAAGCGGGCGTCCATGTGGGGCAAATCGGCCCCGGCCGGAAGCATATTTTCTGTTTGACCTATTTGCAAAGAGAACTACCATGTGGGGCAAATTGGCTTCCTGCCGGAAGCGTTTTTGCCTGATCGGATTACATGACAAAAAGGGCAGTCTTGATGGTCGGATTAATCTTTTTAATGAAACAAACATATCCTTTGATGGATGGACTTTGCGATGCAGGTCTTGGGATTGGGTTTTAACACATAGCCTTATATGCATGGTCTTTAATACATGGCCTTAAATGCATGGTCTTTAATGGATAGCCTTGAATGCATGATCTTTAATACGTGGCCATTGTTATACTCGTTAATGTAATTCTATTCCAAACTACTGAGTAGAGCCTTCAGAGTTTCGCAGAACTGTAAAATTGGCATAGGTAAAAGCCGGCATTAACGAGTATACATGGCATCAGGACAAGGCCTCCTCATAGGTTTCAGTAAATACGTCTTTGTCGATAATGTAGATATCCTCTATGTCATCTGCCCGGATTACCATGAAGTCCCCGGCCTTCCCCAGAAAGTATTCATCACTGCCGTTTGCGGGGAAAACCTTTGTGCGTTTCTTCAGGGGGACGGCATAAATTCCTTTGCCGGGTTTTGGGTAACAGAGCCTGGCGTATTCGTCAAGGCTGATAATGCTTCCGTCCGAGACCTTCTCTGCTTCGGGCAGAAAGTCCATCATTTGCTCAAAAACGTCCAGTGCTTCCTCGCTGGGTTCGTAGGTCCTTTCAAATTTCTCCCTGCTGATAAAGTAAACCTCGCCCCGGAAGCCGATCATGATATAGGTATCTTCCCCCGCGACTACCTTGAGGCCGGACTCATTTTCGAGCATCTTGATCAGAAGCTCCTCGCCGGGCCGGGCTATCTCCGCGGTTTTTACGTAAGCCCAGGATTTCTTCGCTTTTATGTAACGTTTCCTTTTTGGAATTTCTTCCTGATGGGCTTTCGCATACTCCCTGGCCTGGACCACGTCCGTGTCGTGAAAATAGCGGTAAGTCATTTCCAGATAATACTCCATGGAATTCGCAAGATTCATGGAGGAAAGGAGGGCGTCTAATATGGATCTGCTGATCCAGCCGAAGGCGTATTCCGCATTTCCCTTTACAAGCCCGTACTCGGAAAGCAACGCGTCAAGAAATTCCAGGGCCCTGACACGGTGGCTCGCGCTGAAAAACATGACGCGGTAGTTTTCCTGTTCTTCCCAGACAAGCAGGAGACGGCGGCAGCCAAAGTCCCGGAACAGTTTTTCCTCTTCCATTACCTGCTCCGCGGTCTGTCCTGTCGGCTTTTCCGCAAAATCTTCCTCCAGCTTTTGAGCCGTTTCCACTGTGATTTTGGATATCACAAATTCTTCCGGCGCATAACGAAGACAATCTTCCACGAAAAAGCTGACGCCGGAGGGTTTATATTCTTCAAAACCATATGTATTCATTTCATATACTCCATTCTTTTTTACAAGCCGACATTATTGCCAAAGCATGATAAAAATTCATCAAATCCTTCGTTGGTATGTGTGAAGCGGAGCAGCGCGGTATCCTGGTTCCTTTCTATGATTTTAGCGTAGACTTCCGAAAAAAGTTCCGTACCGTCTCTTTGGTATGCCTTTAAAGTTACATTCGTAAATACATCGGGAAGTTCTTCATACGGGTCAGGACCTTCATTTGTCGGAGCGGGGGTTGGTCGCTCCGAGTTCTGACGTAGAAGACTGCTTGAAGGGCAGTACGGCTCGTCAGTCTGAGCGGTGGTTGATCCTTTAGAGTTCTGACATAGAAGACTGCTTGAAGGGCGGCACGGTTCGTAGGTCGGAGCGGTTGCTGGCTCTTCGGAGTTCTGACGTAGAGAAGCGTCCTCAGAGCAAACTGGCTCGTCATATCTGTTGGGAAGGCTGGATGCTTTTCGGATCCAGGCGCTTTTTTTGGATAATTCAAACAAAAGGGCGGGTATCTGCCGGCTGCTTACTTGTTTTCCTTCCAGTATGCTTAAGCTGAAGAGTATTTCATCTTTTACAGGAAAGAATTCCTCCGGCTCTTCCGACGCAAGATGAAGACGGTACTTTCCGTCAATGCCGGAAAGGATGCAGACCGTCATGGGGACGGGCACCCCCTTGGCCTTGACAGACAGTTCCTTCTCCACCGTAACGGTACAGCCCGCGCGCTCGATGGTTTCCTTTGAGGCGAGCACCTGCCCTCCCACGCTGTAGCCTTCGATTCGGGAGCATTCATTAACGACCTTTCCGATGACGTTAAAGCGCATCATATTCTCCGTGCCGACATTCCCGACAAAGGCTTCCCCGCTATGCAGGCCGATTCCCATCTCAAGCTGCGGGTAGTCTTTGGACTTGCACCACTCATTCAAATCCTTCATGGAGTTCTGCATGAGGATTGCGGCGGCAATGGCATTCCCTTCATTGCTGTTGCCGACTTTCTCCTTGATTTGAATGCTATTGTCGCCATCCCCCTTGATTTCGCTATTATTGCCGTCATTCCTGTCGTTCTTTTCGATGTTTTTGCTATAGCCGTCTCCTTTGATTTCGGTATTGTTGCCGTCATTCCTGTCGTTCTTTTCGATATTTTTGCTGTTGCCGCCGTTCCCATGGTTCTCCCGGCTTTTGCTGCCTTTGCGCCTGTCATCATCCTCATGGGAGAGGGGGGCGCCGAAAACCGCCAGAATGCCGTCCCCGAGGAACTCGATTACGGTTCCATGGTAGAGGGAGATTGCGCTGGTCATTTTCCCCAAAAAACAATTGAGCATGTCGGTTATCGCCTCAGCCCCGATTTCTTCGGATTTTGAAGTGAATCCTCGGATATCCGCCATCATGACGGCGATCTGCTTCTTTTCTCCTCCCAGTGAGACCTCCTCGGGATGATCCAGAATGACATTTACCACTTCTTCCTGGAAGTAGCGCCCGAATAACTGGTGCAGCAGCTCGTTGCGGTTTCGCAGTTGCTCATTCAGACGGGAAATCTCCCTGGCCGTTCTCAGTTCGACTAATTGCTTTTGCACGATCATCTCGTAGCTTCGCGTGTTTTCATATTGCCATGCGGCGTTTTCTATGCGTGTGATGTCCATTTCCGCAAGAGGCTTTTTCAGTACAAACAATGCGCCGTTCTTATAACTGTCTTCGAAGGCTGCCTCTGGGTTTGGTGATATCATGCAGACAGGGACGCCGGCCAGGATGTTTATTTCCCTGAATCTTTTGAGAGGGGCAAATCCCGCTTCCCTCATCATGTCAAAATCGGTCAGAATGAGGGATGGCCTGCGGCCCGAATCCTCTTTTCCATGTTCCGCCTCTTGCGAAACAATATTTTCAATGGCCTGTAAGGACGGAAGGCAAAGGGCTTTCATGCTTCCGGAATTATTAACGACTCTTTGCGAATTCCGTATCGAGTTTTTGTCCGTATCCGCGATCCATATGATTTTTCTTGGCATGCGTCCCCTTCCTCCTTTGAAAAATCTTCATGTTTCATATCATAAATTCCGAACCAGCTTTTTTCAACAGTTATTTTCACGCAAGTCAGACATATGGGATTTTGGATTACCATTACTTGATCAGATTGAAATCAATCTACAAATATGCCCGGACTTTCCCTATCATGAAATTCATAGTGACAAACTAATTATATGAAAGAGAAAACAATCCTGAATATTGTTTGAAAGAAATTAAAACATTGTTCAAATTGTCGTTGCGTAATTGACAAAAAAACGACAGTATACTTATTTATAATCTTATTTTGACTTGATGCCGCTAGCGCGTCACAAATGGGACTCAATGCCTACGGCATCAAGTCAAAGTATGAGGTGTTCAAAATGATAATGAAAGGACAAAGGAGGAGTTTTTGGTCATGGCGCAGGGGATATTTATTAGTTATCGAAGAGATACAGGGAGCACGATGGCCCGTATGATTTATGACAGGCTGCGGCTGAAAAAAAAATACGCAGGCGTGCAGGGTACAAATTTCATCTTCCCTACTCGATTCACAGAGCTGCAGCAAGGAAGCTATTGCCTTGCTGCAACGAGCAGCGAGTGGGTGAATAGAGGGATTTCAACACCCCACTCGCTTTTTATATCGTTGAGTCGGCTATGGTGCAAACCGGATTGTTAAGTTTCGTATTTTGAAGGATAACGGATATTGATATCTCGATTCAGTTTAGGTATGCAAAGCTTCATAAATCGTATGGGTATCCTGTCCGGTGCCAAAGCGCTGAATTACTTCATAGATTGGACGGATGTCTTCAATGTTTTCTTCCAGTTCTTCTGCAATTCTTGTGAGTATTTTTCCTTTGCCAACTTTTATACGGATCTGGTCAATGAGTTTCTCTTCTCTTCCCTCGTTTCTTCCCTCGTCTCTTCCCTCGTCTCTTCCTTCTTCCCTTCCTTCTTCCCTTCCTTCTTCTTTAATTGCTTCGACCGATTCAGCGTATGTCATTAGTTTTTCTCCTTTCGTGATGAATTCATTATCTGTATTGATACCATATCCGGCGATCCGTTCGATGTTCTCCAGCGTCTTCTCTGAAAATAGAGCATATATCGCATCCATCAGTTTATCACTTCCGTAGCGGTATTTCTGTCTGGTGCAGAGGAAACAGAGGACTATTTTGGATCGATCCAGGCTGTCTTTTATCCTGTTTGTAAGTATCTTTATTTTGTCGTCCTTTTTTTCAATGTCATCCTCAGGCAGGTCATAGTTGGATCTGAGGCCTTTATCGTCGCCCTCCGGCAGGTTGAAGCCGGATCCGAGGTCTTTATCACCGTCCTTGGGCAAGTCATAGTTGAATCTGAGAACTTTGTTTGCAAGTGGGTTTGTGGCAGGAACTCTAATGATCCATACGGTATAGAAGGGTTTCAGGCTGCTGTAGTCAGCCTTTCCGTTTTTTCTTTCCAATTTCTGTTCCGCAATCCCCTTGCAGGCATAATACAGGATTCTGTGACCGAGAATATAGCCAAGGGTGCCGACTGTGCGCCGAACCTGCATCTCCAGGTTGATAAGGACGGTAACGCCCGAGCGTTTGTCTGAAATTTTCCGATACAGGTCAAAGCCCACCCGGTTTCCGTCCTTTTCGAGAGTGATTCCCGCATTGCTAATATCTTGAAGTGATGCAACAATGTCAGCGAAGGGAACGTTGGTGAGTTCTTTTGCGGTGCGGGAAGCTATGCAGGCAAAAACGTCCGGAATGCTGAAAAAGTCTTTAAATGATCTGTCTTTGGTGAGGTCATATTCTTCCATGTGCTGGTAGTTTTCCTCCTGTAAACATTTTAGTGAAAATACTGTATATAATGGATTTGAAATAACGCAAAAATATCTAATTTACATCCGCTCATTGTTTGTGCATCTTTTATAGTAATCGACAAATGGTTTTGGGATTTCCTGTGATGACAAGGATATAATAACACGTATTTTTGGTCTTTCATATACTCTATATTCCGATAAGCTTTAATACGCTTGCAACTATTCAGCACCCAATGTCAGTAGGTTAAGAAAATAAAGATATGGATTCAAATAGGCGGGATTGAGATTCCTGCCTGTTTTTTATCGAAAAGATGTTGTTTGTTCTGGACAGGACACACCGCATTGAGCGTCCTGTATGGTTCTGTCCATAAGCAAAAGAGCTGTCCTTCGCATAACATGGCCAGCTCTTTTTGCAATCCCGCAAGTGTCATGAATCTGGGGTGTCCTGTTGAATCATCCGTTTTGACCTAGCAAATTATAGTATCCCTGAGTATAATAATTAAAGGAGGGTGGCACAATCATTTTCCAAAGAAAGAATTGCCAGCCTATTTCCCCCGCAGGCGGTTCGCTATGCAAATTAATATAAATCAATAAACACAATATGAATTATCCCATAATCGGATAATATTTCATAACATTACAGATTTCAGTACCACAATAAAGATTCACTCAGAAGGATAAATTGATGAAGGAGGGAAAGAGATGTTCGTTAACTGCTCGAATCATCCATGTGATAAGTGGGGCGGCGACCAGATGGCGGCTGCGATGAAATATGGCGAGGTTCTGGATTACCCGTTCCCAGAGGTGGCTCCGAATTCATCGGAAGAGGAGATAAAAAGGCTTGCCATGAAAATCGCGGGGGAAATCCTTGCCTTGCGTCCGGACGCGGTCATGTGCCAGGGGGAGTTTACGCTTACGTTCTCATTGGTGGATTTCCTGCTGGAAAAAGGAGTCCGCGTTGTGGCTGCCTGCAGCGAGAGAAAGGTGCAGGAGCTGATTCGGGAGGACAGCACCTGTGAAAAAAAGGCGCAATTCCAGTTTGTGGGCTTCAGGGAATACGTAAGGACTTCGAAATCCGAGAAATCCGAATGGTGTTAGTCAATAAATGTGTTGGTAATGCCTATGAGGCATTTTTATTGGACACT